>JAAWTG010000009.1 GCA_022801925.1 Clostridia bacterium | reverse complement strand
CTCCGCGAGATGGTCGATGCCCTCAACGATATGCGCAAACACCACGGTATGCGCGACCTGATCATCGATCTCGAAGACAATGGCGGAGGCTATCTTAATGCCGATACCGTGACCGTTGCCGCGTCCGTGAATTACAAATCCGTTATCCGACCAAACTGCCTGAGAAGCATTGGCAGAAAGCTGCACTTTGCCGCCGTCGCCGCCCAGCGCCCAAATAGAATTGCCGAGATGGGCGGTGGTATCCGCGGCGCGGACATAGAAATCTGTGACAAGATTGGTACCGCTGCTTGATATAGCAGTAATCTGACTACCGCTGCCGGCAGATTCTATGGTATAAAGCTGGCTTTTCAGTCCCAGCAGTGTCCGGCACCGTTCTCGCTCCGCTATGTATTCGCCGCTGTCACCGATAATGCGCAGCTTGGTAACACGTCCTGATGCGGCTTTTTCCAGAATTTCCAAGCCCTTTACCGCGCCGATATTCACACCGGAGGCGGAAAGTTTGCTTTGAATGGTGTCGTTTGTAACGGTCGTGTCCCATACCATGCCTTTAATTTCCTCTGTTTTTTCAAAGTCATCCTTTTTGGAGACAAAATAGGGCGTGGAACCGCCCCAGACATTGACGGAATCTTCAATATAACCGCCGTTGGAAGCGGAAAAGACCGTGTTGACAATTTTGCCGCCATGTGTGCAAACCTGTCCGGCGGTTGCGTCCACTGCCGCGTTGGTGGAAGCGGTTTCTTTGGCGTTGCCGCTGTAGACTTGACAATGCGTGGTGTTGCACACGTCAAAGCCCTGTGAACTGTGGCGTCCGCGTCCGCTGGAAAGGACATAGGAGCGGGAAACCACTGCTTGTGCTTTCAGCGCTTCGACAGGCCAGCTTGGGTAGGTTTCACTGGGCAGTACGCCGCAGAGATATTCGTCCACCGACAGTTGATTAATGACAGTGATTTTTCCTTCTGATGCCAGAAAAATCATAGAACCGCGGTATTCTTTTTCGTTCACGGTCATAATGTTGTTGTCTGCGTGTGCGACCATGCCGCCTTGCCATGTGAGAAGCTGCGTGCCGTCTCCGGTCACAAGTTCACCACCGTTGCCGCCGGTGGATTTTGCATAGGCAAACGTCCAGGCGGGAATGACTGCTCCGCCGGCATTGATGGGGGCGACAGCGGAAAACACCGCTTGGTCTAATGCACTGCTACCATAATATAAACCGACTTTCACTGTCGTATCCACGCCGGTGGGAGCAGCGAAAGCGGTAAAGCTGCCGAGCAAACATGCTGCGGCAAGCGATAATACTCGTTTTTTCATCGGTAAAATCCCTTTCTGTTACAATTTGCTATGCTATGTCTTTCGACAGGGGGGCGAAAAAATCCTTCTTTTTTGAAAAAAATATTTGACAGACGGGCAAAGAAGTGGTAAGATAGAGGTACAAATTGAATAAGATTGCATATAATGAGATAGAGGTCGCAGTTTTCATCAGTATGGCGCCGGAGGAAAAAGGACTTTCCTGTGAAGGCGCGGGGAAAGGGGAAACTGCCGAAGGAATAAAGCGTCCAGTGTGCTTTGCTTCCTGGTTTTGCAGTGAATAATTGCAGGACTGTCATCCCGTAAGTGATGGAGAGCTATCGTGAAAAAGGATGGAAAAACGTATATTCACGGTCGGCTTTGAGTCGACCGTTTTCTATATCTCAAAAGAAGAAACATGCAACCTTAAAACATGATAAAATTTGGAGGAATTAAAATGAAGAAGTACAATGTAGCAGTCGTTGGTGCAACGGGCATGGTGGGAAGAACCTTTTTAAAGGTTTTGGAAGAAAAAAACCTGCCGGTTGAAAACTACTATTTGATGGCGTCCGCACGCAGCGCGGGGAAAAAAGTTACATTCATGGGCAAAGAATATACTGTGGAAGAACTGAATGAACACTCTTTTGACAAACCGATTGACATTGCGCTGTTTTCCGCAGGCGGTTCCACAAGCGAAAAATTTGCGCCCATTGCCGCAGCGCACGGATGTATTGTCATTGACAATTCCAGCGCGTGGAGAATGGATCCCGACGTACCGCTGGTGGTGCCGGAAGTAAACAGCTATGACTTGGAATGGGCGAACAAGAAAAACATCATCGCAAACCCCAACTGTTCCACCATTCAGGCAATGGTTGCCCTCAAACCGCTGGACGATAAATATACCATCAAACGTGTGGTTTATTCTACATATCAAGCAGTATCCGGTGCAGGTATGGGCGGCTGGAGCGATTTGGAAAACGGACTGAAAGGCGAAGCGCCGAAAAAGTTCCCGCATCCGATTGCAAACAACTGTCTGCCGCACATTGACGTGTTTGAGGAAAGCGGATATACCAAAGAAGAAATCAAAATGGTGAACGAAACCAGAAAAATTTTGGGAAATCCCGATATGCGTGTCACAGCGACAACGGTTCGCGTGCCGGTGTTCAACAGCCATAGTGAATCCATCAATCTGGAATTTGAAAAACCGTTTGAGTTGGCAGAACTGAAACAGACTTTGCAGGACGCGCCTGGTATTATCGTTCAGGACGATCCGGCAAACAATGTATATCCCATGGCAGTGACGGCGACGGGACATGACGAAGTATATGTCGGCAGAATCCGCCGTGACGACAGTATAGAAAACGGCGTGAACATCTGGGTAGTAGCGGACAACATCAGAAAAGGGGCGGCTTCCAACGCTGTTCAAATCGCTCAGAAATTGATTGAAATGTGGGCAAAATAAGCCTGAAGGAGCGTGTGAAATTATGAAAAAAACTCTGTTTACAGGTAGCGGCGTTGCCATTGTAACGCCATATACGGAAACCGGCGTGGACTATAACATGCTGGAAAAGCTGATTGAATTTCAAATTGCGGGCGGCACAGACGCTATCATTATTTGCGGCACAACGGGCGAAGCGTCTACTATGCCGGACGACGAACATTTGGAAGTGATTCGCTTTGGCGTGGAAAAAGTGGCGGGACGCGTGCCGGTGATTGCCGGAACGGGCAGCAACGACACGGCGCACGGCATTCAGCTTTCCAAACGGGCGCAGGAACTTGGCGCAGACGGTTTGCTGCTGGTAACGCCATACTATAACAAAGCTTCTCAAAAAGGGCTGTATGAACATTTCAGTAAAACAGCGCAGAGCGTGGACATTCCGGTGATTTTATATAATGTGCCCAGCCGCACCGGCGTGACCATTGCGATTGAAACCTATCAAAAACTGGCGGAGATTGAAAATATTGTCGCGGTCAAAGAAGCGAGTGGGAATTTGGCATATGCGTCTAAAATTCGCGCGGCGTGCGGCGATAAACTGGATTTATATTCCGGTAACGACGACATTATTGTACCGATGTTGTCCATTGGCGGCAAAGGGGTGATTTCCGTGCTGGCAAACGTCTTGCCGCAGGAAACGCACGACATTTGCGCGCGTTATTTCGCAGGCGATGTGCAGGGCAGCATGGAATTGCAGCTCAAATATATGGATTTGGTTGCAGCGTTGTTTATTGAAGTGAATCCGATTCCTGTCAAAGCGGCATTGGGATTCATGGGATATGACTGCGGAAAATATCGTCTGCCGCTGTGCGAAATGGAAGAAAAAAATGCGGCGGTGCTGAAAGAAGCAATGAAGAACGCGGGTATTGCCCTCGTATAACAAAAGGTGTGTGAAAACAAATGATAAAAATGATACTCAGTGGCTGCAATGGGAAAATGGGCCAGGCAATTGCGCGTCTTGTCGCGGAAACGGACGATGTGGAAATTGTCTGTGGCATTGATTTGCAGGATCAAGATTTATATGATTTTCCGATTTATTCCCTGCCGCCCGCGTATACAGGACAGGCGGATGTGCTTGTTGATTTTTCCCACCCAAGCGCGTTTGAAAAACTAACGGAATTTGCGCTGGAGCGGAAAGTACCATTGGTGATGGCAACAACAGGACTGGATGAAAGCCAGCGGGAACACCTGAAAGAAATGTCAGAAACCATTCCGGTGTTTTTTTCAGCAAACATGTCGCTTGGTGTGAATTTGCTGATTGATTTGGTGAAAAAAGCAGCAAACGTGTTATATGATAATTTTGATATTGAAATTATAGAGCGGCACCACAATCAAAAGGTGGACGCTCCCAGCGGGACGGCGCTTGCCATTGCAGACGCCATTGATTCTGTTTTGGAAGATGAAATGGAATATGTCTATGACCGCCACTGTGTCCGCAAAAAACGCGGGAAACAGGAAATCGGTATCCACGCGCTGCGCGGCGGCACGATTGTCGGGCAGCATAACGTGGTGTTTGCAGGAACAGATGAAGTGATTGAACTGAGCCATACGGCGACCAGCAAAGAAGTGTTTGCGGTGGGCAGCATTCGCGCGGCACGTTTCCTGCAAGGAAAAGCGCCGGGAATGTACAGTATGGCAGATTTGGTAGAGTCTATGTAAGTGAAAAAGAAAGGAAGGGGACTATGGAACAAGCGGTTCAGAGCATCCAAGTGGTAGATGGCGTGTCTATTATCAGCATTTCGGGTTTGCCGGATGATATCGGCGTGATTGCCCATATACTGCGGGAAGTGGCGGCGCGGAACATCAATGTGGATGTGATATGCCAAAGCACTTTGGAAAAAAGCAACAAGGTTACCTTTTCTTTTACCATTGCCGATAAAGACGTGCATGAAGCAGTGAAAACGCTGGCGTCTTATAAAAAACAGATTGAGAATTTTGTGGTGGAAGTGGACAGCGGAAACGCAAAAGTATGCGTGGAAGGAAAACGAATGGCGCAGCAGCCGGGCGTGGCGGCAGCGGTTTATGAAGCGCTGGCGGAAGCGGATGTGGAAACGAAACTGACGTCCACCTCAGAAGTGGATATTTCCATTGTATTAGCGGACCGGTTCGCAGATGCGGCAGTTTTGGCGCTGCAAACGCTGACAAAATAGCCTTTTGCCACGCAAGTGATACACAACTTCATTGAACATGGGAAACGCTCAAAGATGAGATATATAGCTCATTTTTGGGCGTTTTTTGCCTGCAGAGAAACTGCCCCAATAGACAAGTTGTTTTGTACAAGGCTAATTTCTTTTAACTTTTTATTGAATTGGGATTCTCTTTATGTTAAAATAAAATATGGAATGTACGCGCAAAAGGGCGCGTGAAAATCGGGAGGAAACAATGGCAGACAAAATAAAAAGGCTGTTTTTGGGGAATACACTTTCACTGACAAGAAAATGGTTGTTGTCATATATACTTATTTTGGTGATTCCATTGGTCACCAATGTGTTTTCACAAGTCTATTCGTATGTCAAGTTAAAAGAAGAATTGATTCAATCCAACACCAATTTGACAGCGCAAATCAATTCTGAACTGGACAGGCTGTTTTCTAACGCGCAGCGCATGGCGATTGATGCTGCCCATACTGCGGCAGTGCAAACATTGTTGCAAGAAGAGAGACAGAACGACGTAACGATGCGCGATATATATAAAATGACGCTGGACATTGAACAGACCAATGTATATAGAGAGGTAACGGGCGCATATTTTATTTATCTGCCCGCGCAGGAATATGTTATCATGCCTACCAGTGTTGTTACATTAAAAGAATATCACCAGATTAAAGGGATTACAACGGAATATGATGTATGGAAGAAACAGATAGAAGAAGGAAACGGCTGGCAAAGTTATGGGACAGCCAGCGGCGGCGAATTTTGTTTTGTGGGACAGGTACAGGAAAACGGCACACGTGGTATTGTCGGATCCATTGTGACGCCGACGGAGTTAAGTCGTGTTGTCAATGAATATATAGATAATTCCGACATTTTTGTCTATGACCAAAACAGTGACCATTCGATTTCGTTGGGAGCAGTGCGGCAAAATCGCGACATTGAAGGAGAACAGTTTACAGAAATTTCCGGTGTGGTTCCGTTTGGGAACCGTACTGCTGTTTATCGAAAGATGAGTTATACTTCATTTTATCTGGTATATGCCATGTCAAATGATGTGTTTTGGGGACAGATGTACAGCGTCATGATCAGTTTTCTCATCAGCGTACTATTTTGTTTGATTATTGGGTTTGCCGCGAGTTATTATTTGTCCAAAAAGAATATAGAACCTGTCCGGCAAATTGCACAGTTGTTAAGCACAGAAAACGATCGGGAGAATCAGGTGCAAGAGGACTATCAATATATCTATCAAGCCATTGCCGGCACGCTGGAAAGCCGCAGAGATATTAAACAGCAGTTAGAGCGGCAAAATGGCATACTCAAAGAAATACAACTGCGCAAATTATTGAATGGACAAGTGGAAGCATATCAAAGCGACCGGATTTCTTTCCAGGAACAACTACAATTTGTGTCAGAGCATTTTTTGGTATGTATTTTGTATATAGAAGATTTTGAAGAAGAAATAGACAGTCCGGCAGGAAAAGAATCTTTTCAGGAAATTTATGATATCATGGTGGGAATTATTTTCGGTGCGCTGGAAAAGGCGTTTGCACCCCAGGGTATATGTTATGCTGTGCAGGAAAACGGCGTTATGACGGCGTTGCTGAATTTTTTGCGGAAACAGACGCAGCCGGAAACGCAAATGCGCCGGTTGCTGCTGGAATTTTGCGAAGAAATTTATACCAAATATCATATCACGCTCAGCATTTATGCAGGCGATATGCAACAGTCGCTGGGCGGGATTGCGACGTCCTATCAGCACGCGCTGACGACAATGGAAAAAGGTGTGCTGCTTGGCGAAAATGAAGTGACATGGTATGATGACATTTGCGATGAGGAAGTGGCGCAGTATTATTATCCGCTGGATAAAGAGCATTTTATGATTTCGGCGCTGAAAGAAGGAGATTTTGTAGGCGCGAGTACCATTTTTGAACAAATTTGGGGGGCGAACTTTGCCGGTGGAACAGACAATCCGTATGGAAAATGGATTGTGAGCAATCTTGCGAATGTATTGATGAAAACGGCGCTGGATATTGAAGTGAAAAATGAAGTGCAGTTTGCGGCAGATTTACATTTGGAACGACTCACAACCAGCGGACAACACCCCAACATTTTACATGATGATTTAAGCAATGCGATTGATAAAATTTGTAAAATGGCAAAAGACTTTGATAAAACAGAAGAGGATACTTCTTTATCAGAGAAAATTTCAGAATATGTTATGGCGCATTATCAAGACCAAAATTTGTCTATTAACATGTTGGGAGAAAAATTTGAATTGACGCCGCACTATCTGTCGAAATTGTTTAAAGAACAAACAGGCAAAGCACTGCTTGATTTTATCCATCTGGTGCGCTTGGAACATGCCAAAGTAATACTAGCGGAGCGGAAGGAGACCGTGGAGGAAATAGCGATTCAGGTTGGATATACCAACCGTGTGACCTTTACACGCGCATTCAAAAAATATTTTGGAATGACACCTGGAAAATATTTGGAGATAATTTGAGCAAAAGGGGGGCGCTACATGAATGCGCCCTCTTTTTTGAATTTGGAGAAGCTTAGATAAACAAAAGTCGATTTTCTTATGCCTAAACAGAAGGCAAAAAGAAAAGGTGAAAATACTAGATAACATTTTGTCCGCATACAAATAAAATAAGTGCATGGAAGCAAGAAAATGGGGAAATGGGGTGCGGGCAATGGATGAGAAGAAAGAACAAAAAAGCGAACAGAAAAAAGATGCGAAAGGCACAGTGGGAACGGAACAATTGGTGGCAGTAGCCAGTGTTTTAGCAGTTGCCATTGCTGACAATATGACAGAAATACAGCTTGCGACCGTGACCAATTTGTTGCAGCTTGTTACAGCGAATTTGTTTGCCATCACAGCACAGCGTGCGATTAACGATCGTCAGGGAATTGTGCTGCCGGATACAACATTGTTTTTGTAGCATTTGTAGCTTTCCTAAAAATATAGCTGGATTTTGTCTGATTTCTATACAAAATAGGCTTTTGTGCGCTTTTCCTCTTGAAAAATACATTTAAATTGTATATAATACTATAATAGGATGATGATATAATGCCCGCTATGCGTATAGTAAGCGGAAGTTCCGCGTTTTAAGATGATTTGGATTATTGAGGTATCATTGGGAGGAGCGGGTGCAGAAAGGAATGCATAAGGTGAATAACCGGTTCAATATTTCGGAAGAATATATACGGCAGAGTCATGCAGCCATGCAGGAAATTTATGGCATGTTGCAGCAATATCGGGAGGAAAGCGGGCGGCAGTTGCTCGCCTATACGCATGTTTACGGCTGCCAGCAAAATGTGGCGGATATGGAACTGCTGCGCGGTATGCTGGCGGAAATGGGATATGGTTTCACGGAAAAAGAAGAAGATGCGGATTTGATTTTGATGAACACCTGCGCAGTCCGTGAAGGCGCAGAATACCGGATTTACGGTAATCTGGGCGCACTCAAACGCTATAAGGAAAAAAACAAAGAACTGCGTTTGGTGCTATGCGGCTGCATGATGCAGGAGCCGCATGTGCTGGAATATATCCGAAACTCTTTCCCCTATGTGGATGTTGTATTTGGAACGCATAATTTGGTTCATTTTCCGTGTCTGCTGCTGGAAAATTTGCGGCGGCGCAAACGGGTGATTGAGGTACTGGAGGATGCGGACGCCATTGCGGAAGGATTCCCTGTAAAGCGGGACAACCCCTATAGCGCGTCTGTTACCATTATGTCAGGCTGCAACAATTTTTGTTCCTATTGCATTGTACCCTATACCAGGGGACGGGAAAAAAGCCGCGCACCGGAGCATATTTTGCAGGAGGTGCAGGAGCTTGCGGCGAACGGCTGCAAGGAAGTGAAACTGATTGGTCAAAACGTCAATTCCTATGGAAAAGATTTGGATTGCGGCGTGACATTTGCGCAGCTTTTACGCAAAATCAATGCGGTGGACGGTATCCGGCGCATTCAATTTATCACCTCCCACCCCAAAGATTTGAGCGATGAACTCATTTGTGCCATGGCGGAGTGTGAACATGTGTGCCGCAGTCTGCATTTGCCGTTTCAAGCGGGCAACAACCGCATTTTAAAAGAGATGAACCGGAAATATACGAAGGAAGGATATCTGGAACTGGTGGGCAAAATCAAAGAAAAAATGCCGGATATCACGCTGACCACGGACATCATTGTTGGCTTCCCGGGAGAAACCGAAGAGGAATTTGCCGATACGTTGGAAGTGATGCGACAGGTGGAATTTGACGGAGTGTTTTCTTTTCTGTATTCCAAACGAAAAGGCACGCCCGCTGCGGACATGCCGGATTTGGTTTCTAAAGAAGAAAAACAAGAAAATTTTGAAGCGTTGCTGAAATTGCAGGAGGAAATCGGTTATCGACGCAATCAGATATATGTCGGAAAAACCTGTGATGTGTTGGTAGAGGGCCCGAGTAAAAACGACTCTGCCATGATGAGCGGCAGGTCGTTTCATGGGAAAATCGTACATTTTCCGGGAACGGAAGCGCTGACGGGGGAAATTGTTCCTGTGAAAATTCAACGTGCCAAAACCTTCTACTTAGTAGGTGAAAGAATAGAGTAGGCGCAGTCCAAGTCTGTTTTGCGGACATCATATAGAAAGAGATAAAAAGAGAAATGGAGAAATGAAAAGATGGAAGTTTTAGAACAAGCAAAATTATTGGGAAAAGCAATTGCAGATTCAGACATTTTTGTCACATTCAAAAATGCGGAAGCGGCATATTTGAGCGATTCTGCGGCGCAGGAACTGACGCAGGAATATAATAAAAAGCGTGAGCAGCTTGCAAAACAGGCGGCAAAAGAAGACGTCACACCGCAGGAACTTTTGGAAGTGCGCAAACAAATCAATGCAGAATTTGAGAAACTGACAGAAAATGATGTGATTCGCAGATATGTCAACACAAAACAACAATTGGATGAAATGATGAACAAAGTGGACAGCGTGATTCGGTTTGAAGTCACAGGAGAAGAACAGACAGAGGGCGGCTGCAGCGGGAGTTGCGGAAGCTGCGGCGGCTGCCACTAAATCAGCTTTGCGAGATTAGCATATAGGGAGGAACATCTGCATGGAACAATTCACACCAATGATGCAGCAATATTTCAGAATAAAAGAGCAATATCCGGACTGCATATTGTTTTACCGGCTGGGCGATTTTTATGAAATGTTTTTTGAGGACGCCGTCACGGTTTCCAAGGAACTGGAACTGACGCTGACAGGCAGAAGCTGCGGCAAAAAAGAACGGGCGCCTATGTGCGGCGTACCGTTTCACAGTGCGGACGGTTACGTTGCACGGCTGGTGGAGCGCGGCTACAAGGTAGCGATTTGCGAACAAATGCAGGACCCGAACACCACCAAAGGAATGGTGGAACGGGATGTCGTGCGTATTGTAACTGCCGGAACTATGACAGATGAGAACGTGTTGGAAGCGGCGCGCAACAACTTTTTGGCGTCTGTTTGCAAGGATGCGGAGGGGATGTTTGCGGCGGCGTTTGTAGACTATTCTACCGGTGAATTGTTTGTGACGCAGTTTAACGATGACATTTATATGAATCTGCAAAACGAATTTGCACGTTTTATGCCATCGGAAGTGCTGTTTGCGGCAGATGTGTCGATTGACCGCAAGATATTTGACCTTGCCAATGAAACCATTGGCGCATATGTTTCCACAGGTTCGGCAGAATACTATGACCCTCAGATTGCGCGGCGAGTGGTGCGGAAACAGTTTGGCGTGCAGTCTCTGACGGAACTGCACATGCCGGAAACCGGCCCGATGGCAAGCGCGGTCGGGTCGCTGATTTCCTATATTATTTATACGCAGAAAACAGATATTTCGCATATTAATCAGGTTCAAATATACAAAATCGGAGAATTTATGGATGTAGACCTCTCCACCAAACGGAATTTGGAACTGGTGCAAAATATGCACAGTAAAAATAAGCGTGGTTCTCTGCTTTGGGTGCTGGATCAGACCAAAACGGCAATGGGTGCGCGGAACATGCGCAAATGGGTGGAACAGCCACTCATACATAGCGGAAAAATTCAAAGCAGACTGGACAGCGTGGAAGAACTGATTCAGAACATGCAGGTGAAAGCGGATGTGGAGGAAGCGCTTGCGTCCATTCGCGATATAGAGCGGCTGACGGGACGTATTGTCAGTAAATCGGCAAACGCCCGTGATTTGCGTGCGCTGGCGGATTCTCTCAAACCTCTGCCGCAGCTTAAATTTGGGTTGTCACGGTTTGAAACGCCCATGCTGCACAAGTTATATGACGCGCTAGATTGTCTGGAGGATTTGTGTCAGATTTTAGACTATGGTATTGTGGAACAGCCGCCTGTTACGGTGCGGGAGGGCGGCATGCTTAAACCAGGCTACAGTGAACAGCTTGACGCTTACCGCGCGGCAACGACGGAAGGGAAAAAGTGGATTGCGGAACTGGAAAACAAGGAGAAAGAAAAGACCGGTATCAAAACGTTGAAAATTAAGTTTAACAGGGTCTTTGGTTATAATATTGAAGTGTCCAAGGGACAGCTTGATAACGTACCCGATTATTATGTGCGCCGTCAGACGCTGGCGAACGGAGAGCGGTTTGTCACGCCGGAACTCAAAGAAATTGAAGAAAAGGTGCTGGGCGCGCAGGACAAAAGCATTCAGTTGGAATATGATTTATTCTGTGAAATGCGTGATACGGTGGCGCAGGCGCACAGCCGCGTGCAAAAAAGCGCGCAGGTGATTGGGACGCTGGACTGCTTGGTATCGCTGGCAAACGTTGCAATGCGGAACAATTATTGCAAACCGAAGGTGAACACCGGAGGAGAGATTTCCATTCGGGACGGGCGGCATCCGGTGGTGGAACAGGTATCAAAGGAATTGTTTGTGCCCAACGACACATTTTTGGATGAACAGGAAAACCGGCTGGCAATTATTACAGGACCCAACATGGCGGGAAAATCTACTTATATGCGGCAGGTGGCGCTGATTGTGCTGATGGCGCAAATCGGCAGCTATGTTCCGGCAGGTGAGGCGCAAATCGGGATTGTGGACAAAATTTTCACGCGCGTCGGCGCGTCAGATGATTTGACCATGGGACAAAGCACCTTCATGGTGGAAATGAGCGAAGTTGCCAATATTTTGAAAAATGCAACGCGGGAAAGCCTGATTATCTATGATGAAATCGGGCGCGGTACGAGTACATATGACGGCTTAGCAATTGCGTGGTCTGTGCTGGAATATACGGTAGACCGAAAGAAATGCGGTGCGAAAACGCTGTTTGCAACGCACTACCATGAACTGACCGGACTGGAGGACGTGATGGACGGCGTGAAAAACTATTGTGTTGCCGTGAAAGAACGCGGAGAGGATATCATTTTCCTGCGTAAAATCATTCAAGGCAGCGCCGACCACAGTTACGGTATCGAGGTTGCCAAACTGGCGGGTGTGCCGGAGCAGGTGATTCGTCGCGGGAAAGAAATTCTGGCGGGACTGGAAGATGAAAATAAGCAGGTGGAAATTAAACATGCAGGGCGGAAAACGGTGTCCGGCGCGGACGGACAAGTGAGCATGGACATGCTGCCGGGACAGGAAGCATTGGAAAAGCTGAAAAAGATAAATATTGATACATTAACGCCCATTGAAGCGCTCGGCATGTTGCACGAACTGAAGCAAATGCTGTAAACAAAGAAAAGGACTGATACAAATGATTCAGGTACTGGACAGTACGCTGTCAAACATGATTGCAGCGGGGGAAGTCGTAGAACGTCCCATGTCCGTTGTTAAGGAACTGTGTGAAAATGCAATTGACGCCGGCGCGACGGCAATCACCGTGGAAATCAGCGGCGGCGGGCTGGAGATGATGCGCGTCAGCGATAATGGCAGCGGTATCGCGCCGGAGGAAGTGGAAACGGCATTTTTATGCCATGCCACCAGCAAAATCAGCAAACCGGACGATTTAACGGAAATCCGCACGCTGGGATTCCGTGGCGAAGCGCTTGCCAGCATTTGCGCAGTGGCGCGGGTGGAGATTCAAACCAAAGCCTATGGCTATGACTTGGGCGCGGCGTGCCGTTTGGAGGCGGGCGAGGTGATTTACCGCGAGGAGACAGGCTGCGCACAGGGAACAGTCATCACGGTGCGGGATTTGTTTTTTAACACGCCTGCACGCAAAAAATTCCTGCGTAAGGACTATACGGAAGCGGGATATATTGAAGAATCGGTACGCAAACTGTCGCTGGCACATCCGGAAATTTCGTTCCGCTATATCAATGAACGGAAAGAAAAAATCTTCACGCCCGGCGATGCGCGGCTGGAAAATGCGGCGCTGTGCCTGTATGGCAAAGAAGTGGCACGGGAGCTGCTGCCGGCACACAATGATTATGAAGGCGTTCGCGTGGAAGGGCTGGTCGGCAATATATCCCTATATAAGAAAAACAGAAGCATGCAGACGTTTTTTGTCAACAACCGCTGTATTGTGAACCGTGCCATGGCGGCGGCGCTGGAGGAAGCCTACAAAGGGCTGCTCGCGGGCGGTTGTTTTCCGGTTGCAATGATTAAATTGTTTGTAGACCCTGCCAGTGTGGATGTGAATGTACATCCGGCAAAACTGGAAGTTAAGTTCGTCAATGAAAGCGCGGTCTATAAAGCAGTATATTGGGCGGTAAAAAACGCAATATCAGCGCAAAAAATTGCGCCAATGCTCAGCGTTCAGCCGGAAACGGCAGTGCAGGAAAAGACGGAGCAGCCGCGGGATATACCGCAGCCGCAGAAGGAAAAGCCACCTGTGCAGCGTGCACGCGAAACATTGCCGCTGCAAAAATATATGGAGCCGCAACAACCGCATATTCCGGCGGAGCCTTCTACAGGGGCAGTACATATGGTGCGGGAGGAAACGACGCCGTCGCGGCGTATGGATCCTGCATTGCAGCAAACCTTAGCGGCTTTTTTGGAGGAACAGCAACAGCCAAAGGAAACGGTGAAAACAGACGAACAGGGCATAGAGCCGCCGAAAAAAGATAATGCTCCGCCGCCGGAAACGGACAAAGCAGAAAAGCCGGCAGCCGCCGCGGAAGAAAAAGTACAACAGACGGGGCTGTCGCTGGAACAATTGCATGATTACCGTGTGATTGGGCAGTTGTTTGCGACCTATATTTTAATAGAACAAAACGGAAAACTGATTATCATTGACCAACATGCGGCGCATGAACGGTTGATTTATGAACGGCTGGTCCGGCAGCGCGGAAAACGTGCAATCGCACCGCAGCAGTTGCTCCTGCCGGAAGTTGTGACGCTCACGCCGGTGGAGAAAGGATTTGTGTTGGAAAATCTTTCACTGCTCGAAGAATTGGGATTTGAAGCGGAAGATTTCGGCAGCGGCGATGTGGCGCTGCGCAGCGTTCCGGCGGAGGTGGAAACGGAATGCATTTCCGACATGTTCATGGAAGTTGTGACGCTGGGTATGAAAAATGCAAACAGTTTAACACCGGAGGTGCAGGAGCGTATGCTCTATACAGTGGCGTGCCGTGCGGCAATCAAGGCAAGCAAAATTTTGACGCAGCATGAAATGGAACAGTTGGTGGACGAGGTGCTAAAAACACCGAATACATTAACTTGTCCGCATGGACGTCCTGTGACAGTGGCGCTGGATAAGACGTTTATGGAAAAATTGTTTAAACGCAAATTATAGGAAAGGCGTGTGGGAAAGGCTTATGATACCACTACTGGTCATTGGCGGACCAACGGCAAGCGGCAAAACAGCGGTAGGTATCCGTTTGGCGAAGCTGTTAGATGGGGAAATTGTTTCGGCGGACTCCATGCAGGTCTACCGTCATATGGACATTGGAACAGCGAAACCGGATTTGGCGGAGCGGGACGGGATTGTTCATCATTTGCTGGATATTGTGGAGCCGACGGAAAATTTTTCGCTGGCGCAGTATGTACCGTTGGCACACCAAACAATTGAAGAAATCCACACACGTGGGAAACTGCCCATTTTGGTGGGCGGCACAGGACTATATATTGATACGGTAGTGCAAAACATCAAACTCAGCGAGCAGGAGAAAGAAGCGGGAGCAGTGCGGGAAAAACTCATGCGGCAGGTGGAGGAAAAGGGCAGTGCATGGCTGCATGAGTATTTAGAAAAAATAGACCCGCAGAGCGCCGCAAAAATTCATGAAAACAATGTGAAACGGCTGGTGCGCGCAGTGGAGGTCTATGAATTGACAGGCGTTACTATGAGTGAGCACAACCACCGAAGCCGTTTGGAACCGCCGCGCTACCGGACGTATTACATGGCGCTGCAACATGAACGGGAGACACTTTATGACAGGATTGACCGGCGGGTGGACGTCATGATGCAGCAGGGGCTTTTGGCGGAGGTGCAGCAGTGCGTGACGCTGGGCGCCGGACGGCAGCACACCAGTATGCAGGCGATTGGATACCGCCAAATGTTAGATTATTTGGAGGGCAACAGTTCTTTGGAGGAGGCGGTAGACAAAATCAAGCAGGAAAGCCGCCGGTATGCCAAACGGCAATTGACGTGGTTCCGGCGCAGTGCGCAGCATTGGACAAAGCCGGAGGAACTGCGGGAAGAGGAAATCATAAAATGGGCGAAAGGTGAGGGATAAAACATGAGAAATGGAATCAATTTGCAGGATACGCTGCTCAATCAGGCACGGAAAGAGAATATTCTGGTAACGGTGTTTTTATTAAATGGGTTTCAAATTCGCGGTGTGATTCGTGGGTTTGACAATTATTGTATACTGATAGATTCGGAGGGAAAACAGCAACTGATATACAAACATGCAATTTCTACATTGATACCGGCGAAGACAATTTCAATCATGGACGCAAAAGAATAGAACGCTTGAAGGAGGAATGCTTCCGTGAAAAAATTGATTACGGTAGCCATATTGGCGGCAGTGGTGATTGGTTGCTGGAGTCTATATACCAATTATACCGGCGGCAGCAAGACCACAGTGGTGGTAAGCGGCACCTATGAAGAAAGCGTGAATGCCAATGGGATTGTGATTCGTAAAGAATATCCCATCACGGCGGACGCACAGGGAACGCTGCAAAGCAATGTAGCCAGCGGCACGAAAGTGACGCGTTGGGCGAATGTGGGATATTGGTATAAGGGGAATGTAGACCCTAAAGTGAGCCAAGATTTGCAGGAGGTTAACGAGCGCATTCACGAAATGAATATAGCAGAGACCAGCGACAGTTATGTGAATCAGGATGCGATGCTGATTGACAACCAAATCAGTGCGCTTTCGGAAGAAATTATCCGGTATACGAAGGAAGGGAACTTCACAAAAGTGGAGGAGACAAAGCGGCGTATTAACAGCCTGATGGGCAGAAAAACGGCGGTCAGTGGCGGAAATAGCGCAATGTCCACATTAAAAAGCGAACTGGAAAATCAAAAGCAGCAGCTGGAAGCGCAGCTTGGCAGCCAGCGGCAGAATTTAACTGCGCCGCATGGTGGCATATATTGCGACACAGTGGATGGTTTGGAAACGCAGCTAACCATGGAGAACAGCAATTCTCTCGGTGTATCCGATTTGGAGAACTTTCTCAAACAGGACAAGTTCACGGTGAACACCGGCGTTACGCCGTTTCCTGTTTGCAAAGTAGTGGATAACAGTGAATGGCAGACTGCCGTATTGGTATCCAAAAAAGATGCGCAGGATTTTCAGGTGGAACAAAAAGTCCGTCTGCGCATTACCGGTGATGAACATGAGGCTGTGGAAGCAAAGGTAAGCAGTATTTCAGCGGAACAAAACGGAAAAAACGTCATTGTTGTTACCAGTTCCAAATATGTACCGGATATCTATATGAAACGCAGCGTGAATGTTGATATCATCAAAAAAGAATATTCCGGACTGAAAGTGCCATCAGAGGCTGTGGTGGAGCAAAACAGTGAAACTTTTGTATATATCAACAAGCTTGGCGTTGCGGAAAAACGACCGGTTAATGTGTTATATAAAGCGGAGGATATCGCCATCATCAAAGAGGACAATGTCAGAGAAGACGCGCTATTGCTCTATGATGATGTAATAATAAATCCTGAATCGGTGTAAGATAGAAAGAGAGTTCCTGAATAGAAAGGAAGTGGTGCGGAAATGGAAAGTGAAATGCAGGAGAGAGTCGCTTCTGTCAGGCGGCGGATTGCACAGGCGGCGCAGCGTGCCGGACGCAGCGAGACGGATATAACGCTGATTGGCGTGAGTAAAACGAAACCGGCTGCACTTGTCAATGAGGCGCTGGCATGTGGTATTACGGATATCGGTGAAAACCGTGTGCAGGAACTTTTGGAAAAATTGCCGGCGCTGGAGGGAAAACCGCGGGTGCATTTGATTGGGCATTTGCAGACCAATAAGGTGAAACAGGTGATTGGAAAAACTACGTTGATTCATTCAGTGGATTCTCTAAAGCTGGCAAAGGAAATTTCCCGCCAATCGCTGGAAGCAGGACTGGTGAGCGATGTGCTGCTGCAAGTGAATATCGGCAGAGATGAAAACAAGTTTGGGTTTTTGCAGGAAGAACTACCGGAGGCGCTGCAAGAAATCTCGCCTTTGGCAGGAATTCGGGTGCGGGGACTGATGACAGTGCCGCCGATAGAACAGGATTCTGCCAAAACAAGAGCACATTTTCAAAGTTTATACAAAGTTTTTATTGACATTCCGCAGATTTATGATAATATTAAAATGGAGTACTTATCTATGGGTATGAGCGGTGACTTTGAGATTGCCGTGGAAGAAGGCGCAAATTTAGTCCGAGTTGGCAGTGCAGTTTTTGGCAGCCGGGCGTGAGGGTTGCGTGCAAAAGAAAAAGATGCAGGAGGGGCTTTAGGAATGGGAAAAATTACATCTAAATTGTTGAACGCGATGGGATTTAGCGGTGAGGACGATGATTACGGATTTGAAGAAATGGATAGCACGGAAATGTATCAGGAACCGCCGGTATTCACATCTTCCAAAAAGAATAAAGTCATTGACATCAATGCAACGACGCGGTTTAATGTGGTGATTATCCAACCGGACGATTTTAATGAAGCAAAGGAAATTGCCGATCACCTCAAGGAACGCCGTCCTGTTGTGATTAATCTGGAATTGTTGGAAAAAGAAGTGGCACATAAAGTGTTTGATTTTCTCAGCGGCGCAGTTTATGCGTTAGGTGGGTCAATTCAGCGCGTATCCAATCATATTTATCTGATTGCGCCGTATAATGTAAATATCATGGGCGATTTCAGAGATGAACTGAAAAACAAAGGGATTTTATAGGAGCGTGTAAAAGATGGCTGTTCTCGCAACCGCGCTTGTGCGGTCACTCAGTGCTGTTATGAATATCATGACGCTGATGATTGTTGCACGGGCAGTGCTGTCCTGGGTGCCGATGGGCGTGGGCGGCGAATTTATGTACAAATTGAAAAATATGTTGTATCAATTGACGGAATTTTTAATTGCGCCGATTCGTTCACTTTTGAACCGCACGCCGCTGGGGAATATGCCAATTGATTTTTCGCCGGTGATTGCACTGTTTGCGATTCAAATTATCGGCTCTATTTTAATTCAAATCGTTATATTGGTTTTGATGTGATGGAACAGGAAAAATTGTTTTTAGCGAAAATAGAAGATGATATCCGCCGGGCGGCAGACGGAAATTATACCGTAACAACATGGTTTTTAACGCCGGAGGAACAAGTGTTGGCGAAAGACTTTGCCCGCGGCAAAGTGCAATTGTTTGAAAGCGGCGGTTATGCGGAGGCAGAACGGCGAATTTTGGCGTTTTGTCCCGACTACATAGAAAGCGCCGCAGAAGTGGAGTTTGGCATTGGCGTGGTACGCATTCGGTCAAAGCAGGAACAGCTTCCGCACCGCAGCGTGATGGGGGCGGTTCTGTCGCTTGGCATCAGGCGGGAAACAGTCGGAGATATTGCACCGGACGAAGAAGGCGCATGGGTGTTTTGTACCGCTGAAATGGCGGAATATATCTGCCGCAATCTGGATAAAATAGGGAGAGTTCCGGTCACTTGTGAGCAGGTGCTGCCGGAGCAAGCGACTATACCGCCGCGCGTGTTTGAACACATAGAAATTGGCGTTGCGTCTTTGCGGCTGGATGCGTTTGTTGCGGCTGTGATGCGCCAGTCACGCGGACGAGCTGTGGAGGTTATCAGCGAGGGAGATGTTTCTTTAAACCACCGCGAAGCGAAGGATCCAGCGCAGAAAATCAAAGAAGGAGATATCCTGTCTGTGCGCCGAAACGGGAAGTTTGCAGTAGAGCGCATTTTAGGACAAACGAAAAAAGGAAGACTCAAGGTATTGGTAAAACAATATCGGTAAATAAGGCAGGTTCAGCCGTGTGACATGCCGGAAGACAGGGCTGAGACTGCCTTTTGCAGGATAACAGAAGAAGGGATGGAGGAAGTATGCTGTCGCCACTGGACATTGAAATGAAGGAATTTAAGAAAAATTTAGGCGGATATAACAAAGAAGATGTAGATGAGTTTATGCGTATCCTCTTACAGGACTACAAAGAACTTTATATGGAAAATGTTTCCATGAAAGACAAACTTGGTACACTCACAACAGCCGTCAGCCGCTATAAATCTATGGAGGACGTTATGCAAAACACCTTGATTGTGGCGCAGAGTACCAGCGATGAGGTGAAAAAAACAGCAAACGCCAAAGCACAGACCATTATTGAAGAAGCGGAAACCAAGGCGCGGGAACTTCTGATGGACAGCAAACACCAGTTATCCCAGATTAATATGGAATTGGAACAGATGAAGATGGTGATGGCGGGCTACAAAAACCAAATGCGTTCTATTTTGCAGTCGGGGCTGGAAATGATTGAAAAGATACCGGAAGCGAATCCGAAGGTGCTGCCACAGGCAGAACCGGCGCCGCCGCAGTCGGCGCAGGCGCAAACCTACCATGCCGCGCCGCAGAGTGCAGTGGACGGAGTGGCAGAAAATGTGGCACAGCAGTCATATGCACCGTCGGCAGCGTCTTTTGAACCGGCAGAATCGGAAGAAATACGTTTGCGCAGAGAGGAAACCATGCTGCATATCCGGCAGGCAATGGAGCAGCAAATGAGCGTAGAAAATATACAGGAAGAAGATTAACTTACCATTGTGATAGAGAAAAATGAAGGTATCTCTGTTTGGTGACAAGATGCGTGTTGCTTCATTTTTCGGTGGGCAATCCACGATGAAATTGTTGAATGACGGCGCAAAGCGCCTTATTGAAGGAGCGATAGAGAAAATGGACTATGGGAAAACACTGAATTTGCCTAAAACGGATTTTTCTATGCGGGCAAATTTGCCGGTGAAGGAGCCGGAAACATTAAAAAAATGGGAAGCAGAACGTTTATATGACGGACTGATGGAGAAAAATGCCGGAAAACCGGTTTTTGTTCTGCATGACGGACCGCCCTATGCCAATGGAGACATTCATTTGGGGCATACCATGAACAAAATTCTGAAGGATTTGATTGTCCGTTATAAAAATATGAGCGGATTCCGCGCGCCGTATGTGCCAGGCTGGGATACGCATGGACTGCCGATTGAAAAACAGGCAATGAAAGCGCTCGGTATCACGCCGCACGAAGCGGGGGTATCCAAGTTCCGTCAGAAATGTGGCGAATTTGCGGACAAATATGTGAATAACCAGCGCGAACAGTTCAAACGGTTGGGCGTGATTGGCGATTGGGAACATCCCTATTTGACCAAACAACCGGAATTTGAAGCAAAACAAATTGAAATGTTTGGTGAAATGGCGAAAAAAGGGTTTATCTATAAAGGTTTGAAACCGGTTTATTGGTGTGCAGACTGCCAGACAGCGCTTGCAGAAGCAGAAATTGAGTATCAAGATGATGATACCGTTTCCATCTATGTAAAATTTAAAGTAACAGACGACAAAGGACTGTTTGCAGATATCAAAGAAGAGGTATATTTTGTTATTTGGACAACGACGACTTGGACGCTTCCTGCGAATATGGCGGTGTGTCTGAATGAGAATTTTGAATATAGCCTTGTGAAAAACGGTAACGAAGCATATGTCATTGCTAGCGACCTGGTGGACGAAGTATGCAAGACGGCAGGCATTGCAGATTACAGTGTTATCAAAACAGTGCAGGGCAGCGAACTGGAATACATGACTTGCCAACATCCGTTCCTGCTGCGTCAGTCGCTTGTGATTTTGGGCGACCATGTCACCTTGGAAGCCGGTACTGGCTGTGTACATACAGCACCGGGGCATGGTATGGAGGACTTTGATGTTTGCCAGAAATATGATAATATTGAAACGGTTGTGCCGGTGGACGCAAAGGGATATTTAACGGAAGAAGCGGGACCGTTTGCGGGACTGTTCTATGAAAAAGCAAACGGCGCAATTTTGGAGCGGCTGGAAGCGGACGGCACCTTGCTTGCCAAAGCGCATATTTCGCACTCCTATCCGCACTGCTGGAGATGTAAAGAACCGATTATCTACCGCGCGACAGAGCAGTGGTTTGCTTCCGTAAAAGGATTCAAGGAAGAAGCGCTGCGCGAAATTGAAAAAGTAGAATGGCTGCCTGCATGGGGCGAAGAACGCATTAAAAACATGGTACAAGACCGCAATGACTGGTGTATCTCCCGTCAGCGTGTCTGGGGCGTGCCGATTCCGATTTTCTATTGTAAAGACTGCGGAAAAGAACTGATCACAGACGAAACCATTCAAAAAGTGGCGGATTTGTTCCGCGAAAAAGGGTCGAATGCGTGGTTTGAAATGACAGCGGAAGAAATTCTGGGCAGTGATTTTGTTTGCGAATGCGGCTGCAAAGAACTGACAAAAGAAACGGATATCATGGATGTTTGGTTTGATTCCGGTTCTTCTAACGGCGCTGTGTTGCAGCAGCGAGAAGATTTGCAGTGGCCGGCGGATTTATATTTGGAAGGAAACGACCAATACCGCGGCTGGTTCCAGTCGTCACTGCTGGTTAGCGTTGCGAACACAGGAAAAGCGCCTTATAAAAGCGTTCTCACGCACGGTATGCTGATTGACTTGGAAGGGAATAAAATGTCCAAATCCAAGGGCAACGGCATTGACCCGCAGGACGTTATCAAAAAATACGGCGCGGATATTTTGCGCATGTGGATTGCGTCGGCAGACTACCGCAGCGATGTGAAAATCTCAAACGACATTTTGAAACAACTGTCGGAAGGATATCGTAAGATTCGTAACACAGCGCGGTATATTTTGGGGAACATCAGTGATTTCAATCCGGAAACCGATATGGTTCCTTATGAAAAAATGGAGGAACTGGATCAGTGGGCACTGCTGAAACTGAATCATTTAGTGGAACGTGCACGTCAGGGATATGATAATTATGAATTCCATGTAGTGTATCATTCACTGCACAATTTCTGTGTCGTGGATTTGAGTAACTTCTATTTGGATATCATCAAAGACCGATTGTATACAGAAAAAGCGGACAGCCAGAGCCGCCGCAGCGGACAGACGGCAATGTATTTGATTCTGGACGCGCTGGTTCGCATTATGTCGCCGATATTGGCGTTCACTTCGGAGGAAATCTGGGCGGCAATGCCGCACCACAGCGGAGACGATTTAACGTCTATTCTGTATAACGATATGCCGGAGAAAAACGACCAATATGTGAATGAGCCGCTGGAACAGAAATATGATAAATTGCTGGATGTCAGAAGCGACGTGGCAAAAGCGCTGGAAAGTGCGCGAAATGAAAAAGTGATTGGTTCTTCGCTTGCGGCAAAGGTAAGTATTACGGCAAGCGGCGAAATGGCACAGTTCCTGAAAGCAAACGAGGATATTCTACCCATGATTTTCATTGCTTCTCAGGTGGAACTGACGGAAGGTGAACCGGAAGAAAAAAGCGAATTGACCGGAATCGGCGTCAAAGTGCAGCCGGCGGAGGGCGAAAAATGCCAGCGTTGCTGGATGTTCACGGATTCTGTAGGAAGTCATGGCGACCATCCGGAACTATGCGACCGCTGTGCAGAGGTTGTGGCGGACATGGATTTGAGTGAGTAAGCGGCGGAAGCATTTTTGAGCTAAAAATATGTGATATGAAAACAAGACCTTTTGCTGTAAAGTTTCTACAAGCAGGAGGTCTTGTAATATTAAAAAATGAATTGGCTGCTTGAACGGCAGAAATGATAAAAATAATAACTCGTACATAAATGGGAGAATGTCAGGCGGAACACCTAAAGAAGTCTGCACTATCATTTTAACGGAAAGCATGGTGGGAAAAATATGCAGGCTGCGATTACAATATGCCGTTTGAAAAGCTGGGAATAGTACCGAGGTCGGAGAAAATGATACTACATTTTATTGGATGAGTTGTTTTGAAAAAAGAAAGGTATTAAAAAATCATGGAAGATAAACAAAAATTATTTTTATTTGAACAGGCGCCAGTGCCGCGGGCAGTGCTGTCTATGGCGATTCCAACGGTGATTAGTTCGTTGGTGATGGTGATATATAATCTGGCGGACACCTATTTTGTCGGTATGCTGAACGACCCGATACAAAACGCAGCAGTGACGCTTGCTGCGCCATTACTGCTCGCATTTAATGCGGTGAATAATTTGTTTGGCGTTGGCAGTTCCAGCATGATGAGCCGTGCGCTTGGCAGAAAAGAATATGACACGGTACGGCGTACATCGGCGTTTGGTTTTTATTGCTCGGTGTTTTGCGGACTGCTGTTTTCTTTTATCTATATTATCGGAAAAAATCCGGTGCTTACGATTCTTGGAACAGATGCGCAGACGGTAACTGCCACAGGAAATTATTTGAAATGGACGGTTGCGTGCGGCGCCATGCCGTCTATTCTCAATGTGGTGATGGCATATCTGGTGCGCTCGGAGGGCGCGACTCTTCATGCAAGTATTGGTACTATGAGCGGCTGTTTTTTAAACATTTTGCTTGACCCGATTTTTATTTTGCCGCAGGGACTGAACATGGGTGCGGCGGGCGCAGGGCTTGCGACATTTCTTTCCAATTGTACGGCATGTGCATATTTCTTTATTCTACTCTATGTGAAACGGAAAAAAACATATGTATGCATCAATCCGCGCATGTTTCGGTTCAAAAAGGCAATTGTTATGGGGGTTTGCGGCGTAGGTGTTCCGGCGGCAATTCAAAATCTTTTGAACGTTACCGGAATGACGGTACTGAACAATTTTACCGCATCGTTTGGTTCTGACGCAGTGGCGGCAATGGGAATTTCATATAAAGTTAATATGGTACCTATGCAGATTGCACTGGGATTTTCGCAGGGGATTATGCCGCTTGTCAGCTATACCTATGCAAGCGGTGATACCAAGCGAATGAAGCGGGCGATTGTTTTCTCTGTTAAAATCATTCTTGGATTTACGGCGGCAGTTGTGGTGTTGTATTATTTCGGAGCAGGCTTTCTCACACGTTTGTTTATGGAAAATGAGAACATTATTGATTATGGCACCAGCTTTTTGCGCGGCATGTGTTTTGGATTGCCGTTTTTGTGTATGGACTTTTTGGCAGTGGGTATCTTCCAAGCGCTCGGCATGGGGAAAAAGGCGTTTGTATTTGCTATCTTGCGAAAAATTGTGATGGAGATACCGGCGTTATATATTTTGAACGCACTGTTTCCGCTCTATGGCTTGGCATATGCGCAAACAGTCACAGAGGTGATTTTGGCAGTCACGGCTGTTTTGGTTTTGCGAAATCTCTTTCAGAAGCTTTCACAAAATAGCAGCCTAGCCAATCGGGAGACTGTCGTATAAATGGGTGCCGTTCCATGGCGAAACGTATCATAGAAGCGCGGTGGTACTTTGTTGATGACTGAACAAAGTCTTTACATTTCGACAAAATTCGGATATAATGGTACCATCAATTAACAAAAGTAAATACGCTTGTCAATTGATAGTAATAGTTCATAAAAAGGAGAAGAGACATGAAACGCTTTGCTTCCGGTTTGAACTTCTACAAATTGTTTTGGGTATTCTTCAGCGGCTGTTTTTTGGGTGTGGTGCTGGAAACCATTTGGTGTTTGATCACCAGAGGGCATTTTGAGAGCAGGACAGGGCTGATTTACGGACCGTTTAATTTGGTCTATGGGTTCGGCGCACTGCTCATGACGGTCAGTTTGATTTGGCTCAGCGGAAAACGGGATTTATATATTTTTCTGGCAGGTTCAGTGTTGGGCGCCGCCTTTGAATATTTGTGCAGTTATGTGCAGCAGACATTGTTCGGAACCGTTTCGTGGGATTATAGTCAGTTTCCGCTGAATTTTCACGGACGGGTCAATTTGCTCTATTCACTGTTTTGGGGTCTGCTGGCAGTCCTTTGGGTGAAAGATATCTATCCGTTTATGTCAAAGCGGATAGAACGGATTCCGAATTCTTGGGGACGGTCTGTGACATGGATTTTGCTGGTGTTTATGGTGGTTGACGTGTTGGTTTCCGCGGCGGCGGTAGGACGTATGTCTGCCCGAAACGAAGGTGTTTCGGCAAGAAACCGTGTGGAACAATTTTTAGATACGCATTATTCGGACGAACGGCTGAACCGTATTTATCCCAATATGGTTTATAAAGAAAAGGGAAAGAAATTAGAATATCAAACAGAAGAATAAAAAGAAAACAGAGAAGACTGAAAGTAAAATAGTCTGACATAAAAATATGACAAAAACTCTCGAAATGACACAATCGTCTTATTCGAGAGTTTTTTTATGAAAAGAATAGGAGAAATAACAGTATCCGGCAATAAGCTGCAGCGAAAGAAAAAAGGAAACAGAAAAGACAATCATTTGTATAATTTTGGAATGTGAAAATGATGTGATTGTTTGCGTTTTACAAAAAATAGTTGCAGAAACAGTGAAATCTATTAAAATTGTAGAAAAAGTACAGTCAAACGTAGCAAAAGATAGTTGATTTTTTCAAAATACGCTTTTAAAATAAAACTATAACTAATTAAGATGCAGCTCCTCATGCGGAGGGAAGCACTTAATTTTTTTGGTGGGATGATAATCTCCTGCTGAAAACAGTACATAAGGTAAAAACAAAACAGGAGGGACGGTTGATGAAAAAGTTGTTATTTTGGAGGTATATGCGCAAAATAGGGTTGCTTTCGGCGGTTGCGCTGACGACGAATTTGTTGCCGGTTCATGCGGCATGGGACGGATTTCCTGAGCAGGAGAAGACGAATGATACGCAGCATGTGATTCTAAACACGGATAATATGGGGATATTGCTTAATACCGGCGGTATTCCGTCTACCAAGCAAAGGATGAGTTCGCGTTATAGCCTGCTGTGGGATCACGGAAGTTCGAAAGGGATTCAAATGAAACAAGATATACCGCGGGATTGGAGCGAATATAACAGAATGGAGTTTGCGGTCTATTCGGAAAAAGCCACCGGCGGACAGTTTGCGATTATCGTCCACTGCGATCCGCAGACAGCGAATGGAGAGTCCTATTTTAAAACAAAGGCAATTGCTGTTGACTGGGAGGGCTGGAGAAACTTCAGCTTCAAGCTTGAGGAGGATTTTGAAATCGCCAGAGGCGCCGTGTGGAATAAAATCACTTATGTTTCCGCCAATACGGGTGAGTGGAATATGAAACAACTGGCGGGAACACGTCTCTATTTTGATAAAATAGTGCTGAAAACGGCTTCGGGCGGCAGTACAACCGCAGATTATACAGAGGAATTTCAGGCGGCATATCAAAATGCAGTTGCAGATGCAGCAATTGTTTACGAGGAAAACCCCAAAACACTGTATCATGGAGAATTGAAAGCACTTTGTGAAGCTGACACTACAAAGGCAAGCATAGAAAGAAACGGCGCCCCATTTGTACCGGTCAGCTATTTTGCAGATTATCTGGGCTGCACTACAGAAAAAATTTCGCAGTTTAGTCCTTCGGCAGGAGAGAGTGAACGGACAGGAACAGGCGTTAAGATTACTTTTGACGGTAAAGAAATTCAAGCAATGGCAGGAGAAAAGCAATATATTGTAAACGGCGAAACAAAAGAATTCACGCAGCCGCCGGAATCCGTCAATGAGACGCTGTATCTGCCGCTGGGAGAAACGGCGGCGGCGCTTGGCAAGTGTGTGGTGCAAAAAAACAAACTGACTGCGGTGAGTGACAGCGAAAGTGTATATGCTTTGGCGAACAGCAGAAGGATGAGTGATTTTGCTGCTTATATGATTCATTATACCGAGTTTGATATCAGCACTGTAACGGACGAAGACTTGAAACAGCTTCGGCAAAACTGGCGGCAGAACCTGATTGGAACGGAGGACAACGACCTGACAAATCCCTATATCAAAGAAGTCGTTGATACTGCCGGTGCGAACGGAAAGAAAAGTCTGGAAATGATGAACGATGAGGATTCTGATTTGTTTGCGCTTTTCGGGGAGGAGGAAATAGCGGAGACATTGGATATGTCGAATCAATATAAACTTCTCTGGTACATAGCACGGGCATATGCGCTGAAGGGGACAGAATTATATAAAAATCCAAAGGTGCTGGAAAAAATTATCTATGGATTTGACTGGCTCTATGACCATGTCTACGGAGAAAATGTTCGTTCGGGAGCGGGATGGAAGAAGGGCGGCGGCTTCAACTGGTATGACTGGGAGGTCACTACGCCGCAGTATATCGTGGATTCCCTGCTGCTGCTGGAGGAGGATCTTCCGGCGGACAAGATTGAAAAATGGCTGATACCGGTGGATATAAAATGCGACAGGGTAAAGAATACGGGTTCTAACCGAATGCTCATTATTTATAATATTATCGGAGCCGCGTTGCTGCACAACGATGCGGAGAGAATCGTGAAAGCGCGCGACGGAATGGCATCGGCAATGGAATATGTTGACGAGGGCGAGGGTCACTACGAAGACGGCTCCTACATTTTCCATATCCGTCATGCAATGAACGGCAGCTATGGAATAGCGGAATTGACGCCGCTGGTGCCGATTCTCCAGATTTTGAACAACACAAAATTTGCTGTTACAGACCCGCGTATGGATCATTTTGCCGAGTGGATTTATGAGTGCTATGAGCCTTTTATGTATAAAGGCGGTATTTCAAGCGCGGTACGCGGCAGAGGAGTCGGATGGGAGCATCAGGGCGGCGGAGGTCACGTTATCAGAGCAATGATTTCGCTGGCAGATACTATGCCGGCGGAGGACTGCGCACGCATGAAATCTCTGGTGAAGCATCATGTGCAGGAAGACGAAACCATGGATTACTATTCGCAGAAAAACTACAAACCGCTCAGCATTGACCAGATTAACAAGCTGCAGGCGATTATGGCGGACGATACCATTAAACCGAGAGAGGATTACGCAATCAATAAGGTGTATTACAACGAGGACAGGATGGTGCATCAGCGCGATGGATATGCATTTGTTCTGGCAATGTCCTCCTCTAGAATCTATAATTATGAATCTATCAACAGTGAAGGAATGACAAACTGGTACACCGGCGACGGTATGCTGTATTTCTATAATGACCCGTGGCAATATGACGGCTACCGGACCGCTTCCTTCTGGTCGGGAGATCGTTATCACATGCCGGGTGTTACGGCGGACACACAGGAACGTCAGGCAGTGAGCATTTTTGGGGGCAGAGAATATCTGTCCAGCAAGGATTTTGTCGGCGGCGTGAGCAACGGCGTCTACGGCGCGGCGGCAATGGAGCTGGAATCCTATCACGGACCGGGCAGTGAGGATCAGTCTGTGAGCAGCTATGGCGGTCCGGCGCCGGCGCATGATTGCAGTCTGGAAGCGAAAAAATCCTGGTTTATGTTCGACGACGAATTGGTGGCGCTGGGGGCAGATATTCATGCAAACGACGGCTTTGACGTGCAGACCACCATAGAACAGAGATGGCTTCGGGAGAAACAGAAAATCGAAGGGGCGGTAACTGCAATTCCTTATTCTGTGGTCAAGGTGAGCGCCAGTGCGGTTCCGGAGGAAGAAAATGTACCGGAAAATACGATTGACGACAGTCTGGACACCAGATGGTCGGCGGACGGCGATGCATGGATTGCATTTGATTTGGGCGAGAACAAGCCGCTCGGCTATGCAGGAATTGCATTCTTTAACAGCAATGTACGCGAAACCAAATTTGATTTGGAGGTATCGGAAGACGGCAAAACTTGGGAAAAAGTCTATTCCGGTACATCGGTGAAGGGCAAAGCGGGAATACAAGGGTATTCACTGAAAAATAAAACCGCCAGATATGTGCGGATTTATGGTCATGGCAATACGGTAAATGAATGGAACAGCGTGCTGGAATGCAAAATTTATGCCCCCACAGAGGATGGCAGTATGCTGCTGGATGATGGAGCGGGTTATATTCAGGGAACAGAGGATGTAACAGTGGACGGTCAGTTGCTGGAAAAGGTGGCTGCATATGAGAAATCGTTTGAAAATCCGTCCTGGATTCACCTTCA
Organism: Clostridia bacterium; assembly: GCA_022801925.1. Taxonomy (GTDB): domain Bacteria; phylum Bacillota; class Clostridia; order RUG12999; family RUG12999; genus JAAWTG01. The sequence continues at coordinate 46,513 of JAAWTG010000009.1, read as the reverse complement.
GAACGACGCGGGCTTTTACCTGCCGGAAGGCGGAAAGGTGACAATGAAAAAAGTAAATGCGGAAACGAACTATCTGACTTTCTGGTTTGAGCATGGCGTGAGCCCGAAAAATCAGAAATACGCCTATGTTGTTTTGCCGAACAAAACAGCGGAGCAGACGGCGGAGTATAGTAAAAATCCTGATATTGAGATTCTTTCAAACACCGCGCTACTACAGGCAGTGCGGGAGAAAAAGCTAGGTATCACACAAATGGTATTCTGGGGAAACGGTAAATGTGAAAATATCAGCGTATCCGCGCCCTGTATGGTAATGGCGCAAGCAACCGAAGGCGGGATGGAGATTAGCGTCAGCGATCCCACACAGAAGCTGACGGAGCTTACCGTGACCGTAAATCAGAAAATGGCGCTTGAAAGCGCTGACAGCGGCATTGGAGTGACGAAAGGCGATAGCGGTGTAACATTAAAAATAGACTGTGCCGGTTCAAGGGGTAAAACCTTTACCGCAAAGCTTTTGAATCAATAGAGAATTGTGTTGACAGGCATAAAACGAGGGAGGGAAAGGACTATGAAAAAAATAGCGGCTCTGCTGCTGACAGCGGCGCTTATGATGGGGACTGCCGCTTGGTTTGTTGCTGCGGAACCCGAAACGGAACCGGCAGACATAACGCTTTCGGAACCGGCAGACATAACGCTTTCGGAACCGGTGGACATAACGCTTTCGGAACCGGTGGACACAACGCTTTCGGAACCGGTGGACACAACGCCTCCGGAATCGGTGGACACAACGCCTCCGGAATCGGTGGACACAACGCCTCCGGAATCGGTGGAGGATTCTGCGGAGTTGGAGAATTTTCAGGAAGAGGCAGACGACGTAGTAGCAGCAGGGGTAAGTGATGAAGATACGGAGCCGGGTGTAACGACTTATCTGCGCGAGGATTTTGCGGAGGGAATCGATGGCGTCACGGCGATATCCGGAAACGAAATCAATGAGATTGTATCAAAGATGACGGAAGTCTCCGACACCAGCAAGGATAACTACACCTATTTGACGGACAACGTGGGCTTGCGATTGAAAGAGCGGGGAAAAGGCGGAGAAGTGTTTTTAGACATTCCGTTTACACGACCGTGGAGCAAGGAAGACGGCGGGTTGACGGTGGAATTTAAAATGAAGTCGGACTATGCGAATAAAATCATTTCCGGCTATTTTAGTAGCGAGGGCGCACTTGCTTCCAACGAGACAGTTTGCATAAATAAACAGAGTTTACAGGGGTTTGTGCAAGGGAAAAGAAAAAATTTCGGAACGAACTATATGAGTGCATATGCGAACCAATGGGTACATTATGTACTGCAATCGGAGGATGGCAGTACAGCGAAATTCTATATTAACGGCAATCTGGCAGGAACGGTTGACCTTGGTCTTCCGGCAGACAATAAGATTGACAAAATACGGTTTGTACTGCATGGCTTAGTAGGATCCAAGGTGCTGAGTGTCATCTTGGATGAGATCAGGGTGACGGGAAACGAGCCTTTTGGCATTGAAGCAACCTCGCTCGCGGAAGGGGTTAGCGCAGGCACTGTTGTCGCGGATTTTAACCTGCTGCTTGACCAAACAACGCTGAAAAATATCAGAGTCTATGAGCAAGAGGAAAATATCACACCGCAATGTGTCATTACGCTCGACGATATTGACCGCTCCCGCGTTTGTATCAAAACCGGCGAAAAAAGAAATCTTGATATCAGCTATGGCGGGGTGAAGGAGCTTGGCGGACGGCAATATGGCGAAGCACCGGACGACGGGGAGGAACCGGAAATCATTCCGGAAAACATGATTCCCATTTGGGATACGAAAGAAGATTCCAGTATTACCGGTACAAGATTTACCGTTGACGACACGATAACCAGAATTTATGACCAGAGTGCGAGATGGGAAAACACGGTGGCGGTGCCCAATGTTAATATTATGTTTGACACTGAAAAAAACTTATCCGGCGTCAGCACGCTGTATATATGGGCATATTCCGAAAAGGCAACCGGTGCGGACATGAATGCGGTTATATATTGCACCGGTACAAATAATCCCTATTTCAGATACACCTTCCAGGTGAACTGGACAGGGTGGAAGCTGTTGGAACTGCCTTTGGCGGACTTTGGACAGGTAGGCGGTCCATCATGGGCAAAAGCAACGCATCTGTGTTTTAATTCCAATGGTTGGGGGATTACCAACAACACCATAGAAACAAAACTGAATTTTGAAAAGGTGTGGTTTGAGAAAGAAAAGCATTCTGCATTTACCCTGACCGGCAGCGAACCGGCAGACGGCTATCGGGATATGCAGCTGCGCTATGGAGAAATTACAGCGGAATTTTCCAATCCGCTCTCTACCATAAAAACAGGCGGGATTACGCTGACCTGCGCCGCGGACGGAGAAACGGTGGATGTAAGCGGCAAGAGGAAAAACGGGGGACTACTTGTAAACATTAAGGGTGCGTTAAAACCGGATACGGAATATCAGTTGGCGGTTTCAAAGGTGTATGACATATACGGACAGGAATACCAAAACGATTCCCTGCTGCGTTTTTCAACAGGAGATTCTGATGTGTCGTTTACAACCCCTGTATTTATGCAGGGCAAGAAGAAGGTTTCCGCCATGCCGAAGGGCGGCGACCTGACAGCCAGCGTCACAGCGTATTATGAGGGAGACGGCGTTCGGAATGCTGAAGTGGTGCTGGCAGTGTATGATGCGAATCATCATATGGCAGACATGATTCGGCAGCCGGCAGAATTTGCGGGCGGCAGTCAGCAGACAATTACAGCAACGCTGACTAGGGACAGCTATGACGGCTTATATGCGAAAGCCTATGTCATTGACGACGCTTCTGCCGGAAAGATCACAGCAGCGAAATTCGGTCTGCTTTCGGGAAAAGGCGCGGCGCCGGAGGAAAACGAGCTGCGCACAGAGGCGTTTGAAGCGAAGCTGCTGGAGGGCGAATTGCTTATATCCGGAAAGACGGAGGCAAGCGGCAAGCAACTTGTGGTCATTGAGGCGAAGGCAAGCGGCAGAACGATTCTAACCGTTCCGGTTTATACAGACGCCGAAGGATATTTTGGGTATCGCTATAAAGTAGATGCGCAGACAGACCCCAGCGGACAATATGATATTCGTGCGGTGGTCGGAAAAACGGAGCAGGTTTTCACGACTGATTTGTATCTGACCAGCGATGCGGAATGGGCGACCATTGTGCGGTCTGTGAACGAAGCAGCCGGAGAGTCAGGGATGAGAACGGTTTTCAGCACATGGGCAAAATCGCTGCAACTGGACAAAATAACAGAGGAACAGGTGCTGGAGAATAAAATTACCGTGTGCTATGAGCAAAAACCATATGCAAACCGTGAAGCGCTCGAAAGCATCCTTGTTCAGGCAGACGAAGTCTTAAAACAAGTCAACAGCACGCCTTGGCTCAATTTGAAAAAAGTAATCGGTCAGCAGGAGAAGCTGCTGCTGAATGACAGTGAGGATTACAGCTATTATAAAACGCTGCCGGACGCGGAAGCCAATTCCATCAGCATGAAAATTGTCGAGTCGTCGCCGTTTGTAAGCGTAAAAGCGTTTAGAACAGCATTTTCGGCAGCCGTCAAAAAATATCAGAGCGAGCAGAAAAAAGGACAACAGACAGGTATGCAGGGCGGTGGTGGTTCCGGCGGCTCCGGTGGCAGAACAGGCCTTCTGGGCGGCGGAGAAGTGAGTATTTCAAATTCCGCAGCAGGTAACAATCCGGTGGTTCCGACAGAGAATACAGCGGTATTCAACGACCTTGGTGATGTAGAGTGGGCGCGGGGAAGCATTCTCACGCTCTATGAAAAAGGTATTATTGCGCCGGCGGAGGACGCAAAATTTCGTCCTTTGGACGAAGTGAGCCGTGAGGAATTTGTGAAGCTTATCATGGCGGCAATCGGGAATACAGACAAAGCCGACAGCAGCTTTTCGGACGTTGAAGCATCTGCATGGTATTACCCCTATATTTCCGGCGCTTGTGCATTGGGACTGGTGAATGGCAAGGAAGATGGAAGCTTTGGCGTCGGAAGTCCTATTACACGTGAAGAAATGGCTGTCATTATTTATCGCGCCATGGAATTGCTGCGGGTGCAGCTGCCGCCTGCCGACGGAGATGGATTTGCGGACGCAGATGAAATCAGCGGCTGGGCGAAGGACGCTGTTGCAGCGATGAAATCAGTTGGCATGATTTCCGGCGTGGGAAATGGCAGATTTGCGCCGCGGGAGACTGCTACGAGAGCACAGGCAGCAAAAATGATTGAAGCATTTATCAATGAGACGGAGGAAATGAGATGATGAAAAGGTTAACAGCAATACTCACTGCCGTGTCTCTGGCAATTTGCATGAATGTTATGCTTCCTGCTGCGGCAGAAACGACTGAGCAAAAAGGAATGGACGCGTTTGATAAATTAGTTGCCGTTGGTATTTTGGCGGAAGACGACGGTATGATGAATCATGAAACCATCAGTAGAGGGGATTTGGCAAAATATTGCGTAAATACGATTATAAAAAATACGATAGAACCATCTGACGAGTTTACAGATGTAGGCACAGAGGAAGCCAATGCACCCTATATTTACACAGCCTATAAGCTGGGAATCATGGGCGGCGTGGACAACAAAACGTTCGCGCCCGAGGAAGCGGCGACAACAGTGCAGGCGCTGAAAGCGCTGCTGGGTATTTTGGGTTGCGGTGATGTTGCCATACAAAGAGGCGGTTATCCAATGGGGTATATCATTGCGGCAAATGATTTGAAGCTGCTCACCGGTACGAAAATTTCGGATTACAACGCGCCGCTGACGCCGGAAAATTTTGCAGTAATGCTCTGGAATGCTGCAAACAGTAACGTGCTGGTCGTGAAGTCGATTACTGCCTCGGGCGGTATCGTGACACAAAAGCTGAGCGGTGGCACCGCTTTGTTGGAGCAGTACTACAACATTTACAAAGGAAAAGGAATCGTCACCGCAGACGCATATACTTCGCTGTATACAAACGCCGGCGTGCGGGAAGGTTATATAAAGATTGACGATGCGTTTTATTCCTTGGGCGGCGTTGACTCGACAGAATTGCTTGGGTACTGTGTGGAATTTTATTATTATAGCTACAAAAACAGTGAAAAAACGCTGCTGCTTGCTGATACGCAAAAGTATCGGAACGACACGGTGACGGTGGATGCAGATTCCATACTGAAGGAAGAAGTGACAGAGAGCCGGTTTGTCTATGAAACGGCGGATGGACGCAGAGAAACCATTACCATTCCGAAAAATATCAGCTTTGTATATAATATGAAGCAGACGCCTGTGAGCGCCACACTGCTCGTGCCGGAAAAAGGCAGCGTTCAGTTTATTGACAATAACGGAGACGGTATTTATGACCTTGTAAAAGCGACGCATTATCGCACTGTGCTGATAGAGGGGATTTCATCAGACTATACCATTGCCGACAAAATCAGCAAGGGGACGGTGGAACTGAATCCGAAAAAGGAATATGACATTAAAATATATGAAGGCGCAAAACGGAGAACGGTACAGAATTTGGAGTTGGGACAGGTTCTTTCGATAGCGGAATCCGACGGTGAAGGCAGGAATGTTAAGCTTGTTCGTATCAGCAAAAATTCTGTGTTTGGTATGCCGCAGGAAATTACAGAGGACGGAATTCGCATTAATGATGTTCTTTATAAAGCGGATAACAGTACATTAAAGCATCTGTATTTTGATGATACGCGCACCTTCTATCTTGACATTTTCGGATATATTGTCTATAGCGAAAAGAGCGCTGAGGCGGAAGACCGCGTGGTGTACGGTTATATTAACAAAGTCGGAACCGGCGCCTTCGGTGCGCTGCAAATGAAAATTTTCACAGAGAATAACCGATGGGTTGTTCTAGATGTTGCAAGTAAAATTACATATAACGGCGTATCCGGTACGCCATGCACAAAATTCTGTGAGGATTACAGCACGCCGGAGCAATATCGGATGCTGATTACCTATCGCGTGAACAAAGATGCAAAAATTGTGGAAATTAACACAGCGAAGCAGTTTGAACCATGGTCAGAGGAAGAACTGGCTGCCATTGAGAATGATACGTTTCGCCTGTCCTATCAGCTTGTGAATCAGATATATCGCTCCAATCTGAGTACCATTGGAACCGCGGTACGCTTGTCGGGAGATACCAAGCTATTCCTCGTGCCCGACCAGTCCAAGGAGGAAGCGGCGGAAAGCGAATTCAGAATAATCGGCAAAGGTGAGTTGGTCAATGAGCAGAGTATCATGAAAGCATTATGCTATGACTGTGATAAAGTGTTGACGGCGGGCGCCTGTGTAATGACTGTCGACGACTTCATCAAAGCAACCAGTCCGCTGCTGTGTGTGACGGATGTTAATACCGGCGCCAATGATGATGGAGAAGAAGTATATGCCATTCGCGGTATGTATGGCAAAAACGAAATAACTGTGTATACGGTGGCAAAAAGTGATATTCCGGAAATGACCGGTTTGAAGAAAGGCGACGTTATACAGTTTGCGCTGAATCCGAAAGGATATATAGTGGCTTATAAGAAACTGGTGTCGCTCAGCGAAGGGAAAGATCAGAAGATTCTGATTAACGGCATTTACACAACGAAAACGTTTGTCGGCGGAGAGGTACGGGCTTTGGACTATGCCAACGGAATAGGTGTAATCCAATATACCGGTACAAGCGTGTTTGACCTTGGCGCGTCTACTATCTATGTTTATGATGAAGAGGAAGAAAAGTTTTTTGTAGGCGGATTGTATGATATTCGGGAGGGTTCCTTTGTATTCGGACGGTTTAATTATTTAGCCGGTGTGGAATTGGTGGTTTTGAAATAAACGAAAGTTTGGAGAGCTATTATGAAAAATGTCATAGTTGCCGCAGCGGAAAATTCTGCTCGCTGCGTAATAAATAATGGATTCGGTCAAAAAATACAGAAACAGTTTAGTCGTTATAAATACTTATATCTTATGGCGATTCCGGTGATCCTGTATTATCTGATTTTTTGTTATTTGCCAATGGGCGGCATTGTGATTGCCTTTAAACAGTATGAGATTGCAAAAGGGATTTTCGCAAGCGAATGGGTGGGACTGAAATTCTTTAAAGAATTTTTCAGCGGAATCTATTTTTGGAGAATTTTCAAAAATACATTGCTGATTAGTTTCTACGATTTGCTATTCTCTTTTCCAATTACCATTGGGTTCGCGTTGCTGCTGAATGAAATAAAAGCCATGCGTTTTAAAAAGATTGTACAGAGCGTAACCTACCTGCCGCATTTTATTTCGATGGTTGTATTATGCGGTATGATTGTGGATTTCTTTGGGAAAGATGGCGTACTCACTCGATTTTTCATGGCGTTTGGCGGTGAAAATGTTAATTATCTGGGATATGCCCAATATTTTCGTCCCCTCTATATCGGAACGAACATCTGGCAGAGCGTCGGCTGGGGCAGTATTATCTATTTAGCGGCATTGGCAGGAGTAGACCAGGAATTATATGAAGCGGCTGTGGTTGACGGCGCGGGTTATTTAAAACAATTGTGGCACATTACACTGCCCGGTATCGCCCAAACAATTATTGTTATGCTGATTTTAAGAATCGGACAGCTTGTCAGTGTAGGATATGAAAAAATTATTTTACTATACAATTCCGGGACTTTTGAAACAGCAGATGTGATTTCTTCCTATGTTTACAGAATGGGTCTTGCCCACGCCCGCTATAGCTTTTCCACGGCTGTGGGACTATTTCAGTCGGTGATTAATTTAATTTTGTTAATTGCTGCGAACACCTTTTCTAAACGGTTTTCGGAAACGTCATTGTTCTAAGGGGGGATTTGTGTGGTTATAAAAAAAAGCATCGGCAGACGCTGCTTTGAAGTAATGAATGTACTTTTTATGTTGTTTATGATGGTAATTACAATTTATCCTTTTTACTATTGTATCACCTGCTCCCTGTCAGACAGTACGCAGTTGATTGGTGCAAGAGGACTCATGCTTTTTCCGAAAGGATTTTCGTGGGCAGCCTACCGGGCGGTGATAGCGAATCCCAATATTTTTTCGGGATACCGGAATACGATTCTGCTTGTGGTAGTCGGCACCTGCTTGAATTTGCTATTTACGTCCGTAGCGGCATTTTTGCTGACCAGGAGAGGTTTTGCTCTCAGAAAACCGCTCGCGCTGTTTATGATATTTACCATGTATTTTTCAGGCGGTATGATACCGGGCTATTTGCTGATAAACAACTATCTTAATCTTGGCGACAGTCTTTGGGCGCTGATTCTGCCGGGACTCATCAGTACATATAATATGCTGATTATGCGGACAAATTTTGAAGGTATTCCAACCGCTATCACAGAAGCGGCAACCATTGACGGCGCCAATGACATTTTGATACTGTTCCGGATTATTTTGCCGCTGTCCATTCCGACGATTGCCGTTATGGCGCTCTTCTACGGTGTGGGACATTGGAATTCTTGGTTTAACGCAATGCTTTATATAGAAACAAGAAATAAGTATCCCCTGCAATTAATTCTGCGGGAAATATTGCTGCTGAATTCCATGGAGAGCATGATGGGCGATACAAGCGCATCGGATAAATTTATCATGGGTGAAAGCATTAAATATGCCACTATCTTAGTGGCAACGATACCGGTTTTATTTGTATATCCTTTTATTCAAAAGTATTTTGTGAAAGGAATTATGATTGGCGCAGTGAAATAATATAACAGGGAGCATTTGCGGCATGGCAGAGGGTATCTGCGGCGGCTGCAATGCAAGGGTTGTGTCTTTGGCACAGGAAGGAAATGAGTGATAAAAATGAAAAAGAATCTAAAAAGGGTAGCGGTCGGTCTGTTAAGCATTGCGTTGCTGCTTTCCGGCTGCGGGCAGAAAAATGAACAGAATGCTACAGAAAACGGCAGCGATAAAAGTCTGACTTACTGGTGCGCAATGCCCAGCGGAATTGTTTCCGTTTACCGGACAATGGGTGAGGTCAGCATGTATCGGGAGCTGGAGAAACGAACCGGTGTACATATTGATTTTATCCATCCGCCTACCGGTCAGGAGGGAGAAAAATTCAATCTGATGATCGCTTCCAAAGACCTGCCGGACATGGTGGAATATAGCTGGATAAGTTATGTGGGAGGGCCGGAAAAGGCAATCAACGATAATGTGATTATTAAGCTGAATGATTATCTGGAAAAAAGTGCGCCGAATTTCACGCGAGCCATTCGGGAAAACAAGGAATATGAAAAACAAACGAAAACAGACAGCGGAAGTATTTATGGATTTCCAGCTCTGAATATGGGAAAATACCGGATTTTCGGCGGTATTGTGATTCGGCAGGACTGGCTTGATGAACTGAATTTATCGATGCCCCAGACTATTGATGAATGGGAAACAGTTTTGCGCGCATTTAAGGAGCAGAAGGGCGCCGATGCGCCGTTTACAGGTGATGCAACCTTGTTTTCTATAGGTGGGTATAACAACACGTTTAATAATGCGTTTAACGTTGGGAAAGGCTTTTACGTAGAAAACGGCGTAGTAAAATTCGGTCCGGCAGAACCGGCATATAAAGACTGGATTATGTTGATGAACCGCTGGTATGAAGAAGGACTTTTAGATAGAAACTATGAAACAAATAATAGCGCGGCATTGGATTCCAAAATAACAAACGGTGATGCCGGTGCAATGTTTACTTATATCGGAAGTGGGATGGGACGGTATTTACAAATGCAGAAGGAGAAAAATCCATCCTATAATCTTACGGCAGCGCCCTATCCGGTAGCGGTAAAAGGAGAACAGCCTATCCTAACGCCATTGGCACATGAGGCAAGTTATCCGTTTCTGGCAATTACGACCGCCTGCAAAACGCCGCAGCTGGCTGTCGAATGGGCAGACTATCTCTATAGTGATGAGGGAATGATGCTTTGCAATTATGGCGTGGAAGGCGAATCCTATAATATGGTAGACGGAAAGCCGGTTTATACAGAACAGATTCTTAAAAATCCGGAAGGACTCAGCATTGCGGAGATGCTGCAGCGTTACTGCCGCGCTACCAATTCGGCGCCAGGATTTAATGAGGCGGAGGACTATATCAGACAATACTATCCGTTCCAGCAGCAGAAGGATGCGCTGGAGCTGTGGACGCAGGCAACGGAAAATGTGAAGGCACATACTTTGCCGCCGGTTACTTTTACCATAGAAGAAAGCGACCGGATTGCTTCCATAAATGCAGAGATTTTAACTTATGTTTCGGAGAACGTATTGAAATTTGTGCAGGGAACACGAAATATCAACGAGTTTGAAGATTTCATTGACGAACTGAAATCCATTAAACTCGATGAATATATTCAGATTTATCAGAATGCATATGACCGGTATCTAAAACGGTAAGGCGATAAAATGATAGGAAAAAAGAATGACAGAGTCGGCTGCGGAGCCGACTCTGTCATTTCGGAAAAACGGAATTTTAGAGAGTGGATTGATTGAATGATTCGAAAATTTTTAGAACGAATGCTTAACAAAAACAGTAAGATTTGGATAAAGGGAAGTTATCTGGTCATTATCATACTGTCTCTCATTTTTAATACCATAGGATATCAAACGGCGTCCAAGGTAATTGCGGAGATGAACAGCGAGGCGATGTCATCCATTGTGGAGTATATGCAAAGTTCGTTTGAGCTATATTTTTATGATATGCAGTGCGGTGTAGATACATTGGTGCAGTCTGTTGCGGTACAGAGCCTGGTAAATTTACCCCATATCAGAGCAGATAAGAAAACAGAGTATATTAAAAATATTTCAAAAGAATTGGGAAGTGTGATTTCCAGTAACCGTCTTTTGAAGGATGGTATGCTGATTTTAGAAAAACAAGATATGTGTATTGATTTCGACGGTATGATGGATTTGGAAGCAGCATATCGTTTTGCTTTTCAAAACGGTTACAGCAGTAAAGAGGCTTGGCTGCACGATTTGTTTGGCGCAGAGATATATCAGAAAAAAATGATATCCATCACGGACACAGGATTGTTTTGTGTTTATAATTTGCAGACACACCATAACAAGGAGGACATTGCAATTATTTTAAAACTGAATGATTATGAAATCAATGCAATGCTGAAGGCTTCTGCAAAAGAAGTGAAAGGGGATTGCTATATTCTGGATGCCCAGAACAATCTTCTGTTTACATCAGCGCAAGAACCACTAGAGCTTGACATAGCTGGTGACAGCGGAAATAGCATTTATGGATTTGGTGCGCAAAAACAGTTTGTTACTTATACAAGTGCGGAGGACAAAGAAATCAAATATGTCCTTTGTGTACCGGAAAAAGAAGTTAACAAAAAAATAAATGCAGTAAAATATAGCTTCCTTTTCTGTTATTTAATGAGTATTATACTCTGCGGCGCGATTGCTTGGCAGTTTTCAAAAATCAGTTATGAGAAGGACAGAAGAAACGAAGAAAAAATTATGGTACAGGGGAAAAAAATCAGAGAAAATTTACTGTCACAGATTTTGCTGCGAAAGCTTCCGCCTGATGTGCTCAACCCCAATTTTTTTGCTGAAAATAATTTGCCGCTGAATGGGAAATATTTTGTGGTAGTGGCGATTGAAGTCATTCCATTACAGGAGCAGGAGCAGCCGCACAGAAGTCTTGGGGAGCGTGCGGCACGAAAATATAGTATAGAGTCGTTTTCAAATGCAATAGGAGAAAACGCAAACACCTGTTTTTGTGCAATCGGCGATTTTCATGTAGGGATAATTTCGTATTTTCGCCGTCCGCTGGATAATGAGGAATATATCCATATCATCAACAATATAAATGACGTCCTTAGAGAAAAATATAATTATAGCTGCATTTGCATCGTGAGCCAAGTCACAGATGAGATTTCCGCATTGCCGGATTTATATTGGCAGGTTGCCAAGCTGATTAATGATAGTTTTCTGGAAAAGGATAAAGTGGTGTTTTCAGATGAAGAAGATATTAGTTCATATGACCGATATGAATATACATTAGCAATGGAAAACAATTTCGTCAACCGTATCAGACTGGGGGAATACGAGGCGGCGGTGCAGGCGGTCAATGAAATTTTTGATTATAACATAAAGGAACGGAAAATTGATTTTATTATTTTCCGGGGGCTTACAATGGCAGTTGGCAGCACGATTATAAAAAATGCGAGCGGACTGCTGGAGGGCAATGAATACAAGTTGATTTGTCAAAAGCTTTTTGAAGCCAACATGCAGACAACGGTGGACGGTATGAAGAGCAGTATTTTCAAAATGATTGAAATTTTCTGTGAAGAAGTGAAACGAAAAATGAGTGTCGGTACAAAGCTGGTGAGATCAAGCCGGGCGGAACAAATTAAATCGTTCATCAGAGAAAACTATCAGGATAATCAGATTTGCGTAAAAATGCTTGCGGAGGAGTTTGGATTAACACCAAACTATTTGTCCAGTAAGTTTAAAGAATGGACAGGAGAAGGAATCGCGGACTACATTATTAAATGCAGGATTGAAAAAGCAAAGGAATGGCTGTTGGATGAACAGAAGACCATTGAATATGTTGCTGCAGCCGTAGGGTTTAACAGTGCGGCAGTATTTAATCGGGCATTCAAACGGTTTGAGGGGGTTAGTCCAAAGCAATTCAGAACAGAAATGACCGTGCAGAAGGAAGGCGAATAGAGGGCGGAACTGGATACAATTCGGCAGCGGTGGCTGAAACAACTAAGAAATATGTTGAAGCGTCCAGAGTAGAAGTGCTGTCTAATACAGAAAAGATATAGGCGGTTCGGCATAGCAATTTGAGTATTTCTATGTACATATTTTGGGCAGCGGGAGCGTTTGCCGGAATTAGTGTATCATGTCCGATTATTTATATTGTTTATTGAAATAGCAAAACCACCAAACTTTGTATTTATTATACATCTGTTTGGTGGTTTACACAATCTTTGGGAAAGACTCAATTTTATTCTTATTGGTACTTTACAAAGTTAGGAGCACGCCGTTAGACGTTTCCTGTTTATTAAATCTTTCTACCATCGTCAAAAATAAAACTTCCCTCAAAAGTCACGCCACATGCTTTTGCAATGGCGTGTAAATCTTTTTCGGTTAAATTATCTCGTTTTAATTTTGCGCCAATATTTTGCGCCGTTGTTTTCGGCTCAATTTTTTCTGCTAACTCGCTAATCGTCATTTCTTTTGCAGCAAGCAACATTTTTACTTTTATCGCCATTCCCATAATTATCAAACCTCAGAATTATTTAATTTCTTTTCCGGTATCATTCAGTATAAAACTCCCTGAAAATGTAGCGTTACAAACCTTTGCAATATCTTGTAATTCTTTTTCAGAAAAGTTATCCCGATGTAGTTTTCCACTGATGTTTTGAACAGATGTTCCTAATTTTTCCGCCATTTCAGTCATTGTCATATCTCGTTCTATTAGTAAAGTCCTTATTATTTTTGCCATGCTCATAAAATCACTCCTTACATTGTTAATTATACACTAAAAAATTGAATAAATCAAATAAATAATTTATAATTTAACTATTTATTTAAAAAGTACATTGACAAATTAAACTTTTTGATTTATAATTAAATTTAATGATTTATAGATAAATTATTAAATTGATGGATGGGGGTGAAAATTTTTTTGAACGAGTTAAAAATTGTATGATAGGGGGGTGAAAAAATAGCAAAGAAGTAAACGTATAGTGTATTTCCAATAATACAATAGGAATTATCCTAATGTTCATTTGAACGATATGGAAGGAGTATAATAATGAATTTTAGTGATTTATTGCAGAGAGCAAATTTAAATTGTATTCAAACTTTTTTGGTGTATGGAGGGGAAAATTATGAAAAGCCTTCGGAAAAAACATATTCAGAACGCATTGATGAAGCAAAGAAAAAGGCAACTGCTTTCTTCCGAAATCGGTATTCTGATATAAAAGAATATGACGAAATATCAGGATATTTTGCAGAACAAATATCTGTTTTTGAAGAAGTTTATTTTGAAATGGGTATGATAGTAGGAGCAAAAATTGCGTTTCAGATTCATGAAAGAATGAAGGAACTTGAATAACACAATAATTATATTTTAAAGAAAAACCAAGCAAGAGAAATCAAAAATAGGAAAGTAATTACATAAATATAATTGGTGACCCGTACGAGAATCGAACTCGTGATTCCGCCGTGAGAGGGCGGCGTCTTAACCGCTTGACCAACGGGCCATATAAAATATAGAAGAAAAAAATTCTTCACTAAACTTTAGTATATCATATTCAAAGTAAAAATGCAAGCGTTTTTACATAAAAAATGCAAAGGACGTATAGCATAAAAGCCTGTTAATAAATGATGAGGTTGCTATAGATAATAAACCTTTTCCAAACATAAAATGCCGGAGACAGAAAAACGCCCGCAAATAAACATTGCGGGCGTTTGATTGCGCATTTATTTTACAACAACTTCTGCCGCTTTTTGAACAGTGACTTTATCCTCTTTGATATCAATCACAATGCTGTCGCCTTCGCCAATACGGAGATCCAGCATTTCTTCCGCCAGTGCGTCCTCAATTTTGGACTGGATTGCGCGCCGCAGGGGACGTGCGCCATAAACAGGGTCGAATCCTTCTTTTGCCACAAAGGACACCACCTCTTGCGTATAGGAAGCGGCAATGCCATTTCCGGCAAGACGGTTCATCAAGCCGTCCAGCATGATTTTTGCAATGGAGGCGATATTGTCCTCCGTGAGCTGGTGGAACACAATAATATCATCCACGCGGTTGAGAAATTCAGGGCGGAACGCCTGTTTGAGTTCGCCCATAACGTCGTTTTTAATGCTTTCATAGTCGCGCAGTTGGTCGTCGCTGCTGCCGAAGCCCAGACGTTTATTCGCCGTGATGAGACGGGCGCCGGTATTGGAGGTCATGATGATAACTGTGTTTTTAAAATCCACCTTGCGTCCCTGTGAATCCGTTAAAACACCGTCTTCCATGATTTGCAGCAAAATATTGAACACGTCCGGATGCGCCTTTTCAATTTCGTCAAACAGTATCACGGAATAAGGCTTGCGGCGGATTTTTTCCGTGAGTTGCCCGCCTTCGTCATATCCAACATAGCCGGGAGGGGAACCGACTAATTTTGACACGGCGTGTTTCTCCATATATTCCGACATATCAATACGAATTATGGCATTTTCATCGCCGAAAATTGCTTCCGCCAACGCTTTGGACAGTTCGGTTTTTCCAACGCCTGTGGGTCCGAGAAAAATAAAACTGCCAATGGGACGCTTGGGGTCTTTCAGACCAACGCGTCCGCGGCGGACGGCTCTTGCCACGGCATGAACCGCTTCTTCCTGTCCAACCACACGTTCATGCAGGACATGTTCCAGATTTTTCAGCCGTTCACTTTCCTCTGCTGCCAATTTGTTGACGGGAATCCCTGTCCATTTTGCAATTTTTGCCGCAATATCTTCCTCAGTCACTTCCAAATGAGAACTTTTGCTCTCTTCCTGCCATTTTTGTTTCTTTTCCTCCAGCGATTTTTTAAGAGACTGTTCTTCGTCACGCAGTTTCGCTGCTGTTTCAAAATCCTGCCCCATCACTGCGGCTTCTTTTTCTTTGGAGAGACGGTCAAGTTGGTCTTCCAAATCCTTCAAATCCGGCGGCGCTGTCATGTTGCGCAGACGGACGGTAGCTGCTGCTTCGTCAATCAAATCAATTGCCTTGTCGGGCAGAAAACGGTCGCTGATATAGCGGGCGGACAGTTTCGCCGCCGCAACAATGGATTGTTCTGTGATTTTCACCTTGTGGTGCGCTTCATATTTATCGCGAATGCCTTTGAGAATTTCAATGGTTTCTTCCACGGTAGGTTCACCGACTTTGACGGACTGAAACCGCCGCTCCAATGCAGCGTCTTTTTCAATGAATTTTCGGTATTCCTCCAGCGTTGTCGCTCCAATGACCTGCATTTCGCCGCGTGCCAAAGCAGGTTTTAAAATGTTGGAAGCGTCAATAGCGCCTTCTGCCGCGCCTGCGCCCACGATGGTGTGCATTTCGTCAATGAACAAAATGACATTGCCGGCTTCAATCACCTCGTCAATTGCGGTTTTCAGCCGTTCTTCAAAATCGCCGCGGTATTTCGCGCCCGCCAGCATGGAGGATAAATCCAGCGTGAAAACACGTTTGTTTTTCAAACTTTCAGGAATGTTGCCCGCAACAATACGCTGCGCCAATCCTTCTACAATCGCTGTTTTACCAACACCCGGTTCTCCAATCAGGCAAGGGTTGTTTTTGGTGCGGCGGCTTAAAATTTCCACCACGCGTTCAATTTCGCTGTCCCGTCCAATGACAGGGTCGAACTTATTTTCAGACGCTTGCTGCGTTAAATCGCGTCCAAATTGATTTAGAGTCGGCGTATCGCCGTTGCCGTCTTGTCCTTTGGCTGCGGCGGCGGGGCTGCCCTCTGTCAGCGCCTGAACCAAACTGTTATATAAATCCTGTGCGTTCACGCCCAGTTCGTGCAGAATGCGAACCGCAAGACCTTCGCCCTCCATGATGATGGCAAGCAGAATGTGCTCTGTGCCAATATAGGTGTTGCCGAGTTTTTGGGATTCATTCACGCTGATTTGCAGCACGCTTTTGCTGCGCGGCGTCATTTCCACTTTGCGCGACGGTTTGTCGGCAAGGGAATTGCCATAGTAGCGACCCAGCTGCTGCATATATTTATCAATGGTAATGCCTTTTGATTTCAAAATTTTTGCGGCAAGACAGTCCTCCACTCGAATCAGACCGGCGAGCAGGTGTTCTGTACCCACAACGCCGTGTCCCAGACTGGCGGCGGTTTCCTCCGCCAGTTTCAGTGCGGCTGCCGCTTTTTGAGATAATGTAAATCCAAACATGGTAAAATTCCTCCTTTTATTGGAATGCTTTTTTCACTTGCTGCGCCCGCAAAATATCCCGATGGACAGTGGAGGTGTCCTCTCCTTTTTGTCCCAAGATAAGGTTTGCAGGTTTGGTTTCAATCAGCAGTGCGGTCAAGGTGGAGAGAGGGACGTCTGTCACAATCCCCAGCCCCACACCCATGCGCACCAGCGACAGCAACTGTGTCAGTTCGTTGCTGGACAGCATGTGTGCAAATTGCAAAGTGCCGCGCGCCCGCAGTATTTTATCAGTCAGTTCATCTGCATGGTTTTGCTGCAACATGGCGCGGATTTCTTTTTCCCGTTTGACAACGGCGGCAACAACATTTTTCAATTTCGTGATGATTTCCTGTTCCGTCACGCCAAGCGTGATTTGGTTGGACACCTGATATAAATCGCCGATAGCCTTACTGCCTTCGCCATACATGCCGCGGACGGTGAAGCCCAGTTTTCCAACGGTGTTCATCATGCGTTCCACATTGTCCGTCATACTCAGCGCCGGCAGGTGCAGCATGACGGAAGCACGCATTCCGGTTCCGGTATTGGTAGGACATTTGGTCAGAAATCCATAGGCGTCATTTTTAGCATATTGAACCTGTTCACTAAGAATTTGGTCTACGCGCCGCGCATTTTCATAGGCTTCGTCCAAATGGTAGCCGCCTAAAATACATTGAATGCGTAAATGGTCTTCTTCATTTATCATAATGCTGACCGTATCGTCCATGCCGAGCAACAGCCCCTTATGCTTCATGTGATATTGCATTTGGGGGCTCATTAAGTTTTCCTCAATCAACGCCAGTCGGCGGGTGTCTGTAATAGCGTCCATACCTTCGTAGTGAAAAGAGGAAGCAATGGTTGCGCCAGAATCCAGCACGGCGCGGCGGATTTGTTCATTCACCTTCTGTTCTTCGTCAGCGTTCATCTTTCCATTGAAAGGGAAGGCGGAAAGATTGCGCGCCAAACGGATACGAGTGCTTAGAATAATGTCGTCATGATTTGCAGCGTCTTTATACCACACCGTCATTTGCTTTCACCTCTTTGCTCCAGTTGTTTGATTTCATCACGCAGCTTTGCCGCGCGTTCATAATCTTCCTGTTCAATGGCGGTCTGAATTTGTGCTTTCAACTGCCCGATTTTATCTTGTTTATCATTCTCCGCTGCTTGCTGCGGTGCAATGTGCTGCTGCGCGCCATGCAAACGGTTCATGAGTTCCGGCAGATAGTCGGAAAATGCTTCGTAGCAATGACTGCAGCCAAACATGCCGTTGTTTGAAAATTCGCGGTAAGTCGTGCCGCAATGGCTGCACGCTTTGGCGGGCGATGCGCCCAGTCCCGGCGCGGCGCCGAAAAAGTCACCCAGAAAATGATTTAGGTTAAACATGGAACCAGCGCCCTCCAGCAGCCCCAGTTCTTTGGCGCATTCGCTGCACACCTCATATTCTTGAGTGTTTCCATTGATGTTCTGCGAAAAATAAACGTTCGCAGGACGTTGTTTACATCTTGAACACAGCATGGTTCATACCTCCTTGTTTATACCAGCCGAATTAACATATTTTTCAGCAGTGCCGCGCGCATTTGGTCTTTTGCCGGCTGGTTCAATGCAAGAACCTTATCGCTGAGCGCGGCGAGCATGATATTTTTTTCGCGGTCTGAAATAACGGAATAGTCAGACAGATTTTGCAGACATGCTTGGCAGGACGCAAAATCAATGGCGCCGCCAATGCAATTGATAATGTGCATGAGCAAATCTCCCGCGGGAACCTGCGCCCGCTGAATTTTGATGTACCCGCCGCCGCCGCGCCGGCTTTCTACAATATAGCCGCGTTCGTTGGTGAAACGGGTGGAGATGACATAATTGATTTGCGAGGGAACACAGTTAAATCTTCCGGCAAGTTCGTTACGCTGCAATTCCGCAACACCGCCGGTTGCTTCCAGCATCTCCTTGATGAAATTTTCAATTAAATCACTCATTTTCATGTTGTATCACCACTTTTGATATAGGATTGTCGAAATTCGTAATAATTTGACTTTGACTTTCTTTGACTTTTGAGTGTATTATACCACTTTTTCAGAAAAAAACAACAGAAATATTGCGCTGGATTTTCCGGATTTTTTAAATTATCTTTCCAAAACGCCTGATTTTGGACTGTTACGCAAAAATACAAGCATTTTTAAGGAATTCAAAAAAAGTATCGTAAAACTATTGCATTTTTATGCAAAAAGGTGTATAATTTATGAATACTTATGAATAAGGAGAATGGTTATGGAATTGCAGGATATTGTTGCATTGGACCAAAAATACTATATGAATACCTTTGGCAGCCGTACGCCGCTGATGTTTGAAAAAGGTCAGGGACTAGGGCTGACGGATTGTTCCGGCGAGGTATATCAGGATTTTTTTGCCGGCATTGCCGTGACAAATCTGGGACACCATCATCCGGTGTTCACGGCGGATATCAAAGTGCAGGTGGAAAAAGTATTACATACGTCCAGTCTTTATTATATTGAAAATCAGGCAAAGTTAGCACAGCTTTTGGTAGAGCATTCCTGCGCCGACCGCGCGTTTTTTTGTTCCACAGGGGCGGAGGCGAACGAAGGGGCAATCAAGCTGGCAAAGATTTATTTCTATAAACAAGGGAAACCGCAAAAGCATGAGATTATCACGCTGAAACAGTCGTTCCATGGCAGAACGCTGGCAACGGTTGCGGCAACGGGACAGGAGAAATATCAAAAACCGTATCAGCCGCTCACGCCGGGCTTCCATCATGTGCCTATTAACGACATAGAAGCGCTGGAGCAGGCGGCAGGAGAACAAACCGCAGCAATTATGCTGGAACTGGTGCAGGGGGAAAGCGGCGTACACCCTGTGACAAAAGAATATTTGCAGGCGGTGAAACAAATTGCAGACCGCTATGGCGCGCTGCTGATTGTAGATGAAGTGCAGACAGGCATGGGTCGAACAGGAAAGCTGTTTGCCTATGAACACTATGATGTGGAGCCGGATATTTTCACTTTGGCAAAAGCGCTGGGCAATGGCGTTCCCATTGGTGCGCTCTGCGCGAAACAGAAGGTTGCAGACGCGTTTGCACCGGGAGACCACGGTACGACGTTCGGCGGCAATCCGCTTGCTACGGCAGCGGGATGCAGCGTTATGAAGATTTTACAGCAGGAACATCTGGTGGAAAACGCGGCGGCAATGGGCGCCTATTTCATGGGAAAATTGCAGCAGTTGCAACAGAACTGCGCTGACATTGTTGAGGTGCGGGGCATGGGGCTGATGATTGGCGTGGAACTGCAAGACGGGCAAGGGACAAAAGTGCAGCAGACGCTGCTGGACGCACACTATCTGACAGGCTGTGTGGCAGGAAAAACGCTTCGGATTTTGCCGCCGCTGATTATCACCAAAGAGGATATTGATACATTTATGGATACGTTGACAGACATATTGACGAAATAAAGGAAGGATATAAAGATGAAAGATTTATTGAGTTTGCAGGATTTATCGACAGCAGAAGTGCTGGAACTATTGGATTTGGCAGCGAAACTGAAACAAGACAACAAAGAAGGAAAACAACACCATTTGTTAAAAGGGAAAACGATTGGGCTGATTTTTGCAAAGTCCTCCACGCGGACGCGGGTGTCCTTTGAAGTGGGTATGTATCAATTGGGCGGACACGCGCTGTTTTTGAGCTGCAATGACATTCAGCTCGGACGCGGCGAATGCATTCATGATACGGCAAAAACGCTGTCGCGGTTCATAGATGGTATTATGATTCGGACATTTGACCAGAAAGAAGTGGAGCAACTGGCGGAATATGCAGATATTCCGGTCATCAATGGATTGACAGATTTGTTGCATCCCTGTCAGGTATTGGCGGACTTGCTGACGATTCAGGAGCACAAAGGAAAACTGAAGGGGCTGAAAATGTGCTATCTGGGCGATGGGAACAACATGGCAAATTCACTGATGCAGGGCGCGGCAAAGGTTGGTATGGATATTGCAATCGCCACGCCGGTAGGGTATGAATGTGACAAAGAAATCGTGGCGGCGGCAATGCAAACAGCAAAGGAAAATGGTTGCGGTATTGACTTAATGACAGACCCGACAGCGGCAATTCAAGGTGCTGACGTGGTTGTGACCGATACATGGGTCAGCATGGGTCAGGAAGAGGAAAAAGCGAAACGAATCGCAGATTTCAAAGGGTATGAAGTGAATGCGCAGCTTATGGCGCAGGCAAAAGCAGATGCAATTTTCCTACACTGCCTGCCGGCATACCGCGGCTATGAAGTGGCGGAGGAAGTCATTGACGGACCGCAGTCTGTGATTTTTGACGAAGCAGAAAACCGTTTGCACGCACAAAAAGCCGTCATGGTGAAATTGATGCAGGATTAGGAGGAACCACAGTGGTGAGCACAGAACTGGAAATCGGAAATTTGAATTTTGAAACCTATCAGATACGAAAGGCAATTCCGGACGATATTCCGCAGATACGCAAGGTGACGCAGGACGCTTTTGCGCTCTATATCAAGTCGGCGCATTTGGATACCATACCTGCATTGACGGAATCGGAAGAGGATATCCGACGGGATTTGGAGACAAAAGTTGTGCTGGTGGCATATATCGGCGAAAAAATTGTCGGTTCACTGCGGCTGGACTTGCGCAGCGACAACACTGCTTATTTGAGCCGGTTTGGCGTGGAACCGGATTGTCAGAATCTGGGGATAGGAAAATCATTGATGAATATTGTGGATAATTTGATGCGGGAACACCATATCGGGCAATTACAATTGCACACGGCGTCGCAAATTGGTCCGCTCATTCGGTTTTACTACGGTCGCGGTTTTTATGTGGACTCCACCACCAAAGACCGTGGCTATATCAGAGCATTGCTCTGCAAAGATTATTGATAAAAAAGACGGTCTGCCGATTTGTTTGGCAGACCGTTCTTTAATGTTCTCATTTATTTTCTAAGGAAGTTTTTTATCTGTTACGATGGAACCGGGCGCGGTGCCCGGTTCCTTTGGTCAGTGTTCGGCTATGATTTTGGTGGTATTATTACAAATTGATGAAAAGTATATTGCAAAATCCCTCCACTTTGTACCACCTTGTTTCAAATTCTTTACAAAATATAAAAATACCATAAAATATCCAATATATTACAAATATATCTAAATAATTCCATAAAAATGGGCGTTTGTAGAATTTTTGTGCAATTTTGTATAAAAAATACGAAACTTTTTTAGTAAAAAGTCTTGCATTTTTTTCAAAAATAGGTTAAAATTTTAATATAGTGGTTTGAAGTGGAGGGAAATGGAATACCTGTGGAGAACCCAAAAGAGATGAAGATATTAAAATTTGATTACAAATGATTGGACAAGTTTGCAGAGAGGAGGGGTGATGAATTATGTTTATGGGAGAATATACGCATGGCGTGGATGAAAAAGGCAGATTTATCATCCCCTCCAAATTTCGCGAGAAGCTTGGGAAAGAGTTTGTTATCACGCGCGGCGTGGAATGTTGTCTGCGCGTCTATACCAAAAAAGAATGGGACGAGCTTGTGATGAAACTGGAAGCGCTTCCGGGCAACAAAAAAAGCACGCGTGACTTGAAACGTTATTTGCTTGGCGGTGCGGTGGAATGTGAAGTTGACAAACAAGGTCGTTGTCTAATTGCGCCGAAACTGCGGACGTTTGCTAAAATTGGAGCGGAAGTGAAGATTATCGGCATTGGCAGCACGCTGGAAATTTGGGACAGCGGCGTTTGGGAAGCATATAACGACCAAGATGATTTGAATCTAGAGGAACTGGCAGAAAGTTTGGGGCTGGACATTCCAATGTAACTGAGTGCATGTAAAATGAAATGAAGGAAAGGGTTTTTGCAATGGAATTTTATCATGTGCCGGTGTTGTGGAAAGAAACAGTGGACATGCTTGGTGTACAGGACGGCGGCGTTTATGTGGACGGAACGCTGGGCGGCTGCGGACATGCATTGGAAGTGTGCCGCAGAATGGGCAGCGGAAGGTTGATAGGCATTGACCGCGATGCAGATGCGCTTGGGAATGCGTGGCAGCGGCTCAAAGACTATCTGGGGCAAGTGACATTTGTACATAGAAATTATGCAGATATCAAAGACATATTAAAAGAATTGCAAGTGGAAGCGGTAGACGGCGCTATGCTGGATCTTGGCGTATCCTCCTACCAGTTGGACAACGGCGAGAGGGGCTTTAGCTATATGCATGACGCACCGCTGGACATGCGCATGAACAGGGACGACAAAACAAGCGCTTATGATGTTGTCAATGGATATAGCGAAAGCGACTTGGTGCGTGTGATTCGCCGGTGGGGAGAGGAACGGTTTGCTTCCTCTATTGCGCGCAGCATTTGCAAAGCGCGGGAGATATCTCCAGTGGAAACCACATTTCAACTCAGCGAAATTGTGAAGCAGGCAATTCCGGCAAAAAACCGCAGACAGGGATCGCATCCGGCGAAACGTACGTTTCAGGCAATTCGGATTGAGGTCAATCAGGAACTGGAAAAATTGGAGAAGGCGTTGCGGGACATGTTTGACGTCTTAAAACCGGGCGGTCATTTGGCGGTCATCACATTCCATTCGTTGGAGGATCGCATTGTGAAAGAAGTGTGGAGGTCGCTCTGTGAAGGGTGCATCTGCCCGAAATCGTTTCCGGTTTGCGTTTGTGGAAAAGAAGCGCGGGGCGAAGCGTTGACGCGTAAACCGTTGCAGGCAAGTGAAGAAGAACTGGAACGCAATCCTAGGGCGAGAAGCGCAAAGCTTCGTGGGATTCGTAAACGGTAATAATATGAAAGAAGAATCTGAAAGTAGGGGGCATGAAAGATGCAGGATAATTTAGCGAGACAATTGCCACAGCCGCAATATAT
Source organism: Clostridia bacterium (assembly GCA_022801925.1). Classification (GTDB taxonomy): domain Bacteria; phylum Bacillota; class Clostridia; order RUG12999; family RUG12999; genus JAAWTG01. Next base: position 22,637 of record JAAWTG010000009.1, on the reverse strand, counting down.
GCCGCAGCCGCAGCGTAAAAGTGCGCCTGTCAGACGGACTGTGCCGCAGAAGAAACACAAATTTCGGTGGAGTGTACTGGTGGTTGGTCTGATTTGTTTTGGACTCAGTATGGTGATGATACAGCGGTTTGCCTATTTGAATGAAATTGACCAAGAAATTGCAAACGTACAAAAGCAATTGTTTTTAATTGAAGCGAGTAACAAACAAAAGACGTTGAAAATGGAAGAGTCTATGGACCTGAAAAAGTTAGAAGAAATTGCAACCACCCAGCTCGGCATGAACAAACCGGGTAAAAATCAGGTGGTTTATGTGGAAGTTATGAATCAAGATAGTGCAGAGATTTTGCAATTGGAGAAAAAACAAGGGATTTTAGAAGAAATTGTGCAAGGCGCAAAGGTGTTATGGAATAAAGTGACTGCGTCATAAATAAACATAGGAAGAGGCGAATGTGTAAAAGCTGTGTGAAGGAAAAGAAGGTGATAGGGTGGCAAAAAAGAAAAATGGAAACGTCATGAAGCAACGGGTTGTTCTAATGACGGTTATCACCGCGACATTGCTGACGGCACTGGGCGGACGGACGGCATATTTGCAGTTTGTGCGCGGGCAGGATTTGAAACAGCAGGCGCTAGACCAGCAGACACAGGAAAAAGAAATCACCCCCAAGCGCGGGACGATTTATGACAGAAACGGAAAAGAATTAGCAGTCAGCGCGAATGTGGAAACTATTGTTGCAGACCCGAGTGCAATCCGCAAAAAAGGAAATACGGAAGATGTGGTGCAGACACTATCTGCGATTCTGGAGTTGGATCAAGAAAAAATTAGAACGATTTTGAACAAAAACAGTCGTTTTGAATACGTGAAAAAACGGGTGGAATCCACACCGGCAAGTCAAATCCGGAAATATATCAGCGGAAAAGATGAAAATGGCAACAAGCTTTCCGATGAAGAAATCAAAGGACATGACTTGACGGGGATTTCCATGGTGGAGGATACCAAACGATATTATCCCTACGGTAATTTTGCCAGCCATGTGATTGGGTTCACAGGGGCGGATAATCAAGGGCTGGAAGGTATTGAAAGTATTTATGATAAATATTTGAAAGGCACAAGTGGGAAAGTGGTCAAGGCAGGAAATAACCGTGCGACAGCGCCCTTTGAATATGAAAAATACTATAATGCAGAAGACGGCAACAATCTGGTGCTCACTATTGATGAGACCATTCAGCATTTTGTAGAAAAGAATCTGGAACAGGCATGTATTGACAATAAAGTGAAAAATGGGGCAAGCGCCATTGTGATGCAGCCGCAGACCGGTGAAATTTTGGCATTGGCAAACTATCCAAACTATGATTTGAATAATCCGCGCCGGCTTACCAACCAGCAATTGCAGCAGGAAATCGAGCAGTTGCCGGAAGAGGAATATAACAAGCGAATGGCGGAAGAACTGCAAAAAATGTGGCGCAGCAAAGCGGTTGTGGATACCTATGAACCAGGTTCCACATTCAAATTGATTACCTGTGCCATGGCACTGGAAGAAAAGGTGACAACCTTGCAGGACACCTATAATTGCAGCGGCATGAAAGAAGTGGGCGGCGCAAAAATCCATTGCTGGAAAACATCGGGACACGGTTCTCAAACATTTTTGCAGGGACTGGTAAATTCCTGTAACCCGTGTCTGATGAGCGTTGGAGAAAAAATCGGGCAGGAGGATTTTTATCGTTACTACAAGGCGTTCGGCTTTCGGGAACTCACCGGATTTGATATGCCGGGCGAAGCGGTAGGGCCGTTCCATTCCTATGAAAATTTTCACTCGACAGAACTTGCTACCGCGTCTTTTGGACAGGGATTTGGTATCACGCCGCTGCAAACAGTGACGGCGGTGTCAGCGCTGGTCAATGGCGGCGTCATGTACCGTCCGCATATTGTGAAACAGATTAAAGACAGTAATGGTAATATTGTAGAAGATATACAGCCGGAAATTATCCGGCAGCCGATTTCCAAAGAAACTTCGGAACAATTGAAATTGGTGATGGAAACAGTTGTGAATGATTCCGGCAGTAAAGCGGCGGTGAAAGGCTACCGGATTGGCGGAAAAAGCGGAACGAGTGAAAAACTGCCGCGTGGAAACAATAAATATATTGGTTCTTTTGTTGCCGCCGCGCCGATTGATGACCCACAGGTGGTCGTCTTGGTGATTTTGGACGAACCGGAAGGAGAATCCTATTACGGCGGACAGACAGCTGCGCCGGCGGCAGGTAAAATTGTGGAAGAAATCATGCAATATTATAATATTGAACCGAATTATACACAAGAAGAATTGGCTGCTATGATGACTACTGTGCCGGATGTGACAGGGAAATCAGTTGACGAAGCGAAGAACAATCTGACCAATTTCCGTCTGGGCGCAAAAATTGTGGGAACCGGTACGACAATTACAGCGCAGGAGCCAAAACCGGGTACGACATTGAAGGAATATTCCGGCGTGACAATTTATACAGACGGCGCCAATACCGAGGCGAATATGGTGACAGTGCCGGACGTTATTGGCAGAACAGCGACGGAAGTGAACAAGATATTGACAGACAGTGGATTGAATGCGAAAGTGGTCGGCGGCGGCAACAACCAGAAATCCGTGAAGCAGGAGCCGGCGGCAGGCACAAAACTGCCGGCAGGAAGCGCCGTGACGGTAGAATTTCAGGGAGAACAGCAGCCGACAGGATAGAAAATGAAGGGCGGGGGGATTACATTGACGATAGCACAACTCATCAAAGACATACAACACCGTTCGTTTACTGGGAATCCGTCCGCGGAAGTTTGCGGCGTAACGCGCGACACGCGGGAGGTAAAACAGGGAAGCGTATTTGTTTGTATCCGCGGAGCGCATATTGACGGACATGATTTAGCAGCGCAGGCAGTAGAGGCCGGCGCTGCACTCGTGATTGCAGAAAGAGAGACGGGCAGCGGCGCAGCCGAACTTTTGGTGGAAGACACAAAACAAGCATTAGCGGAAGCTGCTTGCACATATTATGGGCATCCGTCACGCACGTTGAAAGTCATTGGCGTGACAGGTACGAATGGAAAAACCACCATTTCTCATCTGCTGAAAAGCATTTTGGAGATGGCGGAAAAAAAAGTGGGGCTGATTGGTACGGACGCCATTATCATTGGCGACAAGGAAATTCCGGCGGAGCGCACAACACCGGAAGCAAACCGGTTACAGGAATATTTTCATACCATGCTGCAAGAGGGAATGGAATATTGCGTGATGGAGGTTTCTTCCCATGCGCTAGACCTCAAACGGGTCTATGGGACACAGTTTGCACTTGGAATTTTCACCAATTTAACGCATGAACATTTGGATTTTCACGGAACCATGGAAAACTATGCGGCAGCAAAAGCAAAATTGTTTTCCTGCTGCAAGGTTGGTATCGGAAACGCAGATGATGCATACAATGATATCGTTACGGCAAACGCGCAGCAGCGGTATACTTATTCTATTGAGAAAAAAAGTGATTTTCAGGCAGAAGACATTCATTTGTCGCAGCGTGGAACCGTGTTTCGCGTAAAAGGAAAAATGAATGGAGAAATCAAAGTAGGACTGCCTGGTCGCTTTAATGTATATAACGCATTGGCGGCAGCGCTTGGCGCATTGCAGCTTGGCATTGGAACGGAGGCAGTGCAGCGTGGTCTAATTATTTCACGCGGCGCAAAGGGACGGGCGGAAATGTTGCCGGTATCGGCGCCGTTTCGGGTGATGGTCGATTATGCCCATACGCCGGACGGCTTATATAACATCCTGACAACGGTGCGCGAATTCGCGCAGAAACGGGTCATTACAGTGTTTGGCAGCCCAGGGGACAGAGACAGGGAAAAACGGGCGCCCATGGGAGAAATCGTAGGGAAATGGTCTGACTATTGTGTGGTTACGGCTGACAATCCGGCAAGCGAACGTGCGGAAGATATTTGTAAAGAAATCGAAAAAGGTGTTATGCAGTCGGGCTGCGACTATCAGGTGATAATTGATAGGAAGGAAGCCATTTATCATGCGCTGGAGATTGCCAAGGAGGGCGATGTTGTACTGCTGGCAGGCAAAGGACATGAAACCTATCAGATTGTTGGTACAGAAAAAGTGCCGTTTTGTGAAGCAGAAATCGTAAAAGCGTATGTTCAGCAGCATTTGACATAAGCATGGGAGATGGTATTTTCATGCTGAATACAAAAGGGAACCAGAGGAGAGAGTGGGAATTATGGGGAGTCATTTCATCGTTTTGTTGATTGCACTGGCTGTCGGACTGGTGAGTGGACCGTTTATTATTCCGGCGCTGCGCAGACTGAAATTCGGACAGGAAATTCGGGAGGAAGGTCCGAGTTGGCACAATAAAAAATCCGGAACGCCAACCATGGGTGGTATCATTTTTATTTTGGCGGTTTTTGTGGGCTGCGTGGCAGTATATTGGCGTGATTTTAAAATCATCATGCTGCTCTATTTAAGTTTGGCATTTGGTGTGATTGGCTTTATTGACGATTTTATCAAGGTGAAAATGAAGCGGAATCTGGGACTGACAGAAATTCAAAAACTGCTTATGCAAATTGTTGCATCTGTGATTTTTGTCGGCGTGTTATATATCAATGATATATTACCGACAGTGCTCTTGATTCCGTTTACCCATATTCAGTTTCAAATGGGCATTTGGTATTTGCCATTTGCTGTTTTGATTATCATTGCATGTGTGAATGCGGTGAATTTAACGGACGGTATTGATGGGCTTGCAACAAGTGTTACCGTGGTTGTGGTGTTGTTTTTCTATGCGGCGGGGCGAGCGCTGCAAAACAGTATTGCCGGGTTTTCCATTGCGGTGGCGGGCGGTTGTTTGGCGTTTTTGTGGTTTAACAAACACCCTGCAAAAGTTTTTATGGGCGACACCGGTTCGCTGTTTTTAGGCGGTGCGGTGGCGGGCGTTGCCGTGATTAGCGGAACACCGCTGTTTTTGCTGATTGCGGGCGGTATTTATGTCATTGAAACAGCTTCCGTGATTTTGCAGGTGGCAAGTTTTAAACTGACCGGAAAACGGCTGTTTAAAATGAGTCCTATCCATCATCATTTTGAAATGTGCGGCTGGAGCGAATGGAAAATTGTCGGTACGTTTTCAGCTGTCAGCATACTACTTGGCGTAGTTGCATATCTGGGTATTCACTAATTCTCAAAAAGGGGGTGAAACAGGTTTATGGCACGAAAAAAGAAACCAAACGGACTTTTTAGAGAAGCGTTTACCGTTTTTCAGAAAAAAGGAAGAATGGACTTAGAACTGTTAGCGATTATCATTATCATGCTGTTTTTCGGCTTGGTAATGGTAGCGAGCGCCAGTTTTGTTACAGCATTATATAAATTGGGCGACAGCATGTATTTTCTGAAAAAGCAGTTGATTGTAGCGGTTGTCGGATTCATACTCATGATTTATCTTTCCAAAATTGACTATCATGTGTTGGCAAAACCCAATATTGTACTCGCCTATATGGCGGTCACATGGGTGCTTATGCTGGTGACGGCGTTTGTAGGAGAAGATATTAACGGTGCACGCCGCTGGATTAATATTGGTCCCGTCAGTTTGCAGCCGTCCGAACTTGCCAAAATTGGTATCGTGCTGCTGATGGCCTGTATTTGCTCTCGGCAAAGTAAAGAAAGTATTCATAGTTTTAAACAGGGCTGTTTATTATATCTTGTTATCATCGGATGTGTTTGTGCGCCGCTGCTGTTGCAGCCGCACAAAAGCGCCATGATGCTGATTGGTATTGTAGCAATGATTATCGTCATTGTTGCGGGCGCGCGTATCCGTAATTTCATGGTATTTTCACCGATTGTGGTTTGCGGACTTTTGTTTATTATGTTTAAAGATAAATATAGCGCGGCGCGTATTTTAAATTTTGCCGACCCCTTTAAAGACATGACCGGCGCAGGATGGCAGGGAGTGCAGTCTCTGTATGCCATTGGTTCGGGCGGTTTATTTGGATTGGGGCTGGGACGCAGCCGTCAGAAATATTTGAACATTCCGGAACCGCAGAACGATTTCATCTTTTCTATTATTTGTGAGGAACTGGGATTTATTGGCGCGGCGCTGGTCATTTTGTTGTTTGTCCTGCTTTTATTCCGCTGCATTAAAATTGCAATGGAAGCGCCGGATAAATTGGGTTCTCTCATTGCAATCGGAATCACTGCGCTGATTATGGTGCAGGTGATTATCAACATTGCGGTTGTTACGGCGTGGATGCCGGTGACAGGAATGCCGCTTCCGTTTTTCAGCGCAGGCGGAACGTCACTGATGTTTACACTGGCGAGTATGGGTATTATATTGAATGTATCCAGGCAGTCGACCAGGGCGGTGTCGGGAGTGAAACCGACCTATAAAGAAGGAAAACCGCGTCCGGCGGCAGGAAAAAATACAGGGGCGCCGCGGCGTGCGACTGCCGCACGTCCGGCAACTGCACGCGCACCCATGCAGTCGCGCGGTGGCGCTTACTATCAGCAAGTCTACCGTCAAGCGCAAGTGCAAAGAAACAGCAGCGGGCTTGCAGCGCGGCGCAGTGCAAGATATGGCAGATAGGAATAGAGTGTATAAACGGCATAACGTAGGGAAAGGATGGAGGGCATGAAAGTATTGCTGGCAGCGGGAGGAACAGCGGGACACATCAATCCTGCGATTGCCATTGCCAAACAGTTTGCAGAGAAAGAACACGCTGAAATACAATTTATCGGTACAAAACGAGGCATGGAAACCGAATTGGTGACACGGGAAGGATTCCCCATTTCCTATATTGAAGTGGCAGGTTTTAAACGGAAACTGACGCCGGAAAATTTCAAAATTGCATGGCAGGCATTTCGCGGCGTGCGGCAGGCTGGAAAAATCATTCGGGAATTCCGACCGGATTTGGTGGTGGGCTGCGGCGGCTATGTGAGCGGACCGGCGGTGTTTTGCGCCCACCTACAGAACATTCCGACACTGATACATGAACAAAACGTGATTCCAGGACTGACCACAAAAATTCTGTCCAAATTTGTGGATAAAGTGGCAATCAGTTTTGAGGACACGAATCAATATATTGCGAAAAAAAAGACAGTTTTAACAGGAAACCCCATTCGTGAAACCATTGTGAAAGTTTCCGCGGCAGAGCAAAAAACGCACGAACACCCCTCTGTTTTGGTAGTGGGGGGAAGCCTTGGCGCAAAAGTAATCAACGACACCATGGCGGAATTGGTGAAGGACATGGAAACTGATGTTGAAATCGTTTGGGCAACAGGAAAACGGGAGTATGAGGACGTGAAAAAACGGACGCAGCCCCTGCCGGAACAGGTCAAACTGGTACCCTATATTTATGATATGGATAAGGCAATTGCTGACGCAGATGTTGTGATTGCCCGTGCAGGCGCGATTACCGTGAGCGAAATTTGCGCTGCCGGAAAGGCGTCTGTTTTGATTCCTTCGCCGAATGTGACGCACAATCATCAGGAATATAACGCCAGAGCGTTGGAGAAAAAAGGAGCGGCAAAAGTGATTTGTGAACGGGAATTAACACCGCGTTATTTGAAAGAAACGCTGCTCGAACTGCTTATGAATCGGGAAACGCTGCAAACCATGAGCCGGAATGCAAAAAAAATGGGTATTGTGGGTGCGGCACAGCAAATTTATGAAATTGGCATGCGGTTAGCCGGTAAATCATCCTCATCATGAGGAATACTTAAATACAAAAATGCTTTGGCATCAGAAAAGGGCTTGCGGCGGTTTCGCTGCGGGCTTTTTTTGTATGGAAATTTGGAAGGAAGAACGGATACAATAAAATATGTAACTATCTTTACAACAAAAAAATAACCGCCCGGCTGAGTGCAGGGCGGTTCACAAAAGCTTTGAATTATTTAATTTCCGTGATTTTTACTTTGTCCACGCTGACGCCAAAGGTGGAGGTCAGGACGTCTTGAATTTTAGCGACCTCAGCGGTTTCCAGTGGATTTTCGCATTTGACGGAGGCGTTTACTTCACCTGATGTGGCAAATACAACGCAATCGGTAACGCCTTTGGTTTTCAGCAATCCTTCCGCTACGCCTTCTTTTTCCATATTGGCTGCCATGGTATTCAGGTCGTTCTGTGCCTTGGATTTGTTTTCCGGCGTAGTATCAGGGCTGGAAATGATGTTGTTCAATGTTTCCATTGCTTTGCTGCGGGCGAGGTCTTTGTCGCTGCGCGCCTGTTTTAAAACATCTTGCTCCACGGCGGTGGGGGCAGTTTCTTCGGCTTCGCCGCTTATGTCGGAATTCACCAGAGCACTTTCTCCCAGTGGACGCTGCGCCGTTTCATATTGGTCGGGATTGACGGCAAGTTCCGTGGTATCGCTGCCGCGTTGGTACGCCCAGTTTAAATATCCTGCAACGCCAACCATTGCCACCAATAAAACCAGAATGATTTGTTTTCTCTTGAACATCATTGAAACACTCCTATCTGCCGCCTATATAAGCGGCTATAAAATTTTTTTGTATTGATTTAGGTCATTTTCGCGACTTCAATGCGGTGAGGCATCACTGTCAGCACGGCGGCAACAGCTTTTTTGATGGTTTCGCATACGGATGGGTCGCCGCCGCCCTCTGCCACAACAATCACCCCCTTTACATTGGCGCTTTTTTCGCGCACAACATAGGGAGATGAACCGCCGCTGCCGCCAACGATGACGGTTTTTTGTTCCAGATTGCTTTCCTCCCCTCGTTTGATATCCTGCATGTCGGTGGCGAGTTCGTGGCTGCCGCCGTCCTCCAGCGTAATCATAACTTTCACTTTGCCAACGCCTTTGATTTGGCAAAGCGTTTGTTCCAGCTTACGCTCCAAATCCTCCGCGCTGGTTTGCTGCATATTTGTGGAGGAAGAGGAGGGAGGATCTTTTTTGGAACCCAAACCGCTGCCCAAAAACAACAGTAGGATACCGAGTAATAATATGATAAAAAGGTTGGTAAGCCCCCTTTTTTTCGTAAATAAATTCCGAAGTGACTTAAAATCTGTCATAAACTAGCACATCCTTTTTTCATTCGGTGATTTGCGCACGAAGGTGAATTTTCTGTAGTGGAATATCGAATGTCTGTGAAATAAGCGTGGGAAGCGTGCGGTCATGCGAAACAATGGTGATAGAATAGATGGTTCCGTCATTGCCGCAGTCTGCGTGGATATCTGTCGTTTCCGATCCACCATGCTCTACAATGGTGCGCAGAATGGTTTGCTCCAACGTCTGCTGAAACAACGTTTTTGTCTGCTGCTGCACCAAAGACTTCATTTGCTGTTGCTGCTGTGCGCCAAGCGGCGGCGCAGTGGGGACAGCAGCAAAGGAAAACGGCTCTGTGCTGCCGCCGAAGCGGGCGAAAGGCGTGATGATAATAACACCCAGAATCAGTCCCAATGCAAAACGCAGCGTTTTCTTCAGCGGACTGTCGGGTAAAGCGGTCTGTACGAAAGTGCTGAGAAAAATACAGCCCACCACTAAAATGACATAATTTCTGATAAACGTCATAAAAGTTCCTCCGATTTGATTGACAACGGTAATATGTCAATGGAATATCTTATGTATTGTCACAGCATGTTTGCCAAAAGCCCCATGGCAATGATGAACAGGACGGCACAGCAGAGAACCATTGCCAGAATCATGCTCATCACGCCGGTTACATCATTCAGCGCGCCTGTGATTCGTTTATCCGCAACGGGAAGCAGCACAACGCTGCATAGCTTATAGGCAAACATAATAGCGATAATTTGAATAGCAGGGGCAAGGCAGATGTAAAGCAGCGCGAGAATGCCCGCCGTACCTGCCGCAGTCTTAATCAGTTTTCCATAGACGATAATACTTTCCAAAGAATCGGATAGTACGCCGCCGACAAATGGAATGAAGTTTCCAACGGCATATTTCACTGCCTTTCCACCGGCATTGTCCAGTGCGTTCCCTGTAACGCCGCTTATCATCAGCACTGCAGAAAAGACGGTCATCAAAATGCCGATTCCCCAAAGGACAGCCTTTTTTGCGCAATCATAAAGCGGCTGCAAAGAAAAGTCGTCTGATAGGTGGTTCACGGCTGCAATGCCTGCAAGCATGAAACCAATGGGCAGCAAAAGCTGCGAAATGGTGTTTGCGACAGCGAAGATGCCCATGGTACCGGCCGCTGCCGCCGCCGTTTTACTCACTTCGTTTGCACTGATTGCCAACGCGCTCATGACGGGCAGACTGGTATCAATAAATACGCAAAGGCGTTCAATGGTCTCCTGCCCAATTTCCGCGACCGAATGGAAGGCGGAAAACAACATGATGAACAGCACAACATAGCTGACATAAAAGGCGCTGTCAAACACCTTTTCTTTTTCCGGCGCAAATTTTCCGATGAACGCCAAAAGCACAACCACCAGAATAATTTTACCTGCGTCCGCAATGCGGGCGCGGGTTTGCGCGAAAAACAGATTGCCAATTGTTTTTAAAATATGGAGCGCGTCCGGATTTTTTCCGTTTGCAAAATCCATGCTGGCGCCGGAAAAGGAAAAAGAGGAATCAAATTCCTGTATGCTTTGCAGCGTCCTGTCAATGGTATAGCCGCCGGCGGCCTCAAACTGAGAATCAATCACACTTTGCATTTGCGCGTCGGTTTGGTCTGCTGCCGCTACCGGAAGCATACATAAAAACAGAACCACGCAGCAAAGAATCATTTGTTTTTTCATGGTTTCACCTTTTATCTGATACATTGTAGAATCACATAGTAGAGTTCTGAGACGACAGGCATAGCAAGAACAAGAATGGTGAGCCTACCGCCAAGTTCTATTTTACTGCCGAGCGCGCTTTGTCCCGCGTCGCGACACATGGACGCCGCAATGGAGCAGAGACAGGCAATGCCGGTTGTTTTTATCACAATTTGAATATATTTGTTGTCAATACCACAATTTTGCGCCATTCGCTGCACTGCTTCAATCATGGACGCGATTTGCGGCGCCAGTCCGAGTAACAGTGCTGCACTTCCAACGAGAAGCAGGGGAAGGGAAAATTCCGGTTTAAACTGTTTGACCGTGACACACAAAATGGCGGTTATCAGCGCGATACCAATAAGCTGCAAGATGGACATAGCGTTTCACCTCACAGTCCGAACAGCATTTTCAGAGTGTCAAACAGGTTGCGCACCTGCTGCAATACCATCAGCATGACGACAATCAGCCCTGCCAAAGTGGTGAGAAGCGCTTGGTCATCGCGTCCGGAGCGGGTGAGCAGCAAACTGATAACGGCAACCGTAATACCAATTGCAGCAATTTGAAATACTAAATCAATTCCCATGATGTCTCTCCTTTGTAGAGGTTTCAGTATGCGGAGCCCGCCGCACGGCGCATGGCTTCCACAGATTTATAGTAATACCAAAACGACAAAAATACCGCCGAATACGCCGAGTCCGCGTGCCAGTTTCATGTTGGAGGAAGCCACGCTGCGTGCGCTGTCCAACTGTTGTTCTAACTGTGTGCGGCATAGCGCAAGCTGATTGATTTGGGAATCGCAGTCGCTGCCGCCCAGCATTTGTCCCATTTGCCGTAAAATTTCTTTGTCTTCTTTTAAAAGAGCGGTGCATTCCAGTAACGTTTTATTCCATGCTTTTTCCGGCACTTTTTGCAGCCATTTGCTGGCGCACAGCCGTGCGAAGAATTGTCCTGCGTCATCGTCCTCCTGCGCCAGTTCTTCATATAATTCCTGAACAGGAGCAGCGGTGAAGGCGATGGTGTTTTGCAGCCTAACCACGGCGCTGATGAATGATTGCAGCATGGCACAGCGTTTTTTAAGTCGTCCGGCATAGTAGTTTCCAAATAGAAAGCCGCATACGACAATGATACATCCGCCGATTATCTTTAGTTCCATGATAGGTACCTCCTTATCGTTCTTTCGTGTGGATAATTTGTTTGATACGTGAGCCATCGTTTGGTTTTTGCAAAAGAATAATATAGTCAAACAGCGGCAAAAGTGCGCTGATATGAGGGTGGGCATGCAGGTCATCCAAACCTGCGCCGTGAACAGAAGCAATTGTCTGAACGCCTGCGCAGGACGCCAGTTCAAGTGCCCGCGCGTCAGATGCGCTGCCAATTTCGTCCGTGATAACGCATTCAATTCCCATGGAGCGAATCATCAGTCCGATTGCTGCTGCCTTGGGACAACTGTCCATGACCACGCTGCGCAGACCAATGTCGTTTTGCGGAACGCCTTTATAGACGGCCGCAATTTCACCGCGTTCGTCCGCAATTCCCACTTTATAGCTGCCGCCAAGAATGCGGGCGATATCGCGTAATAGCGTCGTTTTACCCGCACCGGGCGGAGATACGACCAATGTATTATGTAATATGCTGCCGCTGCAAATGTGGCGGATAACGCTGTCAGCACAACCAATTGCCTGATGGGCAATGCGGATATTAATGGCGGAGATGTTTTTGAAAAAAGTAACTTCTCCGCGGCGCAAAACTGCGCTGCCGCAAATACCGGCGCGGTGTCCGCCCGGCAGAGAGAGGAATCCCTGACGGATATCTTCTTCTTTGGCATAGACGGAGTTTTCACAAAGTCCGCGAAATATGCCCGCTATCTGTCCGGCAGTGGTAGTGACAGCTCCTGCAATAGAGGGAGTCAATCTGCCGGATGGGGTGAGAAACAATCCCTCTGTTCGGCGGTAGACCATGACAGGTCGATGGACAAGAAACCGTAGTTCTTCTATTTCATCCCAGCTGTCGCGCGGCAGACCGCGAAGTGCCGCTGCCGATTCTTCCGGCAAACAATTTATCAAATGGGCAATTCCAGGTGCATAATTTGATTGCGTTATCATAGGCAACCCCCTTTTCTTTTGAAACGAAGATTCTGATAGGAATTACTCTATATTTCTATGAAGTGTTGTCCAAGTTTATGACTTCTTTTCGGAAAACAGAAATTTGTAAAATAATTGGAAGTCCGCGAAGGAGAGAAACAATTTCAAAAATTTGGTTTTCATTTTTTGTTGCATATGGCTTTGTGAAAAATGGGCATGAGTTCGGAAATTGTCTATGTCACTTCGCGTTTTGCCGATTGCATTCCATCGTGCGATAGTAGTATAATGAAAGCATAATATGTAATACGAATAGCAGGAGGGAGATACCATGAAGAAGAAAAGAAAGCTGATAAGCGCATTGCTCTGTGCGGCGATGTTGCTGAGCAGTATGCCGGCATATTTTGCCGGTGCGGAAGATACTCTTGTGGAACCGGAAACAGAAGAATTTTCAGAACAGGTATTGCGGGCAGACAGCGATTTGTCGACTGCGATTAACGAAGGGTTGATTGCACACTTGAAATTAGATGATGATGTGACGGATGCAACCGGAAATGGAACACCGCAGCTTGTTGGCAGCGCGACCTATGAACAGGGGATCAGCGGAAAAGCAATTCGATTTGATGGTGAAAGAGCAAAAACAAACAGTAACCGTATTGAACTGGCGGATCGTGCGGATTTAAAATTTACAGCAGATTCAGACTATTCGGCAGGGGTTTGGCTAAAAGCAAAATCAACAATTCCGGATTCTAATATTATGGGAAGTAAATCATGGGACAGAGCATCCAATCCAGGATGGTGTTTGGCGGTGAATAATAGCGGCAACGGTAGATTCCGGTTTGCGCCGGTAAGCGGAACCGGACCGGAATATGTTTATCAGGCGGCAAGCGGAAACACCTTGTTTAATAATTCGCAGTGGATTTATGTAGTAGTAACAAGAAGCGCGTCAGGAGAAGGCAAGGTATATATTAATGGTGCACAGGTTTCAGCGCCGAGTGCGAATGTGACCTCTGGCGCTAACGAGACTTCTGATGGAGCGTTTTGTATTGGCGCAGACTTTAAAGCGCAGTATGGACCGGGGAATCTTGTTGCATATGATGATGTCCGCATTTGGAACCGTGTGCTGAGCGCAGAGGAAATTTCCTATATTTATGCAACCACCCCAGAACTTACAGACATAAAAATTTCGGGAACATCAACAGTAGATATATCGGGCGAAGAAGACCAACAAGTGACTTTGTCTGTTAAAGCAACACTGGCAGATGGCAGTGAAATAACGCCACAGGATGCCGTAACATGGCAGAGTAACGTAAATGGTGTGACGGTGGAACCGCAGGGAAATGGCGCAACAGCTATCGTGAAAGTGCCAGGCGAGCTGCCCGCACAAACGGTGCAATTGCAGGCAACCTGCCGCGGTATGAGTGGGACCTTTGATTTGGAGGTGGTGAAAGATACCGCAGTACATATGGCAACCATAGTGGGAAAACGGGCAGTGCTGAAAAAACCTTCAGCGCTGCAAGAGACTTATCGCGTAGAATTTCGCAACCAGAATGGCACAATTCTGAAAAACGTGACAGACCACAATTGGAGCATTGAAAGCGAAAACGGGGCGACGATTTCCGGTAGCAATACCGGCGATACTGTTATTGTGAACATTCCGGAGGATGCAGACGAAGAAAGCACCTATACGCTAAAAATGCAGGGAGCAGGATTCACGGAAACCATCAGCGCGCGTCTGATTAACAAAGGCGTGATTCCAGCGAATTTGAAAGGTAAAGTGGAAAACAAAATTTCTTTTGAGGATACAACTGATGTGGATGCAGGTGGCTCAATTACACCAACGGTTAATGGTGGAATAACCTATAAAGAAGGAGTTCAGGGGAAAGCGGGAAGTTTTACAAACGGCAACTATATAGACTTTGGAAACTATAATCTTGCGGGTAAAACTATTACAATGGCGTTTCAGTCTGAAGATTTTACCGGCGTTCAAGATCCTGCGATTTTAGCAAACAAAGACTGGAATCAAGCAAATGAAAAAGGATTTTTGTTTGCCTATTGCTATAATCAATTGGATAAGTTTAGAAGTCGTGTTGGCAGCGGCAGTGCAAATGAAACACTCACGTTCGACTACGAAATTGGTGAATGGATGACGTTGGCATTTACCTTTGAACAGGATGCCTACAGTATTTATATGGATGGTCAGTTAGTAGAACGCCGTCCGCTTTCGGGCTGGTCGACAGACTGGATGACGAGCGACAAATACAGTCTGAAATTGGGGAATGATGGTACGGGAAGCTATAAATTCAATAGCGATGCAGGCAGTACATATCATTTTCTGGTGGACAATTTTACGGTCTACAACGGCATTTTAAACCAAAATGAACTGGAAGAAATTGCGGTTGTCAATTCGGCGGAGCAGGTAGAGGAAGAGGTGGTGGTCCATCCGTTAGCAGATGTGCTGGATGTGGATTTCAGCGATGGAACGGTGAAAGACCGTTCCCGTTATGAAACAGAGTTCATTCAGGCGGCGGGCGCAACTGTAGGACAGGACGCTACATTGGGACGCAATGTGCTTTCACTCAGCGGCGCGGCAGCAACCGATGTGAAATATAAAGTGTCAGGGACGCAGACAAATGCCATTTCCAAAGCGTTTACATTTGAAACAGCATTTTTGGTAAATGAAAAGAAAAATCAGACCATTGCAGGAAATACAGAAGTAGCCGGTATGAGTTATGAAATGAATTCGGCAGGCAGAGTGGAACTATGGGTGCGCTCTGCAGAAGGAAATAATTATTTTAATGTAAATAACATCAAACCGGGATTTGAAGTGGAAACGGGGACATGGTATCACGCAGTAACGACCTATGACGGAGCGATGTTAAAAATATATTTGAATGGGAAAGAGGTCTATAGCCAGGCAGCAAAATTTACAGTAAAACATCCGGCAGCATCGGATGGCGTGGCATTTTCTATTGGCGCGGACCCAAAGAAAAACTATGTGGACAGCGATATTCCGATGAATGGAAAAGTAGCGCGACTGGGACTGTATAGTGCGGCATTGACAAAAAAACAGGTGCAAGCAGTTTATAAAGAGTTTCAGGTACCGGAGCAGCTGGAAGTGCATAGTGTTGCCTTGACAGGGGCAGATTCTGTGGCGGCAAACCTCGGCACGACACATACTTATGCATTGGATTTCCTTGCAGAAAACGGAAAATATGTGCGGGTGACAGACCGCAGTGGTATCACATGGTCACTGGAAAATGCACCGGCAGGTGTGAGCATTGCGGGAGATACGACCGGAAAAGAAGCTATAAATATTCAAGTGGATACGACGGTTGCACAGGGCGCAAGTTTCACGGTGAAAGCAACCTATGCAGGCGTAACGCCGGCGCTGACGGCAAGCAAAACCGTGCAAGTGACAAACGATGGTACCGGCGGGAACATTAAAATTGCTGTACTGGGCGATTTTCAGTTGAAAGCAAATACTGCTGCATCGGTAACCGATAATATAAAAACAGCACTACAAAACTATAAAGCAAAAAATGTAGATGTAATCATGGTGCCGGGCGACATGACGGACGATGCGTCAGTAGCTGGGTATGACAAGATGTGGGCAGCATTTGACGCAGTTTATCCGGACAAAGCGACACGTCCTAAGATCATTAGTTGCATGGGAAACCACGACTATTGGAATGGGCGTTTCCAAACACCACAGGTTCCTAACGATTTGGAAGCAGCAAAAGCGTTATATAAAGAAAAAATGGGGGTGGATTTGAACACGCATGATGTGGTGAAAGGTTATCACTTCATTTCAATCAGTCCGGAAGATGATTCTACCCATGGATTATTTACACAGGCATCTATTGATTATTTATCGGCGGCAATTGCGCAGGCGGAAGCGGAGGACCCGACAAAACCGATTTTTGTCATGGCGCACCAGCATGTGAGAAAGAAAGTGGACGGTGTGGAAACACCTACTGTTTATTTGAGTGATGAGTGGGGAAATGCGGCGTTGTATGACGCAATGAAAGACCATCCACAGATTGTGTTCTTGTCAGGACACTCCCATGCGCCGATTGATGATGAGCGTTCCATCCATCAGGAAGATTTCACTTCCATCGGAACCTCTTCCATGAACTATTTGGAACTGGAAAGCGGAAAAGTGGGAGGTACGAAACCGGTTGGATATAATCTGCGTTCGCAGTCGCTCTATATGGAAGTGACTCCGGAGCAGATTACAGTGGAACGCTGGGACAAAGGCAAAAAAATGGGCAGCCGTCCCGATTGGGTGATTCAGCAGCCGGCAACCAAAACCAATTTTGCCTATACGAATGAAAAACGTAACGCTGCACGCAAAGCGCCGGAGTTTGCAAGTGGTGCAGAAATTACAGTAGGTGACTTGACGGAAAATACAGTGGCAATTACGCTTCCGGCGGCAACGCATGACGATTTTGTGCATTCCTACCGCGTGGAACTGAAAAACAAAACAAATACAAGTGTCGCGGACGTGAACGCACTCTATTTTTCAGATTTTTGCAAGAGTGTGCCTAACATGGCAAAAACGGTGAGTTATACGCTTTCCGGACTTATGCCGAGTACGGAATATGAAATTAATATTTACGCAATTGAGTCCTTTGGTAAGGAAAGCAAACCGCTGAGCAAAATCATTACAACGCCAAAAGGAACTATTGACCCGAATGACCCCAAACCGGCGGCAGATGTACTGAATGTAACCTTCGACGATGGAACAGCGGTCGACCATTCGAACTTTAAAACAGCGTTGACGCCGATGGTACAAAGTGGCGGAACGGCCGTATCCTATAGCTATGACGATACGATTGGGCTTTATGTGATGAACTGTAATAACAGTGCATTGAAGGCGGCATTGAACAGCACGCAGATGGCAAAAATCACGAATCAATATTCCATTGAAACGGTTGTAAAACTGGACAATGTGAATAAAGCGCAATCCATTTTTGCCAATACGGAAAGCGCCGGGATTTCGCTGGAAATCAGCAACACAGGCAGAATTGAAATGTGGGCGAGAGTCGGCAGCGCTTATCAAAAAGTCGGAGAGACGGAAAACTTCGTTTTGAAAGCGGGACAGTACTATCATTTGATGGGAACCTATAATGGGTCGCAGCTTGCGCTTTATGTAGATGGAGAGAAAATCGCAACGAAAAATGCAAGTGGTGCAATTACTTATAAAAATCTGCCGACTTATATCGGAGGAGATACTGGTGCGAGCGGCGATATTCAAGCGCCGATTGTAGGAAAAATTGCATTGGCACGACTCTATAGTATTGGACTGTCGGAAGAGCAAGTGACAAACATCTATAATGATTATAGCAATCCGGTACCAGTAGAACCTCCTGTGGCAGCTACCATCAGCGGTTCGGTTTCTGTCACAGCACCGAAAGGAGATGCGGCACAGACAGCAAACTATACGGTTGCTTTTCAGGATAAAAACGGAGAAACTGTAACCGTTAGCGATACAAAAAATATTGTATGGAGTTTGGAAGGGGCAGGCAGCGGCGTTAGCATTCCGCAAGGCAGTACGGGCAATGGCGTTCAGCTTTCTGTCACGAAAGAAGCAGCAGAACAAACAGTGACCTTGAAAGCGGAATATACTACCGCAGAAGCGGCAAAAATTACGGCGATACTGGAAATTTCCGTGAAACCGAATACAGAAGAACCTGTCGAACCGGTTGACCCAACAAAAGTGGAAACTGTGGAAATCAGCGGAGCAACTGCGATTCGGGCGACAAACCAGCAGCAGAGTGAACAGTATCTGGCAAGAGCGCTGAATAAAAATGGCGGCGAAGTTGCCGGTGCGGCATTTGAATGGAAACTGGTATCCTCTACAGCGAGCGGCGTAGGTTTAAACAGTGAGGGCGTTTTGATTGTAAACGCGTCTGCCGGCAGCGGCAAAGCTGTGATTCAGGCGACGCTGAAACAGGATCCGAAATTGAAAGCACAAATCACAGTGAATATTACCGGAAGTTCAAACAACGGCAGCGGCGGCGGAACAGGCGGCGGTGGGAACCGTTACGGAACAGCGTCCGGAAACAGTGCGGTTGTATTGCCGCCGACCGGAACAAATACAAATCCGAGTCAAAATCCGCAGCTGGAATATGTCGGCGGATTCAGAGATATGCCAAGAACGCACTGGGCAAGCGCAAGCGCACAGACATTGCTGAACAAAGGTATTATTAGTGGTGATGCAGAAGGTGGACTGCGTCCCGATGCCAACATCACGCGGGAAGAATCGGTTAAGGTGCTGCTGTTGACATTGGAACAAGAAGTGCAGCCGGCAGAGGGCAGCATTGATGAAAACACCTCGCAGTGGGCAAAAGATTATGTGTTGACTGCAAATGGGACGGGTGTGATAAAAGGTGACGAAAATGGGAAATTCAACGGCAGAGATGCAATCAGCCGCATTGACGCAATAGTCATCATTGCGCGGGCATTGGGGCTGGAAGCTGGCGCAACAGAAACATTGTCACAGTTTATCGATGGCGCAGAAGTTCCGGACTATGCAAAAGCTGCTGTAGCAAAACTTGTGGAATTGGGCATTGTAAAAGGTTATACAGATGGCAGCATTGGTGTAAATAATAACATCACACGCGCGGAATTGTTTACGCTTATGACACGTATTATGAAATAAAATATGATGATGGTGCGCCGGAATGGATATCCGGCGCACTTTTTATATAGAAAATTTGCAATCTCTCTTTCTTTTTGCGGCATTCTACAGTATAATAGAAATTGATAAAAACAGCGATATGCGAAAGGAGTGGAAAATGGTGCAGAGAAGAAACGTCATTTTGATAAGCAGTGCGGACGGAAACACAATGCTGATGTGTAAACGGCGCAAATCACCCGATAAAGGCTTATTCAGCTTTCTGGGCGGGGCGATAGAATCAGGAGAGGATAGCACTGCAGCAGCCTATCGGATATTGGAAGCGGAGGCGGGTATTTGCGCAAAAGACATTCAATTGCGGCATGTAATGGATATTACTTACTATCAGCAGGATTGCTGTTTGGAGATATATGCGGGACGGTTGCAGGAAGAAGTCAAAGTATGGGGTACAGAAAACGAACTGCTTTGGATGGGACTGCATGAAGATTTTTGCAACGAAGAGGTGTTTGCGGGGGAAGGAAATATTTGGTATATTACAGAGTATGTCAAAAAAACAACAGATATTTTAGGGAATAAATCCTGATAATATATATGTTTTTAAGGGAATGAGCGAAGAAGAAATTTGGTAGATTTCGTCAAAATAGATAAAATAAAATGGAAATTTTATGCAAAAAAGGGGCTTCTCATGAAAGCGGTTTTCAAGTATAATAGAGATATCATAAAAAATTGGAGGGATTATAACGTGGACATGATGTTGTTCGCAGCGCTTGGTTCTGCTGTAGCGCTCATTTTTGCAGGTGTTTTGTTTTTTAAAACAAAGCGGCAGCCAGCAGGGAATGACCTGATGGTGAAAATCTCCACGGCGATTAAACACGGCGCAGATGCATATTTAAAACGTCAGTATCTGGGCGTAGGCGTGTTTTTTGCCGTGGTATTTTTCGTATTGCTGATATTGGCGATACTGAACTATCTCAATCCATTTGTGCCGTTTGCGTTTCTCACAGGCGGATTTTTTTCTGGTCTTTCAGGATTTATCGGCATGAAAACCGCGACTATGGCAAATGGAAGAACGGCATATGCAGCTAGCAAAGGACTTAACAGAGGATTGCGCGTGGCGTTTTCCGCCGGTGCG
Source organism: Clostridia bacterium (assembly GCA_022801925.1). Lineage (GTDB taxonomy): Bacteria > Bacillota > Clostridia > RUG12999 > RUG12999 > JAAWTG01. The sequence goes on along the minus strand of JAAWTG010000009.1, from coordinate 2,032 downwards.
GTTATGGGATTTGTTGTGGTAGGACTGGGATTGTTGGATTTATCTATCTGGTATTTTTTCCTGAAGTTCTATTATAGTGTTATCAGTCCGGTTGCATCACAGGAAATTATGATTGAAAATATCACATCTAACATGTTGACCTTTGGGATGGGAGCTTCCAGCATGGCGTTGTTTGCCAGAGTGGGCGGCGGTATCTTCACCAAAGCGGCAGATGTTGGCGCGGATTTGGTTGGAAAAGTGGAAGCGGGAATTCCCGAAGACGACCCGCGCAACCCTGCGGTCATTGCGGATAACGTTGGCGACAATGTCGGCGATGTGGCGGGCATGGGCGCAGACCTGTATGAATCCTATGTGGGTTCTATTGTTTCCACCAGCGCATTGGCGGTAGCGGCAGGATTTGGTATGTCGGGTGTTGCGGTGCCGATGTTGCTTGCAGCGCTTGGCGTTATTGCTTCTATTATAGGAACCTTTTTTGTCAAAACCAAAGAAGGTGCAAGTCAGAAACAACTGCTTTCTGCACTGCGTACCGGAACTTATATTGCGGCAATTGCAATTGCAGTGGTATCTTTCTTTGTGGTAAAATATGTTCTGCCGGGACATATGGGCGTGTTTGTCGCCATTATCTCCGGGCTTGTCGCCGGTATTCTCATTGGCGTTTTAACAGAATATTTCACTTCGGAATCCTATAAACCGACAAAACGTTTGGCGTCTGCATCAGAGACAGGCCCTGCGACCATTATCATCAGCGGATTGTCTCTTGGTATGATGTCAACTGTATTTCCGGTCGTGATTGTTGGCGTTTCCGTTTTGATTAGCTATTTTGCAGCAGGCGGCGGCATGGACTTTAACCAAGGCTTATATGGCGTTGGCGTGTCGGCGGTTGGTATGTTGTCCACGCTGGGGATTACGCTGGCGACAGATGCGTATGGACCGATTGCGGATAACGCGGGCGGTATCGCGGAAATGTCTCATTTAGGTGCTGAAGTAAGACAACGCACAGACGCACTGGATTCTTTGGGGAATACAACAGCGGCAACAGGAAAAGGTTTCGCGATTGGGTCGGCGGCGCTAACGGCATTGGCGCTCATTGCGGCATATGTGTCGGAAGTAAAACTGATTGCACCGGATTTTGTGTTTGACTTGAATATTACCAACCCGCCGGTATTGATTGGATTGTTTGTCGGCGGTATGATGCCGTTCCTGTTTGCAGCAATGACGATGGATTCCGTCGGAAAAGCGGCACAGAGTATTGTGCTGGAAGTGCGGCGGCAGTTCCGAGAAATCACAGGATTGATGGAAAACAAAGCGGAACCGGATTATAAAACTTGTGTAGATTTGTGTACACGTTCTGCGCAGAAACTGATGCTGGCGCCGGCGCTTTTGGCAGTGATTGTGCCGATTGTTGTCGGACTGATTTTGGGCGTGAACGGCGTGGCAGGTTTGCTTGCGGGCACTACCGTTACAGGCTTTGTGTTGGCGGTTATGATGGCGAATGCCGGCGGTGCGTGGGATAATGCAAAAAAATATATTGAATCCGGCGCGCATGGCGGCAAAGGGTCAGAGCAGCATAAAGCGGCGGTAGTTGGCGATACAGTGGGTGACCCATTTAAAGATACTTCGGGACCGTCTATCAACATTTTGATTAAATTGACCTCTATGGTTTCTATTGTATTTGCAGGGCTGATTGTGGCTGTACATATTCTGTAGTAAAAGAGCAGGGACGGAAAAAATGAACTGTCCCCAATTATGCGGACAGTACAAAAACAGACCTATGGCATAATATTAAATTTTAGGCAACATACTGACATCGTTTTTCATACGGTGTCAGTTTTGTTTTAGCTGAATTCTCTGATGATTGCAGAAATATATGTATTCATCTATTAGTTCTCTTGCTGCTTCACAGCTTTCTAATTTCACTCTATGTATACACTCCGTTTTCGATAGGGACGCAGAAATCGCAGCTGGAAGTAGGCGACAAGCTGTATATCTACCGAGATTTTGCAGATACGGAGCCGGTAGTGAAATATGAAGG
>JAAWTG010000047.1 GCA_022801925.1 Clostridia bacterium | reverse complement strand
CGCTATTTCAGGCGGGTTCGGATTCGTTGGTTTACCCTAATACAGAGCGGCAAGTCAACAGGCTGATGGCGTTTTGTCGTCTGGTTTGCCTTAAATATCGAGACTCAGGCATAGTTTTTCTGTGCCTGAATTTTGTAAGTTTCAGGTACGGTGATGTATCTGAATTTTTTTTATTTGGAGGACAAGTTATGATGAACGTTTTCATTACCTGTTTGCTGTTTGCAGCAGGGATTGTGCTGGTGGTAAAAGGCGGAGATGTTTTTGTGGACGCGGCGAGTTATATCGCAAAAGCCTTCCATATTCCGCCGTTTGTGATTGGCGCAACGATTGTGAGCATTGCCACTACTTTGCCGGAAATGATTGTTTCGCTCATCGCGGCGGCAGCGGGCAAAACAGATATGGCAATTGGCAATGCTGTTGGTTCTGTGACCGCCAACACGGCACTAATTATGGCGATTGCAATGATTGCAATGCCTATTGTTTGCGAACGCAAACGGTATCTGAAACAGATATTGCTGCTGATTGCATCCGCGTTGGTGCTGTTTTTGTCCTGCCGGACAGGTGAATTAAATCCCATTGGCAGCCTGATTCTTACCGTCATTTTTATATTATTTATCGTGCAAAACCTGTTTTCTGCCAAAACGGACAGTAATAAACAGAGCGGACAAGCTATGACGGATAAAAAGAAGCTGTTTCAAAACAGTTTGCTGTTTCTTCTGGGGGCGGCGGCAATTGTCCTTGGCAGTCAGCTTATGGTGGATAATGGCAGCAAAATTGCAGTTTGGCTTGGCGTTCCGGAACGCATTATCGCCATCACGCTCATTGCCGTAGGTACTTCTTTACCGGAACTTGTCACGACAATCAGCGCGATTGTGAAAAAAGAAGCGGCGCTTTCTGTCGGCAATATTATTGGCGCAAACATCATTGACCTGTCCCTGATTCTGCCGTTATGCGCTGTTGTTTCGGGAGAAACGCTTCCGGTTGCGGCGGGAAGTATCGCGGTGGATTTGCCGGTTTGTCTTGGCGTCACCTTAATAGCGACAGTTCCGTTGATTTTCAGACAAAAAGCGTCAAAATTGCAAGGCGTTCTATTGCTTGCGTTTTATGCGCTGTATATGATAATGACAGTATTATAGACAGTATTCGTACATAGGATAAAAGTTGTAATAAAATTAATAGTAGAAAACGATAGTAATTAGATATACGGAGGAAGCGAACATGGCATATAATTTACTGATTATCATGCCCGACCAATTGCGTGCGGACTATTTGTCTTGCTATGGGCATCCCACCATTCAGACGCAGCACATTGATGCGCTGAGCCGACAGGGGGTGCAGCTGAATCATTGTTATTGCGCTGCACCGCTTTGCGGTCCCAGCCGTATTAGTATGGTGACAAGCACTTATGTCGGAGAACATAATCACCGTAACTATGGTTCTACTATTTCGCCGGATGTTCCGAATCTGGTGTGTGAACTGAAACGAAATGGTTATCGGACGGGGATGTTCGGTAAGAATCACATGTTGACAGAAGAACGGCTGGAAGAAGTTTGGGATGAGATGGACAATATCTGTCTGGGAAATTATGACGGGCATCCGGATTATCTGCATTCTTTCACGGCGTTCACGCTGGACAAAAGCCATCCCTATGACATCACCGGCAGATTAACGGATGAGACTGTGGATTTTATAGAACGTACAAAGCAGCCGTTTTTGGCATGGGTCAACTATCAGGATCCGCATCCGGCGTTTTGTTGTCCGCCGCCCTATGACAGTATGTTTGACCCGGCAGATATCCCGCTGCCGCCGGACTGGGAGGTGCGCGACAACGGCGAACCCATCCGTAACGAGGTACGGCGCCGGCATTCGGAAATGGAATTGTGCAGCGAAGAGGATATCAAAAAAGCGATCGCATTTTATATGGGGAAAGTGCGCTATGTGGATGATTGTGTAGGCAAATTAATGGAAACGCTAAAAAAATGCGGCAAAGATAAAAATACTATTGTCCTGTTTATGGCAGATCATGGAGAACTGCTTGGTTGCCGCGGTATGACACACAAGCTGCCGGCATTTTACGACTGTCTGACACGTATTCCTGTGATTCTCTATCATCCGGAGCGGAATTGGAACGGAAAATGTTGGGACGCGTTGGTTGAGGAAGTAGATATTACACCCACGCTACTGGAACTGCTGGAAATTTCAAAACCTTGTTCTATGGTCGGACATTCGTTTATTCGTTCGCTGGAAAACGGCGAAACCGTTTTCCGTGATTCTGTGCTGTCAGAGGCAGGCTGCGGTGCACCGACCTGCCGAGAGCCAATTGCAGGACATAAAATAAAAGCGCCGAGTAATCCTACACACTATGGTGCGGGGGCAATGGTGCGGCGCGGTGCATATAAATTATCTATTTATGCAGACGATCACGGCGAACTGTTTGATTTGGAACACGATCCGCTGGAAACAGAGAATTTATATGGAAATCCACAGTGGGCACAGATACAAAACGAGATGACACTGCTATTGTTGAAACGTGTGCTAAGTGTCAAAATGCGTGAGGATGCACCCTATGGTGTATGGAACGAGGCGTGGGGACCAATTGACCCGCGCGGGGAGCCATTAGAGATGTAGAAAAATTTTTTTATAGATTTTATAAACAAAGGAGGGGGCGCCCCTCCTTTGTTTATGCTGTGCGCGGCAGTCTTCTACGGAGGACTGCCGCGCATTTGTCCTGCCGAGTAGATAGTCCACACGTATACCATGAGAATCAGCAAGTTTGATAAGAATGGCATTTGGAATATTCACATTCCACATTCATAATTGCTATATGTTCTGGCGCTGCAATGTAGTAGTTTACCCATTTGTTGTTGTGTTATATCTTTATCTTCACGCAAGTCCCTAATTTGATGATAGTACATGTAATACACCTCCATTTACATTTTAACATAAAATTTCAATAGAAGTGTCGAATATAATTCAATGTTTTTATCAAATAACGCCCCAAACTGCTGGCATTTTTTGGTATAGAAATTCCGGCGGGAAACTGTCCAAACAATGTTGTATGCTTACATGACACGTCCTGCAGACTGTTTCTATCCCTTCTTATTATCAGATGAGTCAGCGGTATCTGCCAAATGTTCCGCCGATAACCCCAAACGTTCCATGTTTTGTTCATATTGATATACATATTGTTTCAAAATGAATTCAATTTCTTTGTTTGTTGAACGGCTGTTGGCGCGGGCAATGCTTTTGATTTTATTCAGTAGTTCTTCTGAAATTCTAAGGGAAAACGGAGAAAAATAATTTCCATACATATCAGATGCACTCCTTCGTTTTAATATCAAAATAATTGTACCATAATTTTTTGATATTTTATGAATTCATTTTACATGCAAAATGAATTCAATTTTATAGAAGAATTTTTGTTGAATGAAAATGGCAAAAACAGTGGAAACTGCAGTAAAAAGAGACATTTACCGCGTTCTGCCGCTTGAAAATTTACGTGGGAAAAAGATAGACATGTCAATTTATTTATGATATACTAAAGTGAACCATTTTATAAATAAAATAGAGATGATTCTAAATGGAAAAAAATGGAATGAAAATCTCCTTATGCAGTAGAAAAAGTGGTTGAGAAACATGCATAGGCAGGTATGAATGCTTTTATACCTAAATATTTGGCAAAGATAGAATGACAGAACCATAAAATGATTTCAAATGGCTGCATAAGCGATGATAAAAGAAAAGTTTAGGTCGAAGCGCACCTTGGAATGGCAATGATGTGTGCAGGAATAAAAGGAGGCTATTACAAAATGATATCTTTTGAAGGACGTTTACCAAACTATATCCATTGTCTTGGCGGAACGATTGAAATGACAACGGAACAATATAAATACGGAACACAAAGTTTAAAATGGGACTATCGTGACGGGTCACAGCTGCGGATTCGCGTGCCGGTTGGGTATGCGCCGATTACAGATGGCGAAGTGGATCAAACACGCTATGCCTGCGCATTATATATATTTGGAACCGGAAGCGGCGGGAAGTTAACCGTTACTTTTTACAAAGAAGGACAGGGCTGCTGCACATTTGATATTCAGTTGGGATTTAAAGGCTGGCGCAGCGTGAGCGCAGGATTTGACCGCGACATGAGAGGAGAGCCGGTATTCGGCATGGACGAGATGGTTCTGGAGATACGCGGCGGGGAAGGCTGCATATTGCTGGATGAAATTGTTCCGGCAAACCGTATGGATTATCGCCACATTATGGCAAGTTATCAGACGCCGGATTTTCAGGTAAAGCTGGCGCCGATTGTCGCAGACTGGAGTTTGAAAGACTGCTTCTATGTGGACTATGTGGAAGAAGAAGATTTTGAACATATCCGCGATGTGATGTGCAACTACATTATGGAGGAATTCCCGTGCAGTTTGTCGCGGCGGGACGAACTGCTCAGTGCCGTGGCGTCACTGCATATCTCCGAAGGGGCGTTTGGTCTTGTGGGCAAACGGATTGAATATGCAAAGCAGCGGGGGCAGGTCGGCGCACCTGTTGGCAGCCAGCGTGACGACTATGCGGACTTGCGCTGGGTTTCTGATTTGCTGCGTGATTTAGCGGTTTGCTGTCGGACAAAACCGGATAAACATATGGAAGCAGCATATCTGAAATTGCTGCGCTTTTTGATGATACAGGGGTTTGCGGAAGGCAGCACGATGGGAACACATTCCATTTTGGATTATGCGCTGCGTCCGCTCTATCATTCGCTGCTGCTCATGCAGGAAGCAATTCGTGCGGCAGGGATTGCACCGGCGTTGGCAAACGCAATGCGCTGGTTTTTACATATGGGACGTCGTGGATTTTTGAAAGGACAGCCGCGTGATTTTGCATCAGCGGACGATTTTAATAATCTTGCGCAGGGAATGTTGATTGCGATTCTTTTCATGGAAACGCCACAGCCGGCGGCAAACTGGATGATGGCATATCGTGCATGGCTGGCGGATAATATGCAGTTCACGGAAGGACTGCTGGATATGTTCAAAGAGGACGGCTGCATTTACCATCACGCCGGACATTATTTAGCATATGGACAAGGCGCGATGTCGGGTGTTGCGCCGGTCGTCTATGCCTTGACAGGGACGGCGTATGACTTGCCGCTTCCGGCGTGGGAAAACATGAAATATGTGCTGCTGAATATGCGGTTTCAATGCGGTAAACTGGATTATCCGATTGCGTTTTCCGGCAGGCATCCGATAGGTACATGGGCGCTGGATATGACGCCGTTTAAATATTTTGCACTCAGTGCACTGCGCCGCCATGATGAAGAAATGGTGAGCGTGTATCTGCGTCTGATGGGAAAACCTAAGACACAGATGGATTATATCCTTTCCACTTTTGCGCGTCCTGAAAAAACGCCGCAGGGCAACCGGTCTTATCCATATGCCTGTGCGAATGTACACCGGCGCGGCAAGTGGGCGGTTGTGACAAAAGGATTTTCCCGCTACCTTTGGGGCAGCGAAATTTATCAGGGCAGCAACATGTATGGACGGTACCGCTCCTATGGCGTGGTGGAACTGGTGCATGAGGATGGGCTGCGTGCGAGCGGATTTTCCCATGACGGCTATGACTGGAACCGTTTTCCGGGCGCAACAACAGTTGTTTTGCCGATGGAACAGCTTCGGGCACAGGTACATAATGTGGATGCGCAAAGCGGATTTGAAGAAATGCTGCTGGGCAGCGAATCGTTTGCCGGCAGCGCGTCGTTGGACGGAAACGGTATGTTTTCCATGATTTTGACCGGACATCCTAAATATGACGGTTCCATGCGGGCGTATAAATCCGTGTTTTTAATAGACGATTTTGTTTTGCTGCTGGGCAGCGGCATTGAAAACAGCAGTTCGTATGAAACGGAAACGACATTATATCAAAACGTGATTCGCACGGGCGACATGCCGCCGCAGCTGGGCGGAAAAATGATTACAGGCGAAGTCGTGATGAACGGCGCCGATGTGCTGGAGGATAACCGCGGTCATAAATATTATCTGCCAGAAGGCACCCGTGTCCGCCTGCATTGTGGCGCGCAAAAATCCATGAGTTCCACCGACACAGGCGAAACGGAAGGTTCGTTTGCGGTCGGTAGTATTTTGCATGGTATCTCACCCCAAAATGCCACCTATGTCTATGGAATTGGGATTGACGGCGCGCCGGAACCAACCTATCAAGTGCTGCAACAGGACGAACGGGCGCACGCGGCAAGGGTCGGGGATGTGCTTTGTGCCGCATTGTTTACGCCGGGAGAGGCGGCGGGCATTGAAGTGGACGAACCGCTTTTGCTGATGATGCGGCAGACGGAAACGGGAATACGGATTGCCGTGTGTAACCCTGATTTGGGACTTTATGACGAAGACCCTACGCAGTTTAATGAATTGGGGATTCAGCGCGAGGTCAGTATTTATTCACGGAATTGGCTGAAAACGCCTGTGGCGACCAAGCGGGTACACATACGGCTGCCGGGTCTTTATTGTGACGCAGAGGGAGAGCCGTTGGATAACAAAGGCGGGAAAACCTGCGTGGCATTGAATCTTAAAGGCGGAGCGGTGGTAACACTGGATTTGACACGCGCCGAGTAGGTGGACAAATTTTTTAGCAGTGCGGCGGATTCTGCGAAATATAGCATAAGAATAAAGTTTGGTTCCCGTCAGTTGATATAGAGGAGTTGGATACAAAAGAGCGCACTTGCGTATATGATATGCAAGTGCGCTCTTTTATCATTTCATTTATTACAGTTGCTGCACGATTCTTTGGAATACCGCTGCGGTTTGTGCTCTGGTGGCGTTTGCTGCCGGTGCGAAGGTGCCGTCCTCATTGCCCTGCAAAATGCCTTTATCTGCCGCCCAGACAGTCGCTTCTGCGGCATAATCGGAAATCGCACTGCTGTCCGTATAGTTTAAATTGCCGTTTGCGGCGGTGTCATAGGCTTTATATTTGGCGTAGCAGTAGAGAATCGCCGCCATCTGTTCGCGCGTGATGTTTTCCTCCGGTGCGAACGATTCGTCGGAAACACCTGCGACAATGCCGTTTTGCCGCGCCCAATATACAGCGTTGCCGTACCAGCTTTGCGCGTCTACGTCCGCAAAGGGATATCCCAATATTTCGTTTGATAAATCCGGCCGGTTTTCCAAGCGGTAGAGCACCGTCACAAACATTGCCCGTGTCACATCAGCCTCCGGCGCGAACTCCGTTTCGCTCACGCCCGTCATAAGACTGCGGTCATGAACAAATTGCACTGCCGATGCATACCATTCGCCGCTGTAAACATCTGTGAAGGGGCCGTCCGGTATACGGCTTCCGGCTTCCGGAAGGATGCGAAGAACAGGTCTGCCAAGCGATTTGCTCATCACCCATGTGTCCGAAAAATCCCAACCGGAAAAGGTGAAAAGATCAGAAAACGCTGCGTGGTCAATTGCAGCAGAATCTGCATCATCCGCATCAATAAAGGCTTCCGTGCGTAGCGATGAATAATATGATACCGTGCGTTCAAGGTTTATACCCGCAAGATAATAACAGCCGGTGACGCTGCCGGAGATATTATCCCCAACGATTCCACAGGGGGTCTGGTTGGTGACGGTAACAATACCGGTATTATAGCAATTATTAATTGTTCCGGGCGTTGTTTGGGTAAAGGAACCGGGAACATAGCTGCCATTGGTTCCGACGATACCGCCGATATACATACCATAGTGGATACCGCCGGTGTTATAGCAATTTTCCACGGTGCCCAGATTTCTTCCGAGGATACCGCCGACCGTACTGCCAATAGCATGACGAACATTACTATTTACGCCCTCAACCGCGCCTGTATTATAACAGCCGCTTATGGTTCCGGTATTCTCACCGACGATACCGCCGCAGTCATAAATACCGTCAATATCTCCCATATTGCAGCAGCCGTTTACAGCCCCATTGTTCATGCCGATGATACCGCCGGTATTGAAATCACTGTAAATATGTCCTAAGTTGCAACATGCCGTTACAGTGCCGTCATTTATACCAACAATGCCGCCGCTGTCGTGTTCGCAAAACAGTTCGCCCCTATACGAACAATTCACTATTGTACCTGTGTTTTGCGCGGCAATGCCGCCGGCAGAGGCTTCCCCATTGATGTAACCATCTGTGCTGAGGTTTTGAATGGTTCCGACATTCAGTCCGAACAGACCCAGACAGGTGCCGTCAGTCTGTTCTATATAGAGTCCGGTGATTTCATGTCCGCTGCCGTCAAACGTACCGGCGAAGGGTGCCGTTTCCGAGCCAATCGGTGTCCACTGATGTTCTTCGCTGCCGCCTAAATCAATGTCTGCCGTGAGCGTGACGGTGGAGCCGCTGTAGTCGTTGCCCGCGTTTACGCTATCGCGGAAGGCTTCCAATTCGGCAGCAGTGGAAATGGTGAAATCCTCCGCTGCGGCGACAGGAAGAGCAACCGGCAAAGAAGAGAAAATCAACGCGGCTGCCATGATAAAACGGAGTGTTTTCCGTTTCATGAAACGTACCCCCCTTATTAAAATACGCGAAGAAAAAACTCCTGCGTCCCAAGCAACGCAGCTTCCCATGCATATGTAAGACTACGTTTATAGATATTTGCAGTATATCACACTCCTTCTGATTTGTAAATAGTAAATAGCAATCAGGGAAGATAAAAGGTAATTTTTATATATTATTCATAATAGTAAATGCTTTGAATTAGAAATTTTTGCAATGACTCATTATGGTTTACGGCTTTTCTTGCATTTTCGCACAAGTTATGGTATAGTAAGCGATGTAGGCAAAGAAAACGAGTGTAGCCAGAATGAAAATTCACAAAAGAAAAGGGCGGAAATGACATGAAATTTTTTTCGGAATTTAAAACGTTTATTGCACGTGGAAATGTGATGGACATGGCAGTCGGCGTGGTGGTAGGCGGCGCGTTCAAGAGCATTATTGACTCGCTTGTTGCAGATATTATTATGCCTGCCGTGAGCCTGCTGACAGGAAAAATCAATATTGCGGATTTGGCGGTGCGGATTCCCAATCCGCTGGACATGGATAAGGTATTGATTAGCTTAAATTACGGGAATTTTTTGCAGCAAATCGTGAATTTTCTGATTATCGCATTTACGATTTTTGTTGCGGTCAAATGCGTGAATATCATGCATGACAAAATGCGCCGCAAAGCGGAGGTGCAAGTCGCAGAGGAGCCGCCTGCACCGACATCGGAGGAATTGCTGGCAGAAATACGCGATATTTTGAAAAACGAAAACAGTAAAAACGAGAGTTCCGAACTGCAGACGGGAGAACCGGTTGGTGAATAAAACGGCAGTGGAACAGGCGGAAAATTTCAGACAGGAAACAGCATAAGAAAGCCGAACTTCGTACGGTACATACGGTTTGACTTTTTCATGCCTGAGCCATATGATTTGGAAATAAACCAAGGGGCGCTGCAAAATGCAGCGCCCCTTGGTTTGCACCTGATATCATACATCAGGTGTCTTATTTTTCATCATGAGACAAGATAAACGTTTTCAGAATATCTTCCAGATAATTCAGTTTGTCCTGCGGACAACGGGAAATCATCCCTGTAATCCGTTTATAGGATCTGGTTGCCGCATTTTGATCCTCGCCAAACAGAATGTAGTCGGTTGAAAGTTTTAGTGTGTCCGAAACGAGCAGAAGTGTTTCAATAGACATTCCTTTATACCCGAGTTCAATGTCGCCACAGAATTTTTCCGTCACGTGAAGCCGTTTTGACATCTCGCGGCGAGTGATTCCCATTGCCTCGCGGGTCCGTCTGATTCTGTTTCCGGAACCAAGCTTATCGTAATCTAAAGCCATCTTTTCGCACCCCTTTCTTTAAAATACTTTCTTGCCGCCACTGCTTGTCCCAGCAATGGAAACAGCAAGTAAAATTCCGAAATTAGTATGTAGATATTGCATAATAGTCACAAAGTGACTATTATACGGATTTAAAAGCGCCGCCGAATCGTTTCGTCGCTTCGATCGAAACCGGCGATGCACGAAATTATACCATGTCCATAGAGCAGACTGGTATAATAGTTGCTTTGGATATATTATACCCTGAGATGACAGTATCATAAATGCACCAATGGAGACGAATTTTATAACTTCTAGGAGAAGTATGCAAAATTAGGATAAAACAGTATTATACGCGGGAAAATAGCATATTGCCACGCTTTGTAATATAGACTATCTGTCAATAACAGAATACCCTGTCGGAGCATGGACTAACGGAAGCTATACGCTGCGCACTGCACAGCGGAATCTGCTTCGCAGACCAAATAGAGATTCGGGTTTCTTTCCGTTCTATATCAGTAGGCCCATCGCTTTTGCTTTTTCGTGTTATTTCCGCACTGTTACCGCAGGACGTACGCCCGCCGGTTCTGCTGCATCGCGCATCAGGACAAATCCATCGGCGCCCACAACCCGCTGCATACTGCCATTATTGCCGTAAGGCGCAAGCAGCCACCAATCTGCGCCGCGCCTAGCCGGAAAACTGCCAAACATCTCGGGTGTGGGAAGATATACATTGTCCATGGTTGTTTTATAATAGGAGGTTTCCGCCAAATCTGCCGTGCGGCGCGGGTCGAAATGCCAGAACAGCGCATGCTGTCCGCCTTCACGTTGTCCCGCATAGGGTTCGGATAACAGTTCCCGTTGCTCTACCGTCACCAGCCGTTGCACTTCTTCCGGCGTAAACTGTGCCAAAAATGTGCTGCCCAGCCAGCCGCGCAGCGTACTGTCGCTCCATAAATTGCTGCCTTTCTCATCAAACGGGCGGGTCGTCACCACATCACGACATACCAGTGTCATGGTTTCCTCGTCCTCCCGCACGATTTCCCACATCAACGGTTTGTTTTCAAACCGTCCAAATTGCACAAGCGGCAAAGCGCGTTGCGTATGAACCAACGCTGCCGTCAGCAAAATTGCCATCAGCACACAGCAGACCACCGCTGCCGGCCGCCAGTGCACCTTGCACCGGCGCGCCGCCCGAAGCAGCCGCGGCGCGACCCAAAGCGCCCCTGCTGCCACCAAACCATCTATCAAATGAATCAACAAAAACATGTGCTTGGACAAATCTGCTTCGCCGTTTCCAAAAATGGGCAGTACCCACGCTGCCCATACCGCCGCGCACACTGCCAGCAGCGCGCCGTAAGCGGCAAGCGATTCCCGTTTGCGCTTTCGGCGGAGACACTGCACCACGCGCCACAAGGCAAACAGACTCACCAGCACTAGCGCAGGAAGCATCACAGGAAAACAATATAGCACGCCGGAACGTACCCGCAAATGGCTCCAAGCGCTGCTGCGTTTCACATGCACCATGCGTTTGGAGGATAAATTCCCCAGATAGGGCGGACGGATATAGGCGCTGCACATCAGCGCCGTATCCATTTTTTCCAGCAGCCGCACAGGGTGGCGCAGGTAAAATCCCATCACACGCACTTTGGAAACTTTTTCATAAAATCCCTGCCGGAACGCGTCCGAATAGATATCCATGGGATAAGACGATTGATAGGCGTGTGTCCCTGCCAGCGGCGCATATGCCGTGTCCAGTCCGAGTTCTGCCAAATCCTGTTCCGGCGTATCGGAATTTTTCAGCACGCCAAAAAACACCGCTTGATAATTGGTGTCGTTTTCCATCCAGTCCGGAATGCTGCTATAAAGCGCCCCCTGACTTACTAACAATGCCACGCACAAAACGCCTGTCAAAAGTCTCAGCCATTTCCCACTGCCGCGTAGCAGCAAAAGCAGCGATACCAGCCCGAACAGACACGCCAGCGGAATGTTTGCCAGTTTGGAACCGCCAAAGAAATAGAGTGTTATGTAGAGCAAAATCCAACTGCCCCACCGCTGCGGATTGTCATACAGCCGCAACCAAAGTCCCACTGCCACAAGCAGCGACACGAATTGCAGCGCTTCGCCGTAGAACGAGTGGAAATAGAGCGCATAGCCCGCGTCACAAAACAGAAATAGTAACAGTAACGCCGCCAAAATCCGCCGCGGCATGGTACCGCGCGGCAAATGCCGCAGAATCAGCCCAATTGCCGCTGCCAGCAGCAGTCCATAGAGCAACGCCAGAAATGCCAGATTATAGTTGTCCACGCTGCCGCCTACGAACTTGTTATAGAAAAAGTTCATGACTTTGGAGCCTTGAATCAGCAAAAACTGCGGCGAATAATAGAGTCCGTCGTCTGTGGTGGTAAATAGCGACGCCACTTGCTGCGCTGCACTGCCACCCTCCAAATCCATGACATAGTATTGTTGGAACAAAAAACTGCTGCGACCGTCACCGGTGGGATGGATACGGTTGACATTCATCACCCGCGCGAAATCTCCGTTATCGCTGAGACCCGCGTTTTGTCCCCAAAACAGCGTGACCAACACGAGGGTGAGCGCCAATGCCGCGCCGAAAAAGGGCAAAAGCCGTTCTATCCACCACCGGATAGTTTGAGATTGTTTTTCTTTTGTCGGAATAGGTCAAGCCCCCTTTCGCCCCTATCTATAAGGGGATTATATCACGCGTTCCGCTATAAACGCCACCACCACCGCCGCCAGTGCAACGCTGACCAGCCCGCGTCCGAAATAGGATAATAACAGCGCCGCTGCCAGCGCCAATATCGCGCTGGGCATGCTGGATGTGGAATATAATATTGCCGGAAATGTCATACCCGCCAGCACGGCGTAGGGCATGTAATATAAAAAGGAATTCACAAACGGCGATTTGATTTTGTGCCGCACCGCCACCAGCGGCAACACGCGCGGAATATAGGTCACCAGCGCCATGGTCAAAATGGCAAGCGTTATGTAAACAGCCGTCATGATTCGTTTTCCTCCGTTTCTCCGCCGGTACGCAGCGGCATGAACCACGCCGCCGCCGCACTTGCCAGCACTGCCGTGATAATCACCGACCAGCCTGCGGAGATTTTGCAAAGTCCCGGCAGGTAATACAGCGCGCAGCTAATGCCTGCCGCCAGCAGTGATGTGCATAAAATGCCTTTGGATTTCTTTGCGCTGGGCACGACAATCGCAATGAACATGGCATAGAGCGACACGCCGAACGCCGATTTCACCGACGCCGGCAGCAATGCGCTTGCCGCCGCGCCTACCCATGTACCCGCCGTCCAGCCGCAAAACGGACCCACAATCAGCCCCATCATGAAGGCGAATGTCAGCGTTCCCTGCTGCATGGACGCAATCGCGTAGATTTCGTCTGTGATACCAAATCCGCAAATGAGCCGCTGCGCCAGCGTCATGGAAGGGTCTACCTTTTGCGACAATGCCAGCGACATCAGCATATAGCGGATATTGATGATGAACGTTGCCGCGGCAATTTCCACCAGCGGCGCACAGCTTATCATCAGTTTCGTACCCGCGACCTGTCCCGCTGAGGTTAGATTGGTCATGGAAATCAGCACTGCCTGTAAAATGCTTAAGCCCCCGCCCTGCGCCAGCATACCAAACCCAATGGATACCGGAAAATATCCCAGCGCAATGGGCATTCCCGCTCGCAGCCCGTTTTGAAATTGTTGTCTCATGCCGGAAAATCCCCTTTTGCAAAATACATAGATAAATTTATTGTAACATAAAAAAACGCCGCCGTCAAATAGGTACAAAAGAACGGCTTTTTATCAAATATCTTGCAACAGACTTTTGCACATGGTATAATAACTATATATCACGAGGGGGACTCCTTCCAGAACGTAAAACATTCTGTCAAGCTGTCCCCCTCGTGGACACCCCCAATTATCGCTACGGATATTTCTTCCCTTGAAAATGTCCTCCGACTTTGTGCAAAGCACAAAGTCTCCTCCTCTTACTTTTCTTGGTAAGAAATATCCTCCGCTCTTTCGCCCCCCTTTTTTTTGCAGCGTCCTTCACTCGCATGTCGTGTCTCATTCTTCGACACTCCGGACGCTGTAAGGTATGAAATCTTCGGCACGCGCGTGCCCCAGAGGGTATGTCCGAAGATTTCATGAATTGAAAAGTGCCTCCGTCATGTCTCTCTTGAGAGAGGCGAATCACAGAGCTATTTGCGCCGCAGGTTGGTGGAGGATATGCGGTACTTTAAGCGGCGGGAGGTATACAATTTTCGGAACGGCAAAAAGCATTTTTATGATAATATGATAAAAACGATACTAGTTAAGGAGGGAACAGAATGGGATTTTTATGAGTTGCGTTAGGCGGCGCGGCAGGTGCAATGGGCAGATATGCAATCAGTTTGATTCCATCGAAAACGACATTTCCGTTTTTGACGCTTGTTACGAATATCATCGGCGCAATCGCAATCGGATTTATCGTTGGCATTGTCAGCGCGAGAGACGAGGCGATGCAAACCGGCGTTTTGTTTTGGAAAACCGGCGTTTGCGGCGGATTCACCACGTTTTCCACGTTTTCGCTGGAGGCTTACGGATTATTTGAACAGAAATTATATCTGCAAGGGGGACTTTATATTGCACTGAGCGTGATTTGTTGTATTTTGGGCGTAATATGTGGTAAAAAATTGGCATTACCAAGATAGAAAATAGATTTCGCCATAGCAGGCAGCCGCCCACAAAGCGGCTGTCTGTTTGCATATAGAGACAGAAAAATCTGTTCGCCGGCGGCGAAAGAAAAATAAAACCGTGAGACGGTTTTTACTTGATTTTCTTGCCATTATGTGGTATGCTAATGATTAGGCTGATAAGAGCCGAATCCCATACCATTATTTTATGTTGGAGAATCATTTTATGGAAGATATAATCAAAAAAGTATGCTTCACAGGCAAACGTCCCGCCTCCATGCCGTGGGGAGACGACGAAACCGACCCGCGGTGTGAGAAGCTGAAACGGCGGCTGGAGGAGGAAATCTTGCAGGCGGTGCACGATGGCTACCGCTATTTCATCACCGGTATGGCACAAGGTGCGGACACCTGGGCAGGGGAAATCATCATACGGTTGCGGGAAAAACAATATCCCGACCTGTTTTTAGAGGCGGCGGTGCCTTACTATGTGCAGCCCAAAACGTGGTCGGAACAGGATCAGATTCGCTATTTTGACCTGTTGTTTGACTGTGATAAAAAAACGTTGTGCAGTCCTTCTTATTATAGAGGTTGCTATCATGTACGCAACCGGTATATGGTGGACGCGGCGCAGCGTGTCATTGCTGTCTATGACGGCAGCGGCGGCGGCACAGGTTATACGGTGAATTATGCACAGTCCAAAGGGCGTGACGTGCGTATTATTTCATTTTAGAATCAAAAGAAACGTTCTCTGAGAGCCGCGGATACCAAAGGGTATATGTGCTTTTGGGGGAACGCGATTCCGTGTGCAGAAAAATATTTTATCAAAGGAGGAACTTGTCATGAACAAACAATCTCACGGCGGTTCCAACCTACAGCAATACGCGGACATTGGCGCAGTGGCGTTGTGTATGCTGGCGGCATATGCCGTGATTTGGTGTTTCAACGGTTGCTTTCCATGGGCGGCTAATTCATATAATTCCTATGCATTGCAAGCGCAGCGGTGGCTGCAAGGACATTTGGATTTGGGGCAAGACTATTCCCATTTGGAAATTGCCGTTTTTGGCGGACGCTATTTTGTGAGTTTTCCGCCGTTTCCGTCCATTGTTCTGCTGCCGTTTGTGCTGGTGTTCGGGACGAACACCCCTGACCATTTGCTGTGCGCCTTGGCAGGTATCATAGGAGCAGTGTTTTTGCTGAAACTGGCGGAAGGCGAAGGCTTCAGCCGCCAAAACAGTGTGTTTCTGGCGCTTTTGGCGACCATATGCGGTAATTTTTTGTTCATTGCCACAAACGGCGGCGTTTGGTTCATGGCGCAAACATTCGCGTTTGCCCTGTCGGCGTGCGCGTTGTGGTGCTTGCGCTGCTGCAAAGCGCGCAGTGCGGTCTGCTGGGGCTTGTTCTTGTGGGCGTGCGCAGTGGGCTGCCGTCCGCTGAACGCGGTCTATGCGCCGCTGCTGCTCTATCTTGTGTGGCGGCGAAGTAAAGAGGAACTTCTGGGCGCGCAGCGGGGCGAAGCATGGAACCGTTTGCTGCTGTCCTGTTTGCCCGCCGCGGTTATGGCGGCATTTTATATGACGCTGAATTTCGCCCGCTTTGGCAATGTGTTGGAATTTGGGCACAACTATCTGCCGGAATTCACGGAAAGCACCTATGGACAGTTCAGCACGCACTATCTTGCGGAAAATGTGGAACGCTTGCTGCGTCTGCCTGCATGGAAGGACGGAAAACCTGAGTTTCCGCTGTTTGACGGTGTGGCGTTCTGGCTGGTCAGTCCGGTTTTTCTGGTGTTTTTGGCAAACTGGCTGCACAGTTTGTTCCGCCGCGAAAAAACAGACCGGTTACTTGTCGGCGGCACAGCGCTGCTCGTTGTGGCGCATTTTCTGTTGCTGGCGTTGCATAAAACAATGGGCGGCTGGCATTTCGGCAACCGGTATACGGTGGACGCTATTCCGTTTTTGTTTTTGGCGCTCCTGTGTGTGCAGCAGAAAAAGGAGCCGGGACCTATCTGTGCGGCATGGTGCTTGTTTACGTTCGCGTTGAATGTTGCCGGTACCGTGATGGCATATCTGATGTGACCTCCTGTGGGAAGAATGTATCCCAAAGACGGGGCGAAAATCCCCTTGTTTGAAAAAATAGAATCAACGTGGTATTTTGTACCCACAAAATAGAAAGGAATGACCCACATGAAACGGGCTGCTGATTTAAAAGAATTGCTCAAATCCATCAATGGCAAAAGCTATGGCGCCTATAAATCTTTAGCGGGCGACTATGTGTTCCCTGCCTATACGCTTTGCATTGACCATGTGCAGGGCGACCCGTTCGCCGCGCCGTCCAAAGTGCGCGTTGTCATCTCTGCAAAGGAAAACGGATTCCCTGCCGCGTTGTTTGATACCTATGAAAAAAAGACCGCGCTGGAGGACTGTCTCCTCCGCGGGTTTGCGCGGCAAGTCTACCGCTATTCGGGCAAGGCGGCAGGCAGCGGCGGAAGCGGACGCATTTCCGTCAGCCGCTGCGGACAGGAAGTGCTGGAGCGTTCCGCCATGCAGATTGCGCCGGAACGGCTGGAAGCGCGGTTTGAAATCGGATTTCCGG
This sequence comes from Clostridia bacterium, assembly GCA_022801925.1. GTDB lineage: Bacteria > Bacillota > Clostridia > RUG12999 > RUG12999 > JAAWTG01. The sequence continues at coordinate 1,530 of JAAWTG010000047.1, read as the reverse complement.
CGCGCGGGCGCACGGTGCTGGCATTTGAGCTGGAAAAAATCCTGTTTGACTATCTGCCGGAAATTGTGCGACAGTCACTGTTCTATGAAAATCTGGACGCACGCGCCGTCGCGGCGGCGGTAGACTTGGCGGACGACCAAGCAGCCATACGGCGGGAATTGGACGCGCGCGGACTGGCGGCGTTTGTGGCGGACGGTGCAATTTTGCCACGGGAAAGCGGTATCTCCGACCGTCCCATGCGCGGCGGCGTGCCTTTCACCGCGCCGGAGAGCATGGCGGTCACACTCAATCTGCCGCACCACGGACGCTTGCGCGGTATGGGCATTGCCCGCGGCGTGACGCTGGTGGTGGGCGGTGGTTACCATGGCAAGTCTACGTTGCTCCATGCATTGGAGCGCGGCGTATATAACCATATCGCGGGCGACGGACGGGAATATGTCGTCACCGAAAGCAGTGCGACCAAAATCCGTGCGGAGGACGGACGCGCTATCACGGACTGTAACATTTCCGCGTTCATCAGTGGTCTGCCCGGCGGGCGGGATACCACGCGGTTTCGGAGTGAAAACGCCAGCGGCAGTACGTCACAGGCGGCGAATATTGCCGAGGCAATCGAAGCGGGAGCGAAGTTGCTGCTGATTGACGAGGACACCTCCGCGACCAATTTCATGATTCGCGACGACCTCATGCAGCAATTAATTCATCGTGACAAAGAACCCATCACGCCGTTTTTGGAACTGGTGCGCCCATTATATGAACAGCGCGGCATTTCCACGATTTTGGTGGTGGGCAGTTCCGGCACGTATTTTCACGCGGCTGACACGGTGGTGCAAATGGACTGCTATGAACTGAAAGAAATCACCGCGCAGGCAAAAAAAGTGGCGGGCGAGGTTCCGCCACATTTGCAGCTGCACAGGGAGCAGCCGCTTCCTCTTGACGCGGCGCGGCGGCTGGGACGCGGCAGTTTGCCAAAAAGCGACCGCGGGACGAAAATCAAGGTGGCAGGTCGGGACGCGCTGACGATAAATAAAGAAACGATTGATTTACGCTATCTGGAACAATTGGCGGACAGCGAACAGGCTGCCGCCATTGGATATATTCTCTGTTGGATGGACGAGCACGCCGCGGGCAAACCGCTGGGCGAAGCAGTGGACGCTGCCATGGCGCAGTTGCGGCGCGGCGGGATTTTGTCTATCATTCCCGGGCGCTACTCGCCGCAGTTTTTGGCAATGCCGCGCAAACAAGAGGTGTTCGGCGCACTGTGCCGCTTGCGGCGGCTGGCTGTGACGTTTTAGCCCCTTCCGCTCTCGATTTTCCTTAGGAGGGAATGCCTGTTTCCCATATTTGCGCAAATCCATTACCGCCGAAGTGTCGCTCCGCATGTATTCTTCCTCCGAGGGTCGCTCCGAATATATATCTCCCCCTAAATGTCCCCCGAATGTCGCTACGGGTAGTTCTCCCCTTAAAAATGTCCTCCGTCGCCTGCGGCTCCTCCCCCTCTTACTTTTTTTGGGGAGAACTACCCTCCGCTTA
>JAAWTG010000046.1 GCA_022801925.1 Clostridia bacterium | reverse complement strand
AGATCATGTCTTCAGCGACAACCTCTTTATTATATCACCTTTCCGCTCCTTTGTCAAGACCTTTTTTTACTTTCTCTTGACTTTTTTGGAAAGAGATATCAGCCCTTTCTTTGGGCTAGGAATTACATCTTATCACAATTATTCCTCTTTGTCAACACTTTTTTTCATTTATTTAAAAAATTTTGACTGTTCCGCGCGTTTGCCAGTCATCTTGGTGGAAACAAAGCGTCTTGTGATAGACTTCAGCAAAATATTGCAGGGTACTTTTCCGGTTGCCCACTGCGCGCGAAATATCTTTCGGATGAACACGCAAATATACCGTTTTTTCCTGCACATCTTTTACCAATGTTTCTATTTTGTCCCGAAACCTTCTAATATATACCAATTCTCCAAAACTACTGTGGTAGGGCCCCACTAAATCGCCCGTTTCCTGTATCAATTCCGTTGATTGCAGTCCCATCCGAATGATTTTGATATGATTTGTCTCAAATAATTCCGCCAATTTTGCGCACAGCGCCACGCAAGGCTCCAGCTCCATAGGTCGGTATATCCCCAGTTCATATCGCCGCATTAACTCCGTCTGCGGTAGAACAATTGTCGGGTAAATCCGAACCGTATCCGGTTTTAGCGCGGCAATCTCCTGCGCCGTATAGATTTCATCTGCTTCTGTGGAACCGTCCAGCCCCACCATCATTTGCAGTCCCAGAGAAAATCCCATTTTTTGTATCAAACGGCTGGCAATATGTACTTGTTGCGCTGTATGTCCGCGTCCGTTTTTTTGCAGCACTGCGTCGCGCATGGACTGCACACCCAGTTCAATGCTTGTGACATGATATTCTCGCAACATGTGCAAAATTTCTTCATTAATGTAGTCGGGACGGGTAGACAGGCGAATTCCCTGCACACGCCCCATTTCTCGATAAGGCTGCACTGCTTCCAGCAGCGCGCGCTGCGTTTCTATGGGAATGCCTGTGAAGCTGCCGCCGAAAAATGCCACTTCCACCTCACTATCCTGTGGTATGGTTGCCAATGCCGTTTCCACAATTTGCTTGGTCTGTACTGCGTCCGGTTCCGTCTGCGCCGCCGTGATTTGCTTTTGATTGCAAAACGCACAATCGTGCGGGCAGCCGCGATGCGGCACAAAAATGGGAATATTATAGTGACGCATGGACATTTCTCCTTTTCTGATACCAATATTGCCGGTTTCTGCATCTGTGTATTCACTCAAACGGTCTCTTATCGAACAGATCATAAAGTTTTGGTGATATTATATCTACCGTCAGTGTAACTGTGTATGGAGCAGCTCAATACAATAAAACAGTCCTCTGTGTTTGTGAACTCAGTTGTCTTCCCATGGACTATAGTACTTTACCTCTGTAACATATAATCCCTCTTCCTTAATTCGCCTAACTATTCCCATTAACATCTCTTACATATGGATCATTATGATATATTTGATGATCTAAGAATTTAACGTATAATTGATCAATTTTCAAAAACTTCATAAAAAGCATAACTGCGTCCACATATAATTGTTCCGTACGAAAATACTCTTCGGGGGTTAATACCTTTTCACCAAATGATTCACCAATTTGATCAAATGATACCCATTGTTTTTTGATGTAATTGTTATAAACTTCACCATTAAGTGGTAAATGTTTGGATATTTCCCATTGTCTCATGTTGCACCTCGCTTTGAACGAATTGGATTTAATTGTTCATCCGCTGCCGTGTATTTTCCACCACTCACAAAACTATTGATATGGTATCCACCACTATGGCAATGGTACTGTTTTATAATTCCAAATATACAATCCTTTTATCATCTCAAAGAAAGAATACTGTTTATCATAGTAAAAATCATACCGACAGAGATAGGTTTGGGGAATAAGTATACCAAGAAATAAATCTCTGTCAATAGGATACATAATATCCCATTCAGGCATAAGAGAGTCGAATCTCATGCGGTCCCTAGGGCAGATTTTCCCGTATGCTGTGTTAAAATTACTTGAAATACGCTAGTATTCCTGCGTATTTTTGCCTTGCCTACGAAAAAATCTGCTCCTAGGGACTTCGCAGAACCGTGCAGGAGAAAATTTTTTGTAAGGCAAGGAAAAGGTTCCTTTGCATACTGGACGTATGGAAAGTGGTTCTTTGAAGCCGCATTTACGAAAAATTTTCCCTGCATGGCGTATAATATTCGACTCTCTTATGCCTAACCACATTCAGCACATACTCAGCAAGTTCCGAACCGCAGCTTCCCATGTTAGGACGTTGTTTGGGGGAATCATATACAATTTCTCCATAGCATACGAATTTATTATTCCCTGAACTTGAATCACTAAAAAAATGATAAATCGGCTCGTTACCTATTAGATTAATGTCCCGTTTTTGTAACGAATCTTCGGCATACAATCCGTTTTGATCGCCAATAATACTCCATTGATATCCGGTTACTTTTTCTCCCCTTAAAATATAGTAGGTATTTTGAGGCAAATCTTTTATTGCATATTGAATAGGTAAAAACAGCGGCAAAATCTTTATGACAAATACTATAAAAAGTGCTGCTATGAATACCATTCCAATATTTTATCATAAATTCACCTCTTATAGATGGATTTTGTCCCTCACAGACGTATTCCTCTCAAAACGCTCGCGGCTGATAGGCATAAAAACCGCGGACACAACCCGCGGTTTTTATGATTTAATTATTTTACTTCTTCGATAATTTATTTTCGTTTCCATGCATCAATTGCCTGACGCGCCGCGTTTTGTTCCGCGCGTTTTTTGCTTTTTCCCGTGCCGCAGCCATATTCTATTCCATCTATCAACACTGCAATTTGATAGACTTTATCATGGTCAGGGCCGCTCTCGTCACGAATTTCATAATGAATGCTATGGTCGGGGGTTTGCTGCACCAATTCTTGCAGCACCGTTTTATAATCGGTGTTGAGTTCATCCACCAAGTGCGGCGTGATATAGGGTTCCAAATGGTGCAAAACAAACTGCCGTGCCTGCTGCATACCGGCGTCCAAATAAATCGCCGCCAGAACCGCTTCAAATGCGTCCGCTAAAACGGACGCGCGTGTGCGTCCGCCGGTCAGTTCTTCGCCGCGACCCAAATACAGCCGCTCACCCAAATGCAGCGCCGCCGCGCATTTCGCCAAAGTCGCTTCGCACACCACGCTGGCGCGCACTTTAGTCAGTTCTCCCTCCGGCATATTCGGAAACTTCTGATATATATAGTCGCTCACCACAACCGAAAGCACGCTGTCACCCAAAAACTCCAGCCGCTGGTTGCTCTGCAAATGCGTCTGACGCTTTTCATTGGCATAAGACGTATGTGTCAATGCCAGACGAAGCAACGCCCCATTCCGAAAGGTGTAGCCGTCAATTTTATTGTGTTCCATTGCTGTTACTTCCTATCTTTTTAGCCTTCGTACCGTTTCAGTGCGATGACGGCATTGTGTCCGCCAAAGCCCAACGTGTTGGACAGGGCATATACAATTTCCTGTTCCCGCCCTTTATTTGGTACATAGTCCAAATCAAGGTCTTCTGATGGATTTTGCAGTCCGATTGTCGGCGGTAGGAAGCCATCCCGCAGTGCCAGCGCCGTGATAATTGCTTCTATGCCACCCGCTGCGCCCAGTAGGTGTCCTGTCATAGATTTGGTGGAGCTGACTGCCAGATTATAGGCATTGGTACCAAACACATTTTTGATTGCCATAGTTTCAAATTTATCATTATATTCTGTAGAGGTACCATGCGCATTGACATAATCAACCGCTTCCGGTGCAATACCACTTTCTTCAATGGCAAGTTTCATTGCGCGCGCCGCACCTTCGCCGCCTTCTGCCGGCGCAGTGATGTGATATGCGTCGTCTGTTGCACCATAGCCGGTTACTTCCGCAATGATGTTCGCGCCGCGCGCTTTGGCATGTTCCAATTCTTCCAGAACCAGAATTCCTGCGCCCTCGCCCATGACAAAACCGTTGCGCTCCTTGCTGAACGGAATGCTGGCACGGGACGGGTCCTCTGTTGTTGACATCGCTTTCATGGAGCAGAATCCTGCAAAAGAGAGCGGCGTAATCGGCGCTTCCGCACCGCCTGTGATGACAACGTCAGAATATCCATGTTTGATGTTACGGAATGCTTCTCCAACTGCATCTGTTCCGGAAGCGCACGCCGAAACTACCACATGATTCACGCCTTTGATACCATATTCAATGGCAATCTGCCCTGCCGCCATGTTGGGAATTTGCATGGGGATGAAGAACGGACTCACACGTCCCGGTCCTTTTTCATGCAAAACACCCGCCTGCTGTTCAAAGGTTTCAATGCCTCCGATACCACTTCCCAAAATAACACCAATACGGTTCTCATCTTCCTCTTCCACTTTCACACCCGACATTTCCATCGCTTGTTTCGTTGCCGCAACAGCGAACTGCGTAAAACGGTCCATCCGTTTTGCCGCACGTTTATCCATAAATTCCGCCGGGTCAAAATCGCGAATTTCCGCCGCCACTTTGCAGGTATATCCTTCTGTGTCGAATTTTTCTACTTTTGAAATACCGCAATTTCCTGCTTTGATGTTGTTCCAGAGGGTGTCCACGTCTTTTCCCAGCGCGGTAATCGTTCCCATTCCGGTTATCACTACTCGTTTCATCGTTTCCATTCCTCCACACTATCTAATATTTTTCTATTTCGTTTCATATTGTTCCACGTAGTTTACAGCATCTTCCACGGTGCGGATATTCTGTGCTTCCTCATCAGGAATTTCTACGTCGAACTCTTCTTCCATTGCCATAATCAGTTCTACCATGTCCAGCGAATCCGCGCCCAAATCCTCTTTCAGTTTGGATTCCGGTTTAATTTCGTTTTCCTCCAGACCAAGTTGGTCTGCCAACACTTCTTGTACCCGTTCAAACATGCTGTAATCCTCCCTTTCTTTACATCAACAACCCGCCGTCTACTTGGAGCACTTGACCGGTGATATAACTCGCCATGTCGCTGACCAAAAACGCCACCGCATTGGCAATATCGTCCACCGTACCGAATTTTTTCAGCGGGATTCCACTTAAATATTCCTGTTTTACTTCATCGGGCAGTTTATCTGTCATATCCGACTGGATAAAGCCCGGGGCAACTGCGTTACAGGTAATGCCGCGCGCCGCAAATTCTTTGGCAACGGATTTTGTCATGCCAATCAGTCCTGCCTTGGAGGACGCATAGTTAATTTGTCCGACATTGCCCATCACACCTACCACCGAGGACATGTTGACAATACGTCCGCTGCGCTGTTTAAACATCTGGCGGCAAACCGCTTTTGTGCAGCACCACGCGCCTTTGAGGTTGATGTCCAGCACGTCGTCCCAAGATTTTTCATCCATGCGCATCAGCAAATTGTCCCGCGTGATTCCGGCGTTGTTGATTAAAATATCCACACTGCCAAAATCCGCCGCAACCGTTTTCATAAGTTCTTCCATTTCCGTCAAATTTCGTACATCGCCGGGCAGAAATGCCGCTTTCACACCCAATTTTTCCAGTTCTGCCACCGTCTCCGGCGCGTCCTGAGAACCAGGTATATCGCAAATTACTACATTCGCGCCCAAACCTGCCAGTTTCAGCGCCACCGCTTTTCCAATGCCGCGCGCGCCGCCTGTCACAACTGCTGTTTTCCCCTTTAAATCCATCTATGTACCCTCCCTTTTTTACTTTCCGAAATGTTCTAAAACCGCTTGCAGTGAAGCCACATCTTCTGCATTCATCGCTGTCACTTCACGGTCGATTTTTTTCACAAAGCTCGTCAAGGTTTTTCCCGGCCCGATTTCCACAAAAGTGTCTACGCCGTCTGCTATCATGTTTCGGATCGTCGCTTCCCAGCGTACCGGACTGCTGACCTGTTTCACCAAAATATTTTTAATCTCGTTTGCAGCCGGTACCGGCTGCGCTGTCACATTCGTATAGACAGGCATCTGCATTTCCCCTACCGGCACGTTTTCCAGTTCGCCCGCCAGTTTTTCTCCTGCCGGCTCCAGCAATGCGCAGTGGAACGGCGCGCTGACCGGAAGTGGTTTCGCACGTTTCGCGCCTTTGGCAGACGCAAATTCACACGCTTTTTCCACTGCCGCTTTTTCTCCTGCAATGACCAACTGTCCCGGGCAGTTATAGTTGGTCGGCGCAACATAGCCTGCGCCTGCTTCCTGCGCTTCGCGGCACGCCGCTTCCACGTCCTCGTTTGCCAGTCCCAAAACCGCCGCCATACCGCCAACGCCCAGAGGAACCGCTTCCTGCATATATTTTCCGCGTTTGCGCACCAGTCTGACCGCTTCCGTGAATGCAATGGAATTTGCCGCAATATGCGCGCTGTATTCGCCAAGGCTTAAGCCTGCCGTCACGTCCGCCGTCACGCCGTTTTCTTGCAGCACTGCCAAAATCGCCGCTTCCACCGTCACGATACACGGCTGCGTGTTTTCTGTTATCATCAGCGTTTCGTCGTCGCCTTCCCAAATCATTTGTTTGATATCAAATCCCAGCGCCGCATTTGCTTCATCAAACACCTGCATTGCCGCGGGATATGTTTCTGCCACATCTTTGCCCATGCCCACTTTTTGTGCGCCTTGACCCGAAAACAAAAATGCTGTTTTCCCCATTTTCTTTTCCTCCTTTTACCGAATCGCTTTCCATTTCATCACAATGCTGCCATAGCACAGTCCGCCGCCGAATCCTGTCATAGCAATAATATCTCCGTCTTTCAATTTGCCTTCCGCGTTAGCGTCATATAGTGCCACCGGAATAGACGCTGCGCCCATGTTGCCATAGAGCCGCACACAGTCATAGACCACGCCTTCCGCCAATCTCAAGCGTTTTGCCGCACCTTCAATGATACGTGAGTTTGCCTGATGCGGAATCAACCAATTGAGGTCTTCCATCTGAATACCGGATTTTTTCACCGCTTCTTTTGTCGCGTTAATCATTGCGCGGACTGCAAATTTAAACACTTCCCCGCCGTTCATCCACAAAGTCTGCGGAATGCCGGAAATACGTTTGTCCATTTCTTCTTGGTCTTTCAAGAGATTGAGCAAAGTAATCGTGTGACCAAGTTCCCCATCTGCGCCGAAATGATGTCCCATGAGACCATAGTCCTCCTCTGTCGGCTGCACCACCGCTGCACCGGCGCCATCGCCGAACAAAATGCAGGTCTTGCGGTCTTTCCAGTCCGCTGTTTTGGTCAAAGTTTCCGAACCAATCACCAAAACATTTTGATATTCGCCGCATTTGACAAAGCAATCCGCAATATTCAGTCCTGCCAGAAATCCGGTACAGGCTGTATTGATGTCCAGACAGTTCGCATTTTTTGCCCCGATTTTTTTCTGCACCAAGCAGGACATATGCGGCGTCAGGGTTTCCGGCGTGACGGACGCTACGATAATCATATCCACGTCCTCCACGCTGATACCGGCGGATTCCACCGCTTCCTTTCCTGCTTGTGCCGCTAAATCGGACGTATATACATCCTCCGCCGCAACGCGCCGCTCTTTAATTCCTGTGCGCTCCGAAATCCATTCATCGGACGTGTCTAAAAATTCCATCATGTCAAAGTTGGTCATCACCTTTTCCCCAACCGCATGACCGATACCTGCAATTACTGAATGTTTCATTCCGTTTCCTCCTTTAAGCCTTTATCGTTTTCGCCGCACAGCACTGCATTTGCGGCTGTCATTTTTTGTTTCAGACCGTCTCCGCCGCTGCGCCGCCGGAAATAGCGTTTTGTTCAAAATAGCGTTTAATATCCTGCATCACGCCGCTTTCCACAAATTTTGCCGCTTGCCGCAGCGCGCTGGAAAAGGCTTTTTTGTCGCTGCTGCCATGCGCCTTGACTATAATGCCATCCACGCCCAGCACCGGCGCGCCGCCATATTCCGTATAGTCCATTTTCTGTTTCAATTCTTTCATGCCGCTTTTCACCATCAGCGCAGCCAGTTTCCCTTTCAAATTCTGCAAAAACACCTGTTTCACATTACCAAACAACACTTCCGCCGTGCCCTCCAGCATTTTTAAAATGACATTGCCGGTAAATCCGTCTGTCACAATCACATTCGCGTCCCCATACGGCACGCGCCGCGCTTCAATGTTTCCGATAAAATTCACGTCGTTTTGATGAATCAGCAAATCATATGCTTTTTTTGCCACATCGTTGCCTTTGCCCGATTCGGTGCCAATGTTCACCAACCCCACCTTAGGCTGTGCAATGTCGCATACCTTCTGTGCATAAAATGCGCCCATGACAGCGAACTGCTGCAGCCATTCGCTCTTACATTCCGCATTTGCCCCCACGTCCAGCAAAATCGCCATACCTTTATCCGTGGGAATGGGCGTTGTCAGCGCCGGACGATACAATCCTTTGATGCGTCCCAGCAGCAGCGACGCAGCCGAAATCAGTGCGCCGGTGTTGCCCGCGCAGACAAATGCATCCGCTTTGCCTTCTTTCACGTCCATGACCGCACGCACCAAAGAGGAATCTTTTTTCGCGCGAATCGCCCGAATGGGGTTATCCTCGCCGCTGATTACTTCGCTGCAATGAATCACTTTTACCTTCGATGTATCGTAAGTGTACCCGTCCAGTTCTTTTTCCAAAACATCCTGCGGTCCATACAGCCATATCTCCATGTCCGTCTTTTGCAGCGCATCCATCACGCCCGCCACCACCGCCTGTGGTGCATTGTCGCCGCCTACGCCGTCAATTGCCAAAATCATCTTTTTAATTGCCACCCTTCTATCTGTTCACTCTATGCCGTTTCATCTACCGGCACCAAAATAAATTTCCCTCGGAACACCTCGCGGTCTTTTCTGTAAATCATCACCCAAACAATAAACTCCGCGCCGCGCTGGCGTTTTACTTCCGCCTTTGCCACAAGCTGCGTGCCGGCATAGACCGGCTCTTTATACTTGATATTCGCAATGCCAACAATCGCACTGTTCACACCAACCGCCGCAATACACAACGTTTCCGCCATGGCATAAATGCTGCTGCCACGCACTACTTTGGATTTTTGAAACACCATGGAACGGTCTGTTTCCATAACGGATACGGCGCGCTGCCCCGGCTGGATATCAATAATTTCTCCAACCAACTCATTTTGCTGCAGCGATGTAATTTTGTCTTTGCTGCTTGCTGCAAGCTGCTTGACGCGCTCCCTGTGCTGGGCAATCCCGAGTTCCATGCGATCCAGCCGAATCGTCGGCACGCTGACAAAAAACAGTTCCGCCAATTCCTCATCCGTTAAAAACGGATTTTTTTCAATCTGGCGGGCAAGCTGCCTCCGGCGCTGCTGCTTATTGCTGCTCATTGCTGTTATCTCCTTTTTCCATACACTTTATCCCTAAATTTTCCTAAATTATTACCACAGTATTATTACCAAGGTCATAATCTTTATTTTCTATTATAGCTATTTTGAAGCAAAAAATCAAGTCTTTTTACGAAAAATTTTTCGACAATTCCTGATATTCTCTCCCGCCAAAGGCAGGCGCCAGAACAAAAGGGATATCGTTTTCAAACGATACCCCCTTTTGCTGTCTCCAATGAACGTTTAACTATCTATGTTTGTTTTGAGTTTTTTACACCAAACCTCTAATACATAGGCTTCCCCTGTTCGCGAATCTACTTTGTTCTCCGCATACTGATAGGAAAAATCGCAAGATTTCGCCAATGCTTTTGAGGCGGCGTTTCCGGCACGCGTCTGATAATAAAATTCTGTTCCGTCCAATTCCTCCGCGCAATAGTCCAGCAGTAACTGCAAAATTTGTTTTCCGTATCCTTTGCCGACATATTCCGGTCCCAAGGCAATGCCCGCTTCCTGATAGACATGCGGCGCCGTTTTCTCTATTCCTGCAAATCCAATCGCCGCGCCGCTATTTTTCTCGCAAACCAAATAGGTATCATGCGTCTTTTGATAGGCGATGGTTCTTTCTATTCTCGCCTGCGCGTCTTTTTCGCTCGCCGTTACGTTCCAAGCCATATATTTCGCTGTCTCCGCTCTTGACCATACATTTTTATACATTGCTTGCCAATCCTCAAATTTCGCTTTCCGGAGCACAAGATCTGCCGTTTCCATTTCCATTTTCATGACCACACCCGCTTTGCAAACGCCGTTTCTTTATTCCATATAATCGTTTTATCAGATATACTACCGATACGACAATGCCGAGATAAAAAACTTCATTAAACAAATAAAGCTGTTTTGTGATATCCGCATTGCCGTTGCCGAGATATGGCATAGGGAACTGAAGAGCGCCCATTGCCAAGAGCAGTAAAAATAAATAGGCGTATAAATTTTTATGTTTCTTAGCTTCATAGAAGCCTCCCGCAATAAACAAGAGATACATCGGCACAATAAACCAAAGTGTTTTAGGCAGTTTTTGCGTGGCAGTCTCCCAAAATGCACAGCGGTAGTGACTTGCCCCCTCCGGCATACCGCTTTCTTCTGCATATGTCCCGAGGTCAATTCTGTTATAAAACGCATGGTTCGCTGTTTTTTCCATGGCGTTTACCAGCCGCGCCGGATGCGTTATATAAAATTTGATTAGTTTTGTGTTGCTCATTTTATCATAAAATTCCGTTTTCAGCGTCTCTGAATGCGGCGGATATTGATATTCTTCTTTGTCAAGATAGGCATGTTTGCCGGCGTCCGCCGCAAGCGCCGGAGAAAGCCCAAGTGACTGCAAATCCGCCTGCGGGTCGGCGCTGTCTTTTAAAATACCATAAAATACGCTGTTATATTGCGTGTCCTCGTTCAATGACGAACTGTTTAGGATATAACCGCCGGCGCCCTGCCAGACAGTAAGGCAAAGCAAAACAGCCGCCGCTTTATAAAGACCGGTACGGCGCATGATATAAATCCACATGACTGCCATAAGCGGCAAAAAAACAATACATTGCAATTTTGACCCAAGCAGAAAGACGCAGCCGATAAACAAAAAGATAAGATGCCGCCATTTCAGGTGATTGATGTTTTGTATCACGACAACCGCCGATAAAATAAACAGCGCCATGGAAACAGTCATCATGGACTGACCGTACAGGCTGTTAAACATCGTCAGTATGATTCCGTCAAAAAAGACAAAAAGCACAAGCGCATAGAGTATGATATCCGCAAAGATTTTTCCTGTGCGCAGCCGCAGCAGCAGAAACATGCATATCACGATATATGCTATGCACATCACCGCAGCTAAAACGCGCGTATCAAAATATCCGATAAACAGGCAAAAAAATTTGGCTATGGTAATCGGATAGAGGTAGCTTGTTACAGGAATAACCGTCAGCAGACGAAGCGGATACAATACTGCATCGCGTCCATACATGAAACGCATCAAATATTTTTGCTCGGCAAATCCGTAAAAGTTATGCGTGCTTCTATCCAAAAAATCAAGTCCTGCCGGAAGCATTACGCGTTCAAAATCCCCCTGGTCGGCAATGCCGTGAACAGGCGGCAGATAAATCGCTATGATGCATAATATCGACGCTATTATCACAAACAAAACATCAAATGTTTTTCGTTTCATAGTTGTTCTCCTCATCATTTTGTTCACGTTCCGCGAAACCGGAATCCCGCAGCCTATTTCTCCGTTCCGTTTGCTTCCTGCTGTGCCAATTCTTCCTTCAAACGGTCCAATTCATCATAGCCTTTTGCTTTTACCATTACTTTTCCTTTTGCATCCAATTTCTGATACAGTTCCAGCATTTCGCGGTCGTCGTCGCTTAAATAGACCAATTTGCGTTCTTCGCCTGTTAGGAGAAAGTCTGTTGTGACATGGAAATATGCCGCAATTTTATCAATGTGCCGGAAATAGGACTGGTTCCGTCCCGCTTTCCATTCACTCATTGCGGAAGCATTGAGCCCGATATCGCTTAAAAATTTCTTTTGGGAAATGTGATTTTTTTCCAAAAGACTGATAATTGTCTCCAAAGTCTCCAAACAAACGCCTCCTATTTTGTATAATATTCACATAAATTCGTAAAATACGAATTTTATGCTTGACTATACGAATTTTATGTCGTATACTGTACCCATAATACGAATTACTTCGTTCTTTTTTTGTATAGTGTTAGTATACCATACTTTTATCACTCTGTCAAATATTTTTAAGGAGGTATTTTCTATGTATCAAAACTTATACCATGACTTGGCGCTTACCATCACGGAACTGAGCCGCTGCGCAACAGATGAACTGGAGCACGAAAACAGCGTATATCAAAAAGTGCTGCTGCAGCGCAACACCGCGGCAGACGAACTGCACCAGCAGCTGCCTAAAGAGTTGCAAAAAATTTGGGACAAATATCAAATTCTCATGGAACGGTATCATTTTATGGAACAGGAATTGCAGTTTTTCAAAGGATATTGCAGTTATCCTATCCTTATGGGACCGCTTCACGAAAATTCGGTATCGCATCAAAAGCTGCTGCAGGAATTGCTGAAAAAGTTCCGTTAGCCATGAGATTGCAGGTGGAAAGCCATAAAATCAAGCCCCGATTCCGGCGGAATCGGGGTTCCTTCGTATTTTACGAATTTTATACCAACCAGCTTTGGGTTGCCCAGACTGCCAAGATTGCAGGGGCGGATACCATCCGCCCCTGCAAAAATGAATTTCTCCGCAGCCAACAGGCTGCGACTCCTCTGCGCTCCCACATCTTCGTCAAGTGACGTATTGAAATCCACGCAGCTGACAAGCTGCGACTTTACTCATCATAAGCTAAATACGAACATTATACTAATAAAACTCACGCAGCCAACGGGCTGCGACGAAGAAACGCTTGCACGGGTGTTCCGGTTTGTGGAATTGAAACCCACGCAGCTGACGGGCTGCGACGCGTTGGCAGCAAATCCAGACAAACAAGATTCACTATTGAAACCCACGCAGCTGACGGGCTGCGACTCATGGCAGAAAGGAGGATCTTGCTATGGATGAATTGAAACCCACGCAGCCAACGGGCTGCGACGGAGAACAAGAATCTCTATTTTAGCATACAAAAGCCATTGAAACCCACGCAGCCAACGGGCTGCGACATCATGACAATACAGTTCTCCATTTTTAAAAGAATTGAAACCCACGCAGCCAACGGGCTGCGACAGAGAAACACTAAAAATAGTCATTGACCGTTTTGTCATTGAAACCCACGCAGCCAACGGGCTGCGACCAAGCGGAATTTATCAGGACAGTTAAAGATGAATTATTGAAACCCATGCAGCCAACGGGCTGCGACTTTTCGCGGTGACAAATAGGGATAGTGGTCACTGATTGAAACCCACGCAGCCAACGGGCTGCGACGCGTCTTTGGATTGATGTTTAGTCCAGTTCCTAGCTGATTGAAACCCACGCAGCCAACGGGCTGCGACGAGGTAGGGGCGGCGGGATATTATATTGGGGGTGGTATTGAAACCCACGCAGCCAACGGGCTGCGACTTGCATCTCCTCCTTTTCATTTGTCGAATTTTAGATTGAAACCCACGCAGCCAACGGGCTGCGACGTATTCACTACATATTCAATGCCGTTTTGCTCATTGATTGAAACCCACGCAGCCAACGGGCTGCGACAGCAAAAACCAACAAAAAAGTGATGAACCTCTGTCCATTTCTTCACAATTTCGTTTTCTTCTTGCACTTTTGGCTTCCCAGCCAATCTTCCCAAAACTGAAATAAATCAAGTTTATCTGCTATTTTGGGTGCGAATCTCCCCTGAATTACATGGTCGCTTGAGATTCGCACCGATTATTTCACGCTGCATTTTCCAAAACAAACCGTTTCTTCATTTCCGGTTACAGCTTCTTTGTTTCCCCTGGTTTCACGGAATGCATGGTTCCGTCCAGTACAAACCAAACTTCAAGCGCAGACGGATTGCGTACCATAGACATATCCGCCGCAAACAACAGATTTTCATATGCTTTGACATAGTCATAAATCTCAATATTGGTCGCATACCAGACGTCAGAGCGTCCTCCGGTTTTTTCCGCAAACGTCTCTATCACATTCCAATTGTTATCCGCTTCAAATTCGTAGCTATGTCCCCATACATAAAACAGCCACGGCGCCCTCTGCGGCGTTTCGCCGACAAACTTGTCCGCCAATGTCAAAAGGTTCGGGTTGTTGTGATGGCATGTCGCTTTCAGGCGCAGCCAATCCTGCGGAATGTCAAAATTCTCTGTGCATTTGGTTGTTCTCGCATATACAATGCCGCAATCCTCCAAAATCCGCACCACGTCGTCGCTGTATGTACCGTAAGGATATGCCATACCGCGCGTCAGTGTTCCAAACAATGTTTCAATATTTTTCCTATCCTCAATCACTTCGTGCACTGCTGCGCCGCGCGGCAGCCGCTCCAGCCACGGGTGCGTTAAAGTATGAACCGCAACCTCGTGTCCCGTATTTTGATAGAGCCGGATTGCCGCGTCTTTTGTCAGCCGGCGGTGTATCTGTCCCTTCGGATAAACCGTCCCTTCCTCCGCAAACAGCTCCGTGTTAATGTTAAACGTACATTTTATCTGTCGTTTATCCAATATTTCCATGAGCCGGATATCCTGCTCCACGCCGTCGTCATAACTCAGCGTCAACGCCTTGGGGTTCCCCTGCGGAAACCGCATAAATAGGTTTGCCATTTTAACCCTCTCCTTTTATAATTAGGCAGACAAAAGTCGAATCTCATGCCTAAATCAAATTGATATCTTCGCCCTGCAAAATCTTGTTCATATTGCGCACCGCGCACATTTTTCCGCACATGCTGCACGTATCCGAAAGTTCCGGCGGAGAAGATTCCCGATATGCCTTTGCCTTTTCAGGGTCTAACGCCAAACGAAACATGTCGTCCCAATTCACACGGCGGCGTGCGTCCGCCATTTCCGAATCCCATGCGCGTGCGCCCGCAATGTTTTTTGCCACATCCGCCGCGTGCGCCGCGATTTTCGCCGCCATAATGCCCTCTTTCATGTCGTCCAAATCCGGCAATCTCAGGTGTTCCGCCGGCGTGACATAGCACAGGAAATCCGCGCCGTTTGCCGCGGCAATCGCGCCGCCAATCGCGCTGGTGATATGGTCATAGCCCGGCGCAACGTCCGTCACAATCGGCCCCAGCACATAAAACGGAGCGTTATGGCACAATTTTTTCTCCAGCAGCATGTTCGCCGCAATTTCGTTCATTGCCATGTGTCCCGGCCCTTCTACCATCACCTGCACATTTTTCTCCCAAGCGCGTTTGGTCAGTTCTCCCAGAATCAGCAATTCCTGAATCTGCGCCGGGTCTGTTGCATCGTCAATACAGCCCGGGCGGCAAGCGTCTCCCAAGCTGATGGTCACATCATGCTGCGCGAAAATGTCCATGATTTCATCATAATATTCATAAAACGGATTTTCCCGCCCTGTCATTTCCATCCATGCGAAAATCAACGACCCGCCGCGGGACACAATGTTTGTCGTGCGCGGATTTTCCTTGAAATGTTTCGCAGTTTCGCGCGTAATACCCGCATGAATTGTCATGAAATCCACGCCCTGCTCCGCGTGGGTACGAATCACTTTCAGAAACTCCTCCGCTTCGATTTTTGCCAAATCTTTTTCCAAAAACCCCACCGCGTCATACATGGGAACCGTCCCAATCATTGCGGGAGAATAGTCAATCAATTGCTGGCGGAAATCAAAGGTTTTGCCATAGGAACTTAAGTCCATAATCGCTTCCGCTTTCAATTCCACCGCCTTTTTCACCTTTTCCATCTCTTTGTCAAAGTTCTGACAGTCGCGCGAAATACCGAGGTTGACATTGATTTTTGTCCGCAATCCTTCGCCGACGCCCTCCGGCGACAGCGCCGTATGGTGATGGTTCGCCGGAATGGCAATACTGCCCGCCGCAACGCGCTGCATCAGCACCGTTTCGTCCATGCCTTCTTTTTCCGCCACCGCTTTCATTTGCGGCGTGATAATTCCCATTTTTGCCGCCTGCATTTGTGTTGTATATTCCACAAGAAAACTCCCTTTCTTTTTCCGTCCGTTTTTTCGGACGCTTTATTCTTTTCCCATAACGGACGGCCAGTGCAGTACCTCCGTCAAGTCTTTTACATAAAAATCCGCTATTTCCTGTAGTTCCTGTTCCACGCCGTGCGACGAAATTTCGTCATAGACGGCGCACACCAAAAATCCGGCGTTCTTCGCCGTGTGTACCGCTTCCGGCATATCCTCCGCCACCAGACACTGCGCCGGCTGCACGTTCATTTCGTTTGCCGCCGCCAAATAGATATCCGGCCGGGATTTATTGCCGCCTACCTCGTCCGCCGTGAAAATCCGCATGAAATCGTTCTCCAGCCCGATATGCCGCAGCGCCGCCTGCGTAGATTTACGGAAATTGGAAGTGGCAATGCAGCAGGGTACGCCCGCTTCCCGCAGCGCTTTCACGCACGCCACCGCGCCCGGCTTGGGTTCCACTTCCTCCGCATACAGCCGCAGCACCATGGATTCCCACTGCTCTACAATTTCCGCCGGCGCATATGGCAAATCATATTTTTTCTGCACATATGCCGCCGATTGCAGCAGCCCCATAGCGGCAATGTCCTGCAAAATCTGCGGTTCCCACTTTAGTCCGCGCGCGTCGAGATAGTCCGTCAACACATTGTCCCAAATACGCATGGAATCTACCAGCGTACCGTCTAAATCAAAAATTGCGCCCTGTATCATGTGCGCAAGACCCCTTCCAGTGCGCGGCAAAGCTGCTGTGCCGCGCCGCGCGGGTCTTGTTGTCCCACAATGGCGGAAACCACCGCAATACCGTCCATGCCCGCGCCCTGCAAAAGCGGCAAATTATGTTCCTTCAGCCCGCCGATTCCCACAATGGGTACGTCCACCGCCGCGCGGATTTGTCTCAAGCCCTCCACGCCGACCGCGTCCGCATCTTCTTTGGTATCGGTAGGGAATATCGCGCCGATGCCGAGATAATCCGCGCCGTCCGCCACTGCCTGCCGCGCTTCCTCCACCGTCCCTGCGGACACGCCAAGCAGTTTGCCGTCTCCCAAAATCCGCCGCGCCACTGCTGCCGGCAAATCAGATTGACCGATATGCAGCCCGTCCGCGTCCACCGCCAAGGCAATGTCCAGCCGGTCGTTGATTAGCAGCGGCACGCTATGGCGGCGCGTCACCTCCTGCACCCGCCGCGCCGTTTCATAAAACACGCGGCTGGAGCAGTCTTTTTCCCGCAGCTGCACCACGGTCACGCCGCCCACTATCGCCTGTTCCACCACAGCGGGCAATTCCTCCCGCGGACACAGTGTGCTGTCTGTCACCAAATATAATGTATAATCAAAGTTCACGAATCTTCCCTCTTTTCTCCAACAATTCCGCGTCGAATCCATACATGAAATCAAACAGTTTTTCGCGGAACGTACCGATTCCGGCGCCCTGTGCGCGCACAAATTCTTCCGCCATTTCGCCTGAAATGGACATCATGGAAACCGCCAGCGCCGCTTCTGCAAAGGAATCTCCCACGCCGCCGCCGCACATTGCGCCCACCACCGCCGAACACATACAGCCTGTTCCTGTCACGTCCGCCATCATGGGGTGTCCGTTTTCCAAAATTGCCATCCGCTCCGGTGAAGCAATGATATCCTGCGCACCCGTTGCCGCCACGGTACAGCCATAGCGTTTCGCCACGCCGCGCACAATTTCTATCGCTTCCGCATCTGCGGTTTCGCCCTCCGCTGCATCCACACCTTTGGTTCCGGACTGAATGCCATAGATGGCTTTGATTTCTGACAAGTTACCGCGAATCACACTGAACTGCACATGTTTCAGCAGCATTTCCGCTGTCACATTGCGTAGGTTGCTTGCGCCCACGCCCACAGGGTCCAGCACCACCGGAATATTCAGACGGTTTGCCTCTTCTCCTGCAAGGCGCATCGCTTTTACTGTTTGTTCCTGCAACGTGCCAATATTCAGTACTACCGCACCGGAAATGGCAACAATTTCTTTCACTTCACGAATATCTTCTGCCATGATGGGAGACGCGCCCGCCGCTAAAATGATGTTGGCGCAGTCGCCAATGGTGACATAGTTCGTGATACATTCAATGACCGGTTTCTTTCGTTTTACCTCTGCTAAAATCGTGTTCATGGTCTGCATTGTGTTCATGGGTCTCATCCTTTCTTTTGTTTATTTATCAATCCTCGTCCTGCCACAGGCGATAGAAATGATGTACAGGTCCTACGCCGTGTCCCAGCGGAATACCGCGGCTGATTGCGCCGGTGATGTAGTCTTTGGCGGCACGTACCGCTTCCACAGGTTCCAGCCCTTTGGCAAGGTTTGACGCGATTGCCGAGGACAGCGTGCAGCCCGTGCCGTGTGTGTGGCGCGTTGCGATACGTTCACAGGGAAACACAGTAAATTCTTTGCCGTCATAGAGCAAATCCGCCGCATCGCCCTCCAAATGTCCGCCTTTTATCAACACCAAATCCGGTCCCATTTCATAGATGGTTCTCGCCGTGTCCTCCCAGTTTGACATATCCACACTGCCGCCCGTCAGCACCTCCGCTTCCGGAATGTTGGGAGTGACCATGCGGCACAACGGTAACAGCCGCGCAATCAGTGTTTGCGCCGCATCCGGTTTTAGTAAACTGCACCCGCTTTTGGATACCATTACCGGATCCAGTACCACATTTTTCGGGCGGTATTCCACCAGCTTGTCCGCAATAGCGGCGATGCTTTCCTTTCTTGATACCATACCGATTTTCACTGCATCGGGGATAATATCGGTAAACACTGCGTCTAACTGCGCCTGAATGATTTCCGGTGAAATGTCCTCCACCGCCGTCACGCCCAGCGTGTTTTGCGCCGTCACCGCCGTAATGACGCTCATGGCATAGACGCCATGCGCCGACATGGTTTTGATGTCCGCCTGGATACCTGCGCCGCCGCTGGAATCGCTGCCCGCTATGGTAAGCGCTGTTTGTATCATGTTCATTCCTCCTTTAGGCATAACAAAAGTCGAATATGTTGGCGCCTTGCTGGGAAAATCCCCTGCAAAGCGGCTTTTTTGTATGAAAAAAGCCGGCTCCTCACGCGGAACCGGCTGCTTTTTTGCAAAAAAGAAACAGACTTGATTCCCTACGTCAGCGTTCCACGGCACACGCCGCGGTATCTGAATCAGGTTCAAAGGGTCAGGTTCTACCTTCTCAACTCTCATGCGAGTCCCCCTACAAATCCCATATGAAATTTTTATTATCGTCACTTACGTGACTGATATGTTATGTACTTTTATGAACAAAAGTACCAAAACGCAGGGAGTTCCGATTCTCCCCCAATTGTCGCTACGGATATTTACCCCTTGAAAATGTCCTCCGACTTTGTGCTTTGCACAAAGTCTCCCCCTCTTACTTTTCTTGGGGTAAATAT
>JAAWTG010000045.1 GCA_022801925.1 Clostridia bacterium | reverse complement strand
GCGGAAATTTGGTGAAGGAAACCAAAGGAACGGAAGTGACAAAAAGAAAAAAGAGGTTCGGTTTTGCGCTGTTACATTCGTGCCATCGCAAAACGAACTGCTGAGCTATGGAGGTTGTCCTAATGCTGCCGCTTGAACAACCTCACATATTTCATACATATGCCGGCGATAACCGCTTGACGCAGGTGGAAAAGAATGGTACAATAACGACATACGAATATGACTTGAACGGTAACTTAATAGCGGACGGCAACGGCAGCCAATATGGATATGATGAAGAAAACCTGCTGGTATACGCAAGCAAAGACAATACCGCGTCCACGTATGGAATCGGCACAGACGGATTGCGTAATACAAAAACAACGGCAGACAGCAGCACAAATTATGTGACCGACCAGGACGGCAACGTGATACGGGAAGGCACGTCCGACATTATTCGCGGGCATCAGGCGTTGGCAAAAAGAACGGAAACCGGTACCTATTACTACTATATCTATAACGCTCATGGCGACGTTGTGATGATGTTGGACGAGAGCGGAAATGTGCAAAACCGCTACCAGTATGACGCATGGGGCAAGATAACGAGCGAAACGGAAAACGTCCCCAACAGCATCAAATATGCCGGCGAATACTATGATGCAGAAACAGGCTTCATCTATGTTAGCACGGTAGGAGGGAATAAAAATGGGATAGCGAAATATATCAGGGAACAGGAGCAAGAGGATATGGTATACGACCAAGTGGCATTTAAGGAATGGGAAGATCCATTTAAGAAGTAAAGCGGGGAAAATGTGCTAGTAGCTTTAGCGCCGGTTACACCTATTTAGAGGTGTGCTGGTGAAGTGCCCTTTTAGGGCTGCTATAAAGCCCCGGCTTCGCTGGGAGATAGTTTACTGCTTCACTGGGGTGTGAATTGGTAAAATCGAGTCTGTTTTTTGCGATATGTTATAAATTTTTTACATTATTTTAAAGTGGTTGACATAAATTATATGGAACAAGAGGGGATATTAGAGGCTTGGCATGAGACGGCAGCGTATATATTCACCAACACTTGAAACAGAAGCGAAAATGATGATTTGGCAGAATTGATTTTATTCCAAAAATGAGGTATACTATATAGCAGTGTAAATGATGGAGGGAGTTCATGCCGGCGGCAAGAAGCCGGAGCAGTGAATTTGAAATAAAGAAAAAATACTTTGCAGAAAACGCGGCAGAAGGAGCAGAAAGTGATATGGACTATAAAATCAAGGGATATGAACCGGCGGCAGTATTTCATTATTTTGAGGAAATCAGCGCAATTCCACGCGGGTCAGGTAACGAAAAAGCAATCAGCGACTACTTGGCAGCATTTGCAAAAGAACATGGTTTAGCATATGAGGTTGATGAAATTTATAACGTTGTGATTCGTAAAACAGGCAGTAGCGGCAGCGAATCATTGGAGCCGGTGATGCTGCAGGGACACACGGACATGGTGTGCGAAAAAAATCATGATGTGGCGCACGACTTTGAAACAGAGGGAATTGACATCGTGCAAGAAGATGGATTTGTGCGGGCGAATGGAACAACGCTCGGTGCGGATAATGGTATTGCCGTCGCTTACATGCTGGCAATTTTAGCGGATGACACTTTGACACACCCGCCGCTGGAATGCGTTTTTACAGTGCAAGAAGAAACAGGACTGACCGGCGCGGCGCGGCTGGACAAAACAAAACTGTGCGCAAAAACAATGATTAATTTGGATTCCGAAGAAGAAGGCGTTGCGACAGTAAGCTGTGCAGGCGGGCTGCGTGCGGAATTATCCTGTGATGCCGCGGAAGAAGCCTGCGGAACCGCCGCACTGCATATTGCGCTGCGTGGACTATTAGGCGGACATTCCGGCGCGGAAATCCATTTACAGCGGGGAAACGCCAACAAAATTATGGCGCGGATATTATATCTGTTGTCAAAAGAAGTACCGTATCAATTGATATCGCTGCACGGCGGCAATAAAGACAATGCTATCCCGCGGGAATGTGACGCGCGGATTGCATTGCAAGATGATACTGCATTGGCACAGGCAAAAGAATGGCTGGCGGAGAAGGCGAAGCAGCTTCGGGAAGAGTTTTGTCCCGCGGAAGCGGATTTTGCCGTAACTGTCATTTCCGAGGAAGCGCCTGCGGCGGCGGTGACCGGAGAACAAACAAAAAAGATTGTGAAAATGCTGTTTTTGGCGCCAGATGGCGTACAGAAAAAAGATATGCTACATGACGAGTTTGTAGTCAGTTCCCTTAATCTGGGCGTTGTACGGCTGGAAAATGGGACGTTTCGGGCTGTTTTTGCGCCGCGTAGCAGCGTGCAGTCATTGCAGGAGGAAATCAAAGAACAGCTAACTTTGCTGGGAGAAATATTCGGCTGTACTGTCCGGTATCGGGCGGAATACCCGGGCTGGCAATATGCGGCGTACTCTAAAATCCGTGATGTATTTTGCGACATGTACCGGAAATTGTTTCATGGAGAGTTGAAGGTAGAAGCGATACACGCGGGACTGGAATGCGGACTTTTTGCGGGCGCGATGGAGGGCTTGGACGCCATTGCGGTAGGGCCTACACTGCGGGGCTGTCACACGCCGGATGAGACAATGGATTTGCAGTCCTGCGTCAATGTTTGGAATCTGCTTCTCGCAGTGCTGGAGGAATTAACAAAGCCAAACCGGCGCATTATTTATACGATTGTAGAAAATGAATGAGAACAGGGGCGCAGTTTGCGCCCTTTTGTAATCAGGAGAGGGGAACAGGTATGGTTTTGGAAACAGAACGGCTCATTTTAAGAAAATTAACAGAACAAGATTATTCAGATTTATGCAAAATTTTACAGGATGAAGAGGTTATGTATGCCTATGAACACGCTTTTCTAGGCGAGGAGGTGTGGGCATGGCTGGACAAGCAGTTGAACCGTTATGCGCAATATGAGTTTGGGCTGTGGGCAGCCATTTTGAAAGAAACCGGTGAACTTATTGGACAAGCCGGACTGACAATGCAGGATTGTGACGGTAGAGAAGTTTTAGAAATCGGATATCTGTTTCAAAAGGCGTTTTGGCACAAGGGATATGCTACGGAAGCGGCGGTGGCGTGCCGCGACTATGCATTTGAAACGCTTTTGGCAGAAGAGGTTTATTCTATTATCCGCGACAATAATATCGCCTCGCAAAATGTGGCGAAACGAGTTGGCATGGAGAAAGTCGGTTCTTTTGTGAAACACTACTATGGTATGGATATGCCGCATGATATTTATTGCATCAAGAAAAAATAGAGAAAGGATTCACTTTTTCTGTATGAAAATCAATGAATTGGGATACCGGCGCGAAAGAAAGGGTATACTAAACCTAAAAACAATTGATAGGACAGAAAGGGTGAAGTTCTGTGAAGAATACGGCGGACGAATTTAAGCCTTTTATATCTTCTGAAAAAATTGTGCCGGAATTTACGGTGACATCGGTGTTGATTGGTATACTGTTGGCAGTGGTATTCGGTGCGGCAAATGCCTATTTGGGGCTGCGGGTTGGTATGACGGTGTCAGCCTCTATTCCGGCAGCGGTTATTTCCATGGGAATTATCCGTATCGCGCTGCAGCGGGATTCTATTTTGGAAAACAATATGGTGCAAACCATTGGTTCGGCGGGGGAATCTGTTGCGGCGGGCGCCATTTTCACGCTGCCCGCCTTGTTTCTTTGGGCGAAGGAATGGGGGACGGCAGTGCCTTCTCTCTTGACCATTTTTCTCATTGCGCTGGTGGGCGGTTTGTTGGGCGTGCTTTTTATGGTGCCGCTACGCAAAGCATTGATTGTGGAGGAACATGGGACGCTGCCCTATCCGGAGGGAACTGCCTGCGCGGAAGTGCTTTTGGCGGGAGAAGAAGGTGGCGCAAAAGCCTCCACTGTTTTTGCCGGACTTGGGATAGCGGCTGTTTATAAATTTGTGGCAGATGGACTGGGCATATTCCCCAGCAGTGTGCAATATGATTTAAAGTCCTATCGAGGAGCGGCGGTAGGCGTGGACGTCTTACCTGCCCTTGTAGGCGTCGGATATATTTGCGGACCTAAGATTTCCAGCTATATGCTGGGCGGCGGTGTGGTGAGCTGGCTGGTGTTGATGCCGCTGATTAGCCTGTTTGGTGCGGATAATGTGGTATTTCCGGGCACAGAGCCTATCAGCGGACTATCGCCGGATCAACTATGGTCAACCTATATCAAATATATCGGTGCGGGCGCAGTAGCGGCGGGCGGTATTATCAGTCTGGTTAAGACGTTTCCGCTGATTGTAAAAACCTTTGTGAATGCCATGGGAAGTCTGCGCGGAAAAAATGGTGGAAATATACAAGAACTGCGCACAGGGCGAGACCTTCCAATATCGTTTATTTTGGTTGCTGTTTTGGTGATTGCGCTGGCAATTTGGCTGCTACCGGCATTTCCGGTGAATATCTTTGGCGCACTTATGATTGTTGTGTTTGGATTCTTTTTTGCGACCGTGTCGGCAAGGTTGGTTGGTATGGTGGGCAGCAGTAACAATCCTGTGTCCGGTATGGCGATTGCAACATTGCTTTTGTCTACCATGCTGCTGAAAGTGACCGGAACAAGCGGACGTGCAGGAATGACGGGCGCAATTGCAATCGGCTCCATTATTTGTATTGTGGCAGCAATTGCGGGCGACACGTCACAAGACCTGAAAACCGGATATATTCTTGGCGCTACACCCAAATTGCAGCAATACGGCGAATTTATTGGAACGGCGGTTTCCGCGGCGGCAATCGGCGGCGTGCTGTATCTGCTCAGCGCGGCGTGGGGGTTCGGGTCTGATCAATTGCCGGCGCCACAGGCGACCATGATGCAACTCGTGGTGCAAGGCGTGATGGAGGCGAATTTGCCGTGGACATTTGTGTTTGCCGGCGCAGGAATTGCCGTTATGGTTGAAATTTTAGGCATTCCCGTATTGCCGTTTGCAGTTGGTCTTTATTTACCGCTTCGTCTCAGCGCGGGTATCATGGCGGGCGGACTGGTGCGGCTGTGGCTGACAAAACGAAAATATGAATCCAAAGAAGCAAAGGACTTGGCGAAGGAACATGGTACACTGTATACCTCCGGTCTGATTGCGGGAGAAGGATTGGCGGGCATTTTGCTGGCGGTGTTTGCCGTAGTGAAAGTGGGCGGCAAAGATATCGCGTCCTATCTCTATTTGGGTGATAAATTTTCACTCGGCGGCATCGGCGGACTGGTTTTGTTTTTAGGACTGTTGGCAACGCTGGTTTATGCGGCGCTGAAAAGAAATAAACAAGCGGACAGATAAAATAGGAGGAATGGCATGAAAAAACGGAAAGCCCGCAGAAACTTGCTGGATATGGTACCGAACCGAAAAGAACAGATTGTCTGGACGGAGCAGGATAATGGAAAGGTAGTGCTGGAACTGGAACACCACGGGTTTTATGCGGCAATTGCCCAATATTGTTTTCATCGTCCGCGCGTGAGCAAAATCCATTTGGACGAATTGGGAAGTTATATCTGGAAACAGATTGACGGCATCCATAATTTGTATGAGATTGCAAACTGTCTCAAAGAACGATTCGGGCAACAAGCGGAGCCGCTTTATGATAGATTTATCGCATTTCTTCAAATTTTGCTGCGGCATGGATTTGTGAAACTGGAAAGCAGTAAGACTACTGTATGATGTAGCGTTCACAAAATGATTGATTTTTGTTATGACGGAAAAAAGTATTTCCTGTTTTTTGTTATGTGTGCAAAGAGACTTGACAATGAAAAATGCGCGGAGTATAATGAAACTATAGTTTAAAATGCAATGACGGGGACGGAATCGGCAAACAGATTTCCTTCAGAGAACTGCCGGACGGTGCAAGGCAGCGGAAACCGAGCGGATTCAAATCACCCCTGAGCAGACGCGCCGAAAACAAGTAACTTAAGTGCGTACGGTAGTCCCCGTTATAGGAACATGCATTGATAGATGCAGTAGGAGTGGTCGCCGAGGAGAAATGCGGCGGCAATTAGAGTGGAACCGCGGAAGCAATATGCCTTCGTCTCTAAACAGGGACGGAGGCTTTTTTTTATGAGAACAGGAGGGAGTTTGTCATGCTGACATTGGACAAAATTTATCATGCGGCGTTTACTTTGAAAGATGTGGTGCGCAAAACCGATTTGATTGAAGCGCCTAAGCTGCGGGAGGACAGTCATATTTATTTGAAAACGGAAAATTTGCAGGTGACAGGTTCGTTTAAGGTGCGGGGCGCCTACTATAAAATATCGCAGCTTAGTGAAGAAGAGAAACAACGCGGGGTCATCGCATGTTCTGCCGGAAATCATGCGCAGGGTGTTGCGCTGGCAGCGGCAAAAAACGGGATTCCGTCGCTGATTTGCCTGCCCGACGGCGCGCCCATTTCTAAAGTGGAAGCCACGAAAAACTATGGCGCAGAGATTTGTCTGGTGGAAGGTGTCTATGATGACGCCTACCAAAAAGCATTGGAATTGAAAGAGGAAAAGGGCTATACGTTTATTCACCCATTCGATGACGAAAATGTGATTGCGGGTCAAGGCACGATTGGACTGGAACTGTTGGAGCAATTACCGGATGTGGACGCGGTGATTGTACCGGTGGGCGGCGGCGGATTGATTTCCGGCGTGGCGTATGCCATAAAAATGCTGAATCCGAATGTGAAGGTATATGGTGTGCAGGCAGGCGGTGCGCCCAGTATGCAGCAATCGCTGGCACACGGACAGATTGAGACGCTGGACGGCGTTTCAACCATTGCGGATGGAATCGCTGTAAAAGAACCGGGCGAGCATACGTTTGACTTGTGCCAGAAATATGTTGACGAAATCGTGACGGTGACGGACGATGAAATTTCTACGGCAATTTTAATGCTGATTGAACAGCAAAAACTGATTGCGGAGGGCGCGGGTGCGGTTTCAGTTGCGGCGGCGCTGTTTGATAAGGTGCCTGTAAGAGGGAAAAAGGTGATTTGTCTGGTGTCGGGCGGCAACATTGACGTGACGATTTTGTCGCGTGTGATTAAACGCGGTTTGCTCAAATCAGGGCGGTCGTATGCGGTGACAATTGAACTGATAGACAAGCCGGGACAACTCAAAGGCGTATCTAAAATTTTGGCAGAACTCGGCGGAAACGTTGTGTCCATTCATCATGAACGCGCGAGCGAGAGTTCCGATATCAACGGCTGCTATTTGCGCATTGTCATGGAGACGCGCAATTATGAACATATTGAGCAAATCCGCAAAGCGTTGACAGAAGCAGGATATCATATTGAATAAAAAAGGAGAGAGAAACAATGTTAAAAAAAGTGTACACAGAAAAAGCACCGGCGGCAATCGGACCATATTCACAGGCGGTTATCTTGGGAAATCTGGTGTTTACCTCGGGACAAATTGCCATCAATCCCGCGTCAGGTGAAGTGGAAGCGGATACCATTGAAGCGCAGACGGAGCAGGTGATGCAGAATTTGAAAGCGGTGCTGGAGGAAGCGGGCAGCAGTTTTGAAAAGGCAGTGAAAACGGTTTGCTTTTTAAAGCATATGAGCGATTTTGCGGCATTTAATGAAATTTACGGAAATTATTTCACAGGAAAACCGGCGCGCTCTTGTGTGGCGGTAAAGCAGCTTCCCAAAGATGTTTTGGTGGAAGTGGAAGTTATCGCAAGCATTTAAATAGAGAAGAAAAAAGTCCGGAAAGCGGTTTCGCTTTCCGGATTTTTTTGTTCGTTCAAATAAAATATACAAAATAGGGAAAGAATAAAAAGAAAACGAAAAAACAATATGGAGTGTGAAAATATGGCACAGATAACAGAAGAACAATTGGAAGAAAAAATATTTATGATTATCACCATGGCAGGCGATGCAAAATCCAGCTTCTATGAAGCGTTTGCGAAACTGAAAGAAGGAAACTACGAGGAAGCAGACGCGCTGGTAAAACAGGGAGACAATATTATGTCGAAGGCACATGACGCGCAGACCGACCTTATTGCGGAAGAAACAAACGGTAATAAAGTGCCGGTAGGGCTTTTTATGGTTCACGCGCAGGATCATTTGATGAATGCTATTTTGGTGCGGGAAATGTTGGATATGCTAATGTCTATGCAAAAAAGCATTAACAGTTTGAAACAAGATGATGAACTTGCATTTATATGAGAAAGGACGGAAGAAACAATGAAAAAAATAGCATTATTTTGTAATGCGGGAATGTCCACCAGTATGCTGGTGAAGAAAATGCGCGCCAGCGCACAGGAGCAGGAGATTGACATTGAAATTGAAGCCTATCCAGCAAGTGAGATGGATCAGCGGACGGAGGGCATTGATGCGGCGCTGCTGGGACCGCAGGTGAAATTTATGTTGTCGAATGCAAAAAAAATCTGTGACCCCAAAGGTATTCCGGTGGATGTGATTAACTCCATGGACTATGGAATGGTAAATGGCGGTAAAGTGCTGGAAACGGCGCTTGCAATGATTGAGGCGAAAGGCGGCGGGAAAGAGTGAAATTTGCGCATGATTTTTTGTTTGGCGCGGCTTCTGCCGCCTATCAGGTGGAAGGCGGGTGGGATGAAGGAGGGAAAGGCGTTTCCAATTGGGACGTGTTTTCTAAAATTCCGGGCAAAACGTTTGAAAACACCAATGGCGATGTGGCGGTAGACCACTATCACCGCTGGAAAGAGGATATTGCGCTGATGGCGGAGATGGGCTTGGAGTCCTACCGTTTTTCCATTGCATGGACAAGAATTTTGCCGGAAGGAACCGGCGAAGTCAATCCGCAGGGGATTGCATTTTATAATCAAATCATTGACGAATGTCTGCGCTATGGTATTGTACCGTTTGTGACGCTCTATCATTGGGATTTGCCGCAGGCGCTGGAGGCAGCGGGCGGCTGGCACAGCAAACAAACCGCGGAGGCGTTTGTGCGCTATGCGGAGGTTTGTTTTGACGCGTTTGGCGACCGCGTGAAACATTGGATTACCTTTAATGAAATGATTGTTTTTTGTCGGCATGGGTATTTGGCGGGCGCACACCCACCGGGATTGATAGACGATAAAAAAGCATATTTTGAAGCAACGCACAATGTCATCACCGCCCACGCGCGGGCAGTGATGGCATATAAAGCGCGCCGGCAGTTTGGAGAAATCGGTATCACGCATGTGTTCAGTCCGGCATTTTCTATAGATGATTCGCCGGAAAATATTGCTGCGGCAGAACATGTAAACTTGATGGATACCCATTGGTTCTATGCCCCTGTTTTAAAAGGGGAATATCCGGAGGCTGTAATAGACTATCTGAAACGGGAGAACCTAACGCCGGACTGGAAGCCGGAGGAACTGGACGATATTTGCAAAGCGGCGCCCATGAACGATTTTTTGGGACTGAACTACTATCAGCCGCAGCGGGTGATGAAAAATGATACATCAGAAACCCTAAACCTTTCTCATGAGACGGTGACAGGAGCGCCGGGCAGTCCATCGTTTGACGGCGTGGCAAAAACAGTCAAAATGGAGGACAAGACCTATACCAAATGGGGATGGGAGATTGCGCCGGACGCCTTTTTAGAGGGACTGCGAATGCTGCGGCAGCGGTATGGTAATATGAAATTATATATTACGGAAAACGGTTTGGGAGATGAAGACCCTATCATAGATGGGGTTATTTGTGACGTGCCGCGTATCCGCTATATTGAGACGCATTTGAATGCAGTGAAACAGGCAATCAAAGAGGGAATCAACTTAAAAGGCTATTTTGCATGGTCTGTCATAGATTTGCTGAGTTGGCTGAATGGGTTTAAGAAACAATATGGATTTATTTATGTAGACCATGCGGATGGGCTGAAGCGCAAGAAAAAACTTTCGTTTTATTGGTATCAGCATATCATTGCCACGCGTGGCGAAGGGTTAGGAAAGTGAAGTGAGATTTATGAAAAATAATACATCAGGAAGTTTTTCCGATAAAATGATGGAATGGGTCAACCGGTTTGCGAACACTAAAGCGATTTTGTCATTGAAAGATGGTTTTGTGCTAACCATGCCCATCACACTCATTGGTTCTATTTTTATGTTGATTGGTAATTTTCCGGTGCCAGGCTGGGAAAATTTCATGGCGCGAATTTTCGGCGAAGGGTGGCAGCAGCCGCTCAATCAGGTGACGGGCGCAACATTTGATATTATTGCGTTGGTTGCGGTGTTCGGTATCGCTTATTACTGGGCGAAACACAGCCATGTGGACGCGGTGCCGGCAGGATTGCTTGCGCTGGTTTCCTTTTTGATTATCACCGATTCGTTTGTTGCGCTGCCGGAGGAAATCATGAACGCAATCGGCAATGAAGGCGTGGCGCTGCAAACAGTTTCCGGCGTGATACCCAAAAGCTGGACGGGCGGTCAGGGCATGGTGACGGCGATTTTGGTCGGTTTTTTGGTGGGCGCGATTTATTCTTGGTTTATCCGCCGCAAAATTACGATTAAAATGCCGGAAAGCGTACCGGAAGGCGTATCAAATGCATTTTCCGCACTCATTCCGGGCATTGTGATTGTGACGCTGTTTTTGCTGCTATATATCCTTTGCGACTTGTTGGCGGGAAAAACGCTGACCGCTATCATTTATCAGATTTTGCAGATTCCCATGCAGAACTTGAGCGATTCGCTGGGCGGCATTATCGCGATTATGGCGTTGATTTCGCTGTTTTGGCTGTTTGGGTTGCATGGACCAAACATTGTGATGGGCGTAATGGCACCGATTCTGACGGCGAATGTGCTGGCGAACCAGAAAATCGTGGACGCAGGCGGGACGCTCATTGCCAGCGGTGCGAATGCAAATGCGGCGATTGTCGGGCCGCAGATGGTGGACATCTATTGTAAATTCGGCGGCGCAGGTTTGACGCTGGGACTATTAATTGCCGTGTTTATTGCCGGACGCTCCAAACAACTGCGGACGCTTTCCAAAATGTCGCTGGTGCCGGGACTTTTTAACATCAATGAACCTGTT
Source organism: Clostridia bacterium (assembly GCA_022801925.1). Taxonomy (GTDB): domain Bacteria; phylum Bacillota; class Clostridia; order RUG12999; family RUG12999; genus JAAWTG01. The sequence goes on along the minus strand of JAAWTG010000045.1, from coordinate 9,516 downwards.
ATATTTGGGCTTCCCATTGTAATGAACCCATTTTTGGCAATACCGTTTATTGTGATTCCTGTCATTGCAGCGGTTTTAACGTATCTTTCCATTAAAATCGGATTTATTGCGCCGTTTGTTTCCACGCAAATTCCGTGGACAACGCCGCCGCTTATTTCGGGATTTTTGCTTTCCGGCTGGCAGGGGGCGCTGCTCCAATTGGTGATTTTGGCGATTTCCATTGCGATTTATCTGCCGTTTGTGAAATTACAGGACAGGCAGTTTTACGACATGGAGGAAAGCGACAGAGCATAAATAAAAAAAGAGCCTGACGGTGTTTTGTCAGGCTCTTTTCGATAGGGGAAGAAAACATAAATAAAGGATACTGCATTTTTTAGGAAGCTGCCTCTACGATTTTATAATAAGTGCGGGCGGTCAGCAGATAGACCACCACATAAATGGCTGCAAAGAACGCCGCTGTTCCGGCAGTACACAGGAAAAACAACAGCGTATCCGTTAAATGGAACGCCAATAAAAGATTTCGGATTACGCCGAAGGCAAATAGAATGTGTACCACTGCACCGACAAGCGGCAGGAAAAAGACCGTTAAAATCTGTTTATTAATCGTTTGACGCACTTCTTTTTGACTCATACCGACTTTCTGCATAATGGCGAAGCGGTCGTGGTCGTCATATCCCTCCGAGATTTGTTTGTAATAAATAATCAAAACGGTTGCCATCAAAAACAGAAATCCGAGAAAAACGCCAAGGAACAGAAATCCGCCAAACATGGAGAACCATTCCTGCCGTGCGATATCAATGCCGCGCATAGAAAATTCCGGAAGCACTTGCTTGATATCCGCATGTAGCGCATCATAAAAGGCGGTATGGTCTTCGCCGCTTTGTTGCGTAAAATTGAAAAAAGTGGTATACTGCGGCGTCATGTCTTGTGCATTCACCAGTGCAGCCGCGATTTGTTCCAAAGTTTCCATGCTGTCTACAACAAGATAATAACTGTCAAAGGAAATTGCAGCGGTTTTTTCTGCAATGGGGAAAGACGTTAGTTCTTCTTTTACCTGAAACGTTTTGTCTCCCAAGGTGAAAGAGGGCTGACCGTAGGTTTCACTTTCGGAAAACAACAAAATTTCTTCCGGACGCAGCGTGACGGAACCGGTGCTCATGGCGTTATAATCTGCAACAGGCAATACTTCAAAGGCAACGGCGCTGCTGTTTCGCACAGAATCGGCAGGTTGAAAGCGACCATTCTCCGGCAAAGCCCAAAAGGAAACGCTGCGGTAGGAGAGGGGCTGCGTGATACTAATGCCGGAATCGGCAACCTGTTTTTCAATCAGCGTCATCACCATGTTTTTCTGGTTTGTATCGATAGGATAGTGGATTGCCACGTCGTTGGGATATTGGGCACGCAGCATGTCGCCTGCACCAAGGTAGAGGGACGAAGTGGAGGAGAGCGTTACCAGCACCATGGTACTGAGAATGCATATGGTAGCCAGTCCGACGGCGTTTTGCTTCATGCGGTACATCATGCCGGAAACGGACACGAAGTTGCGCGGTTTATAATAAAACCAAGTGCTCTTTTTCAGTAATTTCAGCAATTTGATACTGCCGGAGGTAAAGAGGGCATAGGTGCCGATAATCACCAGCAAAACCGCAAAGAAAAAGAGGGAGATTGCGTCCAGCGGCGTATCTACCGTGACGGCAATGGCATAACCGCCGCCCAGCGCGGCAAGTCCGAGGAATGTTAAAATCCAAGACGCTTTTGGTTCTTTTTCCCCTTCGTTGCTGCCGCGCAGCAATCCGATAGGATTGGACAGATGGATATGCAGCAGATTCACCAGTAGGGTCAAAAGAAAAATGCCCAGAAAAAGAAGCGCAGTATAAACAGCAGCGGCAGGCGTCACAATGAATTTTAGCGTAAGCGGCGTTTGCGTCAAATGCAGCAACACAAGGAACACCAGCTTACCAAACAACACGCCGCCGAGCAGTCCCACGGTAATTGCCAAAAAGGCGGTAAACAATGTTTCATAGGACAAAATTTTGGCGATATGGCGTTTTTCCAGCCCTAAAATGCTATATAGTCCCACTTCTTTTTTGCGGCGTTTCATGAGGAAACTATTGGTATAGAACAGAATAATCAGCGAAAAGATACCGATGATGACTACGCCAAACTGAAACATAGATTCAAGGATAGCGGCGCCGGGCATTTCGGAAAGCCCCGGGTTATAGCGCAGGATGAGCATGTTATAGAACATCAGGACACAGCCGATGCAGGCGAGCAGGTATGGCACAAAAGTACGCCGGTTATTTTTCAAATTCACCAGAGCAAGTTTGAGATACATAGTGTTACGCATGTTGTTCACCTCCCGCCTCCAAAACGGAAAGTGTGTCGGAAATTTGCTGATACATAGCGTCGGAAGAAAGCGCTCCGCGGTAAAGCTGGTGGAATACCTGTCCGTCCTTGATGAACAAGACGCGTCCGGCATGGCTGGCAGCGCGCAGACTGTGCGTTACCATCAGGATAGTTTGACCGCTTTCGTTGACTTCGCAAAACAAGGAAAGAAGCTGGGCGGCTGCCTTGGAATCCAGCGCGCCTGTCGGCTCGTCGGCAAGCACCAGTTCCGGCTGGGTAATTAATGCACGAGCAACGGCGCAGCGCTGTTTTTGACCGCCGGAAACCTCATATGGAAATTTGTGCAGAATGGATTCAATTCCAAGCTGAGCGGCAATGGGTACCAGACGACGTTTCATTTCGGAAAAAGGTTTGCCGGAGAGCACCAGCGGCAGAAAGATGTTGTCCTGCAATGAAAAGGTGTCCAGCAGGTTGAAATCTTGAAAAACAAAGCCCAAGTGATTCCGTCGAAAGGCGGACAGGTCACGGTCGCGCATGGTGACAATATTTTTTCCGTTTAACAGCACTTCGCCGCTGGTCGGTTTATCCAGCGAAGCGAGTATGTTTAGCAGCGTTGTTTTACCGGAGCCGGATTCGCCCATGATGGCGACAAATTCACCCGCTTCCACGGAAAAGTTGACGCCGGACAATGCTTGCACATGGTTTCCGCCGAACCGCGTTGTATATATTTTTCGGACGTTGTTGACTTGTAGAATTGGCATAGTGATTCCTCCTGTTTCTTGTTTTGTAAGCGAGCCAAATGAGGCATAAGAGCGTCGAATCTCATGCGGTCTCTAGGGTAGATTTTCCCGTATGCTGTGTTAAAAATACTGGAAATACGCCAGTATTCCTGCGTATTTTTGCCTTGCCTACAGAAAAATCTGCTCCTAGAGACTTTGCAAAACCATGCAGGAGAAAATTTTTTGTAAGGCAAGGAAAAGGTTCCTTTGCATACTGAGCGTACGCGTGCCACGGAGTGGTATGGAAAGCGGTTCGCGGGCGCCGCATTTACGAAAAATTTTCCCTGCATGGCGCAAGCATATTCGACTCCCTTATGCCTAAGCATAAGACTCGACTCCCTTATGTCTCATTATAACGGAATCCTCCGCCGTTTGCCATAGATTAAGCTTACAAGACAAGGGTGCAACCTTACATTTTTGTAAGATTGCACCCTCCGGATGCGGCTATTGCACAGAAAATATCAGTCCAATAGCCGTGTGTGTGCAGGAAATGTGAGGGATACTTTGGTGCCGTGTCCCACTTTTGAGGTGATGGAAAGTGAAATGGACAGCTTTTGGGAGATTTCGCGGCAGAGATACAGCCCCAAACCGGAAGCTTTTTTATCCAACCGTCCATTGTAACCGGTGAATCCACGGTCAAAAAGCCGCGGTATGTCCTCCTGACGGATACCGATTCCGGTATCTTCAATGATGAGCGTAGGTTGTTTTTCGGCGTTTACATAGATATGGACGCTGCCTTTGGCAGTATATTTCAGCGCATTAGAGAGAAGTTGTTCCAAAATAAAGACCAACCATTTTTCGTCTGTCAAAACGGTTTCATTGGTTTCTTCCACCGTCAGCAGCAGTTTTTTAAAGATGAAAACGCCGGCATATTTTTTGACAGCTTGACGGATAAGGGAGGAAAGCGGGATTTCTTTCAGCAGTAGGTCAGAGGACAGGCTTTCCAGTCGTTGATAATAGAGCGCCATTTGCGTATATTCTTCAATCTTAAACAATTCCTGTTCCAACTCCCGCGCCGAGAGAGGTTCGGATTGCAGCAGCAGACGCATGGCAAACAACGGCGTTTTGATTTGGTGCGTCCAAAGGGTATAGTAGTCCAGCATTTCCTTTTCGCGCGCGTCCGCGGAGGAACGTAAGTGACAATTTTTGGCATATAATGTGTGAAGCAGTTCCTGATAGTCCGATTCCAACAGATTGTCGGCGGCAGGCAATGTACCGAGATGTGCTTCAATGCTCTGCAAAATATTTTGCAGGGCAAAATGCTTTTTGGCAAAGCTGTAGAAATCGTAGGCGCCAAACAAAAGTCCAAAAAACAGACAAATCAAAGAAGCATAGACAAGCGGTTCCAAAGGATGCCCGTAAAGATAGCAGACAACGCCGAAAATCAGCAGAATCAGCAGCGTACCAAGCAGCAGTTTGGTACGGCGTTTGATATATGCGCTGAGCAGAGAACCCCATTTCATGTCAAATCACCTACCAGATAGCCGAGCCCTTTTTTTGTTATAATATAGTCGGTTAAACCGATAGACTCCAGTTTTTTGCGCAAACGGGTCATGTTGACGGTCAGCGTGTTGTCGTCCACAAAACTGTCATTTTCCCAGAGACGCTGCATGATGGCGTCGCGGGAAACCGTGCGTCCTTTGTTTTCCAGCAAAAGCTGTAATATTTTAAATTCGTTTTTTGTCAGTTCCAGTTTTTGATCCTGATAGCGAATGGTCGCATCTCCAAGGTTTAATACCGCGCCGCGGTGTTCCAATAAAGAAAGTTCACCCTGAAACGAATACGCTCTGCGCAGCAGCGCTTGTATTTTTGCCAAGATAACGCTGAGGTCAAAGGGTTTTGCGATAAAATCATCGCCGCCCATGTTCATTGCCATGACAATGTTCATATTATCTCCAGCAGAAGAAATAAAAATAATTGGCACTTTAGAAAGTTTGCGGATTTCGCTGCACCAATAAAATCCATTAAAATAGGGCAGAGAAATATCTAATAAAATTAACTGCGGTTCGCAGCGGATAAACTGCTCCGTGATGTGTGCGAAATCGTCTGCAATCAACGTGTCAAATCCCCATTTGGATAAATAGTCACAAAGCGCATTTGCAATGGTGGCGTCGTCTTCAACAATCATAATTTTGTACATGGCGCTTCCTCCTTTCCAATGGCAGACCTATTTTTATTATAGCGGAAATGATATAAAAAAACAAGAAAAAAGATTGTGCATAATAATGAAGAAAATGTGAAAAGTCTGCGCCGGAAAAAATGTAAGATATAAAAAGCGGCACACCCAAGAGGTGCACCGCCAAACGATTTTTTTGAAATCTTACCAATAGAGTTTCCAATCTTTGTTGTAGTAGCGCATCAGTGCTTCCATATAATAATAGTCGCCCCAGATATTGCATTCGTCTACGCCGTTGCCTTTGTTGACGCCGTTTGCCATAGCATATACAGCGTGCAGCAGAATACCGTTGGATTCCGGCGTAGTTACAGTCGTATAGTTTTCGCTCAGGCTGCGAACAATTGCCCGGCAGGCATTTTCGTAAACCGGTTTATAGTCGTCATTGATGTATTTCATGGTTTCCATCATGCCGCAGACAGCGATTGCTGCCGCCGAGGAATCACGGCACTGACCGCTGCCGTCTCCGAAAATCAAATCCCAATAGCAAACATAGTCTTCCGGCAGACGGTTTAAGAAGAAGTTTGTCACTTTTTCCGCTGCATCTAAGAATTTTTCATCTTTTGTATAAATATAAGACAGCGGCAGTCCGTAAACACCCCATGCCTGACCGCGCGCCCAACTGGAATCGTCAGAATACCCTTGGGCGGTTGCACCGTGATCCGGCGCGCCAGTTTCCGGATTAAAATAGAAGGTGTGGAAAGTAGAACTATCATCACGGATAACATTTTCAAGCGCTGTTTTGGCATGATTATAACCGATTTCATAATATTTTTTGTCGCCGGTCACTTCGCTTGCCCAATACAGCAGCGGAACATTCAAATAGCAGTCAATAATCAAACGGTATGCTTTCGGGTCGTCTACAGCGCCCCATGCCTGAATGAACTGACCTTTTTCTTTGTAGCGAGTGATGAGTTTATCTGCAGCCTTAATTGCTGTTTCTTTCATTTTTTCGTTTCCTGTCAGCTTGTAGCCTGCAACGCAAGACAGCGTATACAGGAACCCGAGGTCGTGATGGTCTACGCAAATTTGTTTTTCAATACGGTTTGCGAAATCTTCGCATTGGATTTCAGCCACTTTGCGATATTTTTCATCGCCGGTATATTCATAGGCGAGCCACAGCATACCTGTCCAAAAGCTGTTAGTCCATTCGATGTTGTCAATCGCGGGATAGACATTGTTTATACTGGCAGGTGCCGGATATTTGTGCGTAAAGGTATCCAGACTTTCATCAATTTTTTTGATGATAAAATCCAGCGCATTTTTGACCTCTTCCTGGGTCAGCGGCGGAATGTTTTCAAATTTTGCTTTGTTTTTGATTCCCTCATCTGTGATGTTTTTCATGGAACAAACTCCTTTTTCATCAGCGCCTGTCGGCAGCATGTATTTTTCTCGCCGTCATTTTTTAGCGGCGAAAGGCAATATAATTTCATTATAACATGAAACAAATAAATTGCAAGAGGGGAGATGAAAATGTTTCAAATTTTCGCCTTATTTATCTATTTTGTATAAAAATGAGGTGGATTCTTTTGCATAAATTTTTCGTTTTTTTTTCGGAAGTCTCTTCAAAAAGAAAAGATTTAATGATATAATAGATAAGGAATATATCGTACAATGAACAGAAATGGGAAGAAAAATTTCAAAAAATGTCATAGTTTGTCCGGAAAGGGAAGATTTTTCCCATGTGGAAAAGCAGATAGGAGGCGTTAAAATTGTCGAACGTGTCAGCTATCATCTTGGCAGCCGGAGCAGGTACGCGGATGAAATCGTCCAAAAGCAAACTGGTGCATGAAGTGTGTTTCAGACCCATTGTTGAGTGGGTGTATCAGGCTGCGGCGGGGGCGGGAGCTGGAAAAATTGTAACGGTCATCGGTCACCAAGCGCAGCAGGTGAAAGCGTGTTTGGGAGAGGAAAAACTCTATGCTTTGCAGGAAAAGCAACTGGGGACGGGCGACGCGGTGAAATCCGCCATGCCAAATATTGATGACGGCGGTTGTGTGTTGGTGCTGTCGGGAGACGTTCCGCTGATTTCAGAGGAAACTTTGCGCGCAGCAGTGGACTACCATTTGAAGAACCGTTTTGCAGCGACGATTATCACGGCGGACGTGAAAGACCCGACAGGATATGGCAGAGTGATACGGGATGAAAATGACTCTGTGAAGTACATAGTAGAAGAAAAAGATGCCACGCCGGCACAGAAAGTGGTGACGGAAATCAATTCGGGACTCTATTGTTTTGATACCGGTTTGCTGCGGGCGGCGCTTGGAGAACTGAGTAACGATAATGCACAGGGCGAATATTATTTAACGGATACCGTTGCAATTTTGCTCAAAACAGGTTATCGCGTGGGTGCGTTCCGTTTGGCGGACGACAGAGAAATCATGGGAATCAATGATAAAGTGCAGCTCAGTCAGGCGAATGAGGCAATGAAACAGAAAATTATTCGGGAGCATATGTTGCAGGGCGTTACGTTTATCAATCCGGATTCCTGCTATATTTCGCCGGAGACGGAAATGGAACCGGACGTGGTAATCTATCCCGGAACGCTTCTGGAAGGAAACTGTAAAATCGGAAGCGGTTCGGTGATTGGACCCAATACGCATTTGACGGACGTTACCGTTGGAGAGAACACAAAAATAGAAAGTTCTGTTTTGTGCAGCAGTACGGTGGGCAGCAATACCAATGTCGGGCCGTTCGCTTATGTGCGTCCGGGCAGCACGATTGGCAGTCAGGTGAAAGTCGGCGATTTTGTGGAAGTGAAAAATTCCGTGATTGGCGAAGGGACTAAGATTTCCCACCTGACCTATGTCGGCGACAGCGACGTCGGTGAAAAAGTGAATTTTGGCTGCGGCACTGTCACCGTGAACTATGACGGACAGGAAAAACATAGGACAACAATCGGCGACCGCAGTTTTATCGGCTGTAACACCAATTTGGTGGCGCCGGTTACTGTGGAAGCAGATTCTTATATTGCGGCGGGTTCTACGATTACAGACACCGTGCCGGCAGACGCGCTGGCGATTGCACGTTCTAGACAGGTGGTAAAAGAGGGCTGGAAAAAAAACAAATTTGGGAGTGATAACAAATGATGGCGACACACGGCAATAATATCAAAATATTTGCAGGTAATTCGCACAAAAAATTGGCAAAGGACATTGCGGCAAGACTGGATTTAACACTTGGAAATTCTGAAGTGAAGACTTTCAGCGACGGAGAAATTTATGTGAACATCAACGAGACTGTTCGTGGTTCTGATGTGTTTTTGGTGCAGTCCACTTGCAATCCGGTCAATGATAATATCATGGAATTGCTGATTATGATAGATGCGTTTAAACGCGCGTCAGCGGCGAGAATTACGGCAGTTATTCCATATTTTGGATATGCCAGACAGGATAGAAAAGCGAAAGCGCGCGACCCGATTTCAGCGAAATTGGTGGCTGATTTGATTACGGCGGCGGGCGCAGACCGTGTGCTGACGATTGATTTACATGCACCCCAGATTCAAGGGTTCTTTAACATTCCGGTGGATCATTTGCTGGGCGTGCCGCTTTTGGCAGATTATTATAAACGGAAATTTAAAGACCGCATGGAAGACGTTTGCATCATTTCGCCTGACCACGGCAGCGTGGCACGTGCGCGGCAGTTTGCGCAGCGGCTGAATGTTCCGTTTGCAATTGTTGATAAACGCCGTCCGCGTCCTAATGTTTCGGAAGTGATGAACATTATCGGGGATATCAAAGATAAATGTTGTATCATGGTGGACGATATGATTGATACGGCGGGAACCATTACTGTAGGCGCACATGCACTCATGGAACGCGGTGCGCGTGAAGTTTATGCAGGTTGTACGCACGGCGTTTTGTCGGGACCGGCAATTGACCGACTGAAAGAATCTCCCATCAAAGAATTGGTTATGCTGGACACTATTCCGCTGCCCAATGCGAAAAAACTTGATATTATTAAAGGATTGTCTGTGGCGCCGATTTGTGCGGAAGCCATCAGCCGTATCTATGAAGATGTATCTGTCAGCCCGCTCTATGTAGAACCGGATTATAAATTGCTGAAAAAACGCGACGAGAGAAAAAAACGGGCAAAATAAATTGCATAAAATGAGGGTATGACCGGACGTCATAGTAAAAAAATTTAGAAATTTTAAATAAAGTGTGAATGAACGGGGATTGGAAGGGGTGTCCCCTTCCTGAAATGGCAAAAAGGCGC
>JAAWTG010000044.1 GCA_022801925.1 Clostridia bacterium | reverse complement strand
CAAAGGCATATGCCTTTGTTGTTAGATTATGGAATCTAACAACAAAATAGTCTAATCATAATGCGGCTGCATGTCAGCCGGTAGTATAAATCAGTATTGATAGAAACGGGGGTATGAAATAAATGCACAAGATGAAATATCAATGGTTTATTTCTTATCTATTGATTTTATGTATTCCCATTGGACTGTGCGTTGGGCTTTGGGTCAACATGCAGGTATTAATCAACAAAGAACGTGTATTTGAAGGAAAACTGCAAACAAAAAATCTGGTGCTACAACTGGAAACAAAGGCGGAGAACAATGAAACAATTGTAAAATATTTTGAAAATGAACCTGTTTTTGTTGCAGCCTATCAGATGGGAGAGATAAAAAGCGAAGGGAATATACAAAAAGTCCGGCAGCTGTCGGAGTTGATTGCAGACTATATGGAGCGGTTTGGAAAGGGAGACACACTGTTTATTTATTTGCGGAGGCTGGATTTGATTGTTACCGCAGACAGCTACTGGCGGCCGTTTGATTATTGGAAGCAATATTACATAAACAGCGATGTGAGCTATTCGGATTGGAAATCGGCGCTTACCCGAAACTATGATATACAGTATATGCTATGTTCGGTGTTGTTCTACAGTGAGAACGAGATGGATGTGCGCAATTTTCTGTATACCATGCCGGTACAACTGCAAGACGGCGGCGGTCTCGGAGCAATGATTGCACTGCAAAGCGCAGAGGAGATTCATTATTGGGATGAGAAGAAAAGCACTTATTTTATCATTTATGATAAAGAAGGAAAACTGATTTACGATTCCGGTAATTTTGGCAGGGAAATGGTACCGGTGCTGGTGAGCACCAAGGAAGATGAAACCATAAAAGTCAGCGGCAGACGGTATGCGATTGGCCGCGAGGTGTCAGAAAAGTTGGGTTATCAATATGTTGCGGCGGTGGAATTATATGAAATTTTGTCGCCTACTGCATTGCTGATGCTGCTGGGACTGTTGGTGGTTTGTATTCTGCTGTGTATCTGGTTGACATGGAAGGTTTCTTCCAAAAATTATGTGGTGTTTGAACAGATTATTGACCGGCTGCAAAAGTTCCAGAAACAAACGGATTCAAGGGACGAAAAAAGTATGATTGACAGCATGATTGACAATCTGCTTTTGGAAAACCGAAACAGGGAGAAACGGCTGTTTAAACAAAAGAACCAAATTACAACCTTCAATGTGAGTATGCTGTGCAACGGACATATTCAGGCGTTTGAAGCCGCACAAGAGGAACTGATTGAAAGCGAACGCATGACGTTTTTGAGTGATTGTTTTGTCGTGGTTGTCATTATGCTGGAGGATTATATTGAATTTCTGGAGGAGGACAACATAGAAGCAGCGGCAAATGAAGCGGAATTGGTACGGTTTGCTGTCAAAAACATTGCAACAGAAATCATTTCCCGTCAGGGAGATGTGACCTATTCCATGGGTATGGAAGAAAATGTGACCATATTGGTTTCCGTTTCGCCGGAGCATATTCCGGAGGTGCAGGAAAAACTTGCAGAAAATTGTAGATACATACAAAGTTTTTTGAAGGAACAGCTAAAGATTATCACAACTGTTTCCATCAGCGCGCCGTCCTCCGGCGTCAGCAGGATTCAAATTGCCTACAGCCAAGCGCTGGAAATTGCAAAATATAAGGATGCGTTGGGCAAAGAAGTAATCACGCCGGAGGACGTCAACATTTTGAACCATGCCGGCTACCGTTACACGAAGGAACGGGAAGAATGGCTGATTAGCCTGCTCAAATCAGCTGACGAGGTGGGGGCAGAGGCGTTGGTGCAAGATATTTTAACCGTCAAAGACAAACAAAAATTGCAGGATATCAAACGGTTGCAGCACATGGCGTATTGCATTGTCGGCACGCTCGTCCGGTTTTGTGAGGAAAACGGACTGGGCGATTTGGTGGGAGACGAATTTTTAGATATATTCATGAATGCGGAGGATTTAGAAACCATGAAACAAACCATCGTGAAACTGGTGGAACAAATTTGTACGCAGGCAGAGAAAAAACCAAAGAGTTTGGAGATTGCGCAGAGCGTGATGCAGTATATTGACGATAATTATACGGACAGCGATCTCACGGTGACAGTGATTGCCGACCAATACCGGCTCCATCCGACCTATCTTTCCAACATCTTTAAAAAAGAAATGAACATCGGTATGCTGGAATATATCAACAAACAGCGTATCAATTTAGCGTCGGAACTGCTGTTGAAAACAAACTACAGCGTGAACACCATTTCAGACAAAGTGGGATATTTGAACGTGAACTCGTTCATTCGGGTGTTCAAAAAAATTATGGGTACAACGCCGAGTAAATACAGAAGCGTTAAAAAAATATTAAACATAAGGGAAGGAAAGTGAAAGGAATGAAAAAAATGAAAAAATGGGCAATCGTTTTTCTGGCAATTGTTTTGGCAGCTTCCGCTCTTGCGGGCTGTGGCGGCGGAAACAGTCAGACGGCAAACGTGGATTTTGAGGTGACGACAGATGGAAACTATCCGATTGACACAGACGAGACAGTAACCTATTGGGTGCAGATGCACGAAAGCGTTGCTGCCAATTTCGGCAGCCTGAATGAAACGGTGTTTCATGATGAACTGGTCAAACAGACCGGTATCAATGTAGAGTTTCAGCATCCGCCGGTAACGCAGGTGGTGGAACAGTTTAATTTGATGATTGCGTCCCGCGAGTTTCCGGACATCATCGAATGGGGCTGGTATAGCTTCACAGGCGGTCCGCACAAAGCGATTGAAGATGAAATTATTCTGCCGCTGAACAAAGTCTTTGACAAAGCGGCACCCAATCTGCTGGCGTTTATGGACAAACATGAGGGCTGGAAAAAAGACGTGATGACGGACGAAGGAGAATATTATTGCTTCCCGATGTTCCGCGAAACCGATTATTTGAACACCTTCTATGGTCCGATGATTCGCAAAGATTATCTGGACAAAGCGGGACTGGACGTACCGGAAACCATAGACGAATGGGAAAAAATGCTCTATGCGTTTAAAGAACAGGGTGTGGAAGTGCCGCTGAGTCTGCCGCTGGATAAGGGGAAAATGGATGCAAACTCTGCATTTTTGGGCGCTTATGGCGTAAAAGGCGGTATGTATGTAGAAGACGGAAAAGTAAAATATGGCCCGATAGAAGAAGAGGCATTTACACCGTTTGTTGAAAAGATGACAAAATGGTATGCCGATGGGATTCTCGACCCTAACTTTGTGGACGTGGATAACAGCCGTTTGACACAATTGGGTATCAGCGGCACATGGGGCGTTCTGTTCAGCTCCTGCGGCGGCGGTTTTGGGTCTTATATTCCGACTATCAAAGCAAAAAATCCGCAGGCGGAATTTGTACCGGCGAAATATCCGGTGATGAACAAAGGCGAACGTCCGAAATTCGGTCAGAAGAATTTCAATGCAACGACCACCGGCGGCTCGGCAGCAATCACAACGCAGTGCAAAAATGTAGAACTGGCAGCGCGGCTGTTAGACTTTGGCTACAGCGACGCAGGGTTTATGCTCTATGGTTTCGGAAAAGAAGGAGAGTCCTATGAGATGAAGGACGGCATACCGACCTATACAAAGACTATCACAGACAATGAGGACGGACAGCCGATGAGTTACATGATTGCAAAATATGCACGCGCAAGTTATTTCGGTCCCATGATTCAACCGGAAAACTATATGAAACAATATGCGAAATTGGATGTACAAAAAGCAGGAATCGAAGCATGGGCGCAAAACGATAACACGGATTATGCACTTCCGGCAGTAACGCTGACAGCAGAAGAAAACAGTGAATATTCCACGATTATGAACGATGTTGGCACCTATATGGAAGAAACCATGTATAAATTTATCACCGGCGTTACCAGCCTTGACGAACTGCCGGGCTACTATGCAGAGATGAAACGTCTGGGCATTGAACGTGCCATCGAAATCAATCAAACGGCTTACGAACGGTATATTGCACGGTAAACAAAAAGACTACACGAAGTTTTAGATTTTATTGAGGAGCAAAGTAACCATGAGAAATACAACAACCATCCGCCGGACGGATACGCTGCCCGGCAGCAGCTTTGGCGCGCGGTGTGCACGAGACTTTCGCAAAAACTATGCGCTGTACCTGCTGGTACTGCCGGTCATTGTATTCTATATTGTCGTACATTATGTACCGATGTATGGAGCAATTATCGCATTCAAAAGCTATTCGCCCGGAAAAGGAATTTTAAAAAGCGCTTGGTGCGGACTGGAGCATTTTAAGAGTTTTTTTGGCAGCGTATATTTTGGTAGAACGCTGACGAATACGCTGCGCATCAGTCTGGTCAGCATTTTGTTTGGCTTTACCAGTCCAATTATTTTAGCATTGTTGATTAATGAACTACGCAGCAAATTCTACTCCAGAGTGGTGCAAACCATTACCTATCTGCCGCATTTCATTTCGCTGGTCGTTATCTGTGGTATGCTGTCCGATTTTTTGGAACCGGACGGCATCATCACAACGGTTTGTACTTGGTTTGGCATGGACCGGCAAAATCTGCTGCGCGTGCCCGGATATTTTACCACAATCTATGTGGCGTCTGACGTGTGGCAGGGCGTCGGCTGGGGTTCCATCATCTATCTGGCGGCGCTGGCGGGCATTGACCCAACGCTCTATGAAGCGGCGCGTATGGACGGCGCAAATCGCTGGAAACAGATTTGGGCAGTGGATATTCCCTGTATTCTGCCCACCATTATCACACTGTTGATTTTGCGGATGGGAAGCGTGATGAGTGTTGGATATGAAAAGATTATTTTGCTCTATAACTCGCTCACCATGGAAAAAGCGGACGTCATTTCTTCGTTCGTTTACCGCAAAGGGTTGCTGGAATCCAACTATGGCTACTCCACCGCAGTTGGATTGTTCAACTCCTTCGTCAATATGGTGCTGGTGGTTGCAGCGAACACAATCAGTAAAAAAACCAATGAAACCAGCTTGTGGTAACGGGGGAGGAATGAGAAAATGAAAATAAAAGTTTCATGGCAGCAGCGGTGTTTTGATGTGTTTAATGTGCTGTTTATGCTGCTCCTGATGGTGATAACGCTATATCCCATGATTCATGTGCTCATGGCGTCGTTTTCAGACGGAGAAGAACTTTTGGCGCATACAGGCGTTTTGCTATGGCCCAAGGGCTTCAGTCTGGAAGGTTATACGCGCGCGCTGGGAAATTCGGCAATTGTAAGCGGATATAAGTCTACGCTGTTCATCTTGGTGGTAGGGTGTTTGGTGAACATGGCGCTGACCATTGCGGGAGCCTATTTCCTGTCCCGCAAGGACGTGATGTGGAAAAAACCGATTTCCATGTTCATCATGTTTACCATGTTTTTCAGCGGCGGACTCATTCCGCAATATCTGACCATAAAAGGCATCGGACTGATGGATTCCCTGTGGGCGGTCATTGTGGTGGGCGCTATCAGTACCTATAACATGATTATCATGCGCACAGGTTTTGATTCCATACCGGAAAGTCTGCATGAATCCGCCGTCATTGACGGAGCGGGGCATTTGACGATATTGGCGCGGATTATGGTGCCGCTTGCTATGCCGACCATTGCCGTGATTTTGCTCTACTACGGCGTGGCGCACTGGAATGCATGGTTTAGCGCGTCTATCTATCTGAGAAGCCCGGGTAAATATCCGCTGCAGCTGGTGCTGCGTGGGATACTGTTGGTAAACGACACCACCGCCATGACACAAGGCATGGGAGATTCGGAAACATGGGCGGCAGGTGAAACGATTAAATATGCAGTGATTATCATTGCAACCGTACCAATCTTGTGCATCTATCCGTTTTTGCAGAAATATTTTGTCAAAGGCGTGATGATTGGTGCGGTCAAAGGATAACGACGGTTTAAAGGAGTGAGAAACTTGAAAAAATGTTGGAATTTATTATTGACACTCAGTATGCTGCTGACTATGTGTGCATGGTCGCTGCCGGTCAGTGCGGAGGAACCGGCGCCGGGTACGAACCTCTTAAAAGGCGGCTATGGCTGGGTAGGAAACAGCGGTTGGGGCAGAGCTACAAATGAGATTGTGGACGGCGATATGACAACGTCAAACAGAGTGACTAGGAATAAAGGCGGCTCTTATATGGCTGTTGCCATGCCGATGGCATTGGGTGTACAAAAGTTTAATAAAGTACGTCTCTTTTTTCAAAAACCTGCCGACATGTCGCCCAGCGATTATTATATCAATACTTATACAGGGGCGGGAGACGCAGACCCGCAGGAAAGCTGTTTCTATGAAACATATACGGCGGCAAACAGAGGAAAAGATTGGAGCTTTATTCGCTATGCCGGCAGCCAGCTGGAGGGAACACGGGAGAATCTCATTACCTATAACAATGCTACAGACGGAGCATGTCAGGACAAAATGGTATATGAGTTTACCGAGCCGGTAGAAGGTAGAATTTTTTATTTTTTCTATAATTATCAAACAACGAGCAGCATTACCTTCGGTCTTTACGAAATGGAAGCCTATTATGTCACGCCGGCGAATGTGAAATGGGACAGTGAAACCAAAGCAGTGGTGAAACCGGCGGCGGGAGCAACGAGCGAAATTGACATTTCCGATTACAGCGTCTATGACCAGCTTGGCGACAAATTGGGCGACAATCTGAAAGCGGCGTTTCCGGCTGAGCTGGAGCTGAAAGAAAGCTACGCGGGCGTGACAATGGCGGACGGCAAGCTGAACGTCACCTCCGATTGCACGGTGGAAACCATTGAACTGAACTACATAGCGCGGGACAGCGAAGGAACCACGGTGCTGGAAAAAACCTTGAGCGTTAGCGTTGTAGATGAAATATCGGCAACGATTACCTATTTGGAAGGGCAGATTCCCGCAGAAACACAAACAAATCTGACGTTGCCGACAAGCTATGAAGTGGACGGCAAAACCGTTTCCATTGCGTGGGCGTCAAACGACACAAATTATATTGCGGCGAACGGAACCGTGACGCGCCCCACTTATGAAACAGGGGATCAGACGGTGACACTGACGGCAACCATAACGCCTTCAAGCGGCGGAACCGCACAGACAAAAACATTTGCGGTGAAGGTTGTTAAGCTGGACAGTGTAGCAAAAGTGACGCTGGACGCGGCAAAAACGGCGCTGAAGTGGGAGGTTCTTTCTACAGAAACGACAAAGACTGTAACCAAAAATCTGACACTGCCCGTGTCGGCGGACGGAAAACTGACCATTGCCGGAATTGATTATGAAGGCGTAAACATTTCTTGGGCGAGCAGCGATGAATCGGTCATTTCCACCACGGGCGAGGTGACAAGAAAAGTCGGCGGCGGACGGAGTACCCTCACGGCAACGCTTTCTGCTGCAAACGGCAGTGAAGAACCGCTGACGGCGACCGTGAAGTTTTCCAACATCATTGTGCTTGCGGTGGGAACGGAGCATAATATCATGTATGGCGGCTATAGCTGGGGCGCATGGGGACATTGGAACAACGCACTGGACGGCTGCACAGCAACAACCAGTGGTATTGGTAAACATTCTGCACAGACCAATCCTGATTATCCGGTTGCTTTTGTGACCGGCGGCGATCATACTGCGAAAAAATATAATAAAGTGGTTCTCCATTTTTCAAAGGATAAAGCCGCTACAGACGGCAGTTTTAATATTGACAACTTCCGCCTGGTTGGTTATACGGCGGGACTCAGCAATGACCCTGGAAAAGGTGCCAGTCTAAAACCGACCATCAGCAATCCGGAAGGAGAAGTTGAACTTCTTTCCTATGCGCAAGGCGAAGCGTTGCTGGTGGAAGCGGAGAAAAACGCCGCCAACGGCTACCGGGTTATTGTGAACCTTGATGCGCCGCAGCAAAGCAAATATTTTGTTTTTGGCTGGCAGAACACTAACAATCTGCCTGCCGGCGGACTTAGCGAATTTGAAGCGTTCTATGCCAAACCGGCAAGTGTGAAATGGAACAATCCGGATAGCATTTCCATGGTAGCGCCCCAAACAGGAACGCAGGAATATGACCTTCCGGCATATACGGTCTATGATGAATTGGGCGACGAGGCGCCAAAGGGCTTCGGCGGCGCATGGGCGCTAGCAGGCAGCTACGAGGGCGTAACTTTGACTAATAATAAAATCACGTTAAGCAGCGATTGCAACGTGGAAGAGATTGCATTGACCTATACTGCAACGGATAATAGCGACAGTAGCATTTGTCTGACGCAGCAACTGACGATTCCGGTCACGCCCGCCTCCAACGATTACGCGGATGTGGCAGCCGCAGCAGATTATTTGCAGACACTGATTCCAACGGAAACAACGCAGGATATCACACTACCAATAAGTTATGCAGGCGTGGGCACCGTCAATATTTCCTGGGCAACAGATAGTGAAGCCTATCTTACGGCAGCCGGAAAAGTAACGCGACCAAGCGGTGCCACAGGCGATGTGACGGTGAAATTAACTGCGACCATTACATGCGGAACGGAGACTGTCACACGGGAGTTTTTCGTTAAGGTAATAGCAGAGGAAGTGACGGCCGTCGATGAATTGCTGAAGGAAGCGGGCGCGGCATTGACTTGGGACGTGATTTCCGGCGGACAAAAGCAGACAGCGGTCGGAAAAGCGCTGGCGCTGCCCAGAGCAAAGGACGGCATATTAACGCTGGGCGGAAAAAGCTACCCGGGCATGAATATTTCGTGGAACAGCAGCAATCCCGCGGTGCTGAATGAAAAAGGAAACATCACGCGGCAGACGGAAGCAACACCGCTGACGCTGACGGCAACGCTTTCCGCAGTCTCCGGCGGACAGCAAATAACACTGGACATACCGTTTGACATTACGGTTGCGGCGGTAGGAACCGCTGTGAACACGAAAAACATCATGGCAGGCGGCTATGGCTGGGCTCTCGGCGGCTGGGGTACTGCGACAAACGCAGTGGACGGCAAAATGAATACGGCGTGGTTATTGGGAAATCACAGTGGCGATTCCGGTTCTCAGCCGGCAGCATTGAAAACCGCAAGCGGAAACATAGAAAAATATAATAAGATTAACGTCTATTTCTACTCATTGCCCAATTTGGCAGGCTATGATGTGACAGGCTATGAAACAATGTCCAATGACCCGGGCAAGGGTACAAACCAGACTTTTATCGCCGGCGGCGGCGCAACGCCTGTTGTCAGCTATGACGCAGCCGATGCATCTACCCATTGGGACGAAAACGGCAAGCTGACGGCATCGCTGAAAGCGGCAAAGAAAAGCAGATATTTCGGCGTCACGCTGAACTGGATAAGAGCCGGCAGCGGTACCAGCACCGGCGTATCTGAATTTGAGGCATACTATCTCACGCCGAATGAAGTGCGCTGGAGTGAGGAAAACGCAAAAGTATATAAACCGCTGGCAGCAGGGGAAACGACAAGCTATGATTTGCCGGAATATACCGTCTTTGACGAGTTCGGCGACGAAATGGTGGACGAGAGTTTCACAGGCGAATGGTCGCTTGCACAACCCTATGCGGGCGTGACCTTTGCAGACGGCAAAATCAGTCTGACAAATGCCTGCAATGTGGAGGGAATTGATTTTGTCTATACGGCAAAGGACGATGAAAAAACATGGCTGCAACAGACGATAACCATTCCGGTCGGCGTGGTGAATGATGATTACTATACCATGATGAAAGTGGCGGATTATCTGGACACACAGATTCCGGCGCAGGTCACGGGCAATTTGAATATGATAACAAACAAAGACGGCGTATCTGTTATATGGACTTCTGACGATGAAGCGTGTATTGCGCTGAACGGTACCGTCTCGCGCCCTGCCTATGATACAGAAGATAAAACTGTGACATTGACGGCGGCGCTATCAATAGGAGAATTTAAACTCACAAAAACCTATACGGTGAAGGTAGTCCAGAATGCCACAGATGAACAAATCGCGCTCATGGACGCAAACCGCATTGATTTGGGCGTGAAAGGCATCATATCTTCCGATATTATATTGCCTTTGACCGGATATTATGGCAGTACCATCACTTGGTCGAGCGACAAACCCAATATAATTTCGGCGGAAGGTAAATATACGCTGACACAGGGAACCGGAAACAGCACACCGGTGAAACTGACGGCAACCGTAACCTTTAACGGAAAAACAGTGAAAAAAGATATGCCTGTCTATGCGAAAACAACGCCTTCCGGGGGTGGAACCGGCGGCGGAGGTATCGGTGGCGGCGGCGGACGCGTTACCGGCAGTGCAACCGTGGCGGGCGGCACGGCAGTCAGCACACCCCCGGCGCCCCTGACAAACGAGCAGCTGCAGCAGGGACTGTTTGCGGACGTACCCGCCGGTCACTGGGCAAAATCCTATATTGAAGAATTGGCAGACAGAAAAATTATCAGCGGTGTGGACAGCAGTCACTATGAACCGGAACGGGAAATCACCCGCGAAGAATTTCTGAAACTGATTATCACGGCGTTCGGATTTACCTTGAAACCTGACAACATTGTGTTTACCGATGTAGCAAGTGGCGAATGGTATGCGGACTATGTGGCGACAGCCTATAAAGAA
Source organism: Clostridia bacterium (assembly GCA_022801925.1). Classification (GTDB taxonomy): domain Bacteria; phylum Bacillota; class Clostridia; order RUG12999; family RUG12999; genus JAAWTG01. The sequence continues at coordinate 10,661 of JAAWTG010000044.1, read as the reverse complement.
GGGCTTATCAACGGAATGACAGAGACAGAGTTTGGCGTGGGGCGCAGTATCACCAGACAGGACGCGATTGTGATTTTGGAACGCGTGCTCACAAAACGCGGCATGGAATATAGCGGCAGCAGCAAAGAGTATACGGACATGGGCGATATTGCGGATTATGCGGCAAAAGCAGTGGAAAATCTGACTTCTATCGGTATTATACAAGGCAATGAAGCAGGAAACTTCCTGCCGCAAAGTCATACGACACGGGCAGACGCTGCGAAAATGATCTATGCAGCCATGAAGCAAGGGGGACTGTGGTCATGAGAAAAAAATTAATCTATTTATTATTGGCGCTTATGCTGCTATGCACAGCCGGTTTTCCGGCTGGCGCAGCGGGCTTTACCGACACGGTAGGCACCAGATATGAAACGGCGGCAAATGTACTTTCCGCACTGGGCTTTGTATCAGGACAGGGGGACGGCGCGTTTGATGTGAACAGTCCAATGACGCGGGCGGAATTCGCTTCTGTGATGTCGAAAATATCCAAAAGCTGGGGGCTAAGCATCGGCAGTGACGAAACCTATTTCTATGATGTGCGCGAAGGTCACTGGGCGAAAGACGCAATCGACAGTGTGGCAAACGCGGGACTGATGACGGGAGAAAACAACTATTTTCGTCCGGACGAACCGATTACAACGGAAGAAGCGGCGCGCACGCTTGTGACCCTGCTGGGCTACGACTACCTTGCGCAGAAACAGTCCTATACGCTGGCGGCAGTTCAAATCGGGTTGCTGCGCTCCGTGCAAACAGGGAGTCAAATCACGCGCGGCGAACTTTTAATCATGCTCTATAATGCGCTGGACATTGATTTGCTTTCCGTGACAAAGATTGTGCAGGACGCAAACGGCGTATGGACAACGCAAAAAGAAGCGGTGAAAGACGCAACCATTTTAACAGAATATTTTGATATCTACAAAAGCCGCGGTCAGGTGACGGCTGCCGGCAATTTGGATATGGTGACCTATACCAATGACGAAACGGACATCGTCCGTATTGACAACGAGGAGTATCGGTTGGCGGAGGGGGTACCGGCGGACAGCAGCGCGCTGGGATGTATCGTAGATTTCTACTACCGCGCGGCGACGGACGACGACATACCGACGCTGCTGTACTACAAGGTGCGCAAAGAAAATGAAATCATTGAAGTGTCCGCTGAAAATGTGGCGGCAAATAGTACAACAACCAGTTTCACCTATTTTGACGAAGACGGACGCAGACAAACACAAAAGCTGTCCGCCGGTGCGCGGTTTATCCTCAATGGCTATTTCATTCCGGATTCCGCAAAAAAAGACAGTTTGTTTGATCTTGCAGCAGGTTCTGTGCGGATTGTCATTCCATCGGATGACAGCACGGAATTGGTGTGGATTCAAAGCTATGCGTACCATCTTGTAAAAGCGGCGGGAAATGACGGAATCTATCTCAAAGACGGCGGCTATATTGATTTAGATGATACGAATAGCGATATAGAAGCGTTCTGCTACATGGCAAACGGTACGCCGACGGCATTGAACAAAATCGTTTTGGACAGTGCTGTTGCGCTGGCGGAGGTACAGGCGGCAGACGGAAAAACCTACCGCAGCGTTTATATTCTGAAAAGCGTCACAGGCAAAGTGGAGGAAATCGGCGGCGATACCGGCAGGGAAAAAATCACACTGGATGGCGTGCAATATGACGCAGCGGACGGCATTATGAACTGGGGGCTGCGCATAGGACTCAGTTACAAGTTTTACATTGGCATGGACGGCGAAATATGCCTGTTCAGGGAGGCGAAATCCGGCAGCTTGCGCTACGGATACTTGATTGAAGCAGGAACGAGCGGCGGCATCAGCACAGCGCTGCAAATGAAAATCCTGAACGAAGGTGGCTCGGTTTCGCTTTTGGAGGTTGCAAGCACTTTCACTGTGAATGATATTGCGGTAAAAGAAGGCGGCGCCGGCAGCGCACAGGCATATAATCAATATCTGTATGATGCGGCGCAGGGCAAGGCAATCCGTCAGGTTGTGGCATATATGCTGAATGACCAAAACGAAGTCACCCGCATTTATACGGCATTAGATAACGAAGACGCTGTGCTCTCTCTGGACGTACCCAAAGCAACGCGGCGGCTCAAAGGAAGTTCTATTTTTAATTTTAACGGCGAGTTAGCGCCCAAAAGAGACGGTATCATGTTTGTGGTACCCAGCGATACCAATGCGGACGAAACCGATTATGCCGTTTGGCCGCTGACTGCTTTCACGAACGATGTCAGCTATACCGTAGAAGGATATAATGTAGACGATTTACGTGAAGCGGACGTCATTGTGGTGACGCTTGCTAACACAGACGTCACGAATTTTATTGCCAACGGCTATACCTGCGTGTTTGACAAAAAGAGCCGCGTGGTGCTGGAGGACGGTACGGAAACATGGGCAATCACCTACTGGCAGCAGAACCAAAAACGGACAATGACCATTTTGCCCAGAGACGGCAAATCCACCTATGAAAAAACAATGGAAACAGCAAGAGACATCAAACGCGGCGACTGTTTCAAGATGGAACTCACGAGCGACAGCACACAGATTAAAAACATGGCGATTGAGTTCACCAATGCGCAGCGAACGACAATGACGAGCAACTATAATGATGCACGGCTGTTGTACTACGGACAGATGACGGCAATCGGACCGCTGTCTTTTGTGGCAACGGCATATGCTGAAAAACCGGAAAACGGATATCTGGGCACGACGAATTGGCTGTTTAAAAACGCCGCACGCGTGAGTACCTACCTCTATACAGGTGATGATGAAGAAATCCAGTATTGTCCTAATGGACTGGCGGACGTGAAAGTCGGCGACTGGATTTTATATCAGGCATATTGCGGCGGCGGACGGTCAATGGTGATTTATCGTGATGATGACAGGCTTCCCAGCGGCGCGCTGAAATAAGGCGCATGGAGCGTATGGGAAAACCGGAAAGGTTAGGGTATGGCATGAGAAAAAAAAGTAGAATCAAACAGCAACTCCTTTTATGGACGGCAGCGGCAATGTTGCTCCAGCCCATGATGTTTCAACTCCCTGCCGCAGCAAGCGAAACTGTCATCAGTGAATTTAGCGATCATTTTGAAGACTATGCACATGACGGCGGTATGCTTTACGCGAAAAAATGGGACAATGTGAAACAAGGAATGGCGGCGGACAGCCGTGTGAGCATAGAACATGACGGCGGCAATGGTTTTGCGGCGTTCTATGTCAAAGGCGGTGTGGAAAACGGGCAGGCGTCTTATCCGAGTGTGGCTGTGAGAAAAAACAATATCAACAATCAGGGTAGAACGTTGGTCTATGAAGGCAGCTTTTATACATTCGACCAAAATGCGAAAATGACGTTTGCATTCACAAACAGAAAAACATCGGAACTACAGGAGATGTTTGTGCTGCAAGGCAGTGGGATTAGCACAAAAACGGCAAACGGTCAGTTTCAGGCAGTCAGTAGTGCGGCAGAAACAAAAAAATGGAACCGCATCGCATTGGCGCTGGACGGCGTGGCGGGCACTTATCGAATTTATCTGAACGGACAGGCGGTTACAGACAGCGTTCCCGCTTCGCTGGGCAAGATGGATATCGGCGCACTTTCCATGCAGATTTCTGTCAAAAATCCCACAGGTATTGCCTATGCGGAAGGCAGAATTTATATGGACGATGTATATGTCTATGAAGCGGCGGCGCCGGTGGAAAATACAGATAGCATTATCAGTCAAACCACTGATATCAAAACTTATTTAAACCGGCAGTTTACCAGCGTTGGAGAGGATAGCAGGGCGCACGGTGTGGCGTCGTTTACCGGCGCGGTGAACATTGTGGATACGCCATCGGCGACCAACAAAAGCGCCAAGATTATGATGGGTACAGATGGCGCCTATTTCCCGCTGGAACAAATAGCGGTGGAGAATTTTAACGCGAAAATTATTTATCAGGCAGACAGGGGTGTGACGCTGTGCGCGAAAGACAAAACCGGCAAAACAGAAAACCTCGTCACAGTGCCCGCCCGCAGCAGTTTTGGAAGCGTCAAAGTGGCGTTTGACATGGAAACAGGCGCCTGTACGCTGACAGATGAAACCGGCAAAACGCACAGTGCACCGCTTTCATTGAAAAACATTATGAGCATTGGCTTTGACGGCGCGGGTGCAAGTCTCACGCTGAATAAACTCTTTGCCTACAGCGGCGCGGAGGACGTGGATGATTCCTATTTTAAGGATTACGCCTACCAGAAAAAAGCCCGAGACATTCTGGTGACAGACACTTGGAAATCCAACTATGACGTTTTGGAACAAGGCGTTTTAATGGGAATTGACTTCTATCAAGCGTCCGTGTTCGGCAATAAAATCAGGCTCAGCGGTCAGCCGCCGCGCGTGTTTGACGGCAAGCCTTATGTGCCGGCGGAGGATACGGCGGTTTATTTGGGCGGCGAGGTGCTGGAGCCGTCGGAGACTGCGCCGGTACGCATGGCAGTAAACGGTAACACCGTGGAAATCGGCAGCGAAGAAATCCGCCGCGAAAAAGACACCAACTATATTTCGGCGCAGCGCATAGCGGCTATCTTTGGATTGGAACTTGCATGGGACAACGAATATTTGCTGGGATTCGGCAAAAAGACGCTGTTTAACAGTGCAAAAGAACAGGACGAACTGAAAAATGCACTCTATTTCCAGCGTCCGACCGGCGCAGAAATTTATGACCGTATTCAAAAGAAGGGCAGTCTGCACCCGCGTGTTTATGTAGGCGCGGAACGGTTTGCCGAAGTGCGTGAAAACATAGAGAACAACCCAAGCATGCAAGCATGGTACGATAAAATCATGAAAGAGGCAGAGAGCTATCTCGATACCTATGCGCTCTATTTTGAACGCTCAGACGGCGTACGTCTGCTGGCGGTGTCCAATACAATGGTGGCACGCATGACGGCGCTGGGAATCGCTTATCAAATGACAGGCGATGCGAAGTATGCGGAGGCAGCATGGCGCGATTTGGAGGCGGTGTCAAACTTCAGCGACTGGAACCCATCGCATTATTTGGACGTCACCACCATGTCGCACGGCGTTGCAATCGGCTATAGCTGGTTCTATGACTGGCTGAGCGAAGACCAGAAAAACATCATTGTGGAAGGATTCATTCGCTGCGGTCTGAACAGCTACATTGAATCGCTGGATATGGATGACTGGTGGGCGCATGTCAATTCTAACTGGAATCCTTGGTGCCACGGCGGTTTAATGACGGCGATTGTCGCCATGAGCGACCGGCTGGGCGAACGGGGCATGTATGCGCTGGACAGAGCATTTCCCTATCTGGAATATCTCTATCCGGAATTTGCACCGGACGGCGCGTGGGTAGAAGGCATTTCCTATCATGCGACAACCTTGAACTATCTGTCGGAGTGGTGCGCTACCATGGAAACCGCAACAGGGAAAGATTTCGGTTACTGGGATTTGCCCGGCATGGAACTAACGCCCTACTACGGCGAAGCGCTCAGCGGCGCGGGCGGCGTGTATAACTACGGCGATAACACGGAAGTGGTGTCAAACTGTGCGGCGCAGGCGTGGTTTGCCTATAAATATCACGACAACGGTCTCATGCAAATGCGCTACAGTAATATCCTGTCCCGTGGTCTTACGACAAACTGGTACGATTTATTGATGCTGCGTCCGGAAATGATGAACGGCTCAAGTTCTATGGCGAACGATATGCTCTATCAGGATAAAAACATTGTTTCCCTGCGCACCAGTTGGACGGATTCTCTCAACGGCTTCTTTGTAGGCGCAAAAGGCGGACAGAATGGCGAAAGTCATTTCCACTATGATTTGGGCGGCTTTGTCATGGACGTCGGCGGCGTTCGTTTTGCCTATGAACTGGGACGCGAGGGTTACACAATAACGCAAAACGATACGGAAACCTATCAATATAAAAAGCGTGCCGAAGGTCACAATACCTATGTGATTAATCCCGATGAAACGCCGGGGCAAGGCGACACCGCACTTGCAGAGGTTACGGAATTTATGAGCAAAGACAAAGGCAGTTATGCAGTCATTGACCTGACGCAAGCATATGGTGAAGCGCTGGACATGAAGCGTGGATTCATGCTCACAAACGATCGTCAGTCTTTGATCATTCAGGATGAAGTTTCCCTTGCGGGTGCAAGCGAGGTCTATTGGTTCATGCACACCGCCGGAGACATTGAAGTGGCGGAGGACGGCAAAAGCGTGTATATCACCAATTCCGGCGTCACCATCAAAATGGAAATGCTGGAAAGCGACGACGGCGGTGCAAAATTTGAAGTGCGCGACCCGCTGCCGTTGGATACTACGCCATGGCTGGAAGGTCAGGGACGCAACGAAAGATTTAAAAAGCTGGCGATTCATTGGGACAATGTCCAGAGTTATACGCTGGCAATTGCTGTTTCTCAGGTGATTGACCGTGCGGTACCAACCTATACGCAGGAAGTTGTGCCAATCAGCAATTGGGAAATTCCAGACGGTGAAATCGTACCGCTGCCCAAGCTAACTGGTATCACTATGAACGGCATGGCGCTGCAAGGCTTTAAGCCGGAACAATATACCTATTCTGTGAACCTGCCGTACGACGTTGAAGAAAAACCGGTTTATGCCTACACGGCAGATAGTAGTCTGGAGGTCACTGTAGAGGAAAGCGAAAAGATTATCGGTAACACAAAATTCATTGTGCATGACAAAGAAACCGGAAAATATGCGGTTTATGTTGTCAGCGCGCATGTGAATAGCTACATCGGTCAGATTCCGGGAAGCAAGGAATTGAATATTGCCGGCGTGACAGCAAGCGATGAACAGGCAGAAGAAGGAAATTATGCAGTCGGCGTATTGGATAACGACTACATGACGCGCTGGGCTGCTATGTATGACGCATGGCTCACGGTAGAACTGGAAGAGCCGACAGAAATTTATGCACTTGGACTCTCGTGGTATCTGGGAGACCAACGCAGCTACATTTATGATGTGGAAATTTCCATGGACGGCGAAAACTGGACGCAGGTATATTCCGGTCTGTCCTCTGGAACGACAAAAGACATAGAAAGCATATTGCTGGGCAACCAGAAAGCAAAATATGTGAGATATCAAGGTCATGGACATTCCACCGGAGATTGGAACAATCTCTCGACGGTCAGAGTCTATGGGAAATAGTATGCGGAAGCGGTAAAACGAAATCATGATGTATGCCCGAAACGACAAAGAGAAATCCGCGTTGTTTCGGGCATATTATCAGGCGTTTCTTTCAAAGACACTTTAAGAAAACGGAGGTGCGAGATTTGAAGTGCGGAACGCACTACCGCTGGAAACCACCCCATGGCTGGAGGGACAGGGACGCAATAAGGCGTTCAAAAAGCTGACCATTCATTGGGACAGCGTGCAGGATTTCACGCTTTGCGTCATGGCGATATAGATGGAGGATTCTGCCGTTTCACCTGATATTCCGGCAGTGGTTCCCATGGACACATGGGAAGTCTCAAGTCGGTAAATCAACGGAAAATTTAAAAAACAAGTAAGTCTCTGCTCGCCTGATATGGGTAGAGACTTATTTTGCTGTGGCAAGAAACAAACGGCAGAAAAGCATCGGACTATTGTAAATGAAATCATTTTATGCTATAATGATTACAGAAATCTTGCTTTGCAAGATTTAGCGGCTTTGCCGCTGCGTGTGCAGTGCACACGCCTGTATCATTGAATCACAGCGTAAAAATGCCCTTGCAAGCAAGCATTTTTACTTGTGGTATAATGACTACAGAAAAGAAAATGCATTGCAAGGAGGGAACAATATGCTAAAAAAATGGCGGCAGTTGCTGACGCAGAAAAATAGTTTATTTTATAAATATTTGCTGGCGCTACTGGCACTTTTGATTGTTCCTACATTGCTGGGCGTGGCAATGTTCCAAGTTTCCATGCATTCTATGGAAAAAGAAGTGCGGGAAAATAGCCGCAAAACACTGGAACAGGTACAAAAAACACTGGACAGAGATTTGGAAAATATCCGCCGTATTGCCATGGATTTGGCGGAAAGCGAAGAGTTAATCAATTTTACCTATAATAAAGATAATGTGGAGAGCCTATATCGTTTAGCAAAGCTGACGGAAAAAACAGGGAAAAACTATAATGACCAAAATGCTTTGATTGTGGAAAGTTTCGTCTATATGAAAGAAAACGAAGTGGTGTTGTCAGGACGCGCGAAATATACGCCGCGGGAGTTTTATAACTATTTTATGAAAATAGAAGAGTGGAGTTATGACGAATGGATTTTACATATGGACGGACAGTATTTTAACGACACGCTTCCGGCGCAGATCGTAGAATTTAAATTGGGTGAAGGGAAAAAACGCGTGATTCCCTATATTCATTCCTATCCGATGGGAGGCAGCAGTCAAGGAAATATTGTGATTTTTTTGGATTATGATAAAATCACCGCCGCATTTGAAAGTGTTTATGGCAGTGAACAAAGCTGTATGTATTATATCAATCAAAGCGGAAACGTGATATTCACTGTCGGCAATGAAACGCTGCGGCAGGAGGGATTTGCGTCTTTGGAGGAAGGCAGCCATACCGGAAAAGCGGGCAGCAAAAGCGTGCTGGTATTTAAACAGAACGGAGAAAACAGAAACAGTCAATATATCAGCGTGGAAGATAGGAAAAAAATCAAAGCGCAGACAGCGCCGGTGCGTAACGTAGTTGTGATTTATTTTCTGCTCATGCTGCTGGTCGGCGTGGCGCTGGCAGCTTATGTCGCCTATCGGGGTAGCAAACCGGTGGAGGAATTGGCGCGGTCGTTGGGCGCGGGAGAGAAAGAAAACGAAAAACATTCCGGCGGTGAATTTGCCTATATTTCCAGCCGCGTGAAACAATTGGTGCAAGAGAAAAATGAAGCGGAGAATATCATGCGGCGGCAGCAGCCGGCGTTGCGGAAAAATTTGCTGGTGAAAATGATGAACGGCAACTTAGGCGATATTGAGGATTTGAACACAGCGTGCAGGGCAGTGGGACTGGAGTTTCGATATCCGTTTTATTGCGTTGTGGCATTTGATGTTCAGTTGCCGGAAGAACAATCGGATTCTGATTTGGCGTTGGTGAAATATGCGCTGCAAAATGTGGCGGAGGAAGTGTTTGCAGATATTGCAGACCCCTATATTGTTGATAATGAGTGGTCGCAGATATCCATGCTACTGAATTTTGCGGCGGAGAACTGGACGCAGCAGACCATCTTGGAAAAATGCCGTTTCATGCAAAATTTCATGCAGGAACAATTGGAAGCGGATGTTGGCATCGGCGTTGGAGAAAGCGGCGCGGGCAGCACTGTTTCGTTGAGTTTTGCGCAGGCAAAAGAAGCGCTGGACTACCGGAAGCTAAGCGGCAAAGAAGGCGTGATATGCTTTAGTGATTTGGTGCAGCAAAGCCATAAATATTATTATTCCATGCAGCAGGAGAATCAGTTGCTTAGCAGTGTCATGATGGGTGATGAGGAAGGCGTGGCGCGGCTGTTGGACGAAATTATTCAGATGAACCATAATGCATCGTTGGATATGAGTAAATGTTTGTTTTTCGACTTGATGAGTACTGCGCTGAAAGTGATGAACAGCGAAGAAATTGACATGAACGCGATTTTTCCGCAAGAGTCACCGTTTGAAAAACTGGTGGGCTGTTCTTCTATTGGTGAGCTGCGCGACAATACCAAAGAATTGCTGGGCGAAATTTGCCGCTATATGAAAGCCAACCGAACAGGGAAAAAAGAAATGCTGGGACAGGCAATTTTAGAATATGTGAAAAATAATTGTGAAAACAACGCTATGTCGCTGGAAATGGTGGCGAACGCCTTTTCACTCAACTATACCTATGTTTCCCATTTCTTTAAGGACTATATTGGAGAAAATTTCAGTAACTATGTAACGGGCGTGAAAGTGGAAAAAGCAATTGAATATTTGAAACAAACGGATTTACCGATTAGCGAAATTGCAGGCAAACTGGGCTATGCCAACAGCGCGGTACTGATTCGTAATTTCAAGAAGGTAACGGGCGTCACGCCGGGACAGTTCCGTAAAATGGAAGGAAAAACGGGCAGCGAATAAGCGGCGGACGTGGATTGTTTGATTTTGTGCTTGATTTATATGCACAACTATAGTATAATAAACTTTAGGCAGATAAAGAGTGTATCGGAAGGCGGTTCGCCCATCTCCTGTAGAAGGGAGGTGGTTGCGCATGGTAAAGTATATACTAAAGATGATGATTTTAATTGTTATCATTCTACATATATGTACCATAAACGCAAAGTAACCGCCCTCCCCACCACGAGATAGCGGTTACTTAACCCTAATTAGTGGCAAACCGCCAAAAACGGTTCACTTTTGTCTGCCTTTATTATATACCATCGTGCAAGGTTTGTCAAGGGAGTAGACCCGAATAGGGTGCAGCGGCACAAAAGCGTGTGCGTACTTGGGAAGAAGATGATTGGTATTGCAGGATATAAACAAAGCCACCGGAAATGAACAAGACCAGTAAAAACGGACAATAGAAAAAAAGCACCTCCTATGGTAGAATAAAAATACCATAGGAGGTTTTGTTATGTCAGGAATAAAAGGAA
>JAAWTG010000043.1 GCA_022801925.1 Clostridia bacterium | reverse complement strand
CTTCCAAGAAAAGTAAGAGGAGGAGACTTTGTGCAAAGCACAAAGTCGGAGGACATTTTCAAGGAAGAATACATGCGGAGCGTACCTCGGGGGACATTTTCAAGGGGGAAATATCTGGAGCGACCCTCGGGGGACATTTTTCACGAGGAATATACCACTCCGTGGCACGCGTACCCGTAGCGACAATTGGGGGATTCCGCGCGTGCCCCGGAGGGTAATAAGGGGGGATGGCGCGACAGCGACCCGAAGGGAGCTGGAATACCACTCCGTGGCACGCGTGAGTCCTTCTTTCGAGAAAAAAAGTGAGGTGACGGCAGATGACAACGCTGATTTTTGTGCGGCACGGAGAAGCGGAGGGCAATGTGCAAAAGATTTTCCACGGCTGGTACGATTCCAGCCTGACGGAAAACGGACGCCGGCAGGCGGCGTGTACGGCGGACTATTTGGCGGACGTGCCCATGGACGTTCTCTATGCCAGCGACCTAAAGCGCACCATGGATACCGCGGGCTATATTGCGCGGAAAAAGCATATGGACATTCACCCCGACAGCCGTTTGCGGGAGATTTTCGGCGGTAAATGGGAAAACGTGCGCTGGGCAGAGCTGCCGGGGCAATTTCCGGAGGCGTATGAAAACTGGCTGACCTATCCCCATAAACTGATGATGCCGGAAGGCGAATCCATGGTGGAATTTCAGAGGCGGCTGGTGGACGCGGTGGAGGATATCGTCGCGCGCCACGCGGGAGAGCGCATTGGAATTGTGACACACGGTACGGCAATCAAGGCGCTGCTTTGCTATTTCCGCAAGCTGCCGCTGTCGGAATTTCCGTTTCAAAAATGGTGCGACAACGCGTCTGTGACCATTGTGGAAGCAAAAAATGGAGAATATACCGTCACACTGGACGGCTATAACGCGCATTTGGGCGACCTCAGCACGCTGGACAAACAGACATGGTGGCGCGGCATTAACGACGATTGATTTCATAAAATGTTTGAAAATTTGAAAGAACTTTTCAGAAAATTTTATTTATTTTGAAAGAACTTTTTGCTATAATTTAAGCTGCAAGCGGGAACTCCCGATGCAGCTTTTTTATTTTATAAAGACGAAAGGAAGGATTGTGACATGAACAAGAAAATACTCGCATGGGTCGCTGCCGCGGCGCTGACGGTTTCCGCCCTGCCGCACGTGATTTTGGCAGCAGAGCCGGAGACCTATGCCACACGCGGACAAGTGGTGGAAATGCTGCTGGGCGCGGCGGACGACTACACGCCGAACCTGCAAAAAAACATGATTGTGAAAGGTTATGCGGACGGCTCCGTGAAAGAAGAACAATACATCACACGCGCGGAAAGCTTTGTCATGCTCAGCCGCGCGTTCGGTACACTGCCGGAGCCCAAGGGCAACGACGCGCGTATCAGCCCCAAAAATGTGCAGTATGACGGCGTACCGGAATGGGCGCGGGCGGACGTGGAAAATCTGGTGCGCGGCGGCGTGCTGATGGGTTCGGACGACGGACTGCTGCACGGCGACGACTACGTGACGGTGGAACAGGTGTCCACGGTGATTCGCCGTATCTGGGCGCTGAAAGGCAGCAATTTAAAAGACGATTTCTATGCGACAGCGAACAAAGCGGAGTTGGACAGCAGCATGATTGCGGCAGGCGAATTTGCCGCCGGCGGATTTTACGCGCTGCAAAAAGCAACGGACGAACACGTGGCGGGTATCATTCGTGAAATCGTACAAAAGCCGCAGACCAAAGGAAGCAAAGAACAAAAAATCCGCGATTTATATTTGAACATCACCAACATGCAGGCACGCAACGACGCGGGACTTACGCCTATCCGGCCCTATCTGGACGAGTTGGAACAGGTGCAGACAGTGGAACAGCTAAACGCATTGCAGCTGAAAATGGTGAAGGAACTGACGCTCGGCGGAGTGCTGGCGTTTGAATTGACCGTGGACGCAAAAGACAGCAACAAATATGTGCTCACCGTGCAGGGACACACGCCGACGCAAAGCAAAGAAGAATATCAGAATATGGATTCCAAAAATATGAAGGGCTACCGTACTTATATCGAAAAACTGCTCCAGCTGGGCGGCGATTCCGAGCCGCAGGCAGCGACGAATACCGAGGCGTTTCTCGCGTTTGAAAAGGCGCTGAGTGAACGCCAAATGGACCGGCAGGACTACGCAGACGTTGACAAGACCTACAACGTCTATCCGATTCAAAAAGTGCGGGAGCTGTTTCCGTCGGTGAACATAGACGAACTGCTGACGGCGCGTGGGTTCACCGTACCCGAAACGTTGATTGTGCAGGACGAAGGTTTGCTGAAAGCCTATAGCGAATATATCGCCGAAGACCACATCGGTTTGCTCAAAACGGAAACCAAGCTTTCCATACTGTTGCGGTACGGCAGACTTTTGGGACAGGATTTTGACGACCTTTCCAAGGAATATCAAAATGCGGCGTTCGGGATTGAGGGCTCCAAAACATTGGAAGAAGAAGCGGCAATTTATGTTCAAAGCTGGATGAGCGACTATTTGGGCGAACTGTATGCGGCGCGTTATTTTACGGAAGAAGCGAAACAAGACGTGGAAGCCATGGTGCAGCAGTTTATCTCTGTCTATAAAAACCGTATCAAAAATCTGGACTGGATGACGGACGCGACCAAAACCATGGCGCTGAAAAAATTAGAAACGATGACCTATAAAATCGGGTACCCTGATTCGTGGGAAACGCCTATGGACAACGTGGAAATTAGGAGCGCGGCGGAAGGCGGCAGTTTCTTTGACAATTTCATTTCCATTGCAAAAGAGAGTCTCAAAGTGCAGGCGGCGCGGCAAAACGAGCCGGTGGACAAAACCGGTTGGGATTTGCCGGCATATACGGTCAACGCCTACTATAACCAAAGCGCGAATGAAATTGTGTTTCCGGCAGGCATTTTGCAAGCGCCGTTCTATGACGTGAACGCCAAACCGGAGGCCAACCTCGGCGGTATCGGCATGGTCATTGCCCATGAAATCACGCACGCCTTTGACAACAACGGCGCGAAATATGATGAAAAAGGAAACGCGGCGAATTGGTGGACGCAGGAGGACTATGCGGCGTTTCAAAAACTGTGCGACCGTATTGTGGCGTTCTATGACGGACAGGAAGCCGCACCGGGCATCACAATGAGCGGCGCGCTGACATTGAGCGAAAATATTGCGGATATCGGCGGTATGAGCTGTGCGCTGGAAGTCGCTTCCGCGCTCCCGAATCCTGACTATGACGCGTTTTTCAAAAACAATGCGAAAATCTGGATGATGACAACCTCCCGCGAATATTTAGACCAGCTTTCCAAAACGGACTATCACAGTGCAAACAAAATCCGTTCCAACCGCGTGATTGTGAATTTTGATGAATTCTATCAGACCTATGACATTCAGGAAACGGACGGCATGTTTGTGCCGGAAGCGCAGCGCGTGAAAATCTGGTAAAACAGAAAAAAGAATAAAAAAACAGGGTTTCTCAACAAAAACATGGGAGACCCTGTTTTTCGTAATATTTTACCAATACTTGACATGAAATTTGTTATATGATATAGTAAATATATCAAATATTTTTTTGGAGGAGAGGAGACGACTATCATGAAAGAACAACATATGAGTGTGGATATCAATTCCTACATAGCAGATTTGACTTGTCCTGTTACGGTAAAAGAAGGGAAACCTGTGGTAGCGCTGTCATTTAAAAGTCTTCATGCAGGAACCATGACAGCAATTAAATTTGCTGTGAAAGGCTATAATTCCTTCGGAGAAATTGTTCCTGTGAATGGAGAAGAACAGTTTCTGATTACTGTGCAGGATATCTCTGTGCCACAGAACGGAATGATTCGAAATTTGCAGGTACCACTGCCGCAGGACGACATTCGGAAAATTGAGCTGATGGAACATCAATATTCCTTTGCTGACGGTACGACCGCTATGTATGAAGGGGAAAAATGGGTGGATTATGACGTGGAATTGTTCGATACGCAGGACGCCGAAGAAAAAGAACAGTTGGACGCGCTGAAAACCATCAACGCGCAGGCGACGGCAAAACCGGCGGAACTGGACGGCGCGTGGGTTTGCCTGTGCGGACATTATAACACAGACGAAAACAACGTCTGTAATCGATGTGAAATGACAAAAGAAACAGCTTTTGAAACAGTTCAGGAGCCTGCACTGGGCGCGTTGATGGAATCCTATAAAGAGAAAAAAGCCCATGCAGCCGAAGCGGACAAGAAAAAGAAAAAGCTTCTCATGCTGCTGAGCATCCCTGCCGCGCTTGTTTTAGCGCTTATCATCGCGCTGGTAAGCAATGCGGCAGTACTAAGCCAGAGAAAAACATTTGATTCGGCGGCAGATATGCAAAAGGCGCTGCAGGGCAGATGGACGGCTGTGACAGAGGATGGCAAAACCGCGTCTGGGCGCATTGTGATTAGTGAAAACAAGCTGGAATCTACTGCGGGCAGCACTTCTGCAAAAGCAAGCGACAGTGCCGCGCCAAGCAGCGATGATTCGAGCGCAAAAGAAACTGCAAAAACAACGGACAATGCTGCAAAAGACACGAAAGAAATCACTTGGAAACCGTCGCGCGGCGTGTTCAAAGCGGACGGAAAGAAATATATCGTGGAGAAAAACGGTCGCATAAAAGACAGCTCCGGCAAAGAATATAAAAAAGCTGTCACTTCTTCCAAATCAGGCAGTTCCTCGTCGGGGTCGAAAAGCAGTTCTTCCAAATCAGGCAGTTCCTCGTCCGGCTCGAGCATATTGAAAATTTCAAACACAAAAGTGACCAGCAACTCCTCCTACACGATTTGTACAGGGACTTTGACCAATAACGGAAAATCTACTTATAAATTTGTGCAGGTGAAAGGCGCGTTCCAAAATTCTTCCGGCAAAGTGGTGGACACGGATTCCACCTATGCGGTTGGCGCAGAAGGGCTCGCGCCCGGAGAATCTACTACGTTCCGGCTTTCCATTAAGAAAAATGCAAGCGCAACCAAATGTAATGTAACGATTTTTTCGTTTAAATAAGATATCGTTGTCACAAAGTGACGATAGATAAGCGGAACATTCCGCCTTAGGACGATGCGCCCCTGTGCACAGGGAGCGTTCCATTAACAAAACCGTGCTTTCACACGAAAGCACGGTTTTTGTTGTTTGATAGTGTTCAAAACGACTTTTCATGCGAAAAGAATGATGCATTCCGGCGGCAGGGGGGAATAATTTCAAAATCTCTATCCTTACACATATCCTAATAGAAAGAAATCTCTTATATATAGAGTTTATTCTTCCTAGGGACTGCATGAGATTCGACTTTTGTTTGTCTCACTCCTGTTCAAACATATCCGCAAGTCGCCGCGCCGCGTCCGAAAGTTTGCGGACGCCCTGCTGCACATCTCCGCCGGCATAGTTTGTCGTGAGATATTGGTCAGCTTCCAGCGTGAACCAGCCGCCGTAGTTTATTTGTTTCAGTGCTTTCACGACGCGCGTGAAATCAATATCCATGGAGAACGGAATTTGATGGCTGTCGTGGTGTAAATCGTTGTCGTGGATATGCAGCGCCTGTAAATGGCTATCCAGCGACAGAATCATTTGCTCCGCTGAAGTATCCAGTCCGCGCATTTCAGCGTGACCGATGTCCAGACATGCCACAAAATACGGGTCGTTTACCACTTCCAAATGTTTCAGAAAATCGCCGTGCGATGAGCAGGCGGCAGCGCAAGCGCAGTCTTTTTCATTGTCCCAACTCCACATGTTTTCCACGGCAATTTTCACACCGCATTCCTTGGCAAACGGCAAAAGTTCCCGGAACATTTCCGCATTTTGCTCGGCAGGTTCATGGTTGATGGGGTGAATCACACAGATTTCCGCGCCCGCCTCTGCCGTGCATTCAATGGCGCGCTTTAAATAGCTGCGTATCTCAGGAATATAGCTGGGAAACGGCGCGTGGGACTGATTGCAGACGATACCGTTCGCTTCACCGATTTTCTTTAGTTCCCGTACAAATTTCAGGTAGTCCGCTCCTCGAAACGGCGTGTGGTTTTCTATCACTGATTTTGTGTTCCAGTCATACATCGCCATGTCAAACATGGACAAGTCAAATCCGTCAAAGCCTGCTTTCGCCACATATTCTATGGCTTTTTCATAGCCGGTAAACTCCGCGATAGAAGCAATTTCCGTTGATGTTTTCATAGTGTTTCGCCATCCTTTTTTGTTCAGCATAGGGAATCCGAATTTCTTATATGTATTCGATTTTCCTATACTGTAATGTTGTTTCTCTCTATGATACCATATCTGCAAAGCAGATTGGTATCATTTCATACATCTCCGCCGATCCGCGACTTTTATGGCCGGCGAGGCGGAGGCACTTTCGATTTATAATATACGCTCTGCGTATATTATAGCATACACCTTGCAAGATGTCTATGCTAAGCCCAAAAAGAATTTTTTATGAATTTTATGGTGACAATAGCCATCAGCAAGATTGAAATTGCTCCGCGGACATGGTATAATATACGCAAGACGTATATTATACGGATTTGAAAAGTGCCTCCGCCTCGCCGCGCATAAGAACGCGGCAACCGGCGGAGATGCATGAATAAAAAGTAGTTCGGTTCCGGTTATTTATTCTCTAATTTCTACAAAGGAGGAATCATCATGCGCGTCATTGCCGGAAGTGCAAAAGGACGGCAGCTCACCTGTTTGAAAGGGGAACACACGCGCCCCACGACCGACCGCGTGAAAGAAAACCTGTTTAATATTTTGTCGCCCTACGTGGCAGGCGCGCGGGTGCTGGACTTGTTCGCCGGAACGGGCGCGCTGGGTATTGAAGCGCTCAGCCGCGGCGCGGCGCACTGTCTGTTCGTAGAAAAGGACGCGGCGGCAGCGCGTATTGTGCAGAAAAATCTGGCGGCAGCGCGCGTGGAAGAACGCGCCACCCTGCGGCGCACGGACGCATTGCAGGTGCTGCGCGAAGGCGGGCAATATGACTTGATTCTGCTGGACCCGCCCTATCCGCTGGGACTGATTCCCAAAGTTTTGGAGGAAATCAGCCGCGGCGACTTGCTACGTGAAGGCGGTATTATCGCGGCAGAAAACGAAGCTCCCCTGCCGGAAACCGCCGGAAACCTACGACGTACAGACGAACGCCGTTATGGACGCATTTGGTTGTCTTTCTATAAAATGACTAACTAGCTGACATTTTCAAAAAGGGGGGACTCCTTGCCTAAACGCCCCCCTGCCGTTCTCCGCTCTTTGCCCCCTATCAAAGCCTCCCGCCTCATCGTCAGATTGTCAAGGTAAGTGCAGCACTATTGTTAATAAACCCAATCGGCGACAAATATCCCAAGCATTTATGAGGTCTGTTATTAATTAAAGAAACAACAGAATCTAATTGCTCTTGCGGAAGATTACGAAAATCTGTACCTCTTGGAAAGAAAAAACGAATGAAACCGTTAATGTTTTCGTTGCAGTCTCTTTGCCATGGTGAATGAGTGTCAGCAATGTAAATCTTTAAATCGGTTTCTTTTTCAATGTCCTTGTATCTCAGAAACTCCGTTCCGTTATCTAATGTAAGTGTCAGAAGATTTATCTGCTTCAATTGGTCTATTGTGAATAGAACTGACAAAGAACCGTGTATAGGACTTCATTTGAACCTCCGTGTTATTGTATTTGGGCTTATTTACATTTTACACATTGGTTGATGTGATGTCTATTCTTTTTTAAGTGTTGCACTTATTATTATAATCTGCCCGCGGCACACCGGACAGCTGTGAGGTATACAGGCAGAAAATGATTTCCCCTTGGCGGTTCCTGCTATTCTTTTTCTTGACAAATCTTGCCTTTTTCTTTATACTGAAACTATCAAGAAAGGGGAGGATTCGTTATGGAAAGTAATACCGGTTTTTTCTGCAAACTCGCCGCAGGCGCTATTTTTATTTTGTTATTGATTGCCGGAATCGTTTGGGGAATCCACGCGCAAAATCTGTTTCCCGCTCTGATTTTCTGGGCAGTTGCACTGCTGTTTTGTTTGTTGCTGTTTGCAGTGGGCGAAATTCTTTCTACATTGACCCGTCTGGAATATTATGCTCTCATGACCGCGCAAAAATCGGCTGACGAAGAAGACGCCCCGATAAAAGACGGCTGGGTCTGTAAATCATGCGGCGCTGTCAATCCCAAATATGTAGTGGAATGCAAACAGTGTGCCACCAGCAAATTTGAATGATATTCCGCTTTCTTTGACATGGCAGATGAAAGGCATATTTTTTTATAAACTGGAAATCCCGATACAAAACTGTATCGGGATTTTTTATATTTCGCGGATAGAATCCGCTTCCCTCTGCACATACTATCATCAGGAGGCGATATTATTATGCGCAAACAAAAACCACATGACCAGCAGGCAAATCAAACAGCTGCAGGACAGGAAAACAGCGGACATGTTCTGCCGCAAAATCAACACCATAACATCAAAAAAGAAGCCTTAGGTCCCAACACAAAACGGGGTAAATAACGTAAAAATTACGTGAATTCTCCCGACAAAATTTCCGTACCATATACGGTGCCAAACGGTGGTGTGTATGATTTCCATATGTGTCTTATCCGCCCACGATAAGGAACGTATGCGTTAAAGTCACTATTTTGTGGGCAGAAAGGCGGTGGAACGGAATATGGCAAAACAAGGAATGCGGCGTTACCAGCCCGGTGATATTCACGGTGGGCGCAAGCCGGAAGACCATTCTCGCAAAAATGAGGTAGAACCTGTACCAGAACTCCAAGGGAAAGCCAAATCCGGCAAGAAAAAAGCAGGACCCATGTAAAAGAAATCAATAAAAAGCTGCCTTATGCCGTACGACGCTGCGAAGCAATTTCGCTTTGAGACGCTCTCCATAATGGCAGCCTTTTTGCAATTCCTCGTTCCAGTTGTTCCATCAAATGAAACCGCTGCCCTGTTTTGCTGTCCCACTCACGCAGCAGCGCATGAACCGCTTCATTTGTTTTGCTTAAAGTTACGTACATATTTGTACCATCAGGTAAAAACAATTTTAACTCTGTTCTATGGGCATATTCCCTCACCTGAATGTCAGACAAGGATTCCGTATGATTCAAAGTCAAATCTATCTTTTCATTATATTGTTTGCCGGAGATTGTCACCGCATTGTCCGACAGCGTAATGTTCGTTAATATGCTGTTTCCGGTTGCCAGCAGGACGACAACAAAGACTGCCGCAGCCGTCCAGCCAATCCGCGAGAGCCACTTATGTCTGCGCATGTTTCCGCCTGTTCTGGCAATGTTGAATTCCTCATGGGCTTGGGGGTATCGTTTTCTGAAAAACAAGTCCAGCAGTCCCACGGCGGCCAACAACAACACAAAAATACTCCAACCCCAAAAAACTTGGTTCAGCTTGCCGATAAAATGAAAAACTCCGTTTTTATCCAAAAAGGAAATTGCGTCCCAACCATCCGGCAGCAAGCGGTGAATGATACTGACGCTGCCTGCCAAAACCGCAACGATAACAGAATAGGCGGTGTTCCATTTCCGGTATTTCTGCTTCAACTGTTCAATTGTTTCCTCTGTATAAAACGTTTCCCATTCTTCCATGTCTCTCCCCCCCTCTTGTCACTCATTATAGCATAAACGCGAAGTGTTTTGGTATAATTTCGTGCATCTCCGCCGGCCCGTGCGTGTTCTTGAGGCGGAGGCACTTTTTAAATCGTATAATAGTCGTTCTGCGACTATTATAGCACAATATTTTACCATTGTCCATACTATGCAAAGGGAGTCGATTTGTTTTTCAAAAGAGGAACTCACACGGAAAATACTATATCAGAAAAAATCAAGGAGGAGAAAATGGTGGCTCTAAGCGGAGGGTATTTTACTCTCCGTGGCACGCGTCCTCAGAAAAAGTAAGAGGGGGAGGATTTGGGCATAGCCCAAATCCGGAGGACATTTTTCACGAGGGAGCGGGGGCAAAAGCGGAGGGTAGCTCTTCCCAAGAAAAGTAAGAGGAGGCGCGGGGGCAAAAAGCGGAGAATATGTTCTCTCAGAAAAAGTAAGAGGGGGAGACTTTGTGCAAAGCACAAAGTCGGAGGACATTTTTCACGAGAGAACATATTCGTAGCGCACCTTGGGGGAAAACTTCCACGCGTCTCCGCTTCGGACCCGGCAATGCTTTTAATATGCCTTGCGGTACAGTTCTTCCAGTTCAGACACCAGCGGCATACGCGGATTGGCAGGCGTACATTGGTCTTCAAACGCGCGCTCCGCCAAATACCCGATGCGGTTCATATATTCCTTTTTGTCAATGCCGCATTCCCGAATGGTTGTCGGCATATCCAGCGATTTCATCAATTTTTGAATTGCCGCAATAAAATTGTCCACACTTTCCTGCGTTGTCTTGCCGGCGCAGCCAATTGCCGCCGCCAGTTCCGCCACCTTTTTGTCCGCCACAAATGTTTCATATTTGGGCCAGATAGTGAACTTCGTCGGGCGCTGCGTGTTATATTTCAGCACATGCGGCAGCAGCACCGCGTTTGCGCGTCCGTGCGGAATGTGGAACTCGCCGCCCAGCTTGTGCGCCAAAGAATGATTAATACCCAAAAAAGCGTTGGTGAACGCCATTCCTGCCATACAGGACGCGTTATGCATTTTCTCCCGTGCTTCCTTGTCATTTCCGTTGCGGTATGCCCGCGGCAAATAGTCAAACACTATCTTGACCGCCTTTTGCGCCAGCGCGTCTGTGAAATCGGACGCTAAAACGGAAATATAGGATTCTATGGCGTGGGTCAAAACGTCCAGACCCGTATCCGCTGTGATGGACGGCGGAACCGTCATGACAAATTCCGTGTCAATAATCGCCACGTCCGGCGTGAGTTCATAGTCCGCCAGCGGATATTTCACGTTTTTGCTGCGGTCGGTAATAACGGAAAAACTCGTCACCTCCGAGCCGGTTCCCGATGTGGTGGGAATCGCCACCATCTTGCATTTACTGCCCAGCCGCGGGAATTTATACAACCGTTTGCGGATATCCATGAACTTCAGCTTCAGCGCGGAAAAATCCGCTTCGGGGTGTTCATAAAACAGCCACATCCCTTTTGCCGCGTCCATGGCGCTGCCGCCGCCCAGCGCAATCACCACATCGGGCGAAAACGCCTGCATGGCTTTCACGCCGCGCATCACAGTTTCCACATCAGGGTCAGGCTCCACGTCCGCAAAGATTTCACAGTGTACATATTGCTCCCGTTTACGCAGATAATACAAAATTTTGTCCACATAGCCCAGTTTCACCATTGCCGCGTCCGTCACGATAAACGCGCGGGTGATATCGGGCATTTTTTCCAGATACTGCGCGCTGCCATATTCAAAATAAATCTTCTCCGGCACCTTGAACCACTGCATGTTGACTCTCCTTTTCGCCACCCGTTTTGTATTCATGAGATTCATCACCGTCACATTCGTGGAGACGGAATTGCCGCCGAACGACCCGCAGCCCAGTGTGAGCGATGGCACGTTGGAGTTATAAATATCGCCGATTGCGCCTTGTGTCGAAGGAGAATTGACAATCAACCGTCCCGCTTTGACGCGCTGGCGGAAGATTTCCACCACCTGTTTTTCCTCTGTGTGTACCACGGCGCTATGTCCCAAACCGCCAAATTCCACCATTTCTTCCGCGCGCTTTATGCCTTCTTCCGCGTCCTTTACGACATAATATGCCAAAACGGGCGACAATTTTTCTCTTGACAAAGGATATTGCGGCCCTACGCCTTCCAGCTTGGCAAGCAAAATTTTTGTGTCCTCCGGCACACTCACGCCCGCGCCGTGCGCAATTTTAGCAGCGCTCTGTCCCACAACATCGGGATTTATCGCGCCTTTTTCCTCGTTAATCACATAACGGCTGACCTTTTTTGCTTCTTCTTCGTTTAAAAAATAGCACTTGTTTTCTTTCATGCAGCGTTCAAATTCTTCCGCAATGGGAGCGTCCACAATTGCTGCCTGCTCAGACGCACATATCATACCGTTGTCATACGTTTTGGACAGAATGAGGTCGTGGCAGGCGCGCGGAACATTTGCGCTTTTTTCAATATAACAGGGCACATTGCCCGGCCCTACGCCCAGCGCCGGTTTACCGGAACTATATGCCGCGTGAACCATGCCGCTGCCGCCCGTTGCCAAAATCAGCGCCACGCCCGGGTGATGCATAAGTGCGTTTGTCGCTTCAATAGACGGATGTTCAATCCACTGGATACAGTGCGGCGGCGCGCCCGCCTCCACTGCCGCGTCCAGCAAGACTTTCGCCGATGCCGCCGAACACTTCTGCGCGGAAGGGTGGAATCCAAAAATGATGGGGTTGCGCGCTTTGATAGAGATGATTGCTTTGAACAGCGTGGTGGAGGTCGGATTCGTGACAGGCGTTACGCCCGCAATCACACCCACCGGTTCCGCAATCTCTTCATAGCCCTCCAGTTCGTTTTCCTCAATCACGCCCGCTGTTTTCATATACTTGATAGAATGGTAGATATATTCTGTTGCGAACATGTTTTTGGTGATTTTGTCCTCATACACGCCGCGTCCCGTCTCTTCCACCGCCATTTTTGCCAGCGTCATATGCTGCTCCATGCCCGCCATTGCCATTGCTTTGACAATGTGATCCACCTGTTCCTGATTCATGTTACGCATATATTCCAGCGCGCCATGCGCGTTTTCCACCAGCGTATTCACTTCCTGCACAGTATCCTGCGCTTTTGCCTCTTTTGCCATCTTTCCAGCATCCTTTCTTGCCCGTCTGTCTTAGCAATTTTTATCGCAAACGGTTTTTGATACTAGTATTTGCAATGCCGTACAATTTTAATCATTTTCTTGCCGCAAAGAAAATTTGTGCAAAAAAATTTGTTCAATTGATATGAAAAAAACCGTCCGGCGGCTCACCGAACGGCAGTTTTATTGTTTTTATCAGGCACGCCAATAGTCGCACAAAACAAACGCATTGGACTAAAATAAAACTATCGCTAACAGAGCGCAATCCACGCCACTTATGCCAGCGGTTTTTTCGCGGGCGTTCCCGCCTTACGCGGATATTGCTTCGGCGTGGGGCGTATTTTGTCAATCAACACGATTTTATGCGACAACTGCGCGAAAGGAATGGTCACGTCCTGTACCGTGCGCAGTTTACCGCCGAGTGTTTCGATTGCGCCCGCCGCGCTTTGCAGTTCTTCCTCCGCCATGGGACCTTTCAGCGCAGCGAATACACCGCCCACCTTCACAAACGGCAGGCAATATTCCGCCAACACGCTGAGATTCGCCACTGCCCGCGCGGTGGCAATATCGAACTGTTCCCGCAGCTTTCTATCCTGTCCGCCGTCCTCCGCACGCGCATGGCAAAACGCCACGTCTTGCGCGCCTACGTCCGCCGCCACTGCTTCCAAAAATTTCAGCCGTTTCGCCAGCGAATCCAGCAGCGTCAAACGCACAGACGGACACTGCAGTTTCACTGCCAGCCCCGGGAAGCCTGCGCCGGTGCCAACGTCAATCATGCTAGCATTTTCCATGTCCAGACCACAGCACGCCGGCAAGGTCAGGCTGTCCAGAAAATGTTTCGTGACAATGTCTTTTCCTTCTGTGATTGCCGTCAAATTTATTTTTTTGTTCCATTCCACCAGCAGACGCGCATAAGTCTCAAACCTGTCCGCTGTTTTTTCCGACATGTCAAGCCCCAGCTGTGCTGCGCCTTGCATGAGTAATTCTCGATTTGTCATAATACCACCCATGTTTGTTTCTCAAAGAAGGGATTTTCTCCGGCTTACGCCGTCGATTTATCCCCTCTTTGGATTTCTCCTATCAGCGTCCTGCACTCGCGTGTCGCGCCTCATTCTTCGGCACTCCGGACGCTGTAAGGTATGCGAACGGCGGCGCCTGTCCGCCGTTCCCATATTTTTTATGTCCGGTTCCGTCCCAACAGTTCATCTAACGTCACGTCAAACAGGTCTGCTAATTTTAATAGCTTGTCCAGTTTGGGTTCGTATTTATCATATTCATATCCTTGATAGGTTGCTTTTCGGATGTCCAAACAATCCGCAACCTGCTGCTGCGTCATATTTCTTCGTTCCCGCAGTTCACGCAAACGCTGCGGAAATGGCGTTACTTCTTCTTCAAATGCCTCCGGAAGTTCTTTCCCTGTTACAATATATTGGACACTGGTATGCAACACCTTTGCCAACTTCACAAAATTTTCTATGGAGGGTTTTATTCTGTTATATTCATAGCCGGAATATGGATTTCCCTGAAACCCCAACAAGACGCTCATTTGCTTTTGTGTATACCCCTCCCGTTTTCGTAACTGTTTTAATTGTTTTCCGATTTTTGGCAATTTAATTCCTTCTTTCAAAAAAACCATTGACAATAACTTTCAGTTATACTATAAAAGTAAAATGGAACATATGCATGATATCTTATGCTCGCTCTATTTGCGTAAATCATTACCAGAGAAAAAATCGAGGACGAAACGGGGGCAAAGAGCGGAGGAAGAAATAGGAGGGTAGATTCCTAGCGGAATCTGCCCGCTGGGGAATCGGAAGCCTCGCTGCCGCTGCGTTTCCCATTCCCCAAGTGCCTTTGGGGCACGCGTCCCCCAAAAAAGTAAGAGGGGGAGGATTTGGGCTATACCCAAATCCGGAGGACATTTAGGGGGGGAAGAACTACCCGTAGCCATCCTTGGGGGACATTTTGGGGCGATAGATTCGGAGCGACATTTCGGCGGTATTTTTTCCGCTGCTGCCGTCAAAGGACATTTAAGGGCAAATACACCCGACTACCCAAAAAGCCGCCTTCCTCTGCCATCTATAACAAAAGCCGGGAGTGCGTCCCGGCTTTCTATATACTTCTTAGTCTGTTGTAAACGGCAGCAATGCAATGATTCTTGCACGTTTGATTGCCGTTGTCACCTGTCTCTGGTGACGCGCACAGTTTCCGTTAATACGGCGCGGAACAATTTTGCCCCGTTCCGAAACGTACCGGCGCAGTTTCGCAACGTCCTTGTAATCAATTTCCGTTACTTTATCCGCACAAAATGCACAAACTTTCTTTCTGCCTCTTCTGCCTCTCGGCCGGTCAGCTCTATCATATGCCATGACTCAGTTCCTCCTTCCATCCTTCAAATCATTTCTTTAAAACGGCAGGTCATCGTCGTCCGATGCAATGGAAAATCCTGCAACATCGCCAAAACCATCGTCCTGCTGTTGTGCAGGCGCCGCGGGCGCTGCCGGCATGTCCGCACCAGTGTGCTGTGCCGCCGCTTTTTTCGATTCTCCAAACTGGATGTTGTCTGCAACAACTTCCGTCGCATACCGTTTGTTTCCGTTTTGGTCTTCCCAACTGCGGGACTGTATTCTGCCCTCGACAATCATCATCATACCTTTGGTAAAATACCTGCCCACAAATTCTGCTGTTGCACGCCAAGCGACAATATTGATAAAATCAGTTTGTCTCTCTTCGCCTGCTTTTGCATAACCACGGTCTACTGCTAGCGTAAAAGAAGCAACGCTAACGCCGCTGGGTGTGGTCCGAAGTTCAGGGTCGCGCGTCAGCCGCCCCATTAAAATTGATCGGTTCAGCATAATTTCAGCTTCCTTTCTCCGTCGTCAGGTTCTTACGCTTCTTTTTTGACAACAATTGAACGCATCACGTTTTCCGTGATATTATAGACACGTTCCAGTTCCGATGGGAAGGACGGGTTGGATGTAAACTCAATCAAAACATAGTAACCTTCGTTTTTGTAGTTGATCGGGTAAGCCAGACGGCGTTTTCCCCATACGTCTACCTGATCCACCGTTCCGTTACTAGCAATCAATGACTTTACTTTTTCTACAAGACCATTCGTGGTCTCTTCGTCCAGATCCGCATCAAGCACGAAAATAGTTTCGTATTTGTTGATCTGTTCAGCCATTTCTTTCACCTCCTTTTGGACTTTGGCCCCCAGCAATTCCCCCAGGGGCAAGGATACGCCTTCTTTTTTAAGGCGAACATAGTTTATTTTACATGTTTTTTCTTCATTTGTCAAGCGTTTTTTGGATTTTTTTGCCGTTTCCGTGGGCAACGCATGAAAAAAAATTGTCCTGAGACTGGGTCTCAGAACAATTTTTTGAATCCCATGCCTCGGCTGACAGGAACCTGCCCATACGCCTAATGCTCGGTTGCATAAACACGAACCGGCGTGGGTTCATGCTGCACTTCGTAGCAGCGGTTCATCGCACTTGACAATCTCCGCTCAATGAAGCGCAGTCCGCAGCCCGTCACCGGTTTTCCCCTATCCAGCCGCCAAACAATATAGCGGCTGCTATAGTCGCGTACCAATGTGATGAACTGCAGTTGCATTTTTCGCTTCATGTTGCTGATTCTTTTCTTTTTTTCTGTGTTTCTCTTCATTATGTATCAGTCCTTCCTGTACCTCTCCGGTCTCTCTTTTTCTTTTGTTTTTGTTTTACATTTATCTCTTACACTTATATTCTAAATGAAACAATTTAAAAAGACAAGGCTGATATTTATCTTTTTTTGTCGAAAACGAATTTTTTTCCCTTTTTTGTCAAAAACTTTTCTTCTTTTTTCGACTTTATGGAATATTTTCCCATATATTTGTGCAAATTATTTTGCCATTTTTCCGCAATTTTTGATGGAAAGGTGCGCTATATTTTAAATCGCCATTTATTATATTATTTTAGTCCTTCATTTCCTCTTCAGGCACTTTATGATCCAGCGCATATTTACAGCATTGCAGCACTAACAAATTAAAAGATATGTGGTTTTGTTGTGCAACTTCATTCAATCTTTCAAACAGCGGCTCTGTAAACCGAATGGTTCTGGAGGTATTAGCGCCTTTAAATTCGTTATCTACTTTAAACATCATACTCACCTCTATACTTATATTATACTTTAAATAACACTTTATTTATACAACCAATAAATAACTAAATATATATCCTTTTTTATAATTGTTTATGGTTCTATTCATTTTGGTAAATAGATATTTTCAGCATCGTATTCCCGCTCTTTTTGTTTTCTAGTTTTCCCGTCCTGTCTCCTCCATCTCTTTTAATGCATATTTGCAGCATTGCAACACCAAAAGATTGAGTGAAATTCCATTTTGAAATGCAGTTTCGTTTAATTCATGAAACAGTTTCTCCGTAAAACGGATTGTTCTAGGGACATTCGCTCCGGCAAATTCATTGTTTATTTTGAACATATCAATCATCTCCTATGATTAATATTATATCCAAATTCAACATATTTTATATAATCTTTTTTGATTATATATTTATAATTACTTGTAATTTGTTGCTATTATGACAGAAATACTATAATAGAACACATTTTCTCCATGGATTATGCCGGTATATTTACAAATGTTCAAAAAACAAACGATCTTTATAAACCGTCTTTTCGGACGTTTTTCTCTCCTCCTCTCATGCTTCTAACATTCCATTCAATCTGCGCCGTGTGGTATTGGCGGACATGATTGGAAGGGCAGCAAAAAAGCACCCGCTAACCTCCCACACAGAAGATTAACAGGTGCTTTTTATTTTCTAACTATCGTTTTTAAGACCGCTACTCCAAAATCTTATGCGACCCAAATATAATAAATCACTTTTGCCGCTTCTTCGCGCAATGCAGTGTCCTGCGGACGGAATGCCGCGTGTTCATCGCCGCAAATCACGCCTGCCGACGCCAATTGCTGGGCTGCTGACTGTGCATAATCTGATATCTGTACTGCGTCAACCAACGCTGTCTGCTGCGTTTGTGTCAAGGTTTTTCCGGCTGCCGCCAATGCACGGGACGCCATTACCGCCATATCTTCGCGGGTGATGGTCTGCCCTATGCCAAAAGTACCGTCTCCCATACCGTTCACAATGCCCAAGTTGCGCGCCGTATAGACATAAGGTGCAAACCAGTCATCGTTTCCTATATCAGAAAATCCATATCCGCCGTCTGTCGCCGTAATGTTCAGCGCACCCATCAGCATTTTCAGGAATTCCTCACGGGTCACGTTGGTTTTGGGCGCAAAATTCCGGTTTTGGTCGCCGGAAACAATCCCTGCCGCCGCCAAATGTTCAATATATCCATATGCCCATGTACTTTCTGTGCTGACGTCTGCGAAATAATTGCTGCTTACATGGTCTACATCCGGTTTACGGTAATTATTATCACTTGTGCCGCTTGTACCTGTATTTTCCGGCACGACAACTACGCCCGCCTTCGTGGAACTGCCGCGCTGCGTGCCGCCGCCTCCACCGCCGCCGCTTTGCCGGTCTTTTATAAAGGTTGCATATACTGTGACGTCGTTATTTGGCATGGTGAAGGTTGCCGATGTTCCGTTTGGATAAAGCGCAGCGCCAGTAGCTTTCCAACTGCCAAAAGAATATCCGCTGCCCACCGCTGCTTCCACCGTTACAATTTCGCCCGGCAAAAATTCTGTTTTATCGCCGCCGACACGCGCCGTTCC
Source organism: Clostridia bacterium (assembly GCA_022801925.1). Lineage (GTDB taxonomy): Bacteria > Bacillota > Clostridia > RUG12999 > RUG12999 > JAAWTG01. The sequence continues at coordinate 3,759 of JAAWTG010000043.1, read as the reverse complement.
GCCCGTGCCCGCTGATACTGTTACTATATGAGCAGTCTGTCCCGGCGTGGTCGGCGTGCTGTTCGCCACGGTAATCACCACCGTCGGATTGACGCCGCCGTCCATTTCAAACGTCAGCGTCTGCGCACCGTTTGCCATTGTATCCAGATAACTCGTTTTGATGGTATAGACATTGCCGCTGACGGTATAGTCCGTTTCCGCCGTCAATGCTGCAGCGCCGTTTTTCAGCGCGCTGAAGGTATAATCGCCCGCTGCCAGCGTCACCGCAATGTCTTTGTGGTTCGCATGTTCTATATATTTATCGTAGCTTGCCGTAGCAGGTGTTACCGCTGCATTTGTTTTTTCCTCAAATGTCGCTGTCAACGTCACGTTTTCCGCCGGCATGAATATCATCAGCGGATTTTGCGTTTTCTGTTCTTCCGTCAATGTGATACCCGTTGCCGTCCATCCTGTGAATTTGTTCCCTGCCGTTGGCGTGGCTTCTATCGTCACACGTACGCCCGCTTCAAATGGGCCGCCTTCTCCTGTTTTCACCGCTGCGGTTCCTTTTGCCGCGTCCGCGCTGGCTGTCGTCACGGTATAGGTCGGCGGAGGCGTTGGCGTACTGTTTTCTACTGTAATCACCACAGTCGGATTGGTACCGCCGTCCATTTCAAACATCAATGTCCGCTCGCCTTTTGCCAGTGTATCCAGATAGCTTGTTTTAATGGTATAGACATTGCCGCTGACCGTATAGTCTGTTCCTTCTGTCAGCGTCAGTGTCGTCGTGCTGTTTTTCAGCGCGCGGAACGTATATTCGCCCGGCGTGAGCGTCACCGCAATGTCTTTGTGGTTCGCATGTTCCGCATATTTATCATAGTTTGCTGTCGTTGGCGTGACGGATGCATTTGTTTTTGCCGCAAATGCCGCGCTTAAAGTCACATTTGCCGCCGGCATGGTAATCGTCAGCGGATTTTGTGTCTTTTGTGCCTCCGTCAGCGTGATACCGGTCGCTGTCCAGCCTGTGAATTTATTCCCTGCTTTGGGCGTGGCTTCCACTGTCACGCTCGTACCCGCTTCAAACGCAGTTCCCGCTGTGGTTACCACCGCGGTTCCTTTTGTCTCATCTGCACTGTTTGCTGTCACAGTGTAGCTTTGCAGAGGGGGTGTGATATCTTCCAGTTCCGTTATTTTCATGCCATAGACATTGGATATTGGTCCGTCCGCCGATACACCTTTTTGTGCATAAATATCCATGCCGATAAGCTGTTCGGACTGGCTCAAAAAGCTGCTGTCCATTACCAGCTTCGTACAGCTTGAAAGCGCGGGCGCGTTGCCCACCTTTACGCCGACGTCGCTCACTGCCGCATAGCTGCCCGCCCATGCGTTCAATTTCTTTTGGTTCATGTCAAATTCCAGCCGCAGATAAACGGCGGTGGTTGTTTTTGACGCCAATGTGTGCGCCGTTCCAATAACGTTGCCATCGGAGTCGCGCAGCGACACAGTTCCCGACGCTTGGTCGGCGCGCACAATTAAAACATTGCCGCTATTGCCTTTGAAAACATAGTCCACATAGGTGTTCGCCTGATTCAGATTCGCATTGAAATCCATTTCCAGACAATAGCTGCCGTTCTTTATCGGCTTGGGATTGGGGTTGAAGGTGGTATTCGCCGCAAAATCATAGCTGCTTCCTATACCATATGCCGGAGCCTTGCCGTCCTGTTTGCGCCATTTAATAAAGAGTGACATTTTTTTATGCGTATCATTCGCCGATATAATATTGTTTGTCCACGCATAGGCATTCGTGGTGTTCGGTTGAACACCCGCCGCACCGGGCAGCCAAGTTAACTGTCCATTGGTTGTGGCGCCGTCCGGTGTTTTCTTATATTCTGCTTCAAGCTCTACCGGATCCAGCACCCAGTTGAGCGCTTTATAGTCAAATGCCGCGGTGAATGTCACATTCTCTGCCGGCATGGTGATGGTCAAGGGATTCTGCGTTTTCTGTTCTTCCGTCAGCGTGACGCCTGCCGCCGTCCAGCCTGTGAATTCATATCCGGCCTTAGGCGTGGCTGTCACCTCCACGCTCGCGCCCGCTTCAAATTCGGTTCCCAAAGAGGTCACTGCCGCCGTTCCCTTTGCCTCGTCCGTGCTGCTTGCCGTCACGGTATAGGTCGGCGCGGACGAATTGTTTCCCACTGTGAGCGCCACCTCAGGGCTTGCACCGCCGTCCATCACGAACTTCAGCGTATGGCTGCCGACAGACAGCGCTTTTAAAGCTTCTTCCGCAATGGTATAGGTATCGCCGCTTACAGTATAATACTCTGCCGCCAAATCCGTATCGTCTACCGTGATTTTCTGCAAACGGTGCGTCACCGGCGTAAGCGTTACGTCCAGCGTGCCGCCGTCGTTTTTATCATAGGTCGCCGTTTCTTTATCCGCGACTGTGTCCGCCATTTTGGACGCTTTGACACTGTAAAAACCTGCTTCTGTATTTCCGCCGCCCGGAAATAGTCCGAATATATTCATTTGTTTCAATTGTGTGACATCATCATTCAAAAACGGTTGATTCTGTGCCAAAACCGTTAAACTCTCCGGCACTGTGCCGAGCGCACTGACATTTGTATGTTTTGCATAATAGACAGAATATGTCTTGTTATTCATGTCTACTACAAATCGTACATAACCCGGTATCGGTTTATTTTGTCCAAATGTTTCCGCTGACGATGCACCAATAACCGTTCCCGATGCATCTATCAAGTTAATTTTGTCGGTTTTATGGTCAAATTTTAACTGTGCAATCGATTTGGTTTCACTTCCTGCCGTACCGCACAACTCATAGCGGATATGGGATATGCGGTTACTGCTGTCATAAATATAGTTGACAACCTGCGCCTCCACCATATAAGTTCCGTCCGTCATAGCCGCCGGACTCGGATTAACTGTGGAATCTGCCGTAAAATCAAACCATCCGCCGTGCTTCTCTGTATCTGTATTACGGAATCCATAACCAATCACTAATACATTTCCCGTCTGCGCATTGGCTTGTAATGAAGTACCACCCCAGCACGCATTTGCACTGGTGTCTATCTTCACGCCCAACCGCGCCATCACTGTCGCCGCTGAATCATCCTTATTTGTCCGATTGTCATATTCCGTCTGCATGGCTGCCGCTGTGAATTCCACGATTTTCTCGTCCTCCGCAGCCGCGCCGGCGGTAGTGCCCAGTCCTGCCACCGCCGTGCATATCAGCGACAATGCCAAGACAAAAGAAAACAACTTCTTTTTCATGTTCCGTTCCATCCTTTCTTTCGGCAAACCCCCTATTGCCCGTCTGATGTTTTTGCAGGGTCCCGCAAGCCGTTTGCCACCCGAAAACATCATTTTTTATAATTCTATTGTAGTGCGTTCCGCCATGGAAAGTCAATAAGCAATTTCCGTCCTTCCCCTCATGGTTTTGTCATAAATTGCACATTGCCGCCAATGCAAAAAGCAAATATCCCCTTTTTACCCCAAGAAAAACAAGAGGAGAAAATGGGGGGCAAAAAGCGGAGAATATATATCCCTAAGAAAAGTCAAGGAGGAGCGGGGGCAAAGAACGGAGGGTACATTCTCGCAAGAAAAGTAAGAGGAGGAGCAGGGGCTAAGAGCGGAGGATATTTCTTCCCCAAAAAAGTAAGAGGGGGAAACGGGGGGCTCTAAGCGGAGGGTATTTTCCCCAAAAAAGTAAGAGGGGGAAACGGGGGGCTCTAAGCGGAGGGTATTTTCCCCAAAAAAGTAAGA
>JAAWTG010000008.1 GCA_022801925.1 Clostridia bacterium | reverse complement strand
GGACGAAAACGCAGTCAGCAGCCATTTTTATTTTGGTCAGACGTGTTTAGGCAAACAAAAGTCGAATATGCGTGCGCCATGCAGGGAAAATTTTTCGTAGGCAAGGCAAAAATACGCAGGAATACTGGCGTATTTCAAATATTTTTAACGTAGTATACGGAAAAATCTGCCCTAGGAACCGCATGAGATTCAACTTTTGCTTGCCTATTCTTGTCAAGTGATGATATATGATTATTATATCAAACCTGCCATGCATAATCAAGAGTATTTTTCTCCATACTAAAAAATAAACGGAAAGGAAGTGTTTGGATTGAACGAAACCCAGCCGGTACAAGAACCTGCACAGGAGGAAACGCCCTCCGAAGAGAAAAAAAATAATATTGAATCCTTTGGTTCCACCGCCATCAAAAGCAAGGCGGGTGATTTATATTGTCTGTCCATCATTGGACAAATTGAAGGACACAGCGTTCTTCCGCCGCAAACCAAAACCACCAAATATGAACACCTGATTCCCTTAATTGTTTCTGTGGAAGAAGACCCTGATATTCAAGGAATGTTGATTATCCTGAACACCGTGGGCGGCGATGTGGAGGCAGGACTTGCCATTGCAGAGCTCATCAGCGGTATGAACAAACCGACCGTTTCATTGGTGCTCGGCGGCGGTCACAGTATCGGCGTACCGCTGGCAGTTTCCGCAAACTATTCTTTTATTGCGCCTTCCGCCAGCATGACGCTGCATCCCATTCGCATGAACGGCACGATTATTAACGCAGTTCAAACCTTTGACTACCTTGCAAAAATGCAGGAACGTGTAGAACATTTCATCGTCAGCCACTGCGGAATTGACAAGACGGAATTAGACCGTTTCATGATGAACACCAACCAACTTGCCAATGACGTTGGTACCGTCATTTATGGCCCCGCCGCGGTGCAATGCCGTCTCATTGATGAAATCGGCTCTCTTTCCGACGCGCTTGCTAAACTTTACAGCCTAATTGATGCACGCAAAAAAAACAACAATACGCAGCAATAAAATTTTTTGCGCCGCTTTGACTATCTCAAAACATACAAAGGGGTCACATCATGATGATGTGACCCCTTTTTTTACGGCTCTAATTTTACATATTTGGTTTCCCGCGGCGACATGCGTTTTTTCCGCACAAAAACCATATAGCAAATTGCCAGCAAGATTCCAGCGCCTGTCAAAACAATTCCCAGCAAGCTATAGGACGCTTGCAGCACCAAAATATCCGTCTGCATTTGTAGCAGTCCATGCACTTTTGTTTTCTGACCCGCATGAGCACTCACCGGTCCCACATAGGAAAACGGCAGAATCACGCCGTTTTGCGGCGCATGAACCGTCATTGTTCCATTGCTTTTTTGATAAGCAATCTCCACCACTTTACGCTGCGGGTGGTTTCCCGCTTCCATATCCAGCATGGTTTCCAGCGCCGGAAGATATTCCACCCGCGCTTCCCGCGCTGCGTAGCTGGGTAATTGCAGCCCTATCAGACGCACAGACGCACGGGTACCGGCGACTGCTTCCCGTCTGCCGTTTTTCTCTCCCCAAATCCATGTTTCCTCCAGATTTTTCAGCGTAACACCGCGCGCCAGCATCTCCAGCGGCAGTTCCGGCAAATTCACCTTGCCGGACAGCGCCGGCATATTTCCGGCAACGGTAAGTTCCTCTGTCTGCGTTCCAAACAGCGGTGTTCCCGCGCCCGCTTCCAATACAACGTTTATATTTCTCTCTGCCAATTGTCCCAACAAAGCCTCCAGCGTCTGCCGGTCACGCACCTTCCAGCCGGAAAGATAAACTGTTTTGTAACGGCTGAGTTCCTCCACAGAATAGTCCTCCGGATAGGGGCTTTCTCCTTCTTGCATATCCGGAAACAGCCAGCTGGCATAATACGCCGACGTACCAATACCAATCCCCCGATATGCAGCAGTGGTGCCAAACTGCGCCGGTGTCTCCCGATAGAACACATACGCCTCCTGCACATCATTTTGATAGCGGTAGCCGCTTTTGGTCGCCGCATCCATCAGCTTATCCATTCGCTCAGGTGCAATTTTTTTCCGGTCTGCCATCACCACACCCGCGCCGCTTTCCAAACTGCGGTCAAACACATAATAATAATGTCCTGCTTCAAACGCTTCTTCCATATGCCGGCTGCGCACGGCGTTCAACCGGCGGTTTTGAATGACATGGTTCCCTTCCTCCGGCACGACGTCTCCCAAGGCGCTGACCCATTGCTGCTGCAATTCCTGCGGTAGCGCCACTTTTTGCTGCGTATCCGTCCAAGGCTGCGTTCCGTGATAGGCAAAAATCCCGTCCGCCAGCAGTAAAACCGCGCAAGCAAACAACACCCACCTGGGGCAAGGACGCCACCGCAGCAGTGCGGCGGACACCAGTCCCAGCAGTACCGCCATTCCTATCATGAGCAGCAGACTCTTGTGCAGACACACCAGCACAACAGCGCAAATTGCAGCCGTCCAAAATCCTGCCGCACGCCGCCAATTGCTGCACAGCGCGCCAAGCACCGCCACACCAAACACTGCAACGCCAATATAGAGCATGCTGTCGCTGCCCATATAGATTGGATAGATTGCGTCCAAAATGGATTCCAGCGGCAATTCTTCCGTCATACTCACCAAGCCGCTCTTGACTACCGGCGCCAGCCAGAAACAGGAAAACAATATGCCAACGCCTGCCGCAGCCATAGTCGTCAGTGTTTTTTTCCATTCTTTGTTCATCAGTCCATAGAGCAGCAGAAATACCACCAATGCCGTCAGCGTGACAGCAACCGCCACCGGATGGCTCAGCACCATACAAAACACGCAAAAAGCAATGCCATAGAGCATATTTAATTTCCGGTATTCCAAATATTCATAAACAAAATAGAACAGATATGGCACACCTGCCAGACAAAACGCCAGCGGTAAATATCCCTGCACAAATACCACGTATAACATGGGCGGCGACACAAACCAAGCGACCGCAAGCGCCGCACACAGCAATATCCGTTCTTTCCCCTTAGACCATATCAACCAACCGACAGCGCCCACTCCATAAAGCAGCGCTAACAGCACAAAATAACTATACTGTACACTGCCCGTGATATGCATCGCCAGTGTATAGATTCCATAAGGCAGCGGCGCCTGAGACGCAAACAAGGAAAAAAAGGAAGGGTGATATCCTGTAAAATCACCGCCATATAAATGTTCCCAAACATATTGTCCGATTGGCTGTCCCTTTCCGCCATACCAAACCCACAGTGCCAATCCGGCAGTGCATACGGCAAGCAGCAGCAAAGAAAGCAACCAGCCTGCACACACATATCCCCGTCGCGGCGCTTTTATAGGCAGCGGCGGAACTTGCTGCGGCACCAATTCCGTCTGCCGACATGTCACGCTTTTGGATAGGCGTGTATACGCCGCACCGTCCGACCGTTCTACCTCCAGCGAAACCAGCGCATACCCCTGTTTTGCCAAAACTTGGTGGAGCGGTTCCCAAAAATATTCCGCAACCTTTTGCGGCGGAACAGGTACGTTATCCAGCGGCGGTGCTTGCATCAGTACACAGCCGTGCATGGTTTGCAAATATTGCCGCGCCGTTTCCTCCATATCCTCTGCTGTTTGTCCCGTATCCTCCAGTCCTACTGCTGTGAGACGAAACTGCCAATTTTCCGGATGTCTGTCTCTATCCATATAAGTATGTAACATCAGTTCTGTCTGATATTGCTTTTCCAAACACTCACCACCATCATTCTATACTCCTATGCTTATTATAGTCTCCTCGCCGCCCTTTGTCAATGTTCATTTTCTGTTTACAACTTGGTGATGACTTTTTATCCGTTTTTTGATATACTAATTTTATCATTCATGAACAAAAGAGGAGTTTGCTGCGCTATGGCAACGATATTGATTATTGAAGATGAACCCGCCCTGTGCGACCTGATTGCACTCAACGTCAAAATGGTAGGACACCAGACCATCACGCGTCCCGATGGTCAAGACGCTGCGGAAATTTTGCGCCGACAGGCGGTTGATTTAATTATTCTGGACGTCATGCTGCCCGGCGAGGATGGTTTTGCTCTGATTGAACGCCTCCGCCGTTTTGACGTGCCTGTGATTTTTCTAACTGCCTTGGGCAGTACGCAAGACAAAGTGCGCGGTCTGGGTCTCGGTGCGGAGGACTATATCACAAAACCCTTCGAGACTATTGAACTCATTGCCCGTATTAATGTTGTGCTGCGGCGCAGCGGACACTCGTCACAGGAATTTTGCGCCGGCGGGGTACGTGTTTTGCTAGAGGAACACAAGGTCTATGTTGCAGGGCAGGAGACAGAACTCACACTGAAAGAATTTGAACTGCTGGAAGTATTCATTACGAACAAAAATATCGCGCTGTCCCGCGAAAAAATTCTTGACCTTGTTTGGGGCTATGACTATGTCGGAGAGACCCGCACGGTGGATGTGCATGTGCAGCGGCTGCGCAAAAAACTGCACTGGGAAGACCACATCAAAACTGTCTATAAATATGGATACCGTTTGGAGGTGTCGTCATGAGATTCCGTTACAAAATCTATCTTTGTGTTTTAGTGCTATTTCTGCTGGCTTTGGACGCGAGCGCGTTCGCCCTTTTACAAAAAAGTTATGACCAAAACAAACAAATGGACATCTGGCGCGGTACGATAGAATATGAAACGGTATCGGAAACACTGAATCATTTGATTGACGGAACGGCAGGCGGCAGAAAAATTTCAGATGTATCGCTGCGTCAATTGATTGATTCGTTTTCTCAAAGCCTGCCCGGCACTTCCATGGAACTTTACCGCGATGGCACATTGTTTTTTTCCAACACCATCTATTTTGAAGGCGACCGTCCCGAACTGCACTCCGCTTCTCCCATGTCCGTCTACCGCAACATCAACGGACGGCTTCGGCTCTATGTCGGCAGCACGCTGACACAAGAAGGGTTATCTTTGTCGCTATCCCGCGACGCGAACTATTTAACGGAATATTATCATCTGCTGCTGCGGTATTTTATTTTTCTAAGCGTATCTATTTCCGTTGTGCTGTCTTTGTTTTTGCTGTTTTTTCTACGTCACCTCATGCGCCCCATTGAACAGCTGGGCAAAGCGGCAAACGAAATTGCCGAAGGCGACTATTCCCAGCGCGTTCCTGTAAAAACGCATGATGAAATCGGCGCGCTGGCGGAAAACTTCAACAAAATGGCGGAAGCGGTGTCGGAACAAATTCAGGAACTGACGCTTTTGAATGAAGAAAAAGAACAATTTATCCGCAATCTCACTCATGAACTGAAAACGCCTATTGCTATTTTGCACGGATATAGCGAATTTTTGCAAAACGCCAATTGCAGCGATGCAGAAAAATCGCTTGCCCTGCGCTATATTCAGGAACATACAGCACGGCTGGAACAGTTGACCGGACGGCTTTTGGAACTTCTGCGGCTGCGAAACGAAGCGCTCTGCCGCGAAGAAATCGACATACCGGCGTTGTTTGCTTCCGTTCAATCCCTTTCCGACTCCATTTTAGAAAAGAAGCATTTAACGCTGCGGAGTGAAACGCAGGTGCAGACGCTTTGCGGCGACCATATTTTGCTGCAAACCGCGCTGATGAACTTGGTGGAAAACGCCGCAAAAGCCTCTCCTGACGGCAGCGAAATCAAGCTGTGCAGCCGCAAAGAGGACGGCAGCACCGTACTGGAGGTTGCCGACCACGGCTGCGGCATTCCGAAGGCTGATTTGGCGCATATCTGTGAAGAATTTTACCGCGTAGACAAGTCCCGTTCACGCGCGTCCGGCGGACTGGGTTTAGGGCTTTCCATCTGTCGGCTGATTGCGCAGCTGCACGGCGGCAGCCTTGAAGCGGAATCCACCTATGGTGCGGGCGCCGCATTCCGGCTGGTCTTACCCGATATTTCTGCACAGAATGGATAACTTTTTACAATCTTGTTACAATTTTTATTATACTTTCTAATAATCATGTGCTACACTCTTTTATGGAGAGTAAGTCCAAACCACTCTACGAAGAAAGGAGGTAAACACAATGAAACATGTAAAAGCAAGTTTTATCACCGCCGGTGTGGCAACGCTGCTCATCACAGCAAACGCCATCGGTGCGGTTTATGCATTTAACAGTACCGATGGCGTCCCCTCCTATCAAAGCGCAGCGCCGCCGGTGGCGTCAGCCGCACCAAGCGTTTACGGCGCGGTGTCGGAAGAAGCCGCTGTTGCTACTGCAAAAAACATGATTGAATCTACCTACAATGTTAAAATCAACGATTTCTATTCCACAGTGACAGTACAAACCACTCATGATGAAACGCCCGCATGGTATGTCAGTTTTATCCGGAATTATGTCGATGTGCAGTCTCCGGAATACGAACTCGTGAAATGCTATTCCGTTTATATTGACAGCGAAACTGCCAAAATATTGGGTTCTACCGAAGATATTGTCACAGAATCCCTCTCCACGAAAATTCAGCTTGTCGGTGATAATGGTGAAGTGGCTATTACGTTTGCAGAAGATTTAACGGAATATACGCAGCAATAATGCGTTTTGTTCCCGACAAGCAGATATGCTTGGCGGAAACGTGTAAACACACCCTAAAAAACATAAAATACTCCATATCAGAAGCAGGCTCCCCGCCTGCTTCTTTATCTTAGACAAAGGAGAGTGTATACATATGACTAAAAAAATAATTGCCTTACTATGCGCACTGTTGCTGTTCGCCGTACCGACTGCGCTGTGCGCCCCCAATCCGGAATATATCATTCCCGCACAATATGACAGCGTCAGCGGCTTTTACGAAGGGCGCGCCGCCGTCAATATCGGCGCAAAACATGGATTTATCGATGAATCAGGCGCTTTGGTGATTCCGCTTCTTTACGATTTTGTCACAGATTTTCATAATGGGTTCAGCATTGCCTGCCGCGGCGAAAAATATGGTATTTTAGACCGCGATGGCAACGAACGTGTTCCTTTTATTTACGACGACATGGATATAGAGCTAACGGATAATGAACCGATTTATGCGTGCAAAGACGGAAAATATGGTTTCATTGACGCTTTCGGCAATGTTCTCATTCCGTTTGAATATGATACTGTCAACATGGTTGGCTTCAGCAGCGGCTTATGTGCTGTTCAAAAAGAAAACACGCTTTATGGATTCATTGATGAATCGGGTCAAACCGTGGTTCCGTTTGACATCCGTTTCGCCGGCAATTTTCGGGAAAATGTCGCTCCCGTCCATAACGGCGAAAAATGGGGACTTATGCTGCACGATGGCAGTGTGCCGCTGGGATATGTTTTTGATAAAATCGGCTGGTCTATGAACGAAGGCGTTATTGCTGTCTGCAAAGACGAAAAATGGGCGTTGTCAGACGGTACGAACATGATTACAGAATTCCTCTATGACGACTTTGGTATGTTTATGACGGAGGGTCGATTCCCCACATTATTGAATGAAAAATGGGGGTGTTTGAATGCAGCGGGAGAGGTGGCAATCCCGTTTGAGTTTGACGCAATCGGCTCTTTTGAAAACGGACTTGCCGCAGCAGCAAAAGACGGGCAATATGGACTGATTGACCGCGAGGGCAACACAAAGCTTGCATTCGGTTATGATAACCTCTCCGCCGGAGAAAACGGCGTCTGGATAGCCACACAAGGCGGCAAAACCGGCGCTGTTACCGAAACAGGTCAGGAAGTCATTCCGTTTCTCTATCAATCTCTGATTTATCAGGACGCTGCTCTCATTCCGGCAGAACTGGACGGAAGCTGGGGATTTATTTATAATCCTCGCTCCGGCGCACCAAAGCCGCAGCCAGCCGCGGCAAATCCTGCGCTGGACGCTCTGCGTCCTTCCCTCTGGGCGCAGCCGGAAATAAAAATTGCGGCGGAAAACGGTTTGCTGGAAAACGACCTGCTGGAACGCTACTCGGAGGATATCACCCGTTTGGAATTTTGCCGCCTTCTGGGAACGCTCACAGAAACCATCACCGATTTGCCGCTCGCCTCTTTGTTGGAGGAAAAAGGAATCACACTGCCGACAAACGTTTTTTCAGACACAATAGATGAAAGCGTCTTGACAATGTATGCCCTTGGCGTTGTGACCGGAACGGCGCCCGGTTTGTTTTCGCCGGAGGATACACTCACGCGTCAGGAAGCAGCCGTATTTTTCGCAAGATTGCTTCGTGCACTGGACATTTCTGTCACCTATAGCGATGCAGTTTCGTTTCAAGATGAATCCTCTTTTGCAAGCTGGGCGAAAGAAGCAATTGTAAGCATATCCGCGCTCACTCTGCCGGATTCCGAGCAGCCTGTTTTGGCAGGAACAGGCGGAAACCTGTTTTGTCCGCTGGAACCGCTTAGCCGCGAACAGGCATATGTTATCACCTATCGATTTTGGGCAGCGACCTCCTGCTTTTTGCCCGAATATGATTTCTAACCGGTCATACTTTTTCATAAATAAAGGAACCCCAACATTGTGCGGTTTCCAAAACTTTCACAAAACACCATTTGCCAGTGGGCAAATGGTGTTTTGATTTTCACTGCCCATCGGATTTTTCTTTATTTCTTTTATTTTTTTCATCTTTTTTTCAAAAAACACTTGCATTTTATGAAAAAAGTGGTATAATGCGAATAGAAAATGTAAACGTTTACATTCTATCCGGAAAGGACGGTGACTTATGGCAACCATTGTTGACGTGGCAAAACATGCCGGCGTGTCTACCGCAACGGTATCGCGTGTGCTCAACGGAAGCGCCAATGTATCTGACAAAACCAAAGAGCGGATTATGGCGGCAATTGAGGAATTAAACTACAATCCCAATGCATTGGGACGCAATTTGCGCCGTATGCGGACGGGACTGGTGCTGGTGATGCTCCCTTCCATTTCCAACTCCTTTTTTTCGCAGGTTGTCAAAGGAATGGAACAGACAGGCGCGGCACAGTCCTATACTACCATGCTATGTACCACGCGTTCCAACCCTGACCGCGAGCGCATGTTTTTAAATCTGGTGCGAAACCGTCAGGCGGACGGCGTTATTTTGATGTCCTCCTGTCTGCCGGCAGAAGAATTACAATCGTTCTGCTCGCAGTATCCCGTTGTCCAATGCAGTGAATTCAACCCAGATGTTGACACTCCTGTGGTTTCTATCGACAACGAGCAAGCCGGATATGATGCGGTGCAGTATTTGCTGAAGCTGGGGCACCGTCACATTGGCATGATTGCCGCACGTGGAACGCATTCTTCTGATTTACGTCTCACGGGCTGCCGGCGCGCTTTAGCGGAATATGGCATAGCGGATTGTCCCACCGCTTACGGTAATTTTACCTATCAAAGCGGATATGATGCCACGCGGCAGCTTATGCAGGAGCAACCGAATCTCACAGCTCTTTTTGCAGTCAGCGATGTGATGGCATGTGCTTCCATACGGGCAGCACAGGACTTGGGACGCCGCGTACCCGAAACATTTTCCGTTATCGGCTGCGACAACATCATGCTGTCCTACGTTATACACCCGTCGCTGACCACGATTGCGCAGCCGCGTTACCAACTCGGTAGTGCCGCTATGCAGCAATTGATTGCACAAATTGAAAACGAAACACAAGAATCTCATAATTGTATTTTTATGGAACATACTATTATTGGGCGAGAGTCCACAGCGGCAATTTTATAAAAGAAAAGGGGTAAAAATATGATTCATGTAACAGTTTGGAACGAGTTCCGACATGAAAAACAAGACGAAACTGTCCACAAAATATATCCAAACGGTATTCATCAAGCTATTGCAGATTTTTTAAATCCGTATAATGATATTTCTGTTTCCACCGCCACGTTGAACGAACCGGAGCACGGTTTGACAGAAGATGTGTTGAATCATACGGATGTGCTGATTTGGTGGGGACATGCGGCGCACGGCGAAGTGGATGACGCCGTCGTAGAACGGGTGCACGACCATGTGCTGCGCGGCATGGGTCTCATTGTCCTGCATTCGGGACATTTTTCAAAAATATTCAAAAAACTGATGGGTACCAGTTGTTCTTTGCGCTGGCGGGAAGGCGATCGTGAACGCTTATGGTGCGTAAACCCTGCCCATCCGATTGCGGCGGGCGTGCCAAACAGCATTGATTTACCACAGGAGGAAATGTATGGTGAATTTTTTGACATTCCTGCGCCGGACGAAGTGATATATCTGGGCTGGTTCCGCGGCGGCGAAGCATTCCGCAGCGGCTGCACCTTCCACCGCGGCTACGGAAAGATTTTCTATTTCCAGCCGGGGCACGAAGAATATCCCATTTACCATGACTCCCGTATTCAAACCATTATCACCAATGCGGTACGCTGGGCATATTCCCCTGTAAAACTGGCGGAAATCACCTGCCCACATGTTTCCGCACCGGAAGATACTATGAAATAGAAAGGAAAGATGAAACATGAAACTTGGCGTATTAACCGTCCCGCTTGGGGACATGAATTTAGAAGAAGTACTCGCTTATTTAAGCGGACTGGGCGTGCAGACCGTTGAACTTGGCGCGGGCGGCTTCCCTGGCAAAGCACATTTAGATCCTGACCGTCTGCTGGACAATCCCAGCGAAATTCAACATATCAAAGACTTGTTGGACAAATATCACATGGAAATCAGCGCGGTAAGCTGTCACGGTAATCCGGTACACCCGCAGAAAGAAGTTGCGCAGTCCTTCCACGAACAATTTGAAAAAGCGGTTCTCGTGGCGGAACAATTGGGCGTGGATACCGTTGTCGGATTCTCCGGCTGCCCGGGCGACTGCCCGCAGTCGCAATATCCCAACTGGGTGGTTGCACCATGGCCTGACGACGCGCTGAAAATTTTGGACTATCAATGGAACGACGTTTTGATTCCCTATTGGACAAAAATGGCTTCTTTTGTAAAAGACCATGGCGTGAATAAAATCGCTTTTGAACTGCACCCCAATTTCAGCGTATACAATCCTGAAACACTGCTGAAACTGCGTGCGGCAGTCGGCGATTGTATCGGCGCAAACTTTGACCCCAGTCATTTGGTTTGGCAGGGCATTGACATTCCTGCCGCGCTGCGGGCGCTCAAAGGTGCAATCTATCATTTCCACGCAAAAGATACCAAGATTGACCCCATCAACACCGCTGTAAACGGCGTTTTGGATACCAAACATTTTGGAAATGAACTGGAACGTTCTTGGATTTTTCGCACCGTAGGCTATGGTCATGATATAGGTTTCTGGAAAGACATTGTCAGCACGCTGCGCATGATTGGATATGACGGCGCGCTCAGTATTGAACACGAGGACAGTCTCATGACAGGTAAGGAAGGGCTGGAAAAAGCCATTGCATTTTTGAAAGACATACTCATTTTTGAAGGCGTTGGAGAAATGTTCTGGGCGTAACGAAAAGGAAAGGCAGGAGAAAAACATGAAACACGGCGTAGGAATTGTCGGATTCGGCGGTATGGGCAGCCATCATGCGCGGGGGCTGATTCCGAAAGACCGCATGGATATATTAGGCGTATATGACATCAACCCCAAACGACTGGAAGTCGCGCAGCAGGAAGGATATCCCACCTGCGAAAGCTTTGAAGCATTGCTTGCAAACGAGGCAATCGACATTGTTTTGGTGGCGACACCCAATAACTTTCACCGCGATTTGTGCATTGAAGCGCTGGAACGCGGCAAGAATGTAATTTGCGAAAAACCTGTAACCATGCATTCCGGCGAACTGACCGACATTATGGACGTTGCCAAACAAACCGGCAATATTTTCACGGTGCACCAAAACCGCCGCATGGATATTGACTACCTCATGGTAAAAAAAGCGATTATGGAAGATAAGCTGCTGGGCGATGTATTTTGCATTGAATCCCGCGTGCAGGGCGCGCGCGGTGTACCGGACGGCTGGCGGCAATACCCTGTCGCGGGCGGCGGCATGATGCTGGACTGGGGCGTGCATTTGATTGACCAAATCATGATGATGCTTCCCGAAAAAGTCACCTCGGTTTATTGCAAAATGTATTCTATTCACTACAAAGAAGTAGACGATTGTTTCAAACTGTTTTTGACGTTTGAAAGCGGCAAGACAGCGCTGATTGAGGTCAGCACCTCCACATTCATTGAACTGCCGCGCTGGCATGTCAGCGGAGACAAGGGTACGCTGAAAATTGCCGACTGGAACTGCGACGGTACAGTGGTGCGCGCAAAAGAAACCGAAATGGAATGGGAAGAAGAAATCGTCTATACCAAGGCGGGTCCGACCAAAACCATGGCGCCACGTCCCAAACATACGATTGAAGAAATCAAGCTGGAGGAACCGACTACGGATTATACACAGTCCTACCGCGCATTGGCAGACGCCATTGAAGGAAACGGCGCACCGCTGGTAGACCCTGCGGAAGCGATGCGTGTCATGCGCGTGATGGAAGCGTCGTTTGAATCCTCTCGCAAAAACGAAGTGATTCATTTGACGGTATAAATTTCAGCGATATAAAAAAACGCAGAGAATGAAAGTTCTCTGCGTTTTTTTAATATATTCTTTTTCAGGATAACCATGGTACAGGTAGTCCATACGTTCACGTTCTGTACAATGATTTACTTCATTCATTCACTTTCGTTGTCCAGCCGAAGGTGTCCTCAATTTTGCCCCATTGAATGCCTGTTAAGGTATCATAGAGCATTTGTGAAACCTCGCCGATTTCACCGCCGTTAATCGGCATGACAATGTCGCCGTATTTCAGTTCGCCAATGGGCGAAATAACTGCTGCCGTACCGGTGCCCCACGCTTCTTCCAGTTTTCCTTCTTTGAATGCCTGCACCAGTTCGTCAATGGAAAGCCGGCGTTCGGATACCGGATATCCTTTTGATTTTAAGAGTTCAATGATGGACATTCTGGTGATTCCGGAAAGAATGGAACCTTGCAGCGCAGGCGTTACAATTTCACCGCCTATTTTAAAGAACACGTTCATGGAACCCACTTCTTCAATATATTTCCGCTCCACGCCGTCCAGCCAAAGCGTCTGGATATACCCCTGTTCTGCCGCTTCTTCCTGTCCTTTGAGTGAAATCGCATAATTTGCGCCCGCTTTTGTGAAACCGGTGCCGCCAACCACTGCGCGCACATATTTTTGTTCCACATAAATTTTAACCGGCGCAATGCCCTGTGGATAATATGCGCCCACAGGCGACAGAATAATCGCAAATATCAGATGTTTGGCAGGGTGAACGCCCACATGGATATCCGTTGCAAAAATATAAGGTCTGATGTAAAGCGAGGTGCCTTCCAGTGACGGAACCCAGTCGCTGTCGATATCAACCAGTGTCTTAATCGCTTTCACAGCAAATTCCTCGTCAATTTTCGGAATACACAGCCGGTCGCAGGATACGTTCATTCTCGCCATGTTTTTTTCCGGACGGAACAACTGGATACTGCCGTCCGCTGTGCGATAGGCTTTCAGTCCTTCAAAAATTTCCTGCGCATAGTGTAGCACCATGCAAGCAGGGTCAATTTCAAACGGGCCATATGGTACAATACGTGCATCATGCCATCCCTGCCCTTCATCATAGTTCATGATAAACATATGGTCTGTAAAATGAATTCCAAATCCGAGATGATTCTGATCCGGTTTGGTTTTCGGATTGGTCGTTTTTGTTATTTTAATTTCCATTTGAAAAACCTCCCATAATTTCATCTGTGACAATGTGTTTCGCACGCATTCCGATGAATCTTTATTTTTTTCCTATTATACAACAACCTTCCATACAAAATCAATAGGAATCTTGCATAAATCCTGCCAAGTTTCTGCAAAATAAACCATAGCAGGTTTCATTTTGTATGCCATTTTTTGCTTTCTGCAACGCCGCAACTGCTTATAATACACAAGAATCCAAAATTTCTGTCAAGTCGGCAAAATACTGGCGAAATACCGGAAAGCGCAGCAGAAAACGGCACATATATTCTGTTTTTTTACGAAACTGTGCTGAAAACTGTTCTTCCTCCGCCCAAAACAGTGGACACATACCGCGGGCGCGCGGGTCTTTGATGATTTCCAGCGTCCCATTTTTGAAATAGGGTATGAACGGAAAAATACGGCACGCCAGCGGACGAAGTTCTCTCGGGCAGGGCTGCCGGCAAAATAAAATCGGCACTGATTTTCTGCCACTGACAAAATCACTGTCCTCTATGCGCACCCAATCCCCTGCGCCGCGGAACATCACTTCCTCCCCCGGAAACAAATACATGCCGCTTTCTTCCTCTCCTTCACTCTGACAGCAGCGCGCGCCGCAAAGCTGCCCGCAGTCCACTTCCAGCGGCGTGGTATGGTTTAAAATCCGGTATGCCTGACGGTATATTTCTTGATAGGTCATGCCCGTCCCCTCCCTTTTCTTCTTTATTATAGGCAAATATCCGACGTTTGTAAAGCCCCTTTTCCGTTTACTGCTCCGCGTTCATGCTTCCCTTTCGCTTATTACACCGACTAGGCATAAGGGAGTCGAATCTCATGCGGTCTCTAGGGCAGATTTTCCCGTATGCTGTGTTAAAAATACTTGAAATACGCCAGTATTCCTACGTATTTTTTCCTTGCCTACAGAAAAATCTGCCCCTAGAGACTTCGCAAAACCATGCAGGAGAAAATTTTTTGTAAGGCAAGGAAAAGGTTCCTTTGCATACTGGACGTATGGAAAGCGGTTCTTTGACGTAGCATTTACGAAAAATTTTCCCTGCATGGCGCAAGCATATTCGATTCTCTTATGCCTACATATCCATTTTGGCAAAAAGGAGCATCTTTTTATGAAACAGACATCTTTTTGGAAACATGACTTCTGGCTAATTCTGCTGGGCGTGAGCATTTTTGCGCTGGGCGTTGTTTGGTTTGCTGACCCGCTGGGACTGGTTATCGGCGGCTTTTCAGGGCTTTCCATTCTCTTTCGCGAACTGACGCATAAACTGTTTGGCTTTGGCGTTCCCATTGCGCTCACCAACGCGTTGCTGAACGTGCCGCTCTTTATCGTCAGTATCCGGCAGCGCGGCTTTGCTTTTGCCAAACGTTCGCTTGTCGCTGTCATATGGATGACCATTGCTTTTTGGCTGTTCCCCTATTTCCCCAACCCCTTTGCAGGCGAAACAGATTTATTGTTGGCAGGTATCATGTGCGGCGTGCTCTCCGGCGCAGGCATTGCGTTTGTACTCAAGGCTTCCGCCACCACCGGCGGTACCGATATGTTAGCGTCCATTGTCAAAGGCCGGCTCCCCCATTTCCCCATGGCAACGCTGATACTTGCCATTGATGCTGTTATTATCGCCGCAGGACTGTTCCTGTTTGGCGCAGTGAAAACACTCTATGCCATTATTTCTGTGTTCGTTGCCTCCAAAGTGCTCAGCAATCTACTCAGCGGTCTGCATGTTGCCAAAGCTGCATTCATTTTTTCCAGAAAATCGGAGGAAATTTCACAGGCAGTGTTTGAACAATTGCAGCGCGGCAACACCGGCATTCCTGCCAAAGGCATGTACCGCGGCGAACCGATTACCATACTCTATGTGGTCGTATCTAAAAAGGAAATCACCTTTCTGCGCCGTATCATCAAAGAAATTGACCCCCATGCATTTATCACCATCACAGAAGTACATGAGGCGTTCGGCGAAGGATTTGCGGAAAATACGGAATCGCTGACCTCCTAACCGCTTTTGTAAACCTACAGCCGAATCTCACACTGTGGAAAAAGTATCCATTGCCTTTTTATATTACATGCTTTATACTAAAAATAAGTAGACATTCCCACGTCCGTTATATAAAAGTTTATAAACTTTTCATAATTTATCTATTTTTTTGTTTTACGGTTTCGTGTATACTATTTAGTGGTATCCCGAAACTCCATTGATACACGAAAGGAAGGTTGCTGTTTGAACTCTCTGAACCACTTGTTCATTGGTACTTATTTGTATCACTATCTGAACCAAAACTATGGTATTTCCCTGCGAAAAACCAGTTTTCTATATGGCTGCGTTTGCCCTGATTTCCGCCCCGGCGTTGTTTTAAATCCACATTATGCCGAAAATCACTTGTTCCGGCTGGAGCAGATTGTGACAAAGTTGTCGCTGAAGCGGCGGACACGGACGGATTTGCGCAGCAAACAATTCTCTTTGCAGCTTGGTATTTTGTGCCACTACTACTGCGACTTTTTTTGCTACGCGCACAACAAACATTTCTCCGGAACTTCGACGCAGCACGTATCTTATGAACGCAAACTGCATAAATATTTTAAAGAGCATGTAAGCCAGCTGCACACAGTAAAATTGGTGCCGGACGACCGCTCGCTCACTTCCATCAGCGGGATACATCATCATATTGCAGACATGCACCGGCAATATATGCAGTCCGCTCCACATATGAAACTGGACATGGTCTATAGCATGAAAGCCAGTGCGCAAATTCTTTTTTCCATTTTAAGCACTTCGCTGGTTTCCGATTCGCTGAACACCTTCCGCCCGCAGACGGTTTAGCAGGTGATACGCTATCATAACTATACTTTTTGGTGCAAAAGCGCTGAAAACGTAGCAGGTTCCGATTCTGTCATCAAATATTTTTCATATGGTTTCGCATAAAAACAGTTGACAAATACCGGCGGGCGTAGTATGCTAAATAAAGCGTAGAAATTTGTCCCTTCACCGGGCAACGGATTTCGCGTTCTTCCCATGCCATTTGCAGGCTCTTGGTCTGCATGGTAAATTTATTTGACACATAGAAAGGGCGGCTACATATGGATTTTATTACGTTACTACAGGCAGCCATACTTGGCATTGTACAAGGTATTACAGAATGGCTTCCCATCAGCAGCACAGGACACATGATTCTTGTGGACGAATTTCTTCACATGAAGGTCTCGCAGACCTTTATGGATATGTTTTTGGTCGTGATTCAATTCGGCTCCATTTTAGCTGTTGTTGTGCTTTATTTTCATAAACTCAACCCGTTTTCTCTGAAAAAAACGCCGGCGCAGCGGCGGCAAACCTTGTCCTTGTGGGCAAAAGTAATTGTTGCAGTGATTCCGGCGGGTATTGTCGGCGTATTGCTGGACGATTGGTTCACCGATAATTTCTATAACTACCAAGTGGTTGCAGTTGCCCTGATTGTCTACGGTATTTTGTTTATCGTGCTGGAACGTTACAACCGCAAACGCCGTCCGCGCATTACCTCCGTGGACGATATGGACTACAAAACTGCGCTGATGATTGGCGTGTTTGACATTCTGCCGCTCATTCCGGGCACCTCGCGTTCCGGTTCCACGATTTTAGGCGGTATTTTGGTGGGTGCATCGCGCAGCGTTGCCGCGGAATTCTCTTTCTTTTTGGCAATCCCCATCATGCTGGGCGCAAGTCTGCTGAAAATACTTAAATTTTTTATGGATTCCGCTGTCATTCAGCCTGTGGAATGGCAGGTTTTGATTGTGGGTATGGTTGTGGCATTTTTGGTTTCTCTTGTTGCCATTAAATTCCTGATGGGCTTTATCCGTAAACACGATTTCACCGCATTCGGCTGGTACCGTATCATTTTAGGTATTTTAGTGATTGCCTATTTCGTATATAAATCGGTTGCGATGGCATAACGATTTCTTAGATTATATGCTTTTCAGCGTCTCTTGCGCTGATTGATTTTCTATATAACCATGCAAAAAACCGGCCGCAAAATGATTTTGCCGCCGGTTTTCTCAAATTTCATCAATAATTTTCTGCGCGCAGTTTGAAATATGCCTTGGGGTGCGCACAGACCGGACATACCTCCGGCGCCGCTTTCCCAATGTGGATATGACCACAGTTTGCGCATTCCCAAATCATGTCGCCGTCTTTCGAGAACACCAGTCCGCCCTCCACATTTGCCAGCAGCTTGCGGTAGCGTTCTTCATGCGCTTTTTCGATTTTGCCAACTGCTTCAAACAAATAGGCGATTTTGTCAAACCCTTCTTCTTTGGCTTCCTTAGCAAACGTTGCATACATGTCTGTCCATTCATAGTTTTCGCCTTCTGCCGCCGCTTTCAGATTCGCCGCCGTGTCGCCGATGCCGTCCATCAGCTTAAACCAGATTTTCGCGTGTTCCTTTTCATTGTTTGCCGTCTCTAAAAACAATTCTGCAATCTGTTCATAGCCTTCTTTTTTCGCTTTAGAAGCAAAATATGTATATTTATTTCTCGCCTGAGATTCTCCTGCAAATGCTGTCGCCAGATTCGCTAGTGTTTTGGTGCCTTTTAAGTCTTTCATGTTTGTGTACCTCCTCTAATGCATGATATAATAGTCACATAGCGACTATTATATGAATTTGAAAAGTGCCTCTGCCTCGCCACGCATAAAAACGTGGCAACCGGCGGAGATGCACGAAATTATATCAAAACGCTTCGCGTTTATGATATATTATTTTTGTTTACACTTTGAACAAACGCCTCTGAACAAAATACTGCATTCCTCCAGCAAAAATCCCGGTGGCTCTTTTGCCCGTTCCATCACTTCTTCCAGCGTAGGCATTTCCATACCATAAACATTACTGCATTTACGGCAATACGCATGATGGTGGTATTGCAGTTTAAAATCAAAATGGTCTGCGCCGTCCGGCACTTCCACTTTTAAAATTTCTCCCTGTTGCACCAGCAAATTCAGGTTTCGATAAACCGTCGCTTTGCTGATAGTTGGGTGATATTTCAGCGTTTCCTGATAAATCTCCTCCGCGGTCGGATGCTGGTGCAGCGATCGCACTGCCTGCAATATCAAGCTGCGCTGAATTGTATTTCTGGAAGTTTTCATTTCGCGTTTCTCCAAACTGTCGTTTTAATCCTTATTGATATTATATATTAATAAGGAATAAATTACAATAGGCAAATAAAAACTTTTTATAATTGTTCCAATTTTTTCATTTCTATGTAAAAAACGCCGGAACAAACCGGCGTTATCCATACTAAATAACATCGTTTCATATGTCCTTATCCCACCGCGCTATCTTCAATCTGAATCTTGCATTTCACACCAAATGTCTCCCGCCAACATTTTTGCAGACTCATACGTGCCGCGTCCGGCAGGACGATTCCCTCTTGCTGCGCCTGTACCGTCAGATATAGTTTTTGCTTATTTTGGTCAAACGACAGCCGGCGGCAATGAAATCCGTAAAATAAAAGTGTGGACGCTACCCGCACCACAGTGGAAAGCTGTCTTGCTCCCTCCGCCTGTTTTTTAGACAACAGCGAATGAAACTTTGTATAAACACCCCGCGCCGCAGTTTTGCCAAGTGTTGCAGCAACACATGCGCACATCACTCTTTCCGCCGGAGACAATCCATAAATCGGAAGTCCTGTTATCACAAAAAATGTATGCCGCGAATGGTTATAATAATCAATCTGTTTCCCAAGTTCCGAAAGCATACAGGCGGCATATAAAACATGTCCATAGGGCGCGAGCGCCGGATAGGGGTTTGCCAATATGCAGGCTTCCTCGTAGAGCGATGCCGCATAGTCTTGCCCCAGACCATAAAGCCGCATACTGTTTTCCACACTGCTGCGCAGCACATGCATGTCCGTTTGAAACGGAATACACAGTTCAAAAAAAATCCCTTCCCGCACACCGTTTCCGCTGATGACAATGTTCTGTGCGCCCGTTTCCCCCAGCAGCGCCATGAGCGGCGCAAGCCCCGATACAATAATGTCCCGCCGGCTTCCTGAAACGGCGTAAACCCGCTCCCGTTTTGCAGGTGGCAGCTGGCAAAGCTGCTGATATATTTCTTCCGCCTCGTTGCGACTCAGCGGATATTCATGGATACTGACCAGCGGGCAGTGCCGGTGAAAACAATGCGCTTTACCCAGCGCACGAATGCTCCCGCCGAGTCCCACAACAGGCAATCCTTTACATTGCGGCAAAAACGGCAGTTCCCGCAGCTTTTGCTGCAAAAACTGTTTCATTTTTGTATGGTTTTCACCAAACATTTTCCCCAGTACAACAGCGCCGTAAGGAATGCTGACGCGCGCTGTCATTTTTCGTTGTTCCACCAAAACAATCTCCGTACTGCCGCCGCCGGTATCTATTAGCACAAAATCCTCCAGCGGTACGCTGTACACCACGCCTAAATAATCATAAAATGCTTCCATTTCCCCGGAAATAATTTCCACGTGAATCTCCGTTTCCCTTTGGATTTCCTCCACCACTGCCGCACGGTTCTCCGCGCGCCGCAATGCGGCGGTTGCCACAGCGCGCACCCGTTTCACGCCGTGTAGCCGGATTTGCCGCCGGAATGCACGCATAATCTGTATTGTACGCCGAACCGCTTCTGGCGGCAAAACGCCGTCCTCATTCAATTGTGCGCTGAGCCGTAGCGCCTCTTTCATTTGACAAATCATGCGATAACTATGACCCTCTCCCACCTGCATGATACTCATACGAATGGAGTTGGAACCAATGTCAATCACTGCAACGTTTTCCCTCATGGAATCATTCCTTTCAGCGCCTGCGCGTCTATTACTTTTTTGCCGGACTGCCTCTTCCGGTAGCTACCATCCTTTTGCAGCACATAACTGTTCACATTGTCTGCCGCATACCGTTCCAGCAACGCCAGCAAATATTCTATGTGATTTTCTTGCTGGACAGGAAACAGCAGTTCAATCCGTCTGTCCAAATTGCGCGGCATTAAATCCGCGCTGGACAAATAGATCTGCGGTGTTCCTCCAGCGTGGAACGCATAAATACGGCTGTGTTCCAAAAAACGTCCCACAATGCTGACCACCTCCACATGCTCCCGCGGCACCAACGTACAAATACCACGCACAATCAGCGTCACTTTCACCCCTGCCGCTGCCGCGCGGTAGAGTGCGCCCACCATTTTTTCATCGCACAAGGCGTTCATCTTCATCATAATGCGCGCCGGTTTCCCCTGTTTGGCGAAAGCGGTTTCCTGCGCTATCATTTGCTCCAGCTTCTCCCGTAAATCCAGTGGTGAAATATGGATACTGCTGCGTCCGGAGAGCGGCAAATGCGCCGATAAACAATTGAATAACACCGATAAATCGCCGCATATCCGTCGGTCGGCTGTGAGCAATCCAATATCCGTATACCCTTTTGCCGTCTTTTCATTATAGTTTCCTGTGGACAAATGCGCATACTGCTGCAATCTTCCTGCTTCCTCCCGCACCACCAGCAGCATTTTGCAATGCGTTTTCAACTCCACCCGTCCATAGATGACATGCGCGCCCGCTTTTTCCAGACGGCGGGCACAGTTGAGGTTATTTTCCTCGTCAAACCGCGCTTTGAGCTCCAGCAGCACCGTGACCTGTTTACCGCAGCCGGCAGCATAGACCAATGCATCAATGATGGGCGACGCATGGCTGACGCGGTAGAGCGTCTGTTTGATTGCCAGCACTTTGGGGTCGGCCGCCGCTTGGCGCAAAAACTGAATCACCGTATCAAACGATTGATAGGGGTGGTGCAGCAAAATATCTTCCCGCCGTAAGGTGTCAAACAGAGAACCTTCCAATTCATATTTTTCCGGACAAAACGGCGGATATTTAAGCTGTGGCTGCGGATAGGCGGCATAGAGTGCAGATAAAAATGTCAAATCCAGCGGACCTTCAATATGATAAATTTCTGTTTCATCTAAGCCCAGCTGTTCTTGCAGCAAAAGCTGCGCCCTCATAGGACATTCCCAAGACAATTCCAGCCGCAGCGGCGCAGCGATTTTTCTGGTTCGCAGACACTTTTCCACTTCAAACGGTAAGTCGGTTTCCAGTTCCGGCAAAATCGGGACGTCTGCTCGCCGCGTCACCCGATAGAAAAAAACATCAGTTGCCGTTTGTCCGTCCAAAATCTGCGGCAAATGACGGCGGATCATTTCCTCCAAAAAAACATAGTTCCCATGCAGTTCCACCAACCGTCCCAGCACAGGCGGAATTTGCATGGTCATAAAATAGGGCGGTTCTCCTTCTGTATGCAGCATTGCGCCAAGATATAGATTTTGCCCTGCAATCAGCGGAAACGGGTCGGACGGCCCCAAGGTGATGGGCGTGAGCAGCGGATAAATCTGCTGCGCGAAATATTCCGTCAAATAGCGTTTTTCTTTTTGCGGCAATTTTTCATAGGATATGATTGCTATTTGTCGCTCCGCCAGTTCCTTCATCAATTTTTGGTATACGCCATATTGACGCCCCACTTGTTCCTTGACAAACGCTGCTATTTGCCGCAGCGTTTGTCTGCCGTCCTCTTTTTCCTCATAGAGCCTACCGACTTTAAGCCGAAAAAACTCGTCCAGATTACTGGCGGAAATAGCAAGAAAATTGCATTTTTCCAGCAGCGGCAGCGGTTTTGCGCATTGGTTCAATACGCGTTCGTTAAAACGCAGCCAGCTTAGTTCCTGCGAAAACAATGGAATGGATTTCATCCGCGTTTCCTCCAAACATCCAAATTACCTTTATTATGTGATAATTCTCTGCTGTATATGTATCGTTGCCGGCGATACTGCCGTTTGTTTTCTGTAAAAATTTCTTTTTTGTATTGACAATTCTGTTATTTTCATGTATACTGTGTATATACGGTATATACAGTATGAGCAGGTGATAATTTGAATATATTCATTAGCAACGTAAATGACAAACCCATTTATGAACAAATCTATGGTCAGCTGAAAGGGCTGATCATAGACGGCACTTTGCAGGAGGGCGACCCGCTTCCCAGCATTCGTCTGCTGGCAAAAGAACTGCGCATCAGCGTTATCACAACAAAACGGGCATACAGTGAACTGGAACGGGACGGTTTTATCGTGACAGTCGCCGGCAAAGGCAGCTTTGTCGCCGCGCAAAACACGCAGCTTATTCGGGAAGAATCCCTGCGCAAAATTGAAGAACATTTCACGCAAGCCGCCGCGCTGGCACGGCAAAGCGGCGTATCAGAAGCAGAACTGTTGGAACTGCTTTCCATGTTATATGAAGGAGAATCGCTATGAATGCAATCGAACTGTGTGACGTCAATAAATCGTATGACAGCTTTTCGCTGAATCACGTTTCTTTCTCGGTTCCCAAGGGCTGTGTCGTTGGGCTGATTGGGGAAAACGGCGCGGGCAAAAGCACCACGCTCAAAGCCATTTTAAATTTAATCCGTATCGACAGCGGCAGCATTCTGCTGTTTGGCAAAGACCACCGTCAGCAGGAAGTTGCCGCGCGGGAGAACATCGGCGTTGTTTTTGAGGAATGCGAATTCCCGCCCTATTTAAACGCGTCCGAAGTTTCTGGTGTGATGAAAAACATCTATCGTTCATGGGATAACGCGGCGTTTTCGTCCTATTTGAAACAGTTTGACCTGCCGGTAAAAAAGCGTGTGAAGGAATATTCGCGCGGTATGAAAATGAAACTCTCCATTGCCGCCGCGCTGGCGCACCATCCGTCTTTGCTCATTTTGGACGAGGCGACCAGCGGTCTTGACCCCATTGTCCGTGAGGAAATTTTGGATATTCTGCGAGAATTCATTCAAACCGGCGAAAACAGCATTTTGCTTTCCTCTCACATTACAACGGACTTGGATAAAATCGCGGATTACATCACCTTTATTCACGATGGACGCATTATGTTCCATCAGCCCAAAGACGATTTGACAGACCGGCTTGGCATTCTTCGATGCAGCCGCGAGGATTTGGCAAAGCTTGCGCCCGGCGAATGTATCCGCTGCCGTCAAAACGCCTTTGGCATGGAAGCATTGGTGCGCGACCGCGCCGCCGCGCGGCGGAAATTTCCTGCCGCTGTCATTGACCCTGTTACAATTGAAGATATCATGCTATTTTATATCCGAGGTGAACAGATATGAAAGGATTATTATACAAAGATTTCTATTGCCTAAAGCAAAATATGAAATATATTTTTGCCATACTCCTGCTGTACGGATTCATCTTTATTCCGCAGGGAAACAGCAGTATTCTCGGCGCGGTTGTTATCATTTTTCCCATGCTGGTTATCACAACGCTGAGTTACGACCACGCGGGAAAATGGGATCGGTTTGCACTCACCATGCCTGTCACGCGCAAAATGCTGGTGCGCAGCAAATATATTCTGTTTTTGATAATGCTGCTGTTTGGTATGCTTATCGGCGCTGTATTCAGCGCAGCCGGACTACTGTTCCGCCAAGACTTTGACATCATGGAAATCATGGTGGAAATCATGGCTGTTGCAGTCGCAGCGTTATGGTTTGGTATCATACTTTTGCCGCTGATTTATAAGTTTGGCGTGGAACGCGCCCGTCTGTTTTTGCTGCTCCTGTTTGCACTGCTTGGCGGCGGTATGATGGCGTTCGTTTCTATCGCTAAAAACGCGCCGCTTCCGGCTTTCACGCCGCAGCAGTCCGCACTGATTATCGGCATTTTTCTTGCCTCATCAATAGCTGCCTATGCCGTTTCCTATCTCGTTTCCGTGAAAATCTATCAGAAAAAAGAACTCTCCTAAAAAACAAAAGCTGAGGCAGTTCGGTCAATCCGAATACCTCAGCTTTATCTATTTCATTTTTTTATCCGCACAGCGCTTCTTCCAGCGCCGCGCCAATGGCTTCCGCCATATAGAAAAAGCCTAAATCATTGGGGTGCGTCCCGT
Source organism: Clostridia bacterium (assembly GCA_022801925.1). Taxonomy (GTDB): domain Bacteria; phylum Bacillota; class Clostridia; order RUG12999; family RUG12999; genus JAAWTG01. Next base: position 58,959 of record JAAWTG010000008.1, on the reverse strand, counting down.
CCACCGTACAGTCGCCGCCGCCCGCACGGGCGAACATTTGACTGCCGCTGACAAAGTATACATGCCTGTCGCCTGCACGGACGGCGTTTTGATAGGTTTCAAATACAATGGCACGCCGCTGTACTTCTTCCGCGTTTAGTTCCGGCTTGGGACGCGTGACAAACACCACCGGCAATTCCGGCTGCCGCTCACGAATGATACAGAAAAATGGTTCATGTGTCCGCCGCAAGTGTTCAGTATCCGGCGCGTTGTGGTCATAGTCAAACACAAACGCGCGCATGGGCAGCGACGCAATATATTCCGCCATTGCCGTCTCCCCTTTTGCATTGCCGGAAAATCCAAGATTCAAAACATCACCGTGCAACCGGCGGGAAAGCATTGCCACATAGTCGTTGCCCGGTCTTGACGCGCAGCCGCCCTGCGTGATGGAAGAACCATAGAAAACGACCGGCAGCGGGTTTGCATAGGCGCTTCCTGCGCCAAGCGACGCGCCCGGCAGCAGCCCGATTTCCAGTTTCTCCACGCCGCCGTAGTCGGGAAAATACAATATCAAGTCGCGCTCTTTTTGCCCTTCCACCTCGATTGATGTTTCATAGCTGCCCGCAACGTCTACCGGCGGCAAAAATGTTTTCAAATACCGTTCCTCACCGCCACGCACTTCATAAAGCGCAAATCCGGCATTCAGCGCCAGCGGCATATGCGCCATAGGCCAAACCGTTCCTACCGAAGCGCGCACTGCAATACGCGCCGAATCCGTCCGGAAACGCACTCTGCCGCCCGCCGTCATGGTGTGAAGTTCGTAGACTCCTTCACTCGTCCGCCGTGCCACTTCTTCGGGAAACCGCCGGAACGCGCCTTCCTTTCGCGGTTCATATAACCCATAGATTTGAAACGGTTCTTTGCGGATATCGTAAAAAACAAGCTCGATATTATCATTATTCTGCGCAAAATTACGGTCAATTTCTTCCAGCTTTTTCATTCTGCTATTTTCCCCTTTTGCAAATTCTTTACGACTATTTTATCCCAGTTCACCGCCTCTGTCAAGCACAATATTTTCGCCCCATACCAAACCGCTTTCTTTCATTTTGCAGCAGGAACAGATTCGCTGTCTAGCGCTCCAGCCGCAACACGCTGACAGACGGAACCGCGCTGTCTGACGGCAAGTTTTGGCGGTCAATTGTAATGCCCTGTACACCCGCTTCAAACGGTATTTCTTTTCCGTCTGCCACTGCGCTTACGCGGCGTATATCAGAAACTTGCAGCAATATTTTTTCTGCAAAAACGCCTTCCTGCGCAAGCACAAACGCATAAATAACGCCGTTTTTCTGTACAAATGCCGCCTGAGACGTTTTATAGGGCGCGCAAATACGCGTACCATAAACTGCTTCGCCATAGGTTTTCATCCAGCTTCCTAATGATTTCAACTGTTCCAAAGCCGGACGCGGCAGCCGTCCTGTTGGTTCCGGCGCAATGTTCAGCGCCAGATTGCCGCCTTTACAGATAATTTCAATCAGCAAATGCACAATTTTCTCTGCCGATTTATAGGTATCGTCATAGCGGTAGGCAAACGAACTTCCCATTGTCAGACAGCTTTCCCATGGAATGTTCATCGGCTTTTCAGGGATAGTGAGTTCCGGCGTGACATAGTTTTCATAAGCACCGCCTACCGTCCGGTCTGCCACAATCAATTCCGGCTGAATTTCCCGCAGTTTCGGCACAATTTCATGCAGGCGGATATCCAGCCCGATTTTGGGGTTGACCTGTCCGCCGTCCAGCCACAAAATATCCACTTTTCCATATTCCCCAATCAATTCCAGCATTTGACGGTGCGTAAACTGCACAAACTGTTCCCAAATCCATGGATATTCGTAGACATCGTAGGAAGGGTTGCGCCATGTTTCTTCGCTGTGTTCCATGCCCGGCGTCCAGTAATAACGGCTGTGCCAGTCCGGTTTGGAAAAATATGCGCCAATGCCCAGCCCTTTTGCGCGGAACGCCCGAAACACACTTTTCACAATGTCCGCATTTGGGTTTTTGTGGAACGGACAACTCGGCGCTGTCGTTTTATAATCTGTTTGCTGCGTGTCCCACAGACAAAAACCGTCATGGTGTTTGGTGGTGAAAATGAGGTATTTGAAACCGCTGTCCGCCGCGGTTTCCGCCCACTGCTGCGGCTGCATACAAATCGGGTAAAAAGAACGGTTCAGTGCGAAATATTTCTCCCGAAACTCTTTTCCGCCTTTCGCCCAGTCAATCCCTTCACGCGACCAGTGCGCGTCATAGTCGCTGAGTCCCCACGATTCCATAATACCAAGCTGCGCGTAGGGACCAAAATGCATCATGAGTCCCAGCTTTTGATCCTGAAACCATTCTAATTTCGTCCGTACCGGCTCTTCCGGCTGCACATAGTGCGCTTCGTCTGTGAATCCATGCACCCCATTTAAAATGTTATCATCTATCGGCATCTGTTTCATGTAAAATTTCCTCCTTTGCTTACAGAAGCCGAACCCGCTCGGGTTCGGCTTCTGCCTATATTAATTTTCACTATGCGTTTTCAACTTTCCCAGCATACGTCCGACTGCCACAGCAGCTTGGTCGCGCTGCGCGCCGCTTTGCGGCCGGAACCGTTTTTCTTCATCTCCTTGTAGGAGTCCGTAGCCTGCGGCTTTTTCCACATATTCCAGCGCCCAACCGCTGATTGCTGCGCTGTCGCCAAAGCTCATTGTTTCACCCAAGGCTGTTTTGCCTTCGTCTGCCGCTTCAAATGCATTCACCAGCATTTTTGCCATTTCCTCGCGGCTGATGATTTTGTCGCCTGCAAATGTTCCGTCACCCATACCGGATGCAATTCCGTGCTCTACAGCCGTCTGGACATATTCTGCAAACCAGTCGTTTTCCGTCACGTCTGCAAAACCGCCCGCATATGGTTTTGTTTCCAACGCCAGACCGCGCACCAGCATGGTGATAAACTCCGATCTTGTGACAGGGGCTTCCAGCGACAATGTGCCGCCGCTGCCTTTCAAAATGCCTTTATCTACCATTTCAAGCAGTTCTGCTTCGCCCCAATGTCCCTGCAATTCCTTTTTCATCTGCTCTGTCGGATTGGGTGTCACCGTAGGCGGCGGGGTTACATCACCTGTTTCTGTTGGCTTTGGCGTCACTATAGGCAGTGTTACCGTCTCCTGCGGTTTCACACTGCCAATACCGCCTCCACCACCGCCTCCGCCGCCGGAAATTCCACCGGTTACGTTGGAATCCGGTTTTTGTGTCGGCGTCGGTTTTGGCGTTACATCCGGTCTCTCGGTTTCTTCTTCAACCGGCGCAGCGCCAAAATAGATATACCGTCCCGACATTTTATAGGAAACCGGCGTTTTCACGGCATTTGCGCCTTTGGTACCCTCATATACATTCACAATATCGCTTGTGTTGTCTGCATAAACCGTCAGTTTTTCCATATCCACGTTTGCTGAGGTGTCGCGGGTAACGGTTCCATAGGACAATCCAAACCCAATTTGTTCTACTGGGGTCTTTGATTTGAACAAACACACGTTTTTATCCAAATCTTTCACATAGGTTCCGCCCTGCACAATCAAGCGGGTCAGATTGCCCAGCGCGTCCCGTTCCACATATGCGCTACGCGCATCGGTTTCATAGTTTGCAAAACTGCGCACCGCTTTTTGTTTTTCATCGTGCACCAAATAGTAATCAGCACGCACGAATTCATTGTCCGTATGGTTATCAATATTGATATGCATTGCCGTTACGCCGTTGTTTTCTACGTTTTCCAGCGGCAGCGTTTCTGCCGTCACTTCCACATTTGCGCCCGCTTTTTCCGGATATAATACCGTGTTGAAAATGACCGGTCCCACCGCTTGCTGTTCATAGGTCACGTAATCTGCTGTGGTTCCGATATAATAACCGTTGTTCAGCTTTGCGTCCATGTCCTCCGGATTCGCCTGCACAATTTGAATGTTTGCCGCACCGCCGAAATTCGTTCTTGTGGTCAGACTTCCTTCGTCCAACGAAATGTTCGCATCCGGCAGCATATGCCAATGTTGTTTATAGTTATGCTGTGCTGTGTCGCTATCGGTAGGTTTCACATAATCGCCCACAATCCAGAATCCCGGACGAACATACAGGATATCACGGGTATGTTTCTCATTTTTCTCGCCCTGATATGCCAGCGATTCATTGGTGGTGTGGTCATAGATATCATTGCTTTCCCAATATTTCACATTGCCGCGCTTTTTCGTTCCTTGGCTGGCGTTGTCAATTTCTATGGTATTGTGTGCGCGAGTAGATTCCAGATAATTCTTGACTGTTCCTGTTCCATAGGAAAAGAATAGCTGGTCGCTGAGCAAATATTGTCCATAGGCTTTCACAATAATACTATTATCATCTTTATGCGTATGCTGCACTGTCGCGCCGTCCAAATCTGTAAACAGATAATTGTCATTTTCTCCCCAACCGCTGCGCATTACCATACGGCGGTAGTTTTTGTAAAGCACTGAAGTATAGTCAGGAACCATGCCGCCTTCTTCACCGACAGCATATTTCAAATGGGGATTGTCATATTCCTGCAATACCGTCCGGAACGGTCCTGTATATCCGGTCGTATACTCAGCGCCATCGCCCCATTGACTGTCTTTATAGCCGGGCATACTCATATCCATGAGATAAACCGCCAAATCTTCTACCTTGTCATAATCAGCACGGTTATTGAAAGGCAAATCCTGTACATTGGTATCTGTGTTAGGTGTTGTATATCCAAACATGTTGTTAACCGTCATGGAAGCATATGCCAAAGAACCTTCTCCATAGCCGCCTTCCGCGTCAATCAGACTGCCGTTTGCCACTGTTTGAATTTTGGTACGCGTCTTTGCCAGCCATTTGTCATAGGTTGCAAATTCGTCATAGTAGCAGTTCATCATGTGCAGTCCGCGCGCCGCCACAACGCCCGCGTTGTTGGGGTCGTTGATGGCATAATTATTTGTCACCATGATGTCGCCGCTTTTCCACATATATTTCAGCGTGGCGCTCCACACGTCCGGCGTCATATGTTCCGACATAATCAGCCATGCAAACGCCCGCGGCAGTGCAATACTGCGGCAGCCATGATCCAGCGGAATCACATAGCCCGGTCCCTTTGGATTGGTACCCGACTGGTTCAGCCAGCCCACCCAATGACGAATCGCCGTATAGGCATAGTCCTCATTGTTTTCCGTCCCTTGTATATACATGCCCAGCATCATGGGGAACCATGTTTCAAACCGTTCCAGTTCCTCACGGAGACGGAAACCCTGATATTTCGGGCGCATATAGCGAACACTGTCCTCTTTGTCCCATGAATACGCCATGTGTTCATATGCCTGCGTTTTATCCAGTCTGTAAAACGTAATCACGTCTTCTTCCCAAGCATTGTTGGGCGTTTTCATTGCAAAAATTTCTTTTTCTTCGTCCGAAGTCGCGTTTCTGCCATAGACCTTCAATGTCACTCTGGTAATCGCGTCCGTGACACTGATGTCCGAGATGTCAAACTGGATATGCGACCGTTTGGTGTTGCTGTCCGTCGGTTCACTTGCACCAATTGTCGTTGCGCTTTCCTCCACCAACAGCGTCGGTTCTTTGCCAAAGTTTTTGCTGTCGCTGCTGCCCGCAATGACAGTTGCGTCCTTTGTCGCCGTCAGCGTGGTGACAACGCCGTTGGATTCCACCTCCAGAATAGGCGGGTGCGCTCCCTGTCTGCTTTCAAATTCAGCCGTGTTGCCGTCCTTCTCCGACGCCATCAATATCATAGATACCACGTGGTCGGGCGCTGTTTTAATGCTGTCCCACTGGTGGGTCACATCTACGGAATAGTAGTCCGGCGTTCCGTTTACGTTAAAATATCCGAGCATGGGCCAACTGGGGTGAAAATAGAAATTCTTTTTCATCGCATAACCGAAAAATGCTGCCTGCGTGTTGGGTGACCCCTGCATGGGAACGTTTTGACGGCTCCGTTTGTCACGGTAGTATTGCAGAATTTCTTCTTTCACGGTGCTGTAGTCGCCGTCTGTCACTTGCATAGCCGCCTGTTTTACCGCCGCCATCTCGGGATATTTGTCGTAGTTAAAATAGGGTTTCACCGTCCAAGTATCCGTTGCCGCGTCATATTTTCCATAGAAAGTTTCGTCTGAAATGCCCGTTTTGCTTGTGATATCTTCAAACGCCAGCACTGGGTCTTCTGTTTCTTCTGCGCCGCCGTCTTCTCCTTCGGATACGCTAACCATCTCTGTTTTTTCCTGCTGAATAAGTTCCGGCTGCACCGCTTCCGGCATTTCTTCCGCTGCCGCTGGGAAACCCGCCGCCAGCAAAGACGCCAGCAGCAGTCCGGTCAGAATTCGTTTTCCTTTCATGTTTTTCATACCTCCGTTTCCCTGTTCCGACTCAGCGGACAATAACGATGCCGCGCACCGTGCTGTTTTTAATATGTACCATGATTTGGTCTGCGCTGTTTGTCTGTGCCGGAATGATATCCTGAGACGAAATCACCTTTATCGTCTTGAGCTGCGCGTCATATAAATATACCGGCGGGGCATTACGGCTGTTTGCTTTCACAACCGCTTCGCTGCCGTTTCCGAAATCAACGGTGATACGATCCACACGGCGATTTAAAATATCTTCAATCTTCTGATATTCCACGCCGGACACATACCCGCAAACCGTTTTACCGAGTCCCTCCGGATTGGATTCCGTTCCGATACCGAATTCGCCCATTCCGCCGGACGGTTTTACGGCATTGTCAATGCGGATAATTTTATTAATCTGGTTCGTTGCCGGCGAAACAGCATAGTAGAAAATATCGCCGCTGCCAAGCGCTTTCGCCTGTGTATGCGCCATGTCGTCCACCATGTAACTCATTTTCACGCCGCCCGACCAGAAATAGATTTTGTAACGTGATTCGCCTTCTTCGTCCACGCACATGGAGACGGATTCCACCACAGCCATTTTACTGCTGTCAATGATAGCGCCCGGGCTGTCCGCTTTCAGCGTTGCCGTGATTGCCAGCACGCGGACACATTCATTTTCCTCTTTGATATCATAGCCGTTGATATAATATTCCTGTTCATCATTGATTTCCACCGGTGCGAGATAGTCCTCGTCCTTGATGCTTTCTATGCTTTGCTTTTCATAGTCGGGAATCATCAACACTTTTGTGGTTTCTTCCGCACCGAAGGCAGAAATCGCTTTTTTACCAAACACTTTTTCTTTTGCATTATACACGCGTTTCCCTGAAGTTCCTACGATTGTGGGTGTGGTGACGGTTTTAATTTCGCCGTTTGCATTCGCACGGTAGCGAATGACATTGTTCACCAGCCGCCCTTTGTCGTCCGTTTTGGAAAAGTGCTGTTCCAGTTCTGCCGCGCCCATTGTTTTGCCATCTACAGACACTTTATCTGCAAATTCCAAAATAACAACATTGGCGTTTTGTCCTTTTAATTTCAGGATAACGCTGGTATCGTCCTCAATATCAGACTCTTCCTGCGTTTCCACAAAATCGCCGGGCAGCAGCAGTTTTGCTTCCAGATTGGGACTCATGCCGCTTCTGCGCCCCACTTCTGCCACATAGGCATATTTTTCCGCGCCTTCCAGTCCCATTTCTTCATTCACCGTGCAAATTTCGCCGCGGTAGTTCAGATAAAATGCAAAATTGTCTCCGACTTTAAGCGTTTTACCAGTTTCTTCAAATCCCGGTTCCAAATCATATTTGGTATCTCCTACCAGTACGCTGTCCTCTTCCAGTTCGGTGATTTCTCCCGTTATTTTTTCCTGTCCGATTACAACGGTGCAAACCTGCCCGTCTTCGCTTTCCACCACGCTGACAATGTCATCCGCTTTGATGTCCTCCGGTTTACAAACTTCATTTTCTGCGTTTAAAATCGTATAAACAACGTCGTCGTTATCGTCAAAGTTAATGAAATTGCGCTGCGGCGCTTTGCCCGCCGTTTTCAGATAGATGATATCGCCGTTCACACGGTCAACACGGTAGCTGTGGAACGTTTCAATATCGACAATATCATAAGCGCTGTCGCCGTCATTGTCAATCAGTGTCACCGCGCCGCGCTCCAGCGTCATATCCGCTTCCGTATAGCTGCTTTGCAGCCGCATATTTTGAATCAGAAGCGCTTGTGGGGAAATGCTTAGTGTGATTTGTTTGCCGTCTTTATAATAGGTCATTTTCCCATTCTGCGGCTGCGTCCAGTCTTGTTCTGTCAGCGTCAGCGTCTCATTGCGCTTCGTTGGTTTCACGCTCGTCAAATGCAGCAGACCGTCGCTGCCCTCCTGCGCATAGTAATCCACTTCCATACCGAGGTAGTTTCCTGCATTTGCAATCTCTGTTTTATAGCGGACATTGTCAATATAGACTTCGTCTGCTGCCAGCTTACCGCTTGGTTTACTGCCAATCCACAGTTTGGAATTGGCTGTGACAACGCCTTTTCCTTTGAACAACTGGCTCTCACGGTCTTTTTCCAAAATCCGCTGCCGGAATGTATCCTCCGTAATTTGAATAATTTCATCATAACTATAACCAGGCTGGGCAATGGAAACGTCCAGACTGTTGTAAATCATACGCAGGATATCTGCCCGCGTAAAAGTGCCCGGTGTGATATTGCTGCCCCGCAGCAGTCCCAGTTCCGCCGCAATATTGCGGTAGCCGTCCGGATATCCGCCGCGCTTTTGTGCTGCCACATCATACCCAAGACTTACCACCAACACTTTCATTGCCATTTCCATGTCCATTTGGTCATTCGGTCCAAATCTACCGTCTCCATATCCCACCATCATACCGGCAGTCAAAATGCGGCATACTTCCCCATAGAACCAATCATCTTTTTCAACATCAGTGATGCCCTCCGGCAACTGTGCCGGCCAGTCCTGCATCTGTTTCAGGCGTACTATCATGGATGCGAACTCCGCCCGTGTGAGGGGACCGTCCAGTTCCATATCTCCATTTTCGTTTCCTTGTACAATCCCAAGGGATTCTAAATCAAACAACACTTTGTCCGGCAGTTCGGTTTCTGCCAGCGCCGGTATGCTGCACGCTAATAACAGGACAAATGCGAGCACCATACTGAGTATTTTTTTCATATTCATTTCTTCGCAGCCTCCCCAATTGCGTATTCCGTTTTTGGGTTTGCAGGAGTGAAAACTCCCGCAAACCCCCACTCCATTTTTATTGCATCAACATTGCCAGCATTTTTGCAGCTTCCGCTCTGGTTGACTGATTTTTCGGCAGGAATTCCCCTGCCTCGTTGCCGCTGATAACGCCACCGCGCACCAGTGCGCTTACTGCTTCCTGCGCATAGCTGCTGATGTCCTGCGCATCCGTGATGGTAGCTGCATGTTCACTATTTCCAATATTTTGTTTCAGGTAAGTCACCGCACGGTAAATCATCGTTGCCATATCTTCACGCGTGATGGTTTCGCCTACGCCAAACCGCTCCTCCGATACGCCTTTGACAATACCTGCTGCCACTGCTGCCTGAATATAATCTCTGTACCAAGCGCCTTGTTCCATATCGGCAAATGCGATGTCTGCTTCGCTTTCCGGAACGTCCAGCGCCAGCACCAGCATTTTTACAAATTCTTCACGGTTAACACTCTGTGCCGGCCGGAAGTTTCCGTTTTCATCGCCTTGTACCACGCCGCGCGTATACAGCTTCATGACATATGGAATTGCCCATGCATCCTGTTCCATATCGCGGAATCCCTCTTGTGACGGTTTGTTCGCGCCACTCGGCGTTCCCACACCGCTGAGGTCTCCAAGATTCACATTTGGCATTTTTCCGCCGCCGCTGCCACTGCCACCAGAAGCACTTCCGCTGCCCCCGCCACTGTTACCTGCGCCGCCTCCGTTATTCGTAGCGGTACCGCTAACAGAACGATTAAAGTTCTTTTTCGCTGCCGCAGCGCCGCTTTTTGCTGTTGCAACGAGCGTTACCCGTTGTCCGTTTTGCGGATGGGTCACTGCATACGTCATATTGCCATTGCCGTCCGGCGTTCCGGTCTGAGCGATAATTCCCTCCGGCGTAAATGTCCATGTAATATCCGAACCAAACGCACCTTTTGCCGGCAAAGTAATACTGTTTGCCGTAATGGTATCCGGCAGGTCTAGCATCAGATTTTCAATATCCGCTTTCACACGCTGCGCCTCTGTTGGCTGCAAACGTACTGCAATTTCTGCCAGCTCCGACGCCACGCCCGATTTCTTTTTGGTCACATTTAACCGTACATACTGTGCGATTACCGGATCAAAAGCAATGGTGCTGCCCAGTCCAATGGTGCCGCCTGTCGCAACGGTTTTCCATGTTTTACCGTCATTTGAAATGTCAACTGTATAGGCTTCAATCGCATAGACACCGTCGCCGTTTGCGACTTCATAGACGTCCAAGCTGCTAAACGGTGTTTCACTGCCCAAATTAATTGTCACCGTATAGGCTTTCGCACCTGCTTTGGTGCGGAAGGTTGTATCTCTGTCGCCGTCTGTCAGGTTCGCCGCTTTGGTGTCTCCGTCCGCTGCTACGTTGACTTTCACAGTTTTCTCTAATGCTAAGTTGTCCGAATCGGTAGACAGAACCACAACACGGAACACTTTTGTGACCGGCTGTGCGCCTTCCATTTGCAGCGTTGCTGTAAGCTGCACTTCAGCAGATGGCTGCGGATAGTCCGGACGTGTCACACTGCCGTCAGCCGCAACCGTCTGCGGCTGACTGGACTGCCATGTCACCTGCGCTCCCTTGAAAGAAGGAATGAGGTGCAGGTTCGCTGTGATTCGATTCTCTGCTTTGTTATCCCCTGCAATTTCCGCAAAGGTCAGACTGTCCGCCAACTGCCGCAGATATTCCTCTGCGGATACGTCCAGTTTCTTGAGTGTTACCGTGATGTCTTTGGTGTCGGACGCACCCTCACAGGTAAGCGCCGCACGCAATACAACGGTCACATCGCTTTCATTCATCTGCGGACGAACCACCATGCCGGTTGCGCCGTCCACTTTTGCCGTTGTTGTGGAAGGCGTCATGGACTGCACACTCCACTGAATGTTTACGCCGTTCAGTTCCCGAATAAAGTCCAGATTATCCGTCACACTGTCCGCCGCCGTGTTGATACCTTTGATGTCGTCAAAGGATAGCTCTGCTTTCACCCGTGCAACCGCGTCCGCCGCGCCCATTTTCTTCACGGTGACTGTCAAGGGTGCGCCGTCGCCATAGACCCAAGTGCCGTCGCCTTCGTTTGTCGTGTCCGCCATGCCCAGTATCGGCGTCAGCACCACCTGCGCGTCGTTCTGCGTAATCAGCGGACGCGTCACGCTGCCGTCTGCCGCAATAATGTCTTCGTTGGAGGATTTCCAGCCCTGTACTCTGAAATCGCCGATTTCCGTTTTACTGAAATCCAGATTTGCTGTTACAGCGTCTGCCGCCGTATTTGTACCTTTGATATCGTTAAAGGTGACAGCGCCTTGGGACAGTTCCGCAATTTGAGACGCTGCGCTTTGCCATGTTTTTAAATAGTTCAGGCTGACAATCACTTCTCCTGCACCTACAGAACCGTTACCTGGCGAGAACATCATCTGCTGCAATCCTTGCCCAACGTCAAACAGCACTGCTTTTGACGACAGTTTCGCTTCGCCGTTCACCCAAACTTGTTCCAGATAGGTACTTGTTCCTGTTGAATTAATTTTCAACCGGACTTTTGTCCAGCCGCTGCCCAAATTGAGATTGTCTACCGTTGCCAAGGTGGTAAATTCACCGGCATTTGGTTTACCGGTTTGGGAGCTTTGAATTGCCATGGAATTATTCGTGCAATTCAGTTTCATCGCGTGTCCTGCGCTGCCCTTGATATAAACCGCCATTTGCGTTGATTTACTGTTGCGGTTCCACTCAAATTCAATCATGTTTTCGCCGCGCGGCATACTTGCCGTGCCGGTACCTGTCATAAGCGGCACGTCCAATTGACAGGTGTTCGCCGCTTTGCTGCCGCGAACCAACTGCACCGCGCCATCGGTTACCCGAACTATGGAATCTTTTCCGCCCCAATCACTTACAACCGGAACGGGTCTGGTTGCCGCATCTGCCGCCGTCGGCAGGGTATCAAAAGGTTCATTCACAAAATATGCCAATTTTGATTCGCCTGGTACCGGCGTGGGCGTGGGCGTATCCGATGTTGGCGTGGGCGTTGGTGTCGCTGTTTCCGTCGGTGTCGGTGTTGTTTCTCCCGTAGCTTCTTTCACCGTAACCGTAATCGGCGTACCGTCTACAGAAATATAACCGTCTGTTCCTTCGCCTGTGATATCCTCTGTTCCAATCATCGGCGTTAAAGTCACCTGAACATCTCCGCTTCCCTTTGCAGGGCGTGTCACAGTGCCATCCGCCGCAACGACTGCCGCGTTGCTGGTTTTCCAGCCAACCACTTTCAAGCCGTTACCTAAATCTGCTTTTTGCAGATTGCTCGTCACATTGTTCGCTGCTGTGTTCTCGCCTTTAATGTTATCAAATGTAACGTTCACAGGATTTTGTGCTACATATTCTGCAAGCTGCGCCGGTGCGCTCTGCCATGCTTTAATGTAGTTGACGCTACACACGATATCGCCTACGCCGGTAGTCGTATTTCCGGGCGCAAACATCAATTGCTTCAATCCATCACCCGCATCAAACAATTCCACGCGACTGTCTAATTTTGGTGTTCCACCAATCCACAATTGTTCCAAATAGGTCTTACCTTCTGTCGAAGTGTCTATTTGCAGACGGACTTTTGTATCAGTTGTAAAGACCTGATTACTTAACGTTTTTACATCGGAAAAAGCACTGCCGTTGGTTCCTTTTTTAATAATTGTACTCGTCCCGCTCTTTTCCAGTCTCAGCACATGTCCGTTTGCCCCTTGCAAATAGACCATGATTTGCGTTGCATTTGCATGATGTTTCCATTCAAATTCAATCATATTCTTTCCGCGCGGCATGGTACTTGCTGCTGCTCCCGGCATGACAGGAACATTCATTTGTGTGTTCTTTGCAATGCCGCCGTCCAGTTTCAACCGAGCCGCACTGTCCGCCACATCAACCGTAGCGGACGCGCCGCTCCATGCCGATTCAGACGGAATGGGACGGGTTGCTGCGTCTGCTTCTGTTGGCAGAGTATCAAAATCTTCATTTACTAAATATGTCACATTAAAGTCCGTTGGTTTTCCTGCTTCTTTCACTGTTACGGTAATCGGCGTACCGTCTGCTTTGACAAGTTCGGGAACGCCATCTTCGTTTTCGCTGTTGCGCATTGCAAATACCGGCGTCAGCGCCACCTGTACATCGCCGCTGCCATAGGCAGGACGTACTACAGTGCCATCTGCTTTAATAACAGCTTCGTTGCCGGATTTCCATCCGACCAGAGAAAGTCCATTTATAATTTCATATGACGCCCCCCCTAGTTTCAGATTCCCCATAACATTGTCTGCCGCTGTATTGGCGCCTTTAATGCTGTCAAATGTAACCGTCGCTTTCGCCGCTTTCGCCGCAAGCTGTTCTTCTACCGGCTGCCATGTTTTCATATAATCAAACTCTAACATTTTGTAGGGTTTTGTACCTGTTGTTGCCCATCGAGAGGAAACCAAGCCGGCCGGTCCTCTTTCTATATCTTTATCTTCCGTTCCCGTTTTCTTATAAAGAGTTACGGATCCCGTTTTGACTTCCGTTCCATTTAACCAAAAGCCTTCCAAGGTGGATGCTCCATCGGCTTTTACATCCATCAAAAGTTTAATCTGATTCATTTGATTAAAATTGAGTCCGCTCGCAGAAGTTGCATAGGTTTGCAGTTTATTACTTGCGTCATAATACGCTACCTCTAGTTTTCCGCTTTTTGCTATCAACTTCACAAGATTGCTTGCATACCCCTGCACATAAAGGTCGGTCTGTGTTTCATTTGCACCATGTTGCCATTTAAAATCAATATATACCTTGCCCTTCGGCACGATATTTTCTTTCATTTCTCCCGGCATGAAGGGGATTTGTATATTGAAATTATAACCGGTTGACGTCGGTACCATCGCCAGTTTTCCATCTTCCACAGTCCATTCTGCCGTGCCGCCGCTCCATGTGCCAATGCTTGGAATGGAATGCGTCTGTGGGTCAGTCGGTTTCTCGTCATAGGTTTCGTTGACATAATATCCAACGCCATTCACATCCTCCGGACGAATGCCGCCGGTGGTGTCGGTGGTTTTGACCGTCACTGTGATGGGCGTTCCTTCTGCCGTAGCATAGTTGCCGTCTGTTTCGTTTTCAAAATCCAGTACGCCCAGAATCGGTGTCAGAGTCACTTCTGTGTCCGGTTCTCCAAGTCCTGGACGCGTTACAGTACCGTCTGCCGCAATGACTGCTGGATTGCTGGATTTCCAGCCTGTGACAATCAAACCGTTTGTTGTTTCTGTTTTCGCCGCCAACGCCAAGTCTGACGTGATATTATTCGCCGCTTCGTTGGTTCCTTTGATATCGTCAAAAGTAATCGCCGCACCGTCCTCCGCCGCTAATTTTGCCGCTTGGGAAGCCGCCGGCACCCATACCTTGAGATTATCTATATTAAATACCGTATCGCCCGTTGAGCCATTTGTCTTGTGACTGAAAATAATTTTTGAAAATCCAGCGCCAACATCTCTGAGAAATGTCTGACGTTCACTGACAATACGTGTCCCATTCAGCCACACGCCATCTACATAAGCTGCACTTCCTGTGTTATTCAGCAGCACCCGCACCTTGGTCATAGCATTGGATCCTGCCGCTGAAGAACTACCCCAGTTACTGCCGGAACCATTGCTTGCATTAATGAATCGGCAGTTATAGCTACCGGAATAAGCACGGACAACAAATGAGTTTTGACCCGCCGCATTACGGAAATAGGCTTGGATTTCTTCCCCTGCACCTGTAGCGTCTTTCCATTCCCATTCTACCATCAAAGGTCCGGTCGGCGTAGCGGTTGTTCCATCTCCCGGCATAAGCGGCATTCCCAAACCAAAGTTTGTATTTCCACCATTGACCAGATTGCACATTCCATTATTGTAGTTTATTGTTGCCTGTCCGCCGCTCCATGCGTCTACAAATGGCATTACTTGTGTCGCCGCGTCTGTCGGTTCCTCGGTGAATGTCTCGTTTACCAGATAAGTCGGTAAAATCCCTGGCAACTTCGGCACAGTCACCGCTTCTTCCGTGACAATCGCTTCCGAGCGGTTGCCAAAGGTATCCACGCCGCGGACGCCAAAGGTATAACTGCCGCCAAACTGCGGAATATCCGTAAATTCATAGGTTAATGTACGCGGTACCGGTGAGAAATAGTGCTCCGGCAGTACCTTCATGGATTTGACGTCGTTTCCTGCTGCATCGCGCATAGCTACTTCATAATAGCGAAGCTTCTGCACGTCCTCCGCCTGAGAGAAAGTTACAAGCGCTTTGCCGCCTTCTATTTTTGCTGTTACTTTTGCATCCGCTGCAAAGGTCGGCGCGCTGCCTTTTCGTTTTTCTGCTGTATATTGGAATTTGCTTTTAATGTCGCCTGTCATATCTACCGTCCAGCGTTCTCCAATGGATACACCAGTATTGTTGAAGGGTTCAGATGGGATAAAATGCGGTCTGGCATCGCCCCAGTCCGCGTTCACTGCCACGCGGTCAAATTCCACACGGTCACTAAAGACTTCCACAAAGTAGCACTGCGTGACAGGAATTTCAAAGGATGCCACTTGTCCTGCATTAGTGTGCATCTGAAAATTGTTACCACGGTCAATTTCAATATAACTCATGGAACCTGTATTCAAAGAAGTATAGTTTTTTTGATGAATGGATTTTTCGTCGTTCATGTTGATATGCGAATGTCCCGAAAACGCCACTACCTGCGGATATTCCGCTAACACATTCGTGATTGCCGGAGCATTCACTGCATATTGGCTGTCCAACACCGTTCCTGCAAGTGGTCTGTGTCCCGCCACAAAAATGGGTTTGTTCATCTCTGTTTTATTTTTCGTGATTTCCAGCAATTTTTCACTTAACCAATTTGCTTGCGTCTGATTTGCGCTTTCTGTGTTCAAAAACAGAAAATCATAGCCGTCAATCACTTTATGATAGTAGCCCGGTCCGGAGGTTGGATACCACTCTTCCGGATAGTATTTCTGCATATTACTTACCGTCGAGTCATGGTTTCCCATTACCATGCTGACGTCGGTTTTGTCTGTCAAGCTGCGGTCTTGCAATTCTTTTTGCAGCATATCAACCACAATTTGATGGTCTGCACTGCGATCCGGCTGTTCCGGATGGGCAACGTGGTTGTCGTTGATTTGGTCGCCCACATGAACAATCGCATCCGGCTCCGGGAAAATGGACTGAATCACATCAAACGCTTTCTTTACCCGCGGTGCGTCTTTTGTCCTGTCGCCGATATGAATATCGCTCATTGCTACAAATTGAAAAATCGGTTCTTCTGCATCTTTGATGATGTATGTAAACGTGACAGGGTCGCTTTTCACGCCGTCTGCCACCGCAATGGCACAAATATTTGTGGTTTCACTCACTGTGATGGAACCTGTATATTCTGTGCAGGTCTCGTCCGGCATTTTATTATCTGTGGAATAATAAATCGTTGCACCTGCCGCTGCCGACAGCGAAACCTGTTTGGTCTCCCTATAGAGTCCCGGCGCAACATCAGCCGTTGGCATGGCAACCCCCGCTGCGGCGGCAAATCCTGCCGGAATCATTGCCAGCAGCATTGCCGTGAGCAAAAGTATTCCACAAAAACGCTTTGCATGTCGTTTCATGTCCGTTTTCTCCCCTTCCTGATTGCTTCCCGAACCGAAAAAGGGTTCGGGAAGCCGTATGTTTCAAGTTCTTAATCAATACTGTTCCAATAATCAGATGCCTCCTGCATGATTTTCTGCACTTCGCTAATGTTCATATTTTGCAGTTGTTTGATATGTGCATCCCACTCTGCGTCAATGTTGCCGTTTGTTACCCATTCCGCTTCTTTCTGTTTGGAATAGTCCACAATCTGCGGCAATACCGCTTCCAGTGTTTTGCGCTGTTTTTCATTATAGTGTAAATGTTCTACCGACATCATGCTTGCATAGGGCAGATAGAGTTCATTTACTTTGATTCTAAACTGTGCCTGCGGTTCACTCGTCAAATTGACATTCTCTTTATACCATCTTGTTGTGATACCCATGACAGGGAACTGATAAACATCGTTTCCACGGAAAGTCGCTTCGTCCTCACCTTCCGGAACCGGCAGTTTTTGCCATTTTCCATCAATTTTTTCAATCACTTTTCCAACCATTCCCGTGTTCCATTCATAAGAAGTATCCGGGTCTGCCGTACCGTCCATCCAGCGCATCACTGCCATTGGATGTTTGGAGGTTGCCGAAATATAGTTGTTGGCAAAAACGCCATAAACCGGTTTAAATACGTTCTGTTCACCTTTTGGGCCCTTCAGCGGCGGTACTTCTGTATAATATTGAGAGGATTTAGAAAACACGCCCGCTCTGGCTGTGTCCCATCCGCTGAACATTCCCGCTGTATAGGGTTCCGCTTTGATTTTTGCTTCAATGGTTTTTGCTTCGCCGGTGAAGGTATCAATGTTAATTAAACCTTCGGAATATAATTTATGGAAGAATTTCACCGCTTCTTTATATTCTTCCTGCATGTTGCTTACAACCACTTTCCCATCTTTGATGAAGAAGGGACCCGCTTCACAAGAACCACCAGCGCCTGTATATGCGCTGCCAACGCCCCAGGAGCCAAACAGGGATGCAATACCACTGATGTTGTTATCCCACTGCATTACCAGCGGCACTTCATCCGCCTGTCCATTACCGTTGGGGTCTTGTTCTTTAAATGCTTTCAGCACCGTATAAAGCTCGTCAGTTGTGGAAGGAACGGACAAGCCCAGTTTATCCAGCCATTGTTTGTTAATGAACTGTTCGCCGCGGATTTGTTCCTGCGGACTGCGGTACAGAGACGGTACTGCATACATATGTCCGTCTGCTGCCGTTGCCATTTTTCTGCCGTCTGTATCTTCGTCAATCGCCGCCTTGATGTTGGGCGCATATTTTTCAATTAAATCTTCTACCGGCAAAATTACACCATCCGCTCCGTATTTATCCACCGTGCTGGACGGCAGGTCTGCCATCAAAAAGCAATCCGGCATGTTATTCTTTGCCGCAAATGCAAGAGACAGTTTTTCCGAAGCATCTCCTGTGAAATAAGTCCATTCCACATGAATATTCGTTTTTTCTTCATAGTTTTGAATGACTTTCTTTTCATTATAGTCTCTGCTGTTGTTCCAGTTGGGCGCCATTACTTTAATGGTGATTTTGTCGTTCACAATCGGGAATCCTGTCTGGTTTACGCCTGTTTCCTCTACCGGTGCGTTTGCCTGTTGTCCGCCACCGCAGGCTGCCAGAGCGCCTACCATCATTACCGCTGTTAAAACAGCCACTGCTTTTTTCCAATTTTTCATCACGATTTTCTTCCCCTTTCTTTTTTTCCTTTTTTTATCCTTTTACTGCGCCAATCATAACGCCTTTTACAAAATGTTTCTGTACAAATGGGTAAATGACCATCATTGGCAGTATTGCTACTACAATAATGCCATATTGCATGACATTCACCAGTTTCTGCTGCATCACAATGGATTCATCACCCTGCATGAACTGTGCCATTGCCTGCGTGGAAATCAGCAAATCGCGCAGCACCAATTGCAGCGGTTTCCAGTCCGGGTCGTCTATGTAAAGCAGTGCCTGCATAAAGGAGTTCCAATGCATGACTGCATAGTAGAGCGCTACAACCGCAATCATTGTCTTGGACAGCGGCAATACGATTCTCACAAAAAAATGTGTGTTGCCGCAGCCGTCAATGCGCGCCGCTTCCAGCAGTTCATCCGGAATGGTCTGCTCAAAAAACGACCGCGCGATAATCATATTATATACCACGAGTGCATTACATAGCAAGAGGACAATCGGTTTATTATACAATCCAATATTTTGAATCAGCAAATAGGTCGGAATCATTCCGCCGCTGAAATACATGGTGATAATAAACAAAATCATAATGCCGCGCCGCCCCACCAAATCTTTACGCGAAAGCGCATATGCCGCCGGCAGTGTGACTGCCAGATTGATGATGGTACCAACGCAAGTATAAAACACGGAGTTGAAAAATCCACGGAATATCATGTCGTTCTGGAATATTTTTTCATATCCCATCATGGTGAATCCCTGAATCCACAAAATGACTTTTCCGGCATATACTGCATCAGGGTCGCTGATGGACGCAATCACCACAAAATAGAGCGGATATAAACAGATGACCGCCAGCGCCGCCAGCACTACATAAGAGACACCTGCAAAAACCCTGTCCTCCAGCGGTTCTCTTACTTTATTTTTATGAATAGCAAGCATGGTTTCCTTCCCCCTTCCTTAATATAATGAAGTTTCGCTGAACTTTTTGGATATGAAGTTCACAATCACCAGCAAAACGCCGCTGACTACCGAGTTAAACAGTCCGATTGCTGTTGCCAGACTGTAGTCTCCTGCAATCACACCCATTTTATAAACATACGTTGGAATGGTTTCCGAAACAGCCAAATTAAGGGGTGTCTGCATAAGATATACTTTTTCAAATCCCAGATTCATCACGCTGCCGGTATTCAAAATTAAAATAATCACTGCTGTGGGCAAAATGCTTGGAATTTCCAAATACCAGATTTTTTGCAGTCGACTCGCACCGTCAATAGTCGCCGCTTCATATAAATCTGGACTGATACCCGCTAGCGCCGCCACATAGATGATGCTATTCCAACCCAGCGTCTGCCAGACGCCCGACCAAACATAGAGATGACGGAAATATTCCGGTTTCCCGAAAACGTCAATCACGCCCGCTCCGCAAAACTTCGTCAGCAACACGTTAAACACGCCCGTTTCCGGCGTCATCAAGATTTTCATGATACCCACCAGAACCACAACGGAAATAAAGTTGGGCGCGTAGGTAATCATCTGAACGGATTTTTTAAACATGCCCGTTCTAATATTATTGAAGATAAGCGCCAATACAATGGGCAGCGGAAGTGTTGCCGCCAAATAGTACAGGCTTAGAGCTAAGGTGTTCCAGAGCGTTGTCCAAAAATTATATCCTGCAAAAAAACGCCGGAAATTTTCCAGTCCCACCCATGGACTTGCCATAACTCCTTTTGCCATATTGTAGTCTTTAAACGCCATCAATACACCATACATTGGCGCATACATAAAGACAGCGATGTACGCAAGCGCGGGAAGTAAAAATATGTAGAGTTCATAATTTCTTAAAATCGCACGCCATTTTGATTTTTTCACCACCTGTGCGCCAGCGACGGTATTTCTTCTGCTACGTAGCAGTCCCCGTCCTTCTGCGGCAAGTGTCTGTGATTTCATGCCAATCTCCTCCATTCCTGATTTTTCCGGACATTTTCCCTCTGTCCGTGTTCTGTTTTTATTATACAAGGTGCCATGTTGAATTTCAATTTACGAATTTTATTTGCGGCTGACAAATTTTGAATACGCCCTCGTTTCATTCATTATTTTAGTCCTTTTAAAATTTACTTTTTTTAATCAAATGATTTACTAATTTTATTCTCCGATTCCGCAAAACCTCGATAAATCGGCACTTTTTACCTATTTTTCCGCAATGTACAATCAGGCAATTTATTCTGTGGAATTGAAAAAAAGTTTTTTTTATGATATACTATTTACATCACGAGGGGGACTCCTTCCAGAATGTAAAATATTCTGTCAAGCCGTCCCCCTCGTGGACACCCCCATGCAGCCGCGTCCGCTCTCGCAGCGTTCCTATCGAAACGCTCACGGCTGAGAGGTATGGAATATCCGGCACGTGTCCGGATATTCCATGACTAGAAAGTAGTCTGATTCCGTTCGCTTAGTAAAGCACATCATAGCCCATAAGCGGCTATGATGATTAATTTGTCACCAAAGGAGGAATCCTAGTTGAACTTTTTTCAAAAATCATCTCTGGTTTCCAAATGGTCGCGTTCCTTTTTCTTTGTACTCATCATTCCGGTTGTGTTCAATTATATTACATATCAATATTTAATGAAAAATATCCGTCAGGAACTGAATCAAAAAAACAATGTATTCTATCAAAATGTGCAGCAGCAAATTGATTTGGAACTCGGTCGTTATAAGACCATTGCGTCTGAACTTGCCACTAACCAAGATGTTTTGGCTATCCGTACACTTCAAGCAACGCAGCAGGCTTCCCCCGAGATGATTCATTCGTTTCAGGAAGCGCTCAAGCCCTATTATTTTACCTTATATAATGCGTATAAGTTCTATTTTTATTATGGTAACTCCGGTACGGTTGGCAGTGCAGAAGGGCTGCAGGAGGACGCAAAATTTTTCAATTCCGTCTACACTGGACTGGATATTGACTATCCCACTTGGCAGGAATGGGTATCCTCGCCCTATGAAGAATTTAAAATTGTCAAGGGTACTAGTTCTTTGACGGACGTTTCGCCGAAATATGTCACGTTTAAATACCGGCTGTCCTCTGATAATGTATTCATGATTATCATGATTCGCGACGCCTATTTTAGCTATCAACTCGGCAAAATGATTGCAGACAGCAAAATCAACTACGAAATATTTGACCGTTCTGACATGCTGCTTGCCACAACACTTTCTTCCGACACTTTATCGCAGGGTGTGACGGAACAGTTCACACAGCCACAGGGAATGTTTGAATTTAACCTGAACGAGCAGGCAACTATAGCAAACTATATCTCTTCCTCCGATACCGGCTGGCATTTTGTGTTCTACACGCCAAAAACCTACTATTATGCATCCTCTAACAGTTTTTATGTCGTGTCGCTGCTTATGCTTATCGCTGTGATATTGGGTATGGTTGCTATACGGTTTCTGGTCAACCGCCAATATTCACCGATTCGGAAAGTTTTAATGAAGGTTCCCACACAATATCGCGACCAGAACGAAATGTCGCAAATTGAAGGACTTATCTTAGATGCAGCGCAGCAGCTGCGGCAAACAAAAACCATTCAGGAAAAACATAACCGGCAGCTAAAAGATACGTTCTGGGCGAAATTACTCAATGGCACAATTTCCGACATCCAAGGCGATACGGTCAAGAAATATCTTGCTCCCGAACTGTCCTCTCCGCCGAATGTGGTGATTCTGTTCCCCATGCAACATTACGCCGATTTATTTCAGGATGAAAACATTTCTGATTTCGAGCGCTACAATTTGCTGGTGGACATCATTGACAACATCGGTCGGGAACTGTTGGACGACAAAGGCATGGAGAGTTATTTCTTTGAAAGCTACGGAAATTGTATTGCGCTCATTGCCGTGCGTTCCCAGCAGGATTTCGCACTGCTGGACGGCGTGCTGGGCGAAATTATCGCTTTGATGAAACAGCATTTCAGCGTAGATTTTTCTGCTGGCGTCAGCGAATGGCACGGCGATATTTTCGAGCTGTCTAAGGCATATGCCGAAGCGTTTACCTGTATTGACTATATCCAATTCACAGGAGAATCCGATATTGTATTTTACGAGGATATTGCCGCTGAACATACAGACCCGCTGTTTTTCAGAATTGATAAAATCAGCCAATTATGCAACTATATTAAATACGGAGAACAGGAAAAGGCATGTGCCTTTGTTGACGACCTCATTCATCAATCCACGCACTCTATCAACTTTAATCCTGTTGTGTTTAAATACTATATCCATGACCTTATCAATACGATTACGAAAAATTTCCAAAACTACGTTAGCAGCGATAATCAAAAGGTCAACGATATATACTTACTGACACTGACCGGTTCTGCTGATATCCGCGCTATTCAAAGCGGTATTCATGATTTGATTGAAAGCATTTGTGCAAAAATCAAACGGGAAACTGAAGCGGCAAACGACAGCGGTGCCGCGGCACTGGCAAAGAAAATCAAGACATATATTGACGAGCATTATACCGATGCGGATCTCAGTGCCAACATGGTAGCACAGGAGTTTCACATCAGTTCACCTTATATCTCTAAAATTTTTAAAACCATTCAGCCAGAGGGTTTTGTTAACTACATCAACAACAAGCGAATTGAAAAAGCAAAGGAACTATTGCGCTGTACGTCTAAAAAAATTGACGATATTTCGCTGGAAACAGGATTTCTCAATACAACCTCGTTTATCCGCCTGTTTAAAAAAACAGTCGGAACAACGCCGGGCAACTATCGAAAATCGCAAACGTAATAGAAAAGTAAACACCAAAGCAGCTTTCCCGTCTGTTTTGGTGTTTTTTATGCCTATATTACCCGATTCCGTTTAAAATCTGTTAGTTCAGTTTAAAATCTGTTTATTGCATTTTTACGCTCTATCCGCTATAATGGGCACAGAAAAAAATTTTGCAGGAGGGCATTGACTATGCAGACTTTTGAAGCAGCACTTTTTGACGAACTTACCCCTATCTATCCCGACACCAATCCAGCGGAGGGCTTCTCCTCCTACCGCGTAGCAGGGGCAAACGGAACCTATGCCGGTGTACATATCGTCCTGCGCGGACTCACGCCCGGTATTCCGGTTTCCGTGGAGGTGCAGGGACCACATGGCAGCTATAAACTGTTTGAACTACGCGCCTTGCCGGTGGAGATCAATACTGGTGCAAAGCAGCGCACGGAATATTTGAAGAATGACGTCAACGAGCATGTTATCCGCCGCGCACCATTTATGATTTATGATGTTTTGGACCCATTCTATAACATTTTTCAGCCGCAGTTTCCCACTGCTGGTATTGCGTTCAAAACGCCGATTGAATATTGCCGTCAGCCGCGCACGCAGACATGGACGCTGCTGGTCACACAGGGAGACGCTACCAAAAAACTGACGCTGTTTGTAGACGAATATCCGTATCAGGTGCCCGCGGCAGGAAAAGACACCTTCCAATATGTCAACTGGTTTTCTTTTTCGCAGTTGGCGCAGTCGCACCGCGCAGAAAAATGGTCTCCGCTCTATCTTTCCATTTTGGAAAAATATCTGCGGGCAGCAGTCTATTCCAGACAAAACATCTTTTGTATTACCATGGAGGAAATTTTTGATTTGGACGAAACAGGCAAACCTATTTTAAATGAAGCGCATTTAGAAACCATGGTTGCTGTCGCAAAACGGGCAGGTATTACGTTGTTCCACGGCGGCGCTTTTGCAGTGCGCCATTGCTCTCAGGCGGACGACGACGCTTTCTATGCCTCCATTGACCACAGCGCACTGGAATCGCCGGACGAAATTGCAGAAATTTATAAACAAAAAGCGTTTGACGCATTTGATTATGGCAAGGAAGCCCATGTTGGCATGACAGGAGAAATCATTCCGGGCAGCGCGGGTGAAAACACCTTGAAAAGCATGGCGGAGCAGCTCTACACATGGCTTGCCGTCCATGACCTTACGGATAGCTGGACGCAGTGCTGTCTGGACGAACCGAACGAAGCGCTGGAGGGCGCATACCGTCGTATTACCTCTATTGTTCGCGCCGCTATGCCGAACATTCCGCTATTGGAGCCTACGCTGGCGGGTCACCCGCTGGAAGGGACTATGGATATTTGGTGTCCCTCGTTAGACCAATACGAACAGCAGCTTGATTTTTATAACAGCCGCGTGGCGGCGGGTGACAAAATTTGGGTCTATTCCTGCCTGACGCCCGGCGCAAACTACTGCAACCGTTTGCAGGACATGGAACGCCTGCGCCAAGTGTGGCTGGGCTGGGCGCCCGCAAAATATACGGATATTGAAGGCTTCCTGCACTGGGGCGGCAACTACTATCACAGCGAAGGTGTGTTCCGCCGTCAGGCGGGTTCTTTCTGGGAAAAAGTGCTGGAATTCCACCCCAAATACGCAATGTATCTGCCGGCAGGCGACGGCGCAATTTTCTTCCCCGGGCACGATATGCCGCTGATTTGCACACGCAGCGAAGCGCACCGCATTGGTTTGGAAGATTTGTGTATGTTGGAAACGCTGCGCGCGCAGCGTCCCGACGAAGCAGCGGCGCTGATTGCCAAAGTGTTCCGTCAATTCAATGATTTTGAAAAAGACGTTGCGGTTTACCGCCGCGTGCGCAAAGAATTATTGGAAGCTGTCATGGCTCTGGAGGAACGAAAATAATTTATTCCATTGTTATGATAAAAACAGCGTATCTCTGATGAGATACGCTCAGACTGTAGACAAAACTAGTCAATACGCTAAAACTGGGGTTAGGAAGGGGGTTACCCCTTCTATAAAATATGCAAAAAGTCAGGACATCCCCTCTGGGGCACGCGTGCGCCTGACTTTTTGCACCTTGCGGGACGGAAATCCTGCATAAAATGCGGGATTTATGCTTTCCTTGCGTCCCGAACTTGGGGAGCTTATCGTGTGCCCGGAGGGTGCGAGGGGGACATGAGACTGCTTTACAGTCTTTGAAGTCCCCCTCGTAACAGTTCATTGCCTCGTCCGAAACGATTTATCTGGATAAATTTAATTTGTCGCGCAGTGCGCGCACTGCCCTGCCGCGGTGGGAAATGCTGTTTTTTGTCTCTGCGCTGAGCAGTCCGAAGGTTTGGTCATAGCCATCAGGCAAAAATATCGGGTCATAGCCGAATCCGCCCGCGCCCTGCGGCTGCCGCGTGATAACGCCTTCGCAGGTTCCGCGCGCCGTCACCTGCCGTCCGTCCGGATATACCAGTGCAACCACCGAAACAAATCGCGCTGTTCTTTTCTCCACATTTTCCATGTCTTGCAATAATTTTACCACTCGGTCCGCATCCGTTCCCGGGGCATAACGCGCGCTGTAGATACCGGGCGCGCCGCCTAATGCGTCCACTTCCAATCCCGAATCATCTGCAAGCGCGGGTAAACCGCTGAGACGGCAGGAATATTCCGCCTTTATCCGCGCATTTTCTGCAAAACTGCTGCCCGTTTCCTCCGGGTCTGCTTCCAGTCCCAATTCCCGCAGGGAAACAATTTCAAACAGCCCTTCTAAAATTTCTCGGAACTCCCGCAGTTTTCCTGCATTGTTTGACGCCAACACCACTTTTTCCATAGTTCTTCCTCCGTTTACAGTTCTTTTGTTGTCCATTTTCCATGCGAAAACCGTGCCAAGTTAAAACTCATGCGCATATACTGGTCAATCAGCAGGGCAATCCATGCACCGGATAGTCCAAAGGAACCCACCATGCAAAGCAGCCACGTCAATGTAGGACGGATAACCGCAATGGATAAAAATGCCGTCAATGCCACAAATTTGGTATCGCCTGCGCCACGCAGGCTCCCTGTCATGACCACCTGCGACGTTTGCGCATGGGTGGTAAAGGCAATAATGACCAGAATCACTGCCCCCTGCGCAATAATTGCCGCTTCGTCCGTGAATAACATCACCAAAAAACGCCGTCCGAAAATAAATAGGAAAAAGAGCAGCGTTGAGGCGGCAAACGCAACGCGCTGCGCCGTTTTTCCATAGATAATCGCCATATCGCTGCGGCGCGCGCCCAAACTCTGTCCCACCAAAGACGCCGCTGCAATGCCAAGTCCGTCTCCAAAGCTGAACGACAAATGAATGATGTTCATACAAATTTGGTGCGTGGAAAACGCAATGGTTCCCAGCCGTGCCACAATCGCCGCATACACGAAAAACCCAACGCGCATAAATACCTGCTCTACCATGGCTCCGCTGCTAATGTTCATAACCGATTTCACTGTTTTTCGGTCAAACGACCAGCCGCGCCATCCTTTCACGGTCAAAAAAGTGTTTTGTTTTGTCACCGACCAAACAGACATCACACACGCCACCAGATTACCCAGCACCGTCGCCAGCGCTGCGCCCGCAACACCCATCTGCGGAAATCCCAAATGTCCGCCAATGAGCAAATAGTCAAAAAGAATATTGATAATGTTTGCCGTCAAATTTGTCCGCATGGATATTTTCGTGTTGCCGCAGCCACGCTGCGCCGCATTGATGGTCAAACTGACAGAGGTGAGCATGATGCCGCACATCAGCACGCGGAAATAAGTCACAGCGTCTTTTAAAATATCCTCTCCCGCCCCTGCAACATGCAACAGCGGCGCAGCAAAGAAAAAACCTAAAATAGAAAGCAGTAGGCTGATTCCCACACTGATCATCAAAGATTGTTTCAGGCAGTCAATCGCACCCTGCCGGTTATTTTCCCCGCGCCGCCGCGCGACGACCGCCGTGACGCCTACATTCAGCGACATGATAAGCGCCATTAAAATCAATTTCGGCTGATTGGTAATGCCAACTGCCGCGATAGCCCCGGCGCCTATTCCGCCAACCATAATGGTGTCCACCGCGCCGACCAACGTCACCAGTATTGATTCCACTGCCGCCGGCCATGCCGTTTGCAGCGTCCGCCGGTAGATGTCTTTCCCTGCCGGAATTTCGCCTCGCACCTGTTCCGACTTCACCATATATTGTGGGGAGAGCAGCCGTTTTACTAGCTGCATATCGTCGCCTTCTTTCTTTATATTCGCTTATGATATATAGTGTAGCGCAATTCTGGTATTTTTGCAACCCTTTGATAAAAAATGGCTGGTATTTCTATTAAAATCATGGTATAATATATTTCCAAGAAGGGATTCTCTCCGGCTTATGCCGTCGATTCATCCCCCCTTGGGGATTCCCCCTTTCGCTGTTCTGCACTCGCGCGTCGCGTCGCGTTCCTTGACACTCCGAACAGCGAAAGGTATGCAATCTTCGGCACGTGTCCGAAGATTGCATGAATGAGAAAGCACCGCCGAATCGTTTCTTCGCTTCGCTCGAAACCGGCGATGCGTATATTATCAAACCAAGGGAGGTATGACAGATGAATATTCAAGAACAATATATGCGCGAAGCGCTGCTGGAAGCGCAGCGCGCCTGCGAAGAAGGAGAAATTCCCGTTGGCGCAGTTGTGGTGCGGGAGAATAACATCATTGCCCGCGCACACAACACCCGCGAACGAAATCATGACCCCTTGGGACATGCGGAACTGTCCGCGCTCTCCATGGCAGCCGAAGCTTTGGGCGGCTGGCGGTTGGATGACTGTGACCTTTATGTGACGCTGGAACCATGTCCCATGTGCGCCGGCGCTATTTTAAACGCCCGCCTACGCCGCGTTTATTTTGGTGCATATGACGAGGTGATGGGCGCTGTCGGCTCCAAATTCAATTTATTCTATGACTACCGTTGGCCTACTCTAGTCCATTTTGCAGGCGGCATTTTAGAGGAGGACTGCCGCGCGGTTTTGCAGTCTTTTTTCCGCAGCCGCCGCGAAAAATAAATTTCTGCCTTTTCAAAATGAAATAGTTTGCTTCCTGTGTATTTTTCACCAATATGCGCAAACTACTTATCGGGCTTTTTCAAAGAATATCAATTGATTTGCGCGTCAATCTATGATAAAATCGGTAGCAGCGTTTCTTTTGAAACGACATCATTTAGGGAGACAGTTTATGATAAGCAACATTTTAAAAAAGGGAAAAGACATTTTGGCGGGACTGTTGGTGTGTATTGTCATTGCACTCATTGCGCAAGGCATCGCACATTTTGTTCCGTCCATCGGTTCGGCATTGATTGCCATTGTGATTGGTATTATTGCCGGAAACACGTTTTTAGGGCAGCCGGTTTTGGACAAGGGTACCAAATTTTCCGAAAGCAGATTGCTGGAAATTTCTATCGTCCTCATGGGACTCACGCTGAACTTAACCGATATCATGGGCGTGGGGTTTGGCGGCGTGGGATTTATTATCCTTCAAATGACCGGCACCATTATAGCGGCGTGTCTCATTGGAAAATTGTTGGGGTTCGGGCGGCGGTTTTCACTTTTGATGTCTGCCGGTAACGCCGTATGCGGTTCCTCTGCCATTGGCACTGTCGCGCCCGTTGTTGGCGCGGATTCCAAAGAAAAAGGTATCTCCATTACCATTGTCAACGTAACCGGTACTGTTTTAATGGTTTTACTGCCGGCTTTGGCAGGTCTCCTATACCATCACGAAACACTGCATACCGCCGGACTGATTGGCGGGACACTACAGTCCATCGGGCAAGTGATAGCGTCCGCAAAATTTGTTAATGATGAAGTGGTGGAATTATCGACAGTATTCAAAATCATTCGTATCATTTTTCTGGTTTTTGTTGCGCTCGTGTTTGCCAAAGCAAACACGGACGATACCAAGCCGTTTTTCTCCAAAAAACAGCATACCAATGCGCATGTCAAAGCAGGGATTCCGTGGTTTATCATCGGTTTTTTCCTGCTGAGTGTTGTCACCAGTTTCGGAATTGTGCCCCAGTTTCTTTCCCACGGTGCAAAACTGGTGAGCAATCAATTTGAAATCATTGCGCTTGCCGCGATTGGTATGCGAGTCAAGTTCCGCGACTTGGTGCAGGAAGGTCCCAAAGCCATGTTATACGGCGGTATGGTGGGTGCATGTCAAATTCTGCTTGCCGTCCTGCTGATTTTTATTTTATTTTAATATCTGCGCTTTCCGCCGCCGTGCGGAAGGCGTTTTCTTTTGAAAAAGTTCCTCTGAACGGTTGCATTCCACCATTTCCCATGTTATAATATATGCAAGGTATTATTAAGCGCCGCCGAATTGTTCCCCGCCCTAAAACGGCTCGGAACCCTCCCGCGTGCGCCAGGACGAAAAATCAATGAAATGAGGTATTGTGAATCATGGCAAACTATGAAGTGGACATGAACTGGGTCAATGAAACCTGGGAGAAGGTTTCCAAAAAAATGGCAAAAGTTGCACCGGAGGTGGGCGCCGGATTTCCTTATACCACCAAAGACGGAAAATATGTGAACGAACACAATGCTTCTTGGTGGACCAACGGTTTTTGGGCAGGTATGATGTGGCTGATGTATAAACAAACAGGGGACGAAACCTATCGTAAAATTGCCGAAAAAAGCGAAGAAATGCTGGATGATCCTATGCAGGATTTCAACGGATTGCATCATGACGTGGGTTTTATGTGGCTGCTCAGCGCCGTTGCCAACTACCGTCTGACCGGCAATGAACTGTCTAAAACGCGCGGTATGCATGTTGCCACGCTGCTTGCTGGACGTTTCAACCCGCAGGCAAAATTTATCCGTGCTTGGAACGGCGATAAAATCGGCTGGGCAATCATTGACTGCATGATGAACATTCCGCTGCTCTATTGGGCAAGCGATGAATCCGGTGACCCGCGCTTCCGTCAGGTCGCAATGATGCACGCGGACACCGCTATGCGCGCGTTTGTTCGTCCGGACGGTTCCTGCAATCACATTGTCAGCTTTGACCCTGAAACCGGCGATATTTTAGAAACGCCCGGCGGACAGGGCTATGAAAGCGGTTCCTCCTGGTCGCGCGGACAAAGTTGGGCGGTATATGGTTTCACGCTGAGTTATCTGCACACAGGAAAACAGGAATATCTGGATACTGCGAAAAAAGTGGCGCATTATTTCATCACTAATTTAGATGAAACCGGCGTTCCGGCGGTTGATTTCCGCTCTCCTGCCGGTGATGATATGAAGGACTCCACCGCCGGCTGTATCACAGCATGTGGACTGATTGAACTTTCCAAAGCAGTGCCGGAGCATGAAAAAGCAATATATCTGCGTGCGGCAATGAAGATTTTGCAAGGTATCGACAAACACTGCTGCAACTATGACGAGAACGAACAATCCATTGTTCAAAAAGGAACAGAAGCCTATTTCAGCGAAAACGGCATTCACATTCCGATTATTTACGGAGACTACTATTTCATAGAAGCGTTGTCCAAACTCAAAGGCAACGACGTTTTGTTCTGGTAAAAACAGAAGGTTTGTGCCATACTAATGGCATAAGGAGGGCATTTTCATGAGAAATTTAAAATTTGTGGAAGAATTCCGACAGGAAGCGCAGCACGCGCTGTTCACCAAAAAACAGGCAGTTGCTGTCACGTTGCGGCTGCTGGAAGAAGAACTGAAAAACGACACAAATACCGAAGAAGAAAAGAAAATTCTTGAAGGCGCAATGCAGCGCATTGATTTTCACTATTTGGACACCACAAGCAGTCTGACGGACGAAATTTTAGATGCGTCAGACGTGGCGCGTATCAGCGCAGAAAATATCGCCGACGCGATTGATGTTGTGGTTTTTGAAACAAAAGGCTTGGAATAACGGACACGTTCGACCGGCAGCGCAGCATGAAGATGCTGCGCTGCTTTTTTTATCTTGCATTTCCCATATATTCGTGTTATACTAAAAATAACCACAAGGGTATCTGCTGCGTGGAATAACTTGGATTGGGAGCTTACGAAATGAAAAAAACATGGATAGCAGGATTGATGGCAGCTGTGCTGCTGCTTTCAGGCGGCTGGGTATTGGCGGAAGATATTGCAGAAACGTGCAGACCGATTTATTTTAACGGCGTTTTGCTGGAAAATGCACAGGCATTGGAAAAATTACCCACATCGTATGACGATGGTGATTATCTTACGTGGGGACAGTTTTTGCCCTATGCGGCAATTGCACAAAAGCTGGGTTACACCACTACTTATGACAGTGCAACCGAAGTGGTAACGTCCGTCAAAGGGAATAATTACTACCAATTTGATTTGAAAAACCACACAACCTATCTGCTGAAAAATTCCGCTCCCATCTATTTTTACGATCAATATGGCGAATGGAACGGAACATTTTATCTCTCTCTCGACGCTGTGCGGCGTTTGCTGGATATCCAAATTGATTGGTGGACGCCGGACGCCGTTTATGTTTACGATATCGACACGCTCACGCAAACCGTCCGCCCACGCTTTGACGCTTTCTATGCATGGCTGGAACAAATTCCGAATTTGACCGCCTATACCTGCGAGGGCAGCGAAACGTTGCAGTTGACCGCCGGCACCAAACGGTTCGGCATTCAGCTAAACGGCGGTATGGACAGCAATCTGCGCGTAGAGCGGAACGGACAGGAGATTTTGGCAACGTCTAACATTACGCCGGACGGCTTAATCAATTTGTTTTCCTTGTTCGATGCGGATTCAGCGCAAGACGCGCGGCGTTTTCTCTCCTCGCCCATTGCTGCCGGCGTCTATCAGAACCAAGACGGTACTTTTGTTTTGACGAACAAAATGACCAGATATCAATTTGCCGATTTGATTCCCTCACTGCAAAACCAGTGGTATTTATATGATAAACTGGACAACTTGGACGATTCCTATAAACGCGGCTGGCTGCAGGTGCCGGATAATGCGCACAATGTTTTTCCGAATCGTCTGCGGCTGCTGCAATTGGTAAACAAAGACCATTGGGATGTGGATTATTTGCTGCATTCTTTCATCTCCAATGTGATATATCAATATGGCGATCAGGGCATGGAGGCGGTGAACCGTTATATTGATTTTGCCGCCAAACTGCTAAGCCCGCCCTATCTCAGCGCGTCGCAGTCTGCGGACGGCAGCGCCGTGCTGTCCTACCAAATCACCCGCGACCAGTATCAGGCTTTGCTGACAGAATACCAAATCACCGCTTCCGAAGACGTCTTTGACTCTTTTCTTTACTATCTGCGACCGGACGTGCAAATCAATTTGCAGTTTTCCGACACTGCTTTTCAAGTTACATCAGCGTCAACCGTTGACATGACCAATTTCCCGGCAGAATATCTGCTGGACGACGTAACGGTTCATGCTGTGCTAAATGCGCAAATTTCTGGCACGGTAGGTCCTGCCGATATCCGGCAGCCGGAAGTGAAAACCACCGCCATGCTGGAGGAAGCTGTCCAGAAGCTTTTGGAAACGGAAGGGGACGATATATGGACGGACTGATGATATCATGAGACATTCGTCCTTCCATTAACACATAGGGAAATTACATATCGTGTGGTGTTTCAATCACCTCATTTAGGTAAACAAAAGTCGAACCGTCAGCAAAAGTTTGACGGAACTGAATCAAAAAATGAAAACGGATAAAAGTATGCGCTGCCGCAGAAGTTAGACCTGAACTGCTAACATGCTGCGACCGCTCCGGCTGCTTTTATCCGTTTTTTTGATATTGTTCCAATATACTGCTTGACATATTATACTATGTGTGATATAGTATAAGGCGAAGGGAGGCTTCTGTATGGATATACAATTAAAGCGCGGACTGCTTGAAATCTGCATATTGACCGCTATCAAACAAGAAGATTCCTATGGATATAAAATCATTAAGGATATCTCACCCTATATTGCCATTTCCGAATCCACGCTATATCCCATTTTAAAGCGTTTGGAAAGTTCCGGCTGTATCACGGTATACACCGTTGAACACAACAGCCGTCTGCGAAAATATTATCGTATCACGGCGGCAGGCAAAGAAAAAATATTAGACTTTCTGGAAGATTGGAAGGACGTTATGAAAGCCTATGATTTCATAAAGGAGGAAACGCACCATGACGAAACATGAATTTCTAACCCGATTGCAAACTGCTCTATCCGCGCTTCCACGTGAGGAAGCACAAAAAACGATTGACTATTACGCCGAAATCATTGACGACGCAGTGGAGGACGGCGGCGAAGAAGCGGCAGTGATTGCAAATCTGGGCAGCATAGACGATATTGCCGAAAAAATTATTCATGATACGCCCGCGCGGGAGTTTACCTTGGAAAACATCAAAAAACGCAATTGGAATGCGGTTACGCTAACGCTTTTGGCGCTCGGTTCACCCATTTGGATTGCCCTACTGCTTGCGGCGGCGGTGGTGGTGTTCTCCCTCTATGTATCGGTTTGGGCAATTGTCTTTTCTCTGTTTGCAACCACTGCGGCGCTGGCACTGTCTGGCGTGATATTTCTCGTCGCTTCTCCCTTTCTCCTGCCGGCAGCGGCGCTTAAAGCAATGCTGCTGTTTGGAATGGCGCTTGTGAGCGCCGGCGCAGCAATATTCCTGTTCTATTTATCCACATACTGCACAAAACAGCTTGTGCGTCTGACCGGATTTATCTGCCGAAAAATCAAACATTTTTTCATGAAACAAGGAGGCGCATCAGATGAAATGCAATAAAATAATACTGACAATTGCCGGACTGCTTGTCTTATTCGGCGCCGGTCTCTCCGCTCTTGCTGTTTTCATGGGTGCTGCCACACCGGAAAACAGCGTATTACAGACGCAAACTGCGGACAGCAGCGTTTCAAACATCAATATTTCTTCTTCAGTGGGCGATGTACGCTTTGTTTCCGCAGATACCGACAAAATCACCGTCACATATACCATCGAAAAGACAATACAGTATCGTTTCCACGCAGACAGCGATACGTTATCTCTGGAAGCTATCCCCACCCGGCAGTTGGGGCTGAAATGGTATGACTATATTGATTTTCATTTCGGCAGTCGTGCCGGACAAATTACCGTAACAGTTCCGCGGGATTTCAGCGCAGATATCACCCTCGACAGTAACTATGGTGATATTTCTCTCTCCGGTTTAAAGGGTTCCATGCAGCTGAATGCGGATTGCGGCGATGTGAAACTGGAACATTGTGCGTTTTCCACGTTTGTTTGTAAACTTGATTATGGCGATATTGAACTGGAACAAGTCTCCGCGGATACATTTCAAATCACAAATAGCTGCGGCGACATTGAAGCAAAAGATATTTCGGGCGACATTTCCGCTTCCTGTGATTTTGGCGATATTGAGCTGGAGCGCGTTACAGGAAAGCATATCGCGCTGGACAACAACTGCGGCGACATTGACTGCGTCATTCTCGGCAGCGAATTAGATTATACCATTGACGCGGAAACACATATGGGCGATAAAAATATTCAAAATAGGCAAGGTGGAAACCATACGCTGCACGCGAAAACTGCCATGGGCGACATCTCTGTTACATTTGAATAATTTTTCTCAGGACGTTCTTTTCTCCACAAAGAGAACGGCGCAGATACCGAAGTATCCGCGCCGCGAAAAGAAAAGGGGGTCTCAATGTATTTTGTGAGGTCAGTCATAGTATGGACCAGATTCTCTCATCTTATACATCTTTATGAAAAAAAATTTTTATTGTTATTGTTGCCCCCTTTTTTCACCATGCATAAAAGCCAAAAGCGGCGGATTTCCTTTCTTTGAAACCTGCCGCTTTTGTTATATTTTATTTTTCCTCCGTTTGCTCTGCCGTCAGTTCCCTGATGACATAGCGCGGGCGACCTTTGACTTCATCATATATTTTAGCAATATAGCTTCCCAAAATACCCATACTGAACATGATAATACTGCCGGTTATCAGCAGCAGCAAAATGACCGTAGTAAACCCGTTATCTGCGTTTTGGAAAAACTTCATATAGAGCGTTTGAATAAACAATACCACCGAAAACACAAAGAAAATAACGCCCATCACTGTAACAATATGCATGGGGATATTGGTAAACGAGGTCACATTATTCAGTGCATAGCGAATGAGCTGCCGTTTGCTCCATTTACTCGGGCGGTCTGCACCTCCCGCCACATCAAACTCCAACTGCACCCTATCAAACCCTGTCCATTGGGACAACGCACGGAAAAACGGGCGGCGTTCCGACATGGTGAGCAGCGCGTCAATCACCGTTCGGTCAATCAGCATAAAATCTGAGGAGCCGCGCAAATCCATTCCAGAGACCATTTTTAGCAGTCCATAGAACACTTTTGCCAAAAAACGATATACAAAGGATTCTTTCCCTCTGGAACGTTTCACGCCCTCCACAACAGCAATTTTTCCACCGTTCCAAATCTGTACCATCTCCGCAACTTTCTCCGGCGGATGCTGCCGGTCGCAGTCCATAATCACCGCGGCGTCTCCTTGGCACTGGGCAAGCCCTGCAAAAATGGCACTCTCTTTTCCAAAATTGCGGCTAAACCGTATTCCTTTCACCTCTCCGCCGCTTTGCGCCGCTATTTTTTGAATCCGGTTCCATGTTCCATCTGTGGAGCCATCGTCAATCAACAAAATCTCGCGGCGAACGTTTAGCTTCTCAAGCACACTGTTCATCACCTGAATGGTGTCTGCAATAACCGTTTCTTCATTATATGCAGGAATAATGACTGATAACAAAGGGTTCATTTCGCTCCCCCCCTTCTCCAAAAAGAATACCGCCGCCACTGCAGGCGGCGGCTCTCAAAACCATCTACACCGTCAATTTTCGGTAATTGAGTGGAAGAATATCCACCACTTTTGTTTCTTTCAGCGCTTTGTAGATTGGCATTGCGATGCAAATATCAATGCTATAATGCACAACCGTACCAATCGTTGTTACGGTTGCCATGGAAAGCGCCGATGCGTCTCCCCCGCCGATGCCTGCATTCATCATAACAAGCACGACCAGTCCTTCCACAACTGCATGTATCACAACCGTTACCGCCATTGTCAGGAAAAAATTCCAGCCGCGTTTTATCATCACTGCGCCCATCAGCGCAAACACCACATGAGAAAACGCTCTTGCAGTGACAATCGGGCTCAATCCTTGTAACAAAAATCCCAATCCGCTTCCCAACGCCACAATCACTGCCGCGGCAGGGCTGATGAACATTGCCAGAATCACCGGCGTGTGTGCCGCGAGCGTTGCCGAAAACGCAGGCGGAAGCCACACCTTCAAAAATCCAAACATGGTCGGAATAATGATGGATAGTGCTGTGAGCAACGCTGCTACGACCATTTCTTTGACTTTCATTGAATACACTTCCTTTGAATTGTTTTTCTGTAAAAACATATACTTATTTTAGTATACAATATATTAGACAAGTTTTACAAGATGAAAATTTACTGAATTTTTCTGTATTTTTCCGCTTTTTTTAACGTTTTTTACAAATCAACAAAACTGAAATATTACAATTGTGTGTCGAACGCTTTTTTTTCCTGCAAAACTATTGATTCTTGCTGACATTTCGTGTATAATAAGATAGAATATGATATGATTGGTCTGCATTTTAGAAAGACGATCATAAAATAGGCGAACTCAAATTTGACAGAAAGAGTTGATACAGTTGCGTATTGCCGTATACCCTGGGAGTTTTGACCCTGTTACCAACGGTCATTTGGACATTATTATCCGTGCGGCGGATAAATTTGACAAATTGGTGGTGGCAGTGCTGCGCAACAGTGCAAAGCAGCCTACTTTTACCGTAGAGGAACGTATGGACATGCTTCGCCGTGTCACTGCCGCATATCCGCAAGTGGAAATTGATACCTTTGACGGACTGCTTGTGGATTATCTGCATCACAAACAGGCAGGTATTATTGTAAAAGGATTGCGCGCCATGTCCGATTTTGAATATGAATTTCAAATGGCGTTGATGAATAAAAAACTTGCGCCTGACATTGAAACATTGTTCATGGTGACAAGCGACAAATATTCTTTCCTCAGTTCGAGTATCGTGCGGGAACTCGCCAGCTATAACGGCAGTCTGGAAGGACTGGTGCCGGAGTTGCTGGAAGATGAAATCCGCCGGAAGATTTATCATCCATAACCGTTTTGTCCGAAGGTTCGGGCAGCGTATAGATAGAGGTTCTATTTTTATTGGGAGGTGGACGTTTCAGATGGAAATGCTGCAATTAATTGAAGAAATTGAAGATTTGGCAGAAAAAAGTTTTAGCGTTTTTTCCTATGCGTTGGTCAATAGAGAAGAATTGCTGCGGCTGACGGGCGACATTCGTCTAAAATTTCCGGAGGAATTAAAACAGGCGAAATGGGTCAAAGAGGAACGTGCCCGTATTATCTCTGAAGCGGAAAAGG
This sequence comes from Clostridia bacterium, assembly GCA_022801925.1. Taxonomy (GTDB): domain Bacteria; phylum Bacillota; class Clostridia; order RUG12999; family RUG12999; genus JAAWTG01. The sequence continues at coordinate 21,190 of JAAWTG010000008.1, read as the reverse complement.
AAGCGGAAGAAATTATCAAATCTGCAAAAGAACAAGTGATTAGTTTAATAGACGAACACGAAATTGCACGTGCGGCGCGCACAAAAGGCGAAGAACTAATGCAAAGCATCCGCGAGGACGATTATCAGATGCGTCAAGGCGCTGTTTTATACGCAGACAGTATGCTTGAAAAAGTGGAAGCTTTGGCAAAAGATATTTTGGAAGAAGTCCATATCAGCCGCGAAGATTTAAAGCGGAATCAAGTGCAGCCGCCTACCAAATAATGAACTCCCTTTTCAAAATTATGTACCCATGAAAAGCTGTTTTTCGGATATGTATGAAAGATATCTTATAGTCAAGGAATGTATTTTGATGGTTGAGTTAAGAGAGATTACAAAAGAAAATTATGAAGAATGCCTTCATTTGAATGTTGCGGAAAATCAGAAAGACTTTGTTTCATCAACTGTCCATTCGTTGGCACAGGCATGGGTATATTATGATACCGCTTTTCCCTTTGCTGTTTATGTGAATAACACAATGGTTGGATTTATTATGTTGGGATATTATGAAGCCGAAGGATACTATACTTTATGGAAACTTATGATTGATGAAAAATATCAGCATAAAGGATATGGTAAACAGGCTGTAAGGCTTGGTATTGATTATTTAGTCAATCGTTTCAACGTGAAAGAAGTATATACCGCATATTATGCAACAAATCGGATTGCACGAAATCTTTATGCATCTATCGGATTCCATGAAACGGGTGAAATAGTGGGAAATCAAATTGGTATGAAGTTAATGATAAGCAATATGGATAATTCTTGATAAAATCTGTATTGGGCGGCATAGGAATATCGCCAGAAATGATTTAAGAGAACACTTTTCCGAAAAGAGAAATAATGAATTGTATATGCAGAAGTTCCGGCAACAAAAGATGTTGCCGGAACTTTTTATTGATGTTCTGCTTTTTATTCCACGTTATATTCCGCTATTGCTTTTGCTCTGTCTCTCCAGCCGCCAAACATTTCTGTCTTTTCGGAACACCAAGCATGTCATACTGCCCAGCACCCCCAAAAGGAAGAACAACAGCGCCGCACCGCTTCCCTTGCCTATCCCAAACAGGTGAGAAAAAACAGAGGTTGGCAGCTGTGCTGCCATAAACGGTTCAAAAAAATAATCCACTGCCAAACCGCCTATGGCATATCCCAGCGGTATTGTAAAAAATTGCAGTGTATTTCTTGCTGCATAAACGCGTCCTTGCATGGTAATCGGGATACTGCTTCTAAGCAGTACATCCATGTTTGCGTTCATGAGTGGAATGGCAATCCAGCCCAAAATTGCACCGATACACCACGCCGGAACACTTTTGCCAAATGCCAGAAAAAAGTTTTCCGTCCCCATTGACAGCAGCAATGTGTTGCATATCACCCGCACGCGACTTTTAGGCGCCGGAAGCATTGTGACAAGCACGCTCCCCGCCAGCATGGCAATTCCCGAAACCATGTTCACCATACCATAGGCATATTTCCCGCCGCCTTGCACGGAAAGCAGCAGCGCCGGAAGCGCGGCGGAATAGACAGACGCTGTGAAATTAATCGCTGCCAAAAACAGGATTAAATCCAAAATCCCCCGGTGCGTTTTTAAATAGTGCAGCCCATTTCGGGCAGCTTGCAGCAACCTCTCTTTGTGTTCCTCTATCTTTTGCATTTGCGGCATTTTAACGCCAAACATCAACATTGCCGCCGCGACTGCAAATGTTGCTAAATCAAAAGCAATCACCGTTTGGATTCCTGCAAAAGAAAACAGTGCAGTTGCAAAAACAGGCGCTAAAATACTGTTGAGTGAGTTGCTAAACGTCCGCATACCGCTGACTTTTTGATAGTGCTGCTGTGGCGTAAGCAAACTGACTGCCACATCGGACGCAGGTTGCTGAAAGGTATTCATGAGTCCGTTCAATGCATTCAGTATATACAAATGCCAAATTTCCAGCTTGCCAAGCTGTAACAATATCAGCACTGCAACCGTACATACCGCGGCGCATGTATCGCTGACCAGCATGACATATTTCTTATTCCATCTGTCACTCAGCGCACCGGCAAAAATGCTCATCAGCACATAGGGCGCATAGGAACAGACCGACAACAACGCCGCCATCAGCGCTGACCCTTTTTCCTGATATGCCCAGACAACCAATGCAAAATTGGTCATTGCGCTGCCCAAGGTGGAAAACGACTGGGTAGACCATAGCAGTAAAAAATACTTTAATTCATGAATGGTTGTTTTTAATTGTTTCATATGGACTTTGCTCCTTTTTTATATTTTTATCAAAAGAAAAGCAAAGTCTTTTCGGGCGAATGATTGTTTTATCCGCTCTATGCAAAACGCCCTGTCAGACTTTGCATAGAGCCACAGCAATGCATCGTTTCATTTGGGTTCCCCTCCTTTAGGCATAAGAAAATCGACTTTTGTTTGCCTACTTACAGACAGCCTTCAGAAAAACAATCTATCGGATTTTTGTTTTCACTCGCTGCGTGTATCACTTCATATATATTGCTTCTGATTTGACAACAAATAGTGCTCACACATATGCTGGCACAAAATCTATTTCAATCCATGCACTTCTTTATAGAATGATATAAAACAAAATAAAGAAATAGTGTAGTACACTGCCGCCCAATACAAACATATGCCAAATAGAATGCATATACCGCGGCTTTTTCGCCCGATAGAACAAAATTCCCACAGAATAGCTAATGCCGCCCGCAACCAATAATATCAGTCCCTGAACCGGCACCATATGCAGCATAGGGATTGCCGCAACCACAACAGACCACCCCATCAATACATATAATACCAATGACGCCTTATGCCATTTATGCACGTTAATGGCATTAAAAACAATACCAAGCGCCGTACAGCCCGCATTGATACCAAACAATGTCCAGCCCGTCCATCCGCTCAATAGGGAAAGACAAATCGGAATATAGCTGCCCAAAATCAAAATAAAAATGGAACAATGGTCAAACACTTGAAACACCCTTTTTGCTTTTTGGTTGGTAATTGCATGATATAGCGTTGACATCAGATAGAGAACAATCAAACTAAAGCCATAAAGCGCGCTGCATACAATCCCCATCGCGTCGCTAAAGATACACGCCGCGACTATCATAACAACAGTGCCGGCAATAGCAAGCAGTGCGCCGATTCCATGCGAAATGGCATTTGCAATTTCCTCTCCAATACTCTGGTCATTAAACTTTTTCACATCTGTCATATTCTTTCCTCCTCTTTTACCCGCAACTGTTTCATGCCCCATCATCTATCGTTTTATCTTACCGCTTGACATATAAGTCATATGTATGACCGCGAACTCACCACCGGCAACAAACGGTGCACGCTTCTGAAGCAGCGAACAAGTAATATTGCTTGTTCTGTTATCCGTGATTTCCACTTTACATTTGCTCCAAAGATGCGTACCACCTCAAACTATCGTTCGTCACCGATATAACGATTCCAATGTTTATTTGCAATATAATCTCTTATTTTCTCTCATTCTGATATTTTTTAATTTCAAATCAATCTATAGGATTTATCATCAACTATTGGTAACTGCAACTCAACCGCTCCAAACGCGTTATAATCTTTTCACGATATTCTGTGTGGTGCGGCATACCGCCGCCTATTCCTCCGCGTTTCGGGAACAAAAGTTTAAGAAAGCTGCCGTCTTTCAATGTGATGGAACAGTTGACCGCCCCCATAATAGCGTTTTTGATGAGACAACTCCTAATATCTGCCAACAGGAAACAGGTTCCAACCTCTTCTGCTACGGTTTTCCTTATGTCCGGAACGCGATAAAATTTGTTTAAGTATTCTCGTTCTTCACATTCCACAACCAGTAAATATTGTGCTGTGATACCAACATATACGCCAAACTTTGATGTTTTTTTCTTGTTTATCTGAAGTGTAATACCATGTATGCCCGCCAAAAGGGCTTCTCCTTCCGGAATACAGTTTTCTAACACCTGTATCATATTCTTTTCGTCAAAAATACCCGCCATAAATAAAACCTCTTCTATTGCATTTCATGTTTCTTGTTCCACCCCGCTGTAGATTTCGTTTTTGTATATAAAAGAATCCCCCAACAGGATGGATTTTTTTGTGTCAAACCATTGATTTTCCACATAACCATCATATCGGGGGGTTCTATCATCCTACAAACGCGTTTTTTATACCGGGCAAACGTTAATCGCTCTGATTTTGCTTGCATCTCTGGTATCCGGCTCTGTATCGTAGGTCACTTTCTGACCTTCGTTCAGCGTTTTGAATCCTTCCGACACAATAGAAGAAAAATGAACAAATACATCTTCTCCGCCATTATCATTAGAAATGAATCCATACCCTTTTTCTGCGTTAAACCATTTTACCGTACCACTATTCATTGTTGGTACCTCCTATAGATTATAAAATATTACGCCCTTTTCTGTAAATTAAAAACTCACATACTGTTGTAAATCATGAAACGCTCGAATGACTTACAATAATATGTGAGTTTCAATCGTACATTTAGAACAATATTATTGTATCATTCATTTCTCGTCTTGTCAACCCCTTTTGAAAATACTTTCATTTTTTTATATACATTTATCAGACCCGTTTGAGAACACGTATCGATTAAAACTACCCATTAAAACGCTTTTGACCTCTTATACAGCGCCGACGTCTGTCTGCCTATCGCTGTTTTTTATGTGTCCTTGTCAAAGGCAAATATCACTCACTCAAATACCAAATGCCTTGTTATATTCTATTATGCCGCCTATATTTTCATTCGTTTCAACAAGTTTGATTGCCATAAAATTTTCGTCTTGCACCTCAAACGGCGCTTTTATCCCAAACCGACTTGCCGGTTGATATCCTGCCTTGGGATAATACGCTGCATGTCCCAATACAACAGAATACGGGAACCCTAATTCTGCCGCTACTTTGTGTCCTTGCTCCATCAGCGCGAGTCCTATGCCGTTCCTTTGACAGACAGGTCTTACGGAAAGCGGCGCAAGTGCAAGGACTTCTTGTGTTCCGACAAATGCCCTTGTAAAAAGAATATGTCCAACCACTTCATTATCCTCGACCGCCACAAGCGACAACGCCGGAATAAACGCATCGCTTTTCCGCAAGGCAACGACCAAATCCTGTTCTGTTCCATCACTGTGCCACGCACTCGCAAACGCTTCTTTCACAACTTGATAAACACTGTCATAATCTGCCGGTTGTTCCTGTCTGATATGCATACGCTTTCTCCTCCATAAATCCGATTGTGTTTAAATGATTGCTACCAAAGTAATTCGATACTATAGCAGATTTTTCACTTGTAGAACGGTCCTTCCGTCCTGTATTATAACAATATATCCCAAACCTGGGACTGCTTTTCTTTCAATGATTTTACGGTTCTCTCTGTGATTTTATCATTTTCTGTCAGGCTTCCGCATAAAATCGGAGAATCCGCATCATACTGTTTACAATTTTGAAAAACAATTTCTTGACGATTGTTTGCATAACAATAGCGACATCCGTTTTTGCATGTATTATATGTACCAACATCAACGCTTTCCATGCAGCCGCATTCTTTTCTCTGATTCTTATCTTTATCCACCTGAATATTATATCCGATGATTTGTTCAATCAATTCTTTATCAATGCAGCAATTATGCTCAATTCCACAAGATGACAAATCAACTGATTCTGCGCATGTCGTAACTTTTATATCATTGGCGTTCGCTATGAATGCAAGTTCTTTGCTAAATGCAATTAATTCGTTTTCCGGCAGAAAAAACAAATGTAATGCGTTCATGTTTTTTTGATTTTTCGCATAAATATCCACAAAACTAATCACACATTTGGACGTGTACCCGCGCAATTCTCTTGCAATTTGTTCAAACGCTTTTAAATGGTATGCAGGTGTATATTTATCCGTAAAAATAATGGGGTCATACCGCCATATCACTCGTTCCGCGCCAATTTTACGCGACAATTCCTGAAAAATCGGAATCATACATTTCTTCTTATGCGGAACATGACATTCTATATCATTTCCAAATCCTGTAAGCGTGAACTGAAAATAAAATGGATAAGCAGCCAGTTCATCTAATCTGGATAGCAGCGGCTGCGGATTTTTTGTCCAAAACACAATACAATCCACCACCTCCGGAGATAAAACAATTTTGCTGATTTGATGGACATTCACCGGATTGCGTACATATAAATACCCTTCTTTTATTCTGTTCAAAAACCATTCAGAATAATAATTCGGAATATCTGTTCTGCGACTGACACTTAAAATCATCCTATTATCTTCCTTTCAAACTGAATGACTCGGCAATCAAATTTTCCATTTTATAATCTTTGACGCTTCACATTAGTAAGCCCTCCCGATATTGTAAATAAGTAACGCATAGCAAATGTCTGTCAACATTCTTTTAAATAGATATCCATATTCAGGAGTGTCGCTTGATGAAACAATAATTTCATTTGGTTCCCTGTTTCCCTATACCAAACAGAAGTGCGGTAGTATTTTTTATGACCGTCTTTCGTAATATAATGAACCAGCCACACGCTTTCCTGTATGCTTTCACATTCAAAATTATATATTGTAATATCTCTGTTTGTCTGACAGGAAAGCAGGCTTTCCATTGTTTCTGCTTTATCAAACACCTGTCCTGACTTACCACATTCGCGAAACCTATCATGTAGTATTGTGTCCAGCCATTCTCGATCCGCTATATAGCGTAACTCGAAAAATTTCTTTTCCAGCGTTAATATTGTTTTATTCATAAACTTCTATTTCTCCGCTTTCTATATATCTTGCCCGCCGATATATATTTATTCTATCAGAAATTTTTTTGCCCTTTCCATATTCTATTTCAGCAAGCCTAAATTGCTATACCCCTCTAGCCCCAAGGGAGCATATACTTATTCAAAATAGAATAAATCTTCAAATTTTTTATCCAACGCAATACAAAGAATCAGTGCTAATTTTGCCGTTGGATTGAAATGCCCTATTTCTATTGAACAGATTGTGTTTCTCGAAACCCCCACCATTTCCGCAAGTTGAAATTGCGAAAGCCCCTTTTCACGCCTTATCTGTTTTAATCTGTTTCTTAATATTAGTTTATTATCCATAAATCACCTCTACATTGCCGCTATCACCATAATAATATGACAAGCAAACGAACATACCGCCGCTATGCTTCCTATAATTGTAGTCCAAAGCAAAGATTTCTTCTCTGTAAATTTATATTTGGGATACGACTCTATGGCAGAAAATGCCCAAAACATTGCAAGCGGAATATGGTTAGGTTACCCCGTACACCAATTAAATGCATGATTGCGACTTTCATAATACAAAAAGCCCAAAGTCCCAATTTTCTCCCTTGGTTTTCCGCATCATAAAACCCTTCATCGTTACATTCGATACGGCTTTTTTCTAAAACTTCTTCTCTGTTCATAAAATACCCCCCCCATTCACATTTGACAAGTTTTCTTTACATTTTGTATTATAGCATTGACAAGTATACTTGTCAAGCATTTTTGATAACTCTCCCTGTTTCCGCAGAAAACATCTCCGCTTTTCTGCCTTAATGCTGTGAATAGAGCAAAAAAACAGCACTTAGATTTTTTCTAAGTGCTTCATATGTCTCCCTGACAAATTTCTATTTATCAAATTACATTTGCTTTCTAAATTCAAACATTCCCTCATTTCCATCCCCAATAAAATCTTCGGGAATGTCTGACATAGGGTGTTTTTCATTAAAAAATTCGATAATGTGAAATCCACATACATTGACATAAAAATGAATGTTCCTTTTTTCAAAATAGGGCGTACACGTTCCCCAAACCTTCGTGTCCGGGTGCAGTTTTTCAATTTCAAACCATATTTTCTTTCCGATACCTTTGCTCTGTGTGCCGTATTTCACAAAAATCAAATCAAGGTGATTATGCTGTGTTTTTTCGTTTATGACAACAACAGCTCCACCGACAATTGCACCGTCAACGACCGCTTTATATGCAATTGCACCTTTGGTGTTCAGCGATTGGTCAATATCTTTTTCCGGAAGTATTGTTTTATCCGTTTCACCGAATTTTTCCTCAAAACCTTTTTGGAATGCTTCCTGCAAGTCTGCTTTATATTGTTTCAAATCGCTGCTTTCCATTGGGAGTAGTTCAAACTTCATTTTACACCTCACAAATTCAAATTTATCTTAATGATTTTAAACGTTCCTCATAAATACTAAGGTTTTGGTATGTTCATACCGTTTAATCTATTACCTTTCCCTTACTTTTGCCCTTATGAGCAAAAATAAGGGAAAGTTTTTTTGTTTAGTTTCCACCGACTACTTTATCAAGCAGTTTTGTGGAATTGTGTTTTGATTCTCTTGTTGAGTGTGCGTAAATGTTCATAGTGGTACTTACGTCAGCGTGTCCGAGAAGTTCCTGCACATCTTTTGGTGCTGCACCGTTTGACAACAGGTTGCTCGTGAATGTGTGCCTGAGCAAATGAAAATGGAAGTTTTCTATCCCTTTTACCTTTTTTCTTGCTGTCCTGCACATTTGACCAACTGCACTTGTTGATTCAAACACACCATCTGCGTGAGTACATACAAAGCCAATTTCTTTGTAATCCTCCGGCTTTTCTTCTGTCATAGGCAAAGCATAAACTTCATAATATGTACGGTCTTTTTCCTTGACGGTTTTGTAATAGTTTAAGCTATACAAGTTTCCGTACTTCAATCGGTTTTTCATTTGCTCCGTCTTTGCTTTACGAAGAATAACAGTCAGAGTATCGCAAATGTCAACGGTACGGATTTTGTTACGCTTTGTAACTCCGATTTCTGTCTTATGTCGTTCACCGTTATATCGCATACTTCGCCTTACTGTCAGATATTGTTCATCAAGGTTAATATCCTGCCAAGTTAAGCCGCATACTTCACCAATTCGCAAACCCGTATAATATGCTATCTGTAAGGGAAGTAATGCAGGATTGTTTTTATCTTTGAGATATTCTGTCAGCTTTAAGTATTGATTGTGAGTAATTGTTTGTGTTTCACTTCCATTATTATCATTTTCAAAGATGTTGACTTCCTCTTTCTTTTCACGCCGTATGACATACTGCATTGGATTGAATGTAATCAATCTTTTGGGAAATACCGCAAACCTGAATGAGCCTTGTAATACTGCTGAAAATAATCGCATATATCCCTTGCTTAAAGCTTTGTTGTTTTTATCGCCAAAACTCAACAAGTCCATATATGATTGAAGATGGTCTGATGTAATACTTTTCAGCTTGCGTTTCCCGATAGGGTGCTGTTTAATACGTCTTATCGTTCCCTCATATGCCATAACAGTTCCATTGCTCAAATTGCCGGGTTTAACTTCCTCATCAATCCACATATCAAGCAAATCACCGAGCGTTACATTCTTTGACTCGGCAATGAATTTTTTACTTTCATAATCCTCCATTGCCTTACGAAGCATAGCCTGTGTTTCACTCTTGCTTTCTGTGCCTGCAAATTCCTTTTGAACAAGGTTTCCGCTTTTGTCCTCAACATAAAATCTGTAATACCACTTTTTGCCTTTCTTTCTTACTGAACCTTTTGCCATTTTAACTCCTTTCTCGTGGCAATCGGTACTGTAACATATGTTGTGTACTTAGATTAACATAATATTTATCTTTTTGCAATAGCCACGATGTTATTTTTTGAAATTCTGTCTTGCCGTATTTCTGATTTCATAAACTTGGGCTATATGGCTTTTTCCATCGTTATCAAATATATGAAGCATACAATCCGCCATTTGCTTAAAGTCCTCAATAGGCTGTTCCATTTCCTGCTGATATACCTTTTCGGAAATATCGCCTGAATTAAGTGCGTATTTAGTCAAAGATGATTTTAATTCCATATCATTCTCTATATCAGCTATTGACTTCATAGCTATTCCGAAATGATTACTCAGTATACTGAACATATCTATAAAACAGCCGAGTATACTTGTCAGCATTTGCTGATGTTCTTGAGCGGGTACACTTTCAATTAGTTCAGCTATATAAGATGTGATATGTTTATCAAGTTCTGACTTACATATATCAGAAATATTGTAATTGCGGTCATCACTTAATCCTGTCAGCCATTCAACAGTTGTATCAAGCGCGTCTGCAATAGATATAAGGATATAATTCTTTTTAGAATCAATACCTCTTGCTTCATATCTTTGAATAGTGGATTTATTTACTCCAAGCGCATTGCCGAGTGTTTCCATTGAAATTCCTAATTCTTTACGGCGTTCTTTTATTCGTGCGCCTATTTGTTTTGCAGTGTAGACATTTGTTTTTTCCTCCATTCTTTTACCTCCTGTAAGTTTATTTCATAATCATTATACCATAACTACCAGCACGCGTTGTGTGCGCAGTGTTATTATAACACACAAGGTTGTCAAATGCAACCCAAGATTAAAAATATTTAATAATAAGTTGCAATTAATGTTGACAACTTATAAAAATAAGCGTATAATCATAACACAACAGTTGTATTTTGAATACATAAGAAAGGAGGAACAGCTATGATGAACGTCAAAATAGGTATGACTATTGAAGAAGCGGCAGAATACACAGGTATTGGTAGAAATACTATGCGTAAGTTAGTCGAGTGGAATAAGTTGCCCGTGCTTAAAGTCGGGAGAAAGAATATCATTCGCACTGACGCACTTGAAAGATTTCTAAGTATCAATCAGGGAAGAAATCTGTTAAACCGTGATGACGTCCGCAGAATTGAGTAAGGAATGGAGGATAATTATGAGAACTTTTATGATATGGTAATTATGCGGTATTGAAAATATATATTTTCGATATTGCAATAATATTGATTATTTTAAATTTCAGTATTGAAATTTTTAATGTTATATGTCTGTTATAAAAAGCAGTATTGATATATCGGAAATTTAATACTGTATCAATGCCGAAAACATATAAAATGATGTATTAGTTAAACTGTCAACCAGAATTATACTTTGAAGCAGTTTAACTTTTAAAATATATAAATAACCGTTTTTGTACTTGCAAGCATAGCATTTGTACTCCCAAATGCCCACTTGTTGGTGGCAAAGCCCCCAATCCCCCATAGAAAGGAATGACTTATATGAGATATAAAAACAACAAAGTACAGTTTTATCTGTCCGATAAAGACAAACACAAACTCGACATACTTGCAGAAAAATCAGGACTTACAAAAACTACGGTGCTGACAAAATTAATTCAAGCCTGTGAAATAAAACCGCTTCCTACAGAGGAATTGCTGAAAATTTACAAAGAGTTAAATCACATCGGAACTAACATAAACCAAATTGCAAGGATTGCCAACGGTAACAGATACATATCCGGCGAAAAGGTAATAGAAATAAATGAAATGATGAGTGATATTTGGCGAAAGATACGGAGTTTTATATGCGCATATAACATCTCAAAAGATTTGAGAATTGTCTATCTATCCACAAAATATATCAATTAAATTTCACATCTTATCAAAACTAACCGTAATGCTTGTGCCTTTGCCCTCTGTGCTTTCAAGGGATACATCCGCGTTATGATACATAGCTCCGTGTTTTACGATTGCAAGCCCCAAGCCTGTGCCGCCGACCTTTTTAGAATGGCTTTTATCCACCCTGTAAAAGCGTTCAAAAACTCTTGACTGATGTTCTTTCGGAATACCTATTCCCGTATCTCTTACTGTAAGATAAACTCTGTACTCTGTCGAGTTTAAGACAATATCAACTCTGCCATTTTCCTTATTATACTTTATAGCATTATCGCAAAGATTGTAAATCATTTCGTCAAGTATTTTCCTTACGCCGATTATTTCCGCATTTGCGCCGATTAAGTTAAGCGTCACATTATTTTTTTTCGCTTCGCTCGTTAAGCGGTCAATAATCTCCTTTGACAGCTCGTATAAGTCAACGCTTTCACTTTCAAGCGATATACTTTTTTCGTCAAGCTCGGAAATCTTTATAATATCGTTTACCAAAGAAATAAGCCGTTGGCTTTCGTCATAAATTGATTTTGAAAAATCAGTTACAGTTTCATTTGGAATATCACCGTTTTTCATAAGCTCCGCAAAACCGGATATAGAGGTAAGCGGCGTTTTAAGCTCGTGTGAAACATTTGCGGTAAACTCCCGACGCATATTATCCTTCTTTTTAAGCTCTGACATCTGCTGATTTATTGTAGCTTTCTGTTTTGATATTTTTCTTAAAAGAGGCGTTAATTCCTCATAGGCTTCGTTCTTTTCGGGATTTTCCAAATCAAGCTCGTTTATAGGCTTGATAATTGCCTTTGATACTTTTGAAGATAAAACAGCGGTTAAAATCAACGCTAAAACTAAAATAACAAGAATAGGCTGCAACAGCCCCAATAGAATTGTAACAACCGTATATTGATTGGTGGAAACTCTTAAAATGCTGCTGTCAGAAAGTTTTACGGCATAATATAGTGTCTTTTCCGTCAAGGTCTTGGAATAGCGCGCGCTCATACCCTTACCCGTTTCCATTGCCTGTTTTATTTCCTCACGCTCGGCGTGGTTGTCAAGAGCGTCCGCATTCGTTTGATTATCGAACAGAACATCACCGTCCGCGTCTATCAAGGTTATTCTTCTGTCTGTTCCGTTGAATTCACTTAAAAAATCTGCTTCCTCGCTTTCAACGGCGCGGGCAAGATACTCCGCTTCTGTTGCGGCTTCACGTTGAATTTGCTTTTCAAACACATCAAACAAAATGCCCATAATAAAAACAATAGCGGCGATTAAGACAAGAAAGGCTGTGAAAAAAGAGGAACGAAATATTTTACTGTTCATTTTCAGCACCGCCTATCTTATATCCGATACCCTTAACTGTTTCTATTATATTTCCTGCCGATCCGAGCTTAACGCGGAGATTTCTTATATGCACGTCAAGCGTTCTCGACTCCGCGTAAAACTCGCCCCATACCTTTGTCAACAGCGTTTCGCGTTCCACAACATTTCCATCTGCCTCCAGCAAGACTATTAAAAGCGAATATTCTTTATACGACAGTGAAATATTATCACCCGAAACCTCTATAATATGTTTTGCGGGATTTACATATAATTCACCGATTTTATATATTTTATCAGTATGCGTTTTGTCATATCTGCGGAGTACCGCACGGATACGCGATATAAGCTCAGTCATTCCAAAAGGCTTTGCAATGTAATCGTCAGCTCCCATATCAAGCCCTGTTACCTTGTCAAATTCGCTGCCTTTTGCGGTAAGCATAATAACGGGAATATCTTTTGTTTGGGATTTTTCTCTAAGTCGCTTCAAAACCGATAATCCGTCCTCATCAGGGAGCATAATATCAAGCAAAATCAGTTTGGGAATATTATTATTTATTTCGTTCCAAAATTCAATCGGTGATGAAAAATCCTTTACGTTAAAGCCCTCTTTGCACAGGGCATAGCTTACGAGCTTTCTGATATTGTCATCATCCTCAACCAAATAAATCACACAAAACACCTCCTTGTCATAAATGGGCGGCTGCAAAGGCCGCCCTTACATACATCATTATATAACAATTTTAGACGCATTACAATATTGATTACATATTTTTCTTAAACAACCAAAGCTGCGCAGACTCGGTGTTCTTATCTATTGTTATAGTCGGGTCAGCTCTTTTTCCATTAAGCTCATATGCTCTGATGTTACTGTCATATATGTAATTTGTTATTGCAGTATCATTGTCTTTGTCCGTAACCTTTGCGGTAATTCCGAAATCATTATCATTTATTACGGCAATAGTATTTTCATCTGTCATACATAAGCCTTCGGCTTTTTCCGCTGTCCAGCCCATAGCTCTTAAATCTATCATTTTTTCTTTTTGGGCGAAGCTTATGTTAAGCTCCTCTGCGGATTTTGCATATTCTAGATGTTGTCCGTTATATTTTACGTCGGTTATATCTGTTGCGTTTGTCAAATCAACCTTATAGATTATATTACGCATTGTTTTGTCAGCAAGCTTTCCTTGCTCTATTACAAGAACGGTATTATCATCTATCGCATAAATATCGCCTATTTTACAATCTTTAGGCGAGTTATACGCGGAAACATCTACCGGATATGCGTATGTTTTTGTTTTACCTGTTTTGGGGTCAAGTTCAACTATACGGGTAAAGCAAGCTGTTTTTGATGTTTCTCCGTTTACATCTAATACGCTTTGCATTGAGGCAAGTATTTTTCCTGACGGTGTAATAGTAATACCCTCAAAACCTCTGTTTGGTATTCTATACTTGAGAACTTCATCAAGTCCGCTTGCAGGCGCGTATTTGGCAAGCTGTGTGCCATCGGGCGCAAATTTAGCGATAAAAGGACCATATTCATCGCATACCCAAAAATTACCATCTTTATCAACTGCGATACCCTCTGTATCAAGTCCGTTATCATCATATCCGATATTATTAAGGTTCATATCGAGAGCTGCTTCATTGGTTGCTCCTACAAGTCCCGGTTTAAGCGGAAGTCCTGTGATATTTTTTCCTTTCATATCTTTTAGCTCTATTGCAGATGTTACAACAGCTTCATTACCTTTTAACGTAATTACCGCTATGCCCAGAGTGAAATCGGGACAGGGAAAAATCTTTGCGTCAGATATATTTCCGCCGATTTTATATTGAGGAGCGTCAGCGTTTGGTCCTCTGTCACTTATGGCATAAAACTCCATTTCTCCGTTAGCGTTATAACCCTTAAATGTAACAGCAGAGCCGTAGCCCGGTGTAAGACCGTTTTCAAAATAACCTGTCTTTGAGTATGAGAACGGTACTTTATATTTCTGAGGTACTGCAACGCTGTACTGTTTAGCTGTCCATTCCGATATATCATTTTCCGTATATCCTTTTGAAGTGTCTATATATATTGAATTGGTCATTTTGTCCCATTCCACTCCAAAATCCAATAATCTCCCCAAATCTCTTAGCTTAAAGTAATTATTGTCCTTGACATTATATCCGTTTATATCAGCCTGTTTACCGTTTATAAAAATTTTAGACTGCGTTTTTGCCGCTTCCTCTGCCAAAGCAGAGATATTGGCACATGAAACTGATATTACTGCTACTAACAGTAGTGAAAATAGTTTTTTCTGCATAATATTTCTCCTTAATAACAATTATTTTAACTAAAATTTGCGTGCTTTCCCGTAATAGAGTATATAACCCATTCCGCAATGTTTTCCGCGTGGTCGCCTATGCGTTCAAAATACTTCGCTATCATCAGTAAATCAATCAACGCTTCGGCATCGTCCTCCGACTGCTGTACTGCCTGTATCAATTCATTTTTGACCTTATTAAACAATGCGTCCACCTCGTCATCATTCTTTATTACAGCTTCGGCAAGGGAAATATCCTTTTTAACAAAAGACTCTACGCTGTCAGTAACCATTCTTATAGTCGCTCTTGCCATATCGGATATGTGCGTGTTGCTTTCAAGATTGCTTTTTTGAATATGCTTTACAATCTCCGCAATATCAGACGCTTGGTCGCCGATACGTTCCATATCCGAAATCATTTTAAGCGCGGAGGATATGACGCGCAAATCTGTCGCCACAGGCTGCTGCTGCATCAATAGCTTCATACAAAGCCTTTCTATATCGCGTTCCTTTTGGTCTATCTGCTTGTCGGCTTCAAGCGTATTATCGCGCATAGCAATATCCTTGTCTATAAGATATTTCACACATCCGCTTATTGCTTCCTCGCATAATGCGCCCATCTCGGTAAGCTCATTGTTTAACCGTGCTAACTGCTCATCAAATCTATTTCTCATACTTAAACAATCCTTTCTTTAGCCGAAGCGTCCTGTTATATAATCCTCTGTCCGCTTATCACGCGGAGTGGAGAACATTTTATCCGTTTGGTCAAACTCAATAATCTCACCAAGCAGGAAAAATGCTGTTTTATCTGCAATTCTTGCCGCTTGCTGCATATTGTGCGTTACCATAACAATCGTGTAATTTTCGCATAGTTCTATCGCCAAGTCCTCGATTTTCGAGGTTGATATAGGGTCAAGCGCGGAAGTCGGTTCGTCCATTAAAAGTATTTCCGGCTCAACCGCCAATGCGCGAGCGATACACAACCTCTGCTGCTGACCGCCGCTCATACCGAGCGCGCTTTTTTTTAATCTGTCCTTGCACTCGTCCCATATCGCTGCCTGTCTTAATGAATGTTCCACGATTTCATCAAGCCTTACCCTTGATTTAATGCCGTGTATTCTCGGACCGTACGCGATATTGTCATAAATACTCATAGGGAACGGATTAGGCTTCTGAAACACCATACCTACGCGCTTTCTTAAAATATTAACATTCATATCCTTGTATATGTCAATACCGTCAAGCGTAATATCACCCTCAATTCGGCAGCCCTCAACCAAATCATTCATTCGGTTGAGCGTTTTCAGAAATGTTGACTTTCCGCAGCCTGACGGACCGATAAGCGCGGTAATCTGCTTTTCGGGAATATCTATATTTATATTTTTTAACGCTTGATTTGCGCCGTACCACAAATTCAAGTTCTTTGCTTTCATAATATCAGCCATCTTACTTTTCCTTTCTTTTTTTCAGTGCCGCTGCCGTAAACTTAGCCGACAGATTTATAATAAATGTCAGTATAAGAAGTATCGCGGCAATCGAAAAGGCTATGTCAAACTCGCCGCGTTCCTTTGCGTACATATACAGCGCAACCGTAAGCGTTGAGCCTGCCTTTTGCGGCATTACGCTTTCATATATGCCTAAAATCTCATTTGCCATTCCTGCTGTAAACAATAACGCCGCGCTTTCGCCGACAATTCTTCCGATTGACAGAATACAGCCCGTAACAATACCGTCAATCGCGGAGGGCAGTACAGCCGTGCGTATCATATACCATTTGCCTGCGCCAAGAGCCAAAGAGCCTTCGCGATAGCCGTTGGGAACAGTTTTCAGGCTCTCCTGCGTTGTCCTGATTATTGTCGGCAGCGTCATAATAACAAGCGTCAGCGCGCCTGCGATAAGGCTTGTTCCGAGCGAGAAGAACTGAACAAAGATTAACATTCCGACAAGTCCGTATATAATGGACGGTATGCCCGAAAGCGTTTCCGTTGCAAGCTCAATCGCTTTTACAATTTTTTTATTTTTCGCGTATTCATTGAGATACACCGCCGCGCCCACTCCTATCGGAAGTACAATAACAAGCGTTATCAGTATGATATAGAGCGTGTTTAAGATGTTCGGCAGTATTCCGATTGTGTCGTTTATAAGGCTCGGTTTTGACGAAAGCAGTCCCCACGATATATTGGGAATACCGCGTATAAGAATATATCCGATAACACCTAAAAGCATAAGACATATAAGCCCTGCCGATAAGTACATTATTATGTTTAATACCGCGCTTTTGATTTTTCGTGATGTTGATATGCCGTTATTCATCTTTACCGCCTCGCTTTACAACAAAATTCAATATAAAGTTGATTGCCATTATAAACGCGAACAGTACCAGCGCGATGGAGAATAACGCCTGCCTTTGAAGTCCCGATGAATATGACATCTCGCTTGCAACCGCCGTTGTAAGAAAGCGGACGCTTGTAAACAAATTCGGCATATTCGCCACGTTTCCGGCAACCATCATAACCGCCATAGCCTCGCCTATAGCTCTGCCGATACCCAAAACAACTGAGGTAAGTATGCCGCTTTTTGCGGCGGGAACGATAACCTTAAACACCGTTTCCGTCTTTGTTGCGCCGAGCGCGAGGGAAGCCTCCTCGTATTCCTTGGGTACAGCGCGTATCGCCGTTTCCGATACAGAAATTACAGACGGTAAAATCATTATTGCAAGCACAATAATTGCCGAAAATAAATTTGCGCCGTCCGGCAAGTTAAACACCTCGCGGACAATCGGCACAATTATAATCATTCCGAGTAAGCCGTAGACTACAGACGGTATGCCCGAAAGTAAATCAACCGCCGAGCGTACAAGCCCAGAAGTTTTGTCGTTTGACATTTTAGCAAGAAATATCGCGCACATAAGTCCTATCGGCACGCCTATTATAATCGCTCCTGCTGTTCCGTAAACGGAGGACAAAATGAACGACGCTATGCCGTAAGAGGCATTGGCGGCGGTTGATGCCCATTTTGTCCCGAAAAGAAAATCAATTATTCCGATTTCTTTTATAGCAGGAATACCGCTGACAACAAGAAACAGCGTTATAATCAGTACAAACGCGACAGCTAAAAAACCGCAAAAAGTAAATACGGCGTTCATTGAATTTTCAAAAATATCCGCTGTTTTTCTTAATTTCCTCATTGCACCTGCTCCTATCTCTTTACAGGAACAGCTCCTGCTTTTGTAATCATAGCGTCTGCCGCCGCGCTTGACGCATAATCCATAAATTTCTGCGCCGCATCTGAAAGCTGTTTGTTTTTGGGCGTTACGAATACAAAATCACGCTGGATTTTATACGTTCCGTTCTGTATTGTTTCATTTGTAGGTGTTACGCCCTCAACCGATAACAGTTTTACTGTATCTTTTACTGAAGCAAGAGAAGCATAGCCGATAGCGTTCGGATTTGATGAAACAGTCTGGACAACATCACCTGTGGAAGTAAGCTCCTGCGTGTATTGGCATTTGTCCTTTGTTTTGGTTATGCTTTCAAAACCATCGCGCGTTCCCGACGCGGCTTCTCTGCCGATTAAAACGATAGGCGCGTCATTTCCGCCGACCTCGCTCCAATTTGCAATCTCGCCCGTATAGATTTTTGCAATCTGCTCAATCGTCAGGTCTGATATGGAATTTTGGGGATTTACAATCATTGCGATACCGTCAATCGCCACAACCGTTGCGTTAAGGCTTTGCGCTTCTTCAGATTTCAAGTCTCGGCTTGAAAGACCTATGTCACAGCGTCCCTCCGAAACAGCCTGTATGCCCGCGCCCGAACCTGTCGGGTTATATGTAATTTTTGTATTTGTGTTTTCCGACATATACGCTTCGCTTAAATACCCGATTACCTTTTCCATTGACGTTGAACCGTCCGTTGATACCGTAGCAGATGATGTCTGCACGCTGTTTGAATTTGAGCTTGCGCTTTCGTTTCCGCAGCCTGTTAATGCCGCCGCAAGCATTGCGCCGATAATTACCATTCCTATAATTTTTCTCATTAGAAATCACTCCTTAAAATTTGTCTTGTGCTTTTGCACAATCTAATTATATAGCGGTCTATGTTAATTCTGAAAGCAAGGTTATATTAATTGTAGGTTAAATTTTCACGCAAAAAAGGATATAACCCCAAGATAGTTATATCCTTAATGATATTGCAGTAACCGAGCAATACTGTTTTATTTTTTAGCCTCTAATAATAATTTTCTTGCAACCGTAAACATTTCCATTCCGACAGCGGGAATATCACGGTAACAGGCGTCAAGCGAAAATTGCTCGTCATAGTTAAATGTTGCGTCTGCTGTCTGATAGATTTTCTCATAAGCCGCTTTTATGGCAGTATTCATATCCATTCCGTTCTCAACTTCGGTGATTTGGATTTGTGCCTCAGTTGCATTTAATGGTGCGCTTTCTCTTGGAATTGGTGCAGCAAACGCTGTTGTACTTGTTATTGTGATTGTGATTATTGATAATATGATTACTATAAACTTTTTCATTATTCGTTCCCTCCATAAACTATATCTGTAAGTATGACTTCGTCAATTTGATGTGCTATTGAGTTCATCATTTGTACCCATTTAATTTGATTTTCTGCTTTAAGTTTTTCTGTAATACCATATCGTTCTTTATATTTGGGTAATAGCGTTTCTTTTAACTTATTCGCCTGTGCGTCAATATCACAAAGATATTCATTCAATTTACCGCTTATAAAAAGAGTACTATAAAATGTCCTGCGGTGATTTTTCAGATATGTTCTGCAAAGCATACCATACTTACCGATAGGTTTACATTCGGGAACAGTTAAGTTAGGAATATAATAATCTCCGACCTTTGTATAAGTTCCTCCGTTTTGTTCAAATAATGATTTCATTTCTAAACCCTCCAAAATAATTTATTCACACATATGTTGCAGTTTTCCGATTACCATACTTTATTATAATTTGTTATTAGATTTTCTTTCCCTTAATATTTCCCTTGTCTGTGTTGACAAATGAAATAAAAGAGTATAAACTTAAATGAGTATTTACGATGAACATACTGCGATAAATCCTTTATTTATGAGGATTTCAAGGTGCGTTATTAACACACTGTAATAAATAGTAAAATACTAAGAATTAATGAAATTCAAATTCAAAATTATCTCAGTTACCCTCTGAACCTCTGTCATTTCAAGGCGTTTCGCCTGATAAATACTCTAACCTTATGTATTTTCCCTTATGAGGCGCGGAAGTAAGGGCAACTTTAAGTGAAATCGTTATAATTGGATAAGGTAAGCAAACTGCGATAAACCCTTTATTTAATGGCTTTTGGAGAATTATAATATCACCCTATAACAAGTAGTAGCAGTCTAAAATTTTAACAGGTAGTTTTTTATCTGTATAAAAAAAGAGCAAGCTTTGCTTGCTCCTTTTTGGTGGGCACAATAGGGCTCGAACCTATGACCCTCTGCTTGTAAGGCAGATGCTCTCCCAGCTGAGCTATGCGCCCACATTTTAAATATTGAAACGAAATTTTGAGACCACTGAATATCACAGAATCACTAACGCCAAAGCTGAAACCTATTAATCGCTCTTTCACCGGCCTGTCCAAACGCTTTCGCTCCAAAAAAATTAAATAATGAGGACCCCGCAACATCTGCAAGATCCCCATCATAACTGGTGACCCGTACGAGAATCGAACTCGTGTTACCGCCGTGAAAGGGCGGTGTCTTAACCGCTTGACCAACGGGCCTCATATGCCAGCCTTTTGCTGGCAATAAGTGGCTCCCCAAGTTGGACTCGAACCAACGACCCTGCGGTTAACAGCCGCATGCTCTACCGACTGAGCTATTGAGGAATATAGAATGGCAGTCTAAATAAAAAATTTAAACTGCCATATGAGAAAAAGTGCTGGCAAATACCTAATTTTCCAGGCAGTCGCCCGCCAAGTATCGTCGGCGTGATGGAGCTTAACTTCTGTGTTCGGTATGGGAACAGGTGGACCCT
>JAAWTG010000042.1 GCA_022801925.1 Clostridia bacterium | reverse complement strand
CGTGACAATACCAAGCCTTTATTTTCAATCAACAGTTTTAGTATTTCAAGCTCTTTTGGAGTGATATCAATTTTTCCATTATCCCATTTTATATCGTTAGTTACGTTCAATTTTTCAAAAATTTCTCTCAACGGCAGATATACCTCTCCGTTTTCAATAAAAGGTTTATTCCCCAGCGCTATTTTTTCGCCGTTATTTGTAATTTCAATCGTATAATCGTCTGCGACCAAATAGGACAGCGCGCCGCTGGCAAATATAGTAGTGGATAACAGCACGATGGTAAGAAGGACGGATATAAACGACGTTAATTTGCTAACGGTTTTTTTGTTTTTCATCATGATAAATCTCCTTTTCAAATTTTTTTTGCTTCCTGTCATTCCGGTTGTCAGCGGAATGGTTTTGGAACGCCCTGCTGCGAGCAGCGTGAGAATGGTATCGGCATAGCTGCGGGTTTCCGTTTCGTTCATGTGCTTTGTGACTGCCGCGTCGCAGGAAATTTCGCATTCCAGATTGATTTGATGCTGCACTAGGTAAATCATGGGGTTGAACCAATGAACGCATTTGACGAATGACACAAACCATTTATAGCAAATATCGTTTCGCTTCAAATGGGTCGTTTCATGGGCGAGAATGTGTTCAAACTGCTGCTGCGTCAATTCGGTTTTAGGAAGCAGCAAGGTCGGTTTCAATATGCCAACCATGAGCGGCGAACTGATTCTATCGCTTGCCCTGACAAGAATGTTCCGGTTTGTAAAAGCTGCCAGTGCAGGGCAGGAAATGATATCGGAATGCTTGCGGACGCTGCGCAGAAATGCTGCGTAACGCAGCAGTTTTAGAAGCAGCAATCCGGCGGCGACAGCCAGCCAGAGCAGCGGGAATATCACCGATTTATTTCCCCAAACCGTTTTCAGACAAATGAGTGTTGCAGGCGCAGGAGTGGTTTGTGTGGGCTGCGCTGTTTCTTGTGGTTCAAGGTGAGTGAGCGCGTCTGTCTGTGGAGCCGGCAGCATTGCCGTTTGAACAGGTGTGAAAACCGCCGGTGGTGCGGCGATTGGCAGATGAAACCGAACAGGCAATATCATCACAAAGAGAACGACAAGCCATATGTAGTAGTGCCAATTGCTGCTGAAATATTTTTTTGTGGCGGGTTTCAACAGTAACAGAAGGAGGCTGAGTGCCGCACCGATACAAGAAGTGAGCAGCATTGCCTGAAAAAGGTTTTCCAGCATTGTTAGTCCTCCTTGTCCTCAAAAATTGCTTTTAGTTCCCTGATATCGCCTGCGGACAGCGTTTCTTCTTCAAACAGCGAAACTGCGAATTCTTTCACAGAACCGTTATAGAGACTTTTGATAAGATGTTTCGTTTGCGACATTCTATATTCCGACTGGGAAATCAGCGGCGTATAGTAATAGAATTTTCCTTGCTTTTCGCAGGACAGCGCGCCTTTTTGTACGAGACGCGTTAAAAAGGTCGATATTGTGGTGCGTTTCCAGCCTTTTTCCTCCACGGCTTCGTTGATATATTGCGTGTTGACAGGCTTTCCGGCGCGCCACAGAACTTTCATGATTTCAAGTTCTGCTTCGCCGATGGTATTGCTTTTTGACGTCATATAAAAACCTCCTTACATTCAGTCTACGATTGTAGTCTAATTACATTCTACGCTTGTAGTCACAAAATGTCAAGTGTTTTTTTGAAATAAATTTTAGAAAAAAGGAATTTATGCGAAACAAAGGAATCGGGACAAAGAAAACCGAGGACATTACCAATTGTAATGCCCTCGGTTAAAATGACTGTTTCTCCATACTTTGAAGAATCTCTTGATATACCATATTGCGGTGAGGAATGTCCTGATGAATGGTGTGAAACGCGTGCAAAATAGCGCCTTGGATATCTTCGGCAACCGGCGGCGTCTGCTGCCATGGCAGCAGATATAAGTCCATGGGGAAACTGCCTTCCGGTGTTGGCAAAGCATAGTAGAAAGGATATCTCCGGCAGCACAGCGATTCATAGAACCGAATGCGACGCAGCGTATTGGGAACCGAAGGGTCTGCCTGTTCCACCTCCAGCAGGCAGCCTGTGGCAGCGGGATAAACAGCGGAAAGCTGCCGCAGCATTTTGGTGCCGTAACCGTGACTGTGTTTGTCCAGAAATACAGCGATATAGTCCAGCCAAACGATTTTTTGCGGCGTGGGACACAGCAGCAAATAGCCTACCGGCGCGCCGTTATCATATGCCATAATCAAATCATAGCGTTTCTGGGAAATCAATTGTTCCAGAAGGGAAAGCGGTTTGCACTCCGCGGGCGGAAATTGCCGCTGCATATCGGGATATACCAAAGCGAGCAGTTCCGCGCCGCACCGTTTGAGTTCCATGATGTGTCCGCCTTTCTTTTTTAGTTTGTATGTTCATTGATAGATTGCAGCAATTGTTCCATGGACGACGCGCTGCCGTCCAGCGTCATATCTGCATATTTTTGGTAAAAAGGAAGCCGCGTCCGGTATAAATCCAGAATTTCGTCCGGCGTTTTTCCGGCAATGACCGGTCGGGTGGTATCGCCTGCCAAACGTTCCAGCAATACCTCCGGCGGAGGCGACAGAAAAACAATCGTACCGCACCGTTTTAAAATTGCCATGTTGTCAGGATTGAGCACAATACCGCCGCCGGTGGAAAGCACAAGATTTTGTTGCTGTGACAGGGACTGCAAAAAGGTGTGCTCCAGCGTGCGGAAATAGGGTTCGCCATGCGTGGAAAAAATATCAACAATCGGCATACCGGCTTGCGCTTCGATTTCAGCGTCCATGTCTAAAAACGTGAAGCCGCTGCGCTGCGCCAGTTTTTTGCCAAAGGTTGTTTTTCCGCTGCCCATGAAACCGGTCAGGATAATGTTCATTGTGCGTCCCTCCTGTCCAGTTCCGCCTGTACATGCGCGGCAATTTCGCGAACTTCCTCATCGGTGAACTTGATATCCAGCCAGATTTCCTGTGCCCGCAGCGCTTGGTAAATCAGCATATATAAACCGTTGATGGTTTTTGCGCCGCACTCCCGCGCACTGCGAAGCAAAAGCGTTTCAGCGGGCGCATAGATGGTATCGAACACCACCGGTATGCCGGAGAGAAATTCTTTGGCAATGGGGGAATCGTTCGTGTTTGGCGACATGCCGACGGGCGTACCGTTGACCAGCAAATCGTAGTCAGCCGCAGCGGGGCGGTCGGTATAGGTGACAGTGCGTCCGGCATGTTCTTTGACAGTTTCTGCCAGTTCACAGCCCGTCTGCCGGTTGCGGGCGCAAATGGTAACGTCCGCGCCGGCAGAAGCGCATTCATGCGCAATCACGCGCGCTACGCCGCCGGAACCTAACAGCAGCACGCGTTTACCGGCAAGGGAAACACCCTCCAGCGCAAGGGAGGAAAGAAAACCATATCCGTCAGTGCTATAACCATATAGTTTGCCGTCGCGGCAAGCAACGGTGTTCACACTGCCCAGCCATGCGGCGGCGCGGTCAGTTTCCGCCAAATGCGGAAGAATTTTCACTTTCAACGGAATGGTACAGTTAAAACCGCTGAAATGATGGCGCAAAAAGTCAATATCCTGTGCAAGCCGTTCGGGCGGCATGTGTAGGGGAATGTAGTCGGCGGAAATGCCTTTGACTTCAAATGCCTTTTTGTGAATACAAGGGGAGAGGGTATGGGCGATAGGGCTGCCTAAAACAGCATATAAATTCATGGAAGTCATCCTTTCTGTAGTAAACGGGCGTTATGGTAAGGTGGAACAGAAACGCCGTCAGCTTTTATGTTCACTTTTCGGGTATACATTTTACCTGAAAGGTATTTATTAAGGGAAGCAAGGTTTCGTGTTATGAAAAAGGTTTCCGGCAGAGAACCGGAAACCTGTCATATTTCTATTTAGAAACATCATCTGAAGCTGCTTCCGGTTCTTCCGCAGCAGGAGACTGTTTCACCGCTTTTACTTTTACAATCCGCTTATCATCTAATTCCAGCACTTCAAACGAGGTGTGTTTAAATTCAAAATGGTCGCCTTCTGCCGGAATTTTGTCCAGCATACCCATGACAAAACCGCCAATGGTGTCATAGTCATGCTCTTCTAAATCCTGTTCACTGAGCGGCAGTTCTAATTGTTCGCAAATCATTTCAAAATCTGCGCCGCCGTCAATTAAATAGGTGTTTTCGTCCAGCATTTGGGTTTCAAATTCTTCATCGTCATATTCGTCCTGAATGCTGCCGAGAATGAATTCAATCAAATCCTCCAGCGTGACAATGCCGGCGGTGCCGCCATATTCGTCCACGACCACGGCAATATGCACCTTGCTTTGCTGCAGTTCGTGGAACAGGTCGTTTGCCATTTTGGACTGCGGCACAAAATAGGGTTCTTTGACAAGCTTCATCAAATCGAAATCTTCCGGCGGCGTATCCTGCAAGAAAGATAACAGAGAACGGATATGTAAAATACCGATAATGTTATCCAGACTTTCGTCATAAACGGGCAGACGGGAATAGCGTTCGTTTGCCGCCAGTTCCACCAACTCAGAAAAACCGGTATCTTTGTCAATGGCGACAACTTCCGTCCGGTGCGTCATGATACGTTCCACCGCGATATCGTCAAATTTGAAAATGTTGTTAATCATTGTTTTTTCGTTTTCCGGAATAACGCCGTGTTCCTCACCGGCGTCTACCATCAAACGGATTTCTTCTTCCGTCACTTCATTTTCTTCTTCGTGGGGATTGATGCCAATCAGCCGCAAAACGCCATTGGTGGAAGCGGTCAGAAAACGAACGAACGGACTGAGTGCGCCCGCAATAAATGTGAGAATCGGGACGGCAAACATGGCGGTTTTTACGTCATGTTTCATACCGAACCGTTTGGGGACAAGTTCTCCGAAAATCAAGGTAATGTAGGAGAGCAGCAATGTAATGATAACCAGCATCACACTGCGCACCAGTCCCGGTGAAAAATTGGGATACGCTGCCACGAACCAGTTCGCTAAAATCTCTGCAAAGCTGTCCGCCGCCACAGCACTGGCAAGAAATCCGGACAGCGTGACGCCGACTTGCACCGTAGAGAGAAACCGGCTGGGTTCGTCAAGCAATTTTACCAAAAGTTTTGCGCGTTTGTTTCCGTTTCGCGCGAGTTTATCAATTTTTTGTTCATTGACTGTAATCATAGCCATTTCCGACGAGGCGAAAAAGGCGTTACAAACTATCAGCAGCAACAGAACAAGACATCGGATGATGATATTGTTTGCGCTTACCATCATAAACAGACTCCTTTCATTATGAAAAACAAGAAATGTAGTATGGAAAGTAATACGGTGAGATGAATTTCATTATAAATTCAGCCGACCGTGAAGTCTGCATATGACAAGAGCAGTGCACTGCCTACAACTAGGTCCATCGTCCATGGTGTTCCATTCACTCCTTTTCTGAAATATTATATGGGTATACATTTCTATTATAATATGAAATGCTATGAATTGTCAAGTAAATACCGCTGAATTTGTAGTTTTTTCCTGAATTTGGAAAAAAACTTGACAAATTAAAAATAAATAGTACAATAAAAGTATCATATTAATGAAATGGATAGGTATAAGCGAGTCGAATATGCCTAAACAAATATTATAGTAACGGGAGTGATTTTTGCTTGGACGTTCATTTATGGATGTTTATCGTATTAGGGGTGTTAATTGCACTGTCGGCATTTTTTTCAGCTTCGGAGACGGCGTTTTCGAGCATGAATGAAATCAGAATGAAAAACTATGCCAAAGAAGGAAACAAAAAGGCGAAAACGGCGCTTAAAATTGCGCAGAACTATGACAAGGCGCTTTCCACGATTTTGATTGGAAACAACATTGTCAACATTGCGTCCGCCTCGTTGGGAACGGTGATAGCGACTATTCTGTTCGGCGCGAACGGCGCATGGATTTCAACGATTGCCATGACGATTTTGGTTTTGATTTTTGGAGAAATTCTGCCGAAAAGTTTTGCCAAGGAAAATGCGGAAAATTTTGCATTGAAAGTTGCCGGTATTCTGCGTTTTTTGATGAAACTGTTCAGTCCTTTGGTGTGGTTTTTTATCAGTCTGCGCAAATTGGTTGCCGGAAAAAAAGAGAAAGAGCAGCCGTCCGTTACGGAAGAAGAATTGAAAGTTATCATGCAGGAGATTCAGGACGAAGGGGTTTTGGAGGAGCAGGAAAGCGAACTGGCACAGAGCGCGCTGGAATTTGACGAAATAGACGTGGATGAAATTTTCACGCCGCGCGTTGATGTGGCGGCGGTGGACGTTGAAATGGAGCCGGAGGAAGTGAAAAACTTGTTTTTCACATGCAAGTTTTCCAGAATGCCGGTCTATGAAGGGCAGATTGACAATGTTATCGGTATTTTGCACGAGCGGGAATTTTTGTCCAAATTACTCAGTGGCGAGCCGATAGATTTGCGCAGTTTGGCGCGGGAAGCACTGTTTATTCCGCAAAGCCTGAAAATATCGCTGGCGTTGGCGGAACTGCAAAAGAAAAAACAGCAGATGGCAATTGTGGTGGACGACTACGGCGGAACGGCAGGCGTGATTACCGTGGAGGATATTTTGGAAGAGCTGGTCGGCGAAATTTGGGACGAGGACGAGGAAATTGAAGAAGATGTTGTACTGATAGCGGAGCAGGTATATGAAGTGAACGCGCAGGCAAACATTTATGACGTCTTTGACCAAGTCGGCGTGCAATATAAAGAAAAGGAATTGTCCGGCGGCAGCAATACGGTCGGCGGTTGGATTTTGGATACTTTGCAGGATATTCCGGAGGAAAATGAGACGTTTTCGTTCCACAATGTTACCGTGACGGTCAAAGAAATGGAGGACCAGCGGATTCAAACCGTGCGAATGGAAGTGACGCCGATAGAGGAACAGGAAGAAACGGAAGAAGAATAAAACGCGGGCATTCAGATGCCAATGAAAATGAAATATATATATATATTGAAAGGGCGTATTTCAATAAGCAGCTTGCTTGCTGCGTTGAAATAGCGCCCTTTTGCTTTTAAAGGAGGAAATGAATATGAAACGAAACATGATGTCGTTCTGTGCAGCGGTTATGCTGCTGGTGTCGGTGTTCCCGCAGGCTGTTTTGGCAAAAGATATTACCATTTCGACACCTGACGAACTGGAAGCGTTTCGCGACAGTGTAAACAGCGGCGAAAATTACAGCGGCGTTACTGTCACCCTGACGGCGGATATTGATTTGGAAGGTGGTTGGGACAATCAGTGGACGCCCATTGGTAACATGGAACAACAATCTTTTGCGGGAACATTCGACGGCGGCGGACACAAAATTACAGGATTGTATATCAACCGACCGAACGACAACTATCAGGGACTGTTTGGCTGCAATGCCGGAACGATTCAAAATCTCAGTGTGGAGGGGCAGGTGGTCGGCTCCAATTATGTTGGCGGCGTGGCAGGCAGAAATGGCGGTGATATGGTACGGAATCAAGAAATGATAGAATGTCACTATGCCGGAAGCGTTCGCGGAGATGGTTATGTTGGCGGTGTGGCGGGTCAGAGTTGGTGGTCCGGTATGACCCGCTGCAGCAATGAAGGGGCTATTACCGGAGGACATTCCGTTGGCGGTGTGGCGGGTTCGGAAAGAAGTAGTACAATAACAAATTGCTATAATGAGGGCGTTGTCACCGGCAATTTAGATATTGACAGGGCGGGGGCGATTGGCGGTGTGCTGGGACATACTTATTATGGACTGATTACAGATTGTTACAATCAAGGCGCTGTTGTTGGCATACGTGAAGTCGGCGGCGTTGTGGGAGAACGAGTTCATTGCGAAATGGTAAGCTGCTATAATCACGGTACGGTCAGCGGCAAAGAAAACGTTGGCGGCGTAATGGGAAACGGTTGGGGATATGAGGTAATAAATTGTTATAACCACGGTACGGTCAGCGGCGATAAAAATGTCGGCGGTGTAACAGGATGTAATGATGCTACAATGGATTTGATAGGTTGCTACAATATCGGTACAGTCAGCGGCAAAGAAAACATCGGCGGTGTGACCGGATTGAATCAAAGAAATAGTGTAATAATAAACTGCTATAATACCGGAATGGTGCAGGGAGATTCTTATGTTGGCGGCGTATTTGGAATGAATGATAAAATGCGCACACAAGTAAAGAATTGTTATAATATCGGAACGGTGAAGGGGGACGCCTGTATTGGTGGTTTATTTGGTTATGCGCATCGGGGTGAATTGATTATCAATTGCTATTATCTTGTGAATGCGGCGCCTACAGTCGGTGATAAGGAAGCGGAGGACAACAGTAGAGCTACTGCCATTGACAAAGCGGCATTTGCAGCGCATACCACGTTTGCAGACTGGGATTTCACGGATACATGGACAATGAGCGCGGCGCTGGGCAGACCGGTTTTGCGTGCGATTCCGGAAAACGGCAGCGGCACGCAGCAGGATTGTTTCGTTGATGTGCTGCAAGACATGTGGCACTATGAAGCGGTGCAGGATATCTTTGCACGCGGCTTAATGAAGGGTGTGAGCGAAACGGAATTTGCACCGGAAATCGCGGTGACAAGGGGCATGTTTGTGACAGTGCTTTACCGTATGGAAAAAGAGCCAAAACCGGCGCAGGATTCCGGATTTACAGATGTTGCGCAGGGGGCATATTATGCGGCGGCAGTCGCATGGGCAAGCGAAAACGGTATTATGACAGGAAACGGAGAGAATCTGTTTGCGCCGAAGGAAGCGGTTGCGCGGGAACAAATGGCGGCAATGCTTTACCGGTATGCACAATACAAAGGTTGCGATATGACGGTGAATCAAGCCGCGCCCTATATAGACAGCGACAGCATTTCAGCGTATGCGGAAAAATCGGCGGCATGGGCATTTGATAAAAACATCATGCAGGGAAATGAAACCGGCGCGTTTTTGCCGGAGGCATATGCAACCAGAGCGGAAGCGGCGGCGGTGGTTCGGAAAATGACGCAGTATTTAGCATAGCACAAAAAAAGAACGGCGCACGCGGCGCCGTTCTTTTTTTATATAAATAGTTCCAAAGAACTACATGAAAAGGGGGACTACAATTTTAGTATATGGGAATTTGCAAGATGTGTGCATGAATGGAAAAGAGAAATTTTGGAAACAATGTTTGATAGAACTTTGGTAGGTCGCGAGGATTTGCAAAAAAACGCCGGAAGAAAAAACAAACGGAGCGGTATATGCTGAGACGTCAAAAAACAGCGGCAGGATTCGCACAGCTTGACCCATTCGCCATTTTGCGCTAAAATAGAAGAAAAAACAGCGGGAAGTGGTGGAACATGTTTGTGGAATATCCCAATTTGCCGGAGGACGCCGCGTCCGTTTTGGTAGATTGCAGAACGCCGGAGCGGATTGTGAAAAAATTAGAACAAATGGGCATAACTTGCTGCAAAGGGGTAATATTAGAAGAGATACACCCGGCGATGGCGGGACATGTTGACATGCAGATAGTGCATGTGGGCGGCAATACTTTTGTATGCGAGCCGCGTGCGCTGCGTCATTATGAAACCATGTGGCAGGAAAAAAATGCCCGTCTGCTTGCCGGAAACAGGCTTGCCCGGCGGAACTACCCGGAGGACGTTGCATATAATATAGTAAGTGTTGGCGCATATGCGTTTCATTTGGACGCTGCAACGGACGAAGTGGCGCGACGGGAGTTGTCGCGCCGCGGCGTGAAATGGGAAACAGTCCGGCAGGGATACAGCAAATGCAGCGTGTGTGTCGTCAGTCAAAATGCACTGATTACAGGGGATAAAGGAATCGCAAAAAAGGCTGCCGCGCTCGGGATTGACGTGTTATGTATTGAAACAGAAAAAATCCGGCTGCCGGGCATGAACGCCGGATTGATTGGCGGCGCCGGCGGAAAATTAAAAAAAGACTTGCTTGCTTTCACTGGCGATATTAAAAGATTGGGGTGCGGACAGGCAATTGAGGCATTTTGCCATGCCCATGGCGTGCGGATAGTGTGTCTGGACGATGGAGACGTTTTGGATATCGGCAGTATTATTCCAATCACAGAGAGGAAGTGAATCGTTGTTTGTTGCTGAAGTGATATCAAAGCATGATTTGCATACATTATATGATTTTATGAACGGGCATTTGCAGGAAGTTCCGGCGCAAATCGTGATGGAAGAAGACGGGCGCGGAAGCTGCATGAAAGTCTATGCAGACGCGCAGAATGAAGAACGTGTGCGGGACTTGCTGGCACAAGGCACGTCTGAATTTATCATACAGGAATTGGAAAATAGTGAAATTTATCATATTATTAAAAATGGGTATCACTTTTTTGATACCTTTGAAAAAGTGGAATTGATGCAGGACGTGAAAAAGGCGTTGGACAGAAATGATGTATCGGGAGAGTTGTTTCTGATTCGGCGCAAAAAACTGATTGCAAACGCAATCATGCGTTACTTGCAAGGGAAACAGATTTTGAATGTGGACGGATTCGTCCGGTTCCGTGCGAAAGAATATTTGATGGAACTGGAGGATTTTATTGACCAGACAGCGGACGAATTTATCACCATGCAGGAATATGAGAGTTTTCTGGATTTGCTGCGCTATTTTGTGAGCATTCAGGATCAGGCGGTTCCACATATCCATGTCGTAACACGGCCAAGCGGAGAATATCTTTTGTTGGACGGCGACGGATATGAAATCATCAGCCGCGAGGTGGACGAATTTATTGAAGATATGGATATCGGGGAGCGGGAATATGATGATATCTTGCTTTCTTCGTTGATTGTGTTGGCGCCGGGCGCTATTACGCTGCACAATCCGTCTTTTGCGCCGCCGCAGCTGCGCACAACGCTGGAGCAAATTTTCACAGGACGCGTGAAATTGTGTCAAGAATGCGCGTTATGCCAGATGGGACGGGATACAAATTTACATTAAAATAAATTTACCAAAAGCGGAAAACATTTGTTTTCCGCTTTTTCTATAAAATTTTTGGAATGGCATATACTAGACATATTAAAAAAATCGAGGTGAATCCATATGAAATATAAGGCGGGAATGATTTTTTCCTGCCTGTTGCTGGTCTTAACAGGATGTGAGCAGAATTTACAGCAGCCGTCAGTTTCTCCTGCGCCGCTGGCACAGTCGGAGCCGCAGCAACAAGAAGCGCAGCAGCAAGAAAGCAAGCAGGAAGCAGAGCAGCAAGCACAGCAGCGGGAGGCAGAGCAACAGGAAGCGCAAAGGCAGCAGGAAGCACAGCAGGCGCAGCAACAAGCAGAACAGCAACAACAGCAACAACAGCAGCAACAGCAGGCGCAGCAACAAGCAGAACAGCAACAACAGCAGCAACAGCAGCAACAGCAGGCGCAGCAAAGCCAGCCAAAGACCGTCAGCAGAGAACTGGCGCGTTATGGTTCGGACATGACCAACAAAAAGAAAAACCGTCTTAAAAATATCCGCTTGGCAATTGAACAGGTGAACGGATATGTGATGGAAAGCGGAGAAACGATTTCGTTTAATCAATTGGTAGGACCTACTACGCCGGAGAGAGGGTTTGCCAAAGCCACTGTTTATATCGATGGCGAAGAAACGCAAGGATATGGCGGCGGGATCTGCCAGCTTAGCAGTACGCTGTATAATGCGGCAATGGAAGCGGGGCTTGAAATTGTGGAACGGCATCCGCATAAGGGCGGAACGGTGCACTATGTGCCGGCGGGCAGAGATGCCACGGTTTCCTATGGCGGTGTGGATTTGAAGGTGAAGAATACCAAGCCGTTTCCGGTGAAAATCTATGCTTCTATGGATAAAAACGGTGTTTATGTAGCGCTGAAGTCTATTGAACAAGAATAAAAATATGGGATAGAGAACTGTGAAAATGAACGCACCGATGAATAAACCGGTGCGTTTATTTATCTATACTTACATAGCTTGATACAAAAAAGAGGCAGCCCGATTCAAAATGAATCGGGCTGCCTTGCTCTATTCTAAAACACTGAACCTCCGCGTTTTTCTTAAAGAGTAGATTGTTTTATTTTACGATAACAATTTCTTTTACTTCATCTTTGAAGATACGGATGAAGACTCTCTGCTCTTCTTCGCTGTCATATCTTTCGATATCGGCCGCGCTTGCTACACGGATTTTATCCTGGTTTTTAGAAGAGTCATATTCGTAGATGGTAACGTCTGTCAAAGAGTAGTTGTTGACTTCACCGCCGTCTACCGTTACGTTGATGGAAGAAGTGAACTTCTTATCAACTTTACCGTAGATGGTCTGCAGACCGTCATCGGTGGATTTGTCGAACTCAGTTGTTTTCTTGGTGATGTCGAACAGAACGTTAACAGTATCGATTTCGCCTCTGGTGTTGGTGTTGAACTGGATAACGTCACCCTGTTCCAGCATTTTGCCTTCTTTTGTGAACACGCCTGCTTTGTCGCTCATGAAGGAAACGTATTCGCCTTTGTGGTAGACGTATACTTTTTCAACATCTTCGCCGCGGTCGTTGGTCACTTTCGCGATTTTATCAATCACTGCGATAGGCATTTCTGCACTGGTTCTGCCGGTAGAGTTGGTTACCAGGACAACTTTTGCCGTCAGGTCTTCTGCCATGTTGTAGATGGTTACGTTGTAGTCGCTGTCGTTTACGAACATATCCATGTTACGGATTGCGAAGTTATCGGATTCTGTTTCGCCTGCCGGAATATCGAATACGATAGTGTCGCTGTTCAGGTTAAATTTGCCCAGCTTTTTGGAAGCAGATTTGTAAACCACGTTTTCACCTTTGAAGTTCTGGGTGAAGATGTTGTTGTTGAATTCCGCTTTTTCCACTGCTGTGTTCAGTTTTGTGATTTTGTTATCAGCGTTTACATCGTAGGTTACCATCTGTGCTGTTACGCTGCCGCCTGCGGACAGTGAAGTCAGCACATCTTCAGCAGTTTTGCTGCTGCCGTTGAACATCACTTTGGAGTTTGCTGTCAGAATTTTGGTTTCGCCTTGGCTTGTGAACAGTTTGAATTCAACATCGTTGGAAAGGTTCGCGTTTTTACCTGCGTTCATCAGGTAAGCAAAGTTGCCTGCTGCGGTACTGTTAGAGTCCACTGCTGCGATTTTGCCCATGATATCCAGGTAGAAGGTACCTTCGTCTTGCACGTTGATAGCTTCTTTGTAGTTTTCAGCGATTTCATATTCTTTGTCGTTAATGCGTACGGATTCATCGTCAGCTTCCGTAACAGTACCTGTTACAGATTCTTCGGATACCAGAATGGATACCAGCATTTTGTCCAAACTTTCCGTTACGGACAGTACGTGCCATTCTTTCAGGTTTTTGAATTCAAAGTTTTCGCCATCTTTTGTGATGGAGTATTTTACATCAGAATCAGGATCCAGTTTCAGCGCCGGTTTTCCGTATTTGTCGGAAATGGTCTGAGAGGATACTGCTGTGTCGTCAACAACGTAGTTAGAAAACGCCGTTACGAATGCGATATCATAGATACCGTCGCGGTTGGAATCGAGCAGTTTCACACTACCCGTTTCCGGCTGCAGCAAACTTGCGTCATATGCTGTATATTTGCCGTTGTAGATGATGGTTGTATCATCTGCAATATAGGAAGTTTCAACGCTGTTAGAAGAGTTTTTATCTCTCCAGTGTTTGATATATTTTTTGCCGGAGTCGTTGATTTCTTTGATGTTTTCCGCATCAATTTCAACGGCTTCATTTTTGTTTTTATCTGCAATAGCTACCAGAATTTCTTCATCGCCGATATCGTTTTCACGAACATAAGCAGATACATTGTAGCCCAGCAGGTGCGCTGCGTCAGAAGAAGCAACTTTATAGAAGTTTTCACCAATCAGCACTTCGCCTTCGTTAACGCCGTTTGCGCTGTTCAGACGAGTGTATTCGTTTCCGACTACCTGTCCAACAACTTTAGTAACATCCAGTTTATCTTCCAAAACTGTTTTGTCAACTACTTCATATTTTTCGTTTTCGCCATAACCGGTCTGTTCCATCAAATCAATGGTCAGCGCATTATATACCAACTGTGAAATGGTACCACGGGATACAGCGTCGTTTGCAGAAGAGTTTACGCCTCTGGTAAGACCGATTTCAGAAGCGGTTACCAGATAACCGGTCGGCCATGCGCCTTTAGTGGTTGCAACCGGTTCATAGCCCAGCATTCTAACAAGCACTGTGATGGCTTCTGCAAAGCTAATGGAATCATCCGGACGGAAGTTTCCGTTTTCATCACCGATAATTAAGGATTGGTTTGTTGCTACATTGATAAAACCGTTTGCCCAGTGGTCGCCAACGACATCAGGGAATTTGGTCGGTCTGTTGGAACCAGCGGCAACATCGCTCAGTCCCAGTGTCGCAACAGCGACTTTTGCGAACTCAGAACGGCGAAGCGAATCATCCGGTCTGAAGTTTCCTGTTTCATGGTCACCTACCATGATTTCCAGCGCACCCAAGATTTTCGCGGGTTCCTCGTATTTCGTATCAACAACGTCAGACGGTACCGCGGCAAGCGTGCCACCAGCAAAACTCATTAGCATCGCAGATGCTAAAAATGTGGATAAGAGTTTTGTGAATTTCCTCATTATTGTTCCTCCTTGTAAATAAGAAATAATATAGATTATAGGTTTGTGTCGCAGCCACCGTTGTCCTTGTTTGTAGTTTACATAACCACATAACCACTATCGGATAATTCACTCGGTATAAAAGGAAAATGAATTGTGAGATATCCGCTTGTATATGTGTTATCTCAACCACAAGACCTATTGTACAGTATATACGAATAAATATCAAGACAAAGATTCTGGAAATACCGGATAAAACTTGAAGAATGACTCTTGCATTGGTGCGGAAGTTGTGTTATGATATAGCATAGAAGGGTTAAACGAACTTCTGCATACTGTTTATACACAATAGAATAAGCAGTAGACGTTGATGGGAGGGGGGTACCCCTTTCTATAGGAAAAGAAACAGAAATAGATGAATAGGCAAGGGAGTGGATACAAATGAAAAAGAAAATAGCGATGGTGGCGCTGTGCGGCTGTATGATATTGCAGCAAGTGGCATGGGCAGCATTTACCGACATGGGTGATACGCGCTGGGATTGGGCGCGCACGGCAATCGAAAACATGACAGACAGCGGTATTATTAAAGGATATGGCGACAATACATTTAAGCCGGAAAACAGTGTCTCTAAAATAGAATCACTGATTTTGATGGCGCGTGTGTTGGGTGTGGACGAAACAAAAAACGCGAAATATGTTTCTGTAGCAGTGGAGACACATAAAAATGATTTGGTGCTCTATAACACCGCATATAAACGTGAAATATCCTATTTAATGTATAAAGGAATTCTGACAAAAGATGATGTAAAACTATATGCGGCAGATGGAGAAGCGGGGACACCGCTGAAACGATATGAATCGGCAATTCTGCTAACCAAACTTCTTTGGAATAATGATGCCGGAACTTCTGCGACTGCGCCAACGCTATCGTTTACCGATGCTTCGGATATTCCGGCGGCAGCAAAACCCTATGTGGGATTTGCCGTATCCAATGGTTTGATGAACGGAATGGACGAAAACATGTTCAATCCGATGGGCGAAGTGACGCGCGCGCAAATGGCAACGCTGCTGTACCGCGTGATGGGAAACTTCCCGGTGACGGTGGTGCGGGGACGCATGGTTTCCTATGACAACGCGAAACAGGAAATGAAAATACAAGATACCGATAATACATCTAAGGTGTATACATTGACGGCAAAGGCATTGGTGCGGCTGGATGGTGCGGCAGTGGCTGCGAACACCATTGCGGCAGGTGCGGACGTTGTTATTAATATTGAAAAAAGCGGAACTGTCCGTTTGGTGGAGGCGCTTTCTCCGACAGCGGTGGAAACGGTTTCCGGTATCTATTCCAAATATCAGAACGTGACAGAAGGAACACAGGTTTATGTAAGAGACCCTATTACTTCGGAGACCAAACAATATCTCATGGCGGGCAGTGTTGCAATATATAAAGGAAGCAGCGGCGGCAGAACCATTGCGGAATTGCGGGACGGCGATGCTGTGACCTTAACGCTGCAAGGCGGCAAAATCATTGAAATCCGCGCAGAGGATAAAAAACAGACAGCAAGCGGGACGGTAGAGGATATCCAGTTGCTGCCGGAATATAAACTTACGGTGAAAGCCGGAGGGATGTCGACGGAATATGCCGTAGACCCGAATGTGGAAGTACGGAAAAACGGGAAAACGACGAGTTTGGCAGATGTCGTGGTAGGCGACAGCGTTTCGCTGACATTAGTTTATGGCGTTATTACTTCGCTGACAGCCACCAGCAGACAGCAAACAGTGGAAGGTAGTATTGTGCAGATTGTGGTTGACACGGAAGACCCCAGAATTACCATTCGCGAAAAGGACAGCACAGAACATGAGTATCATTTGAAAAACACGGCGGAAATCACGCGCAATGCCACTGCGGCAGATGTATATGCGCTGCGTTTGGGCGATAAAGTGACGGTGAAAATTGAAGGCAGCACAGTTGTTTCCATTTCGGTTTCCGCAGTGGGTGAGAATTCAACCATCAATGGTGTGGTGGAATATGTGAATACCTCCTATGGATATATCAAACTGGAGGGCGTGAATGAATTGATTTTTGTCACCAAAGCAAAAGTAACCTATAAGGACGGTAGTACAGGAATGGTGCGAAACATTCAGGCGGGCGATGATATTACGGCATTCTGTGCACCAACGAATGGCAGTTATGAAGCAACGTTGATAGTCATTAACAGCTAATTGTCTTTTAAAGGAAGAGAAGTCACGTATACATAAGAAAGATAAAGCCGCTATGGACGGAGAAGAATCTGTCCATGGCGGCTTTTTTATATCGGTATAGAGTGTGCTGCTTCTATGTTTCAAAATGAGAAATTGCCAAAAAAAGTCTGTTAAACCGCAAAATTCTACAAAAAATACTGGAAAAAAGTGGTATAATAGTCACGAAAGTCTTGCTTCGCAAGCCTTTGGGTGTTGCCCTGCTGCGCTGTGCGCCAGCGGCAATAGCAAACCGGAAAGTTGCTATACAGAAAAGAAGTGGAGGAGGGACGATGCCGGTAGTCTATATTGACGTATTATTTCTGGTAAATATGATAATAGACGGTATGCTGCTATGGTGCAGTACGAAAATTGCCGGCGTGCGGACGAGGTGGTGGCGGATTTTCATTGCGGCAGTCGTTGGCGGTGTTTATGCAGTCTGCGTATTTTTTCCGAAACTGTCTGCCCTCTATCTGTTGGCGGCAAAAGTGGCAGTTTCCGTGATAATGGTCTGTATTGCATTTTGGGTGAAAACCTGGCGGGAGTTGCTGCGGGCAATCACAGTGTTTTATCTGACAAGTTTTATTTTTGGCGGAGGTATCACAGGACTCATTTATTTCACAGGGCTCGGCAGCAGACTGGGAGCAATCGTGTCGGGCGGCAGCATATATCTGAATTTGCCGTGGAAAGTGCTGCTGGTAACAGCAGTGGCAGTGTTTTTGGCAGTTACGCTGGTGGTGAAATATTTAAAAGGGTTTCTCATGCGTCAGGGGATTTTGGGACGGCTGCGCATTACCTATGCCGAAATGACAGCGGAAGCAGATGTGCTGCTTGACACAGGAAACCAACTGAAAGACCCGCTGACAGGGCGAGCGGTGGCGGTGGTAGAATTATCTTGTTTGCGCCCGCTGATGCAGCCGGAAATCTATGCGTTGTTTGAGCAATACCATATAGAAGAATTATATGATGCGTTGTCCTATGACTGGGCAACGCGGCTGCGAATGATTCCCTATAGCGGCGTGGGAATAGAAAATGGAATGCTGATAGGAATTGTGCCGGACAAAGTAGAACTGCGTTCCCAGCAACAGGAATTTCGGGAATGCGACTGTATCATTGCAGTATATCCGGGCAAGCTGAAACATGCTAATGGAAGCGGTGGAATCGTCAATCCATCACTGTTATTATAGTTATAACGCAGCAGCCTGTTTCAGCGCTTGATATTGTGAACATGTAAACTAGGGTGCTAGTACCCTTGATATAAGATGAAAAATAGGAGGAACAAAAGGCATGGGCATATTGGTAGAATGGCTACGAAATACATATGAAAAATGGAATAGATGGTTAGCACAACGGGAAAATAAGAAAAATGCGTTGTTTTATATTGGTGGCAGCGACGTGTTACCGCCGCCGCTGGAGCCGGAGGAAGAAAGCTATTTGTTATCTAAACTGGACAGTGAACCGGACAAAGTGCGTCCCATACTCATTGAACGGAACCTGCGTCTGGTGGTCTACATTGCGCGGAAATTTGAATCCAGCGGTGTGGGCGTGGAGGATTTGGTGTCCATTGGTGCAATCGGGCTGATTAAGGCAATCAACACTTTTAAAACAGACAGAAACATCAAGCTGGCGACCTATGCATCCCGCTGCATTGAAAACGAAATTTTGATGCATTTGCGTAAAACACATCAAATTAAAACAGAGGTTTCCATTGAAGAACCGCTTAACACGGATTGGGACGGCAATGAACTATTGCTCAGCGATATTTTGGGAACCGAGAATGATATTATCAGTCGGGGGTTGGAGGACGAGACAGACCGGAAACTGCTCTATGATGCAATCGGAAAATTGAACAACAGGGAAAAGACCATTATGGAACTACGGTTCGGACTGCACAATGGAGAGGAAAAGACACAAAAGGAAGTTGCGGATTTGCTCGGCATTTCGCAATCCTATATCTCACGTTTGGAAAAACGTATTATTGGCAGATTGAAACGCGAGATAGGCAAGTTGATATAAAAATGGAAATTTCTGTATAATACAGGGCAGCGATAGAAGTACTGCAAAGCCGTATGAAAACTGGAAATATGAGATGAGGAAGAATTTCGAAAGAGGAAAAACAATGTAGTACAGTGCTGAAACAGGAGTATAAAACAAATCCTGCAAGGTGATAATAAGAATATCAAAAACGAGAAGAAAATGATTCTGATTATCAGCGGCAGGAGGGTGTTATTATGGCGGTCAACAAGGTGGAAATTTGCGGTGTGAATACCTCGCAGCTGCCTGTTTTATCAAATAAAGAAAAATTAGAACTGTTTCATCGTATCAGACAGGGTGATACCAGCGCAAGAGATGAATTTGTGGAAGGAAATTTGCGGTTGGTACTGAGCGTGATTAAGCGGTTTGCCTCAAGGGGCGAGAATGTAGACGATTTGTTTCAAGTGGGATGCGTGGGACTGATTAAAGCGATTGATAATTTTGATTTGTCTCAAAATGTACAATTCAGTACCTACGCGGTGCCAATGATTATCGGAGAAATCCGGCGGTATCTGCGGGACAACAATTCCATTCGCGTCAGCCGCTCTATTCGGGATACTGCTTATAAATCCTTGCAAGTCAAAGAACGCTTGACCAATGAAAAAGGGACGGAACCCACGGTGGAGGAAATTGCAAAAGAGTTGGAACTTCCCAAAGAGGAAATTGTGTTTGCACTGGACGCCATTCAGGATCCTGTATCGTTGTTTGAACCGGTCTATCATGACGGCGGGGACGCTATCTATATCATGGATCAGGTGAAAGACAGCAAAAATTCTGATGAGTCGTGGATTGAAAATATTGCTATTTCGCAGGCAATGCGGCATTTGAACCAGCGGGAAAAACATATTCTGAACCTGCGCTTTTTCAGAGGACGGACACAGACGGAGGTTGCGGAAGAAATCGGTATTAGTCAGGCGCAGGTATCCAGACTTGAAAAAAGCGCGTTGAATCATATGAAAAAATATATATGAGAATGACAAAGAACAGCATCCACATATGGATGTTGTTCTTTTTTTTGTCAGGAACTCATAAACTGTTGTATAGGCATATTCAACTTTTGTTTGCCTAGGCAAGAGGAGGAAGGAACCATGAAACGCGCATCAGATTTTCGCAATAAAGAAGTGATTAATGTAGAAGATGGTAAGCGTCTGGGGTTTGTTTGTGACGTGGAAGTGAATTTGGAACAGGGGAAAATTGATTCCATTGTTATTCCGGCGCCGCTGCATATTACAAATTTCTTTTCGCAAAGCAAAGACTATATCATTCCGTGGGAAAGTATCAAAAAGATTGGCGATGATATTATTTTGGTAGACTACCATCTGCCGGAGCGACGCTGAGATGGCGGCGGAACCATGGAATCCACGTGCGCAGCGGGAAGCATTTTTTGCATTGCCGGGAGAGTTTGCCATTGCGCTGCGGGATACGGTGCTGCGGAAAAAAGCGTCATGGAAAGAATGGATTGTGGAGGGCTGTGACCAAAATCAGGAGTCGGGTGTGCCACCGCAGGAGCCGCTGCGCATTTTATCAGACAATGGCAGATGGCTGCTGGCAGAGACTTACTATGCGCGCGGTTATGTTCCGGCAGCAGATATCATGCGGGTGCAGAAAGAGTCGCTGCGTCAGGCGGCGTTTTTGACGGTGACAGGCTGCCACGCAATGGGTGAATGCAGCGGACAGGGGCATATTTGGTTTCCGATGGGCGTATATTTGCCGCTAGAAGGAGAACGGGACAACCATTATCTAGTGCGTGCCGCAACCCGCGGACAAGGCGGTGCGGGATGGAAAACGGTGCGCGTCGCCAAAACAGAGGACGCAGTAAAAGGATATTTACCCTATTCTCCACAGGCGTTTGTGGCGTTGGCAAAGAAACAAATCGGACATTTATACGATTGGGGAGGACGCTGGGGCGGACTAGATTGTTCGGCACTGGTGATGATGCTCTACCGCTGTTTTGGCATTTTTGTGCCGCGCAACAGCGCCCAGCAGGCGGCAATCAAAAATGGTGTTTTGCTTGAGAAAAATATGACAATAGGAGAGCGGGTGGCTATCCTAGACAAAGCGCGTCCGGGGGATTTGTTGTTTATGCCTGGTCATGTGGCGATTTGGCTCGGAAAAAAAGGAAATATGCTGTATATCTTACATGCGAGTTATACAGCAGGAGAAATTTGTGCAGTGTCAATGAATGTTAATCACAAAAATGCACAAGAATTTTTATTCAAATTGGAGAAAATTGAACGAATTCCATAAAAACACTTGAGGAATTCGCTGTGCTATAGTATAATAATAGGGAATCACAAACAAAAACTCATCTTTTCATTTAAATCGGCGGACATTGCATGGAAGTCGGTTGTTGGTTTGGGGACCGGTTCATGTGCCGGTCCATTTTTTTCGCGAAATTTGGCGGAGAAAGAAGACTTGCGGACTGGCACAAAATATGCTATAATTGGTAAAAGACATTTGTGAGATACGGAAAGGAAAAAGCACATGGCGGAAGGAATCAAACTGGTTGCAAAAAACCGGCAAGCAACCCATGAATATTTTATAGAGGAACGGCTAGAAGCGGGACTGGAGTTGTTTGGCACGGAAGTGAAGTCCATTCGGCTTGGAAAAGTGAATTTGAAAGACAGCTGGATTGCGTTTCAAAAGGGCGAAGCATTTATCCGTGGTATGCATATCAGTCCTTATGAAAAAGGGAATATTTTTAACCGCGACCCATTGCGGGAGCGCAAACTGCTGCTGCATAAAAAGGAAATTCTGAAGCTGTTCCAGCAGACGCAGCGGGACGGATATTCTGTGATACCGTTGTCTATTTATTTGAAGGGAAGCCGCGTGAAACTGGAAATTGCATTGGCAAAAGGAAAGAAGCTGCACGATAAAAGAGACAGCGAAGCGGCAAGAACTGCAAAACGCGATATTGACCGCGCACTAAAAGAACGCAACCGATAATACGAAAAGACCGGCACAAAATATGTGTCGGTTTTTTTATTAAAGAGAAGCCGCGTAAAAACAGATTTATGGGGTTCTGAAGGGGTATCCCCTTCCATAAAATGCGCAAAAAGGCAGGACAGGTGCCTGACTTTTTGCACCTTGCGGGACGGAAAACCAGCATTTTATGCTGGTTTTATGCGAACTTGCGTCCCGAACCAGGGGGAGTCGCGAGGGGGACATGAGACTGCATAGCGGTCTCTGGAGTCCCCTTCGCGATATTTATGTGTCGGTTTTTTTATTGATAGGAAATCCCACCTTTTTGAATATTTTCTTTTGCAGGAGAATACATATGATAAAGACAAGTAACAGAGGAAAGGTGGATGGAGCATGATTTTTGTGGTGAAGAAAAATGTGATTTTGGCAGCGGCGTTTGTCCTGTTGGCAGCTATTGTGCTCAATGTAACGTTTTTCAGCGATCATAAGGCGGTAAACAGCGTGCCAATTACCAATAGAACAATCGTATTGGATCCGGGACATGGCGGTGAGGATGGCGGCGCGGTAGGCAGTAGCGGAACGGTGGAGAAGGATATCAATTTGCAGGTGGCGCTGAAGGTACAGGCGTTGCTGGAACAAAATGGATGCAGCGTCTTTATGACAAGAAGCGAAGATGTATCCATTCATGACAAAGGGGAAGAAAAAAATCGCAACCGCAAGATATCGGATTTAGATAACCGAAAAAAAATGCCGGGCGATTATCAAGCGGACGCGTTTGTCAGTATCCACATGAATTTATATCCGCAGCAACAATATCATGGCGCGCAGGTGTTCTATGCGGAAACGCCGGAAAACTCTATGCAGCTTGCGCAGTTTATCCAAGATGAAATGCGGGAAGATGTGGACAGCGGCAACAATCGGGAAATCAAAGAGGCGAAGGGAAATATCTATGTGCTGGACAAAAGTAAAGTACCGTCAGTTGTAGTGGAATGCGGATTTCTTTCCAATCCGGAGGAAGAACAAAAACTGCAAACAGAAGAA
The DNA here is from genome assembly GCA_022801925.1 of Clostridia bacterium. Lineage (GTDB taxonomy): Bacteria > Bacillota > Clostridia > RUG12999 > RUG12999 > JAAWTG01. The sequence continues at coordinate 1,151 of JAAWTG010000042.1, read as the reverse complement.
TATCAACAAAAATTGGCATTTGCAATTTATAGCGGGATTATTAAATTTTTCGCAGCTTAGCGTGAGATGGGTGGAGGATGTTTGATGCAAAGCAGACAATTTATCATATTAAAAACAGACACGGGCGGCAGCGGTGTTGTTAAGATAGAGGAATACCGGCAGCGGCTGCGTATTAGCGTCAACGTGAAAAATATTGCGCCGCTGCGTCATGATGAAGTATTCAAGGCGTATTTGCTAACAGATAAAGAAAAAAATTTATTTGAACTTTTGGGGGCGCTCAAAGGCGGGCAGGGCGTGTTCGATGTGAAAGAAATGCCGGTTTTTGGCGTGCATATTTATCGGAAAAATATTGAATCCGGCGAGACGCGGCTGGAATTTTGGGGCAGTGGACAGGAGGACGAAACAGAAGTGAAAGAAAAAGGAAAAGAATATGCGCAGGTTATGGCGGCGGCGCCGGAAAAAGAAAAAGTGGAACGATCGTATGCATTGCTGTCGTCGCTGGATCAATATTTCGTAGGAGAATGGAAAAAAATCAATGGCTATTATTCTATCTACCACTATGAAATTGTGCAGCATGTGCTGGCAATGCCGCTGGTGCGGGAGAAAATCATGCAATATGGATATTATTTGACCTGTGAGCGGAAAAAAGGGGATGAAACGCTGATTGCATTGGCGTTTCCGGCAAAATTGGATGATGAAGTGCCTTTTGAGGAGCAATCGGATTTTGCAGCTTGTGTGCAAAGCGCGCCTTCGTCACAAAATTGCTATTTTGCCATTACCGTGGGGATTGACCCACATGGAGAATTTTTCGGAAAATAAATCATCAAAATCCCATGTGCGATTGTGCATGGGATTTTTTGTATAAGAAAAGAAGAAAATAGAAATACTAAGAGAAGAAAGGAGATGGAACTATGACAGGCAACATCACAACAAAAGAACTGACGTGTCTGGAGGATCAATTGGACAGCGAATTGACGCTGGTAAAAAAATATCAGGCATATGCAGAACTTTGCACAGACGCTACGCTGAAAGGCAAAATGTCGGCGATGGCGGACGTTCATCAAACCGCAAGCCGGCGCCCCTCAAGGGGAGCCGCGTGGTGCAGTGGCTCGGCATGATCACCATACCTCTGGTGTGGGTATGCTCGCAGT
>JAAWTG010000041.1 GCA_022801925.1 Clostridia bacterium | reverse complement strand
CTTCCAAGAAAAGTAAGAGGAGGAGACTTTGTGCAAAGCACAAAGTCGGAGGACATTTTCAAGGAAGAATACATGCGGAGCGTACCTCGGGGGACATTTAGGAGGGGATATATATTCGGAGCGACAATTGGGGGGGAAATATTTTTTCAAAAGACCGCCGCCACGAAAAAATTACGGTGCGTTATTTGGGGCAGAAAAAAAGACGGTCTGAACGACCGTCTGATATTTCTTTCGCTTTTCCTTAGGAAATCGCTTTGTTATATGCAGCTGCAAGCTGGGATTTTTTACGGTTCGCCGCATTTTTATGCATAATCCCTTTTGCCGTCGCCTGATCTACTTTTTTCACTGCAATGCGGTAGGTGTTTTCAGCAGTTGCTTTATCTCCTGACGCAATCGCTTCTTGGAACCGACGCAGACTTGTTTTCAGCGCAGATTTCACCATCTGGTTACGCATTGATTTTGTTTCGATAACGCGCACTCTTTTCTTTGCAGATTTAATATTCGGCATTCTTTTCACCTCGCATTCCGTCAAACATCGTACTGGCACATGGAGGTCTGCGCAAGGTCAGACCGTTCCTGTGTTCTATGGCACCGCCGCCCGGCGGCGGCTGAAATCCAGTTTTTGCCGTCTCCGGCAGTCTGTCGCTTTTATGGGTTCCTTCTACACGGCGAAGTCGTCCCACAAAGACGCTTATCTTTATTATACCATGGTTAATAGGTAAAAATCAAGCCTTTTTTTACAAAAATTCACCAAAAATACACTATTGCACTGCTGCTACCGTTAGTCAATTTGTATGACAGCGCTGGAAATCACGCCCAAAATCTCCATCGGTTCCTCCGCCACGTTAATCATAATCGGTTCATAATAGCGGTCTGTTGAGTCCGGCATCAGCGTAATCATTTGTCCGTTCTGATAAAACCGGCGTATCACCACTTCCCCTGTTCTGCACAGATATGCCAAAACAATCTGCCCCACATTGGCATAGTTTTGCTCTTTTACCAACACTTCGTCCCCCTCGCACAGCCGCAAACGGTTCATTGCATTGTCCGGCACAACCGTTGAAAACGTTGTATCCTGCGCATGATGACGGCTGACTCTGGTCGCCCGAATCGTCCGCGGTCTGGGATACGTGCCGCCCGACGAGGAAAACGGATAGTATTCATACTGCGGAATTTCCTCCATTTGATGATAGGTCTCCATCGTTTGAAGATATTTTTTTGTTTCATCTGTGCTCGCACATAAATAGTCCATGGATACGCCGAAAAATTTCGAGATTTTCCCCAAAACCTCCCGTTTTGGAATGCTATATCCTGTTTCATAGTTTGAGATAGTTGTTTTGCGCACGCCCAGTTCTTTTGCTAAATCCGACTGGCGCAGATGACGGTCCTTTCTCATTTGCCGGATTCTCTCTCCAATCAGCTTTGCATCCATTCCCTCACACCCTCTCCTTAAAAACATTTCTTTTTTTATGCAATTTTATCTTTTATATATTGTTTTATACCTTTTCAGATAATACTTAACATCTAATTTTAAGCACACTTTTTCTTTTATATTTCTGCTTTTATCCAAATCTCCCACTACTTATGGTATGAATTTTTTTAGTATTTTTAATTGTTTTTAGGATAACTTACATTAAATTATATTATATATTATACCATAAAGTTGTCGCGCAATCAAGCAAATTGTATAAAATCATCGAAATTTGACGAATCATTCAATTATTTTGAATGTTTTATTGACATTATCTAAATAATGGGATATAATAAAATTGATGATGATATAAAAATACTTTTTATTTGGGTGTTCGGCACCTGTCTGTGGTTTTTAGTTCAAAAATCGTGCTATTTTTATACAGGCAAAACACATGATTTTATAAAAAAATATTCTAAAAACGGACAGAAAGGGTGCAACAAACGTGGTAATTATAAAAGTATACCGTGAGCAGGGGAACATTGTCGCTTTAGATGTATGCGGTCGTGCCGATGCCGGACGCGGCGGCGCTGCCATCGAAAGCGCAGTGGCTGCTATTATACATACCCTGCTGATGGGACTGAAAAGTTTGCGGCGCATTGCGCTGGATTTGGCGGAGGAAGAAACCGCTATGCATATCGGCATACGGCGGGGATTTCGCCGCAACGACGTCCAGGCATTGATGAGAGCCGCAGGGCTTGGATTGCAGCAGCAGTCCAAGCAGTATCCGTACCAAGTGCGGGTCGTGGAGCGGATTATCTATTCGGACGGTGTTGTCCTATGACCGGATATGTAAAAAGCATATGCAGCGACCCGCTGCAGGAGAACTATTTGGCGCTTTATATCGCCATTGTGTTCCCCTATACAGTAACCAGTGAGGAGGTATTTTTGTTGATGAGGCGGTCTCTGGACAAACAAGCGGTTGCGACAGATATTTTGCGAAACGCTTTCAAAGTGCTTCGCTGTGAAAACCTGGAGGACGCAAAAATGAAAACGGCATTGGGCGCCGACTGGCAAAAAGCGAAGCTTTTGGCGGAATTAGCAGCGCAATATGACACCTACCAGCGTCAGGGATTCCTGGGGCAGGGACAAAAATGCCACGCGCGCCTGGAAGTCCGACCAGAAAGGGGAAAAGGACTTTATGGCCGAGAATAAACTGCCGCAGACGGCAGAAAAAAAACGCAGGCGGAAAAAACAGGCGGACGTGGAGCTTGTCACACCTGCCTACCGCGCGGCAGACCGTGAACTGCAAGCGGCGGACACCATCATTAACATGGTTTTGGAGGCGGCGCAGGAGGGACAGTTCAACCTGCACGTTGCCAAGGTGCGCGAAACCTCTGTGGACGGCATTTCCGAAGAATTGGTGGAAAAAAAGCTGGGCGCGTTGGATACCAAGCGCATTTTGGAGGCGGCGCGGGCGCTGGAAAAAGTCGTGTCGCTCAAACGCAAGCTGCTGGACGCGGAGGAGAAAACGCAATCTGCGCAGCAGCCGGAGGGCGCGCAGCACCGTATCATACTGCCCGAGGTTATCCCCCCGCCACCGCCGCCCGGCGCGGCAGAGTAAAGGGGGCGGCAAAATGGAGGAAGAACAAATCATTTGGCAGCCCCAGCCCAGACAGGCGGAGTTCCTGTCCCGCTGGGAGGACGAAGCGCTCTATGGGGGTGCGGCGGGCGGCGGTAAAACGGACGCGCTTTTGATGGAAGCGCTGCGCCAAGTGGAAATTCCACACTACCGCGGCATTATTTTCCGTAAAACGTATCCGGAATGCTCGGAGTTGGTAGACCGCTCCACGCAGTTTTATCCGCTGGCTTTTCCGGGCGCAAAATATAACGGGCAAACGCATTGCTGGTCGTTTCCCTCGGGCGCAAAAATCTATTTCGGCAGTATGCAGCACAAACAAGACCGCATCAAATACCAAGGGAAACACTACGATTTTATTGGGTTCGACGAACTGACGCATTTTGAATGGGAAGAATATTCCTATATGTTTAGCCGTAACCGTCCCGGCGGTCCGGGCACGCGCTGTTATATCCGCGCGACCTGTAATCCGGGCGGCATTGGGCACGCTTGGGTCAAGGAACGGTTCATCACGGGCAAACCGCCGCAAACCACTTACTGGGAAACCGTAAATATCGGCGGCAAGGAATATCGAAAATCGCGGATTTTCATTCCGTCCACCATTTTCGACAACCAAATCCTGCTGCAAAACAATCCTGACTATGTGGCATCGCTGTCCATGCTGCCGGAACAGGAGCGCAAAGCGCTGCTCTACGGCGACTGGGACAGCTTTTCCGGACAAGTGTTTGCGGAATTTCGCAACAATCCCGACGGCTATGAAAGCCGCACTTGGACGCACGTCATTCCGGCGTTTGAAATTCCAAAAAGCTGGCGGCGGTATCGCAGCTTTGACTTTGGCTACTCCCGCCCTTTTTCTGTGGGCTGGTGGGCAGTGGACTGGGACGGGCGCGTATATCGTTATCGGGAGTTATACGGCTGCACGGGCGACCCCAATGTGGGGCTGAAATGGAGTCCGCGGCAGATTGCGGAAAAAATCCGTGAAATTGAGGAAAAATATGAAAAAGGCAACACCATTTTCGGCGTTGCCGACCCTTCCATTTGGGATTCGTCCCGCGGCGAAGAAGGTAGCATTATCCGCATGATGGAGGAGGCAGGCGTTTATTTTGAGCCGGCGAACAATGCGCGGATTGCGGGCAAAATGCAGCTGCATTACCGCCTGACGTTCGACGACGAAGGGCTTCCCATGTTCTATGTGTTCGACACCTGCCGCGATTTTTTGCGGACGGTGCCGTCGTTGGTCTATGACCCCATGGACTGCGAGGACGTGGATACCTCGGCGGAAGACCATATCTATGATGAGACGCGCTATTTTTTGATGTGCGACCCCATCAAGGCGCCAAAACCCAAGGCGGTGCAAAATGTTCCGCTGTTCAATCCGCTTGCGTAAGTCCGCGGAAAACGCGGATTCTATTGCGACTACAGCAGCATTTCTTGTATTTACACAAAAATCAGCCGGAGCATAATTGCTCCGGCTGATTTTTGTTTTATGATGCGTCAAGCCGCCTGCTTATGACAGCTTCCATTTCCGAACGACATCATGAAAATTCGGCAAGTGTATTATCTCTATCCCCTCTGCCCTGCAAGGCGAAAAGATATCCTCCGGCATATAACTATAGTTTACTATTCGCTGCGGGTGCAGCCGTTTCATTAGTTCCGCAAGCCCTTGTTTAAAATAGCGCCGATCCTCTTTGCCGCGAATACAGCCGTTCGTGCTGACAGAAACCGTGCCGCCTACCGGAATGCCGTCAAAACAAAACGCATAGCTGCGTTCATCTCCCCATTGCACATTAGGAATCACCTTCACGCCTTCGCGCTGTAGCCAATAGGCAAGAGCGCGGTTGCGGTATGTATTCCAGATTTGCATAGAGAGCGGCATGTCCCGATACAGGCTGAAATCGGGCGAAATGACGCCTTCAAACTGTTTCAGGCGGTTTATGTATGCTTTCGGATTGTTCCAAATACACTCAAACTTTCGGTCATCAGTAAAAAAATGTACCCATGCATTTTTCTCTGTGGCGCGGAGCGCCTTGTCAAAAGGGATTGCCCTTTCCGGTTTTGCGTGACATGGCGAAAGTACAGGTAATTCATATGTTCCTGCAAACGCTGCACCCTCTACCAGCCATGCCTTAAATGTATCTTTTTTAGAACGGCTTTTATCAGATTGCTGTCGTTCTGTTTTCATCTGTCTCACTTCCTTTAGAAATTGTTTGTTTCCCGTCTCACGTTTCTTCCCGCTGCCACAAAACGGTACCGTCCTCCAGCGATATCTTTTCCGGAATGCAGGCTAACGATATTTCAATGGACCCTTCATATATTTCCACCGAATCGTCAGTTCCTTCCTGCAATATCTCCACTTCATTCACTCCCGCGGAATATTCTCCGATATAATCTTCGTCGCCCGGTTCCGTATCTGTTTCACACATGCCTGTAAAAGAAACACATTTTACCTTGAGTCCATTTTTCCATTCAATTATAATTGGATCTTTTTCATACCAATCATCAATCACATAAATTAACGTTTTATATTCTTGTTCATTCATTTTTTTCACTCCTTCTATTATTCATCTATAAAATCTCTTGGCTTAGCCGGAACAATATGCGCGTTCCCCTTATAGTCATAATGGATTGTTCCGCGTGTAGTATCGTAATATTTTCCTGTTTTTTCATGATAATATTTCCCAATGACCCTTCCGTAATCAACTACTTCCTTATGCTTTCCATAAAATTCTCCTTTCCCTGCACCTTCTTTTAGCAGCACATGTGGGTCTTCTGTTAAAATACTCGGATGTTTCCCATTTTTTATTTGCTGCTTATAATTATTGGTTCCTTCAATATGTTTATTTTGTCTCCCTTCATGAATTTTTGCATTACTGCGGCTTCCCTTTGTCCCTTTGAATAAACCGCTTACTCCTTTTCCCATTATGACAGCACCCTCTTTCTGTGAGCGCTGTCATGACCTGCTTTGTCCTTGATCATGCGTCTCTCCCTCTTTCTCATTGATATACGCAGACCAAGCCGGACTTTTTATTATTTTTTTCATCATTCTTTGTGTCACACTTGTATTATACCACAAGTAAAAATGCTTGCTTGCAAGGGCATTTTTACGCCGTGATTCAATGATACAGGCGTGTGCACTGCGCACGCGGCGGCAAAGCCGCTAAATCTTGCAAAGCAAGATTTCTGTAATCATTATACCATACCAAGGTTTCTGCACGCGGTAAAAGCGGTAAATGCACCTTCTTAAAATTCGTCGTTTTCCACAAAAATTAAGGCATTTTCGCTGCTGCAAAACGCTCAAAACCGTAAAACAGCGTTTTTCTTTTGTGGAAAGCGCCAAAAGTGAAATTTTTCAAAAAACGCTGTCATATTTCATTTTTCCCATACAAAAAACGGCTTAACCCAATCGGTTAAGCCGTCTAAAATGATAGGCATGAAACTAATTTTCACCAAACGCCAACAGTTCCATTTCCGCCAGCGGTTCCATGGAAGAAAAGGTATTCCATACAAATGCTTTCACATACCCCACCGGTTTTTCCTGCGCCGGAACATAAAATCCAAACGAACACGCGCCGTCGGTAACAAATGTTGCTTTGACATAATCAAGGCTCATAAGCGCGCCGTCTTTGCCATAGACCGCGACAAACAAATAATCTTTTTCCGCCCGCTGCACTGTTTTCACAATGTCGGCTTGGACGATGAAACTCTTATTTTCCTGCGGCTTTTCTATCTCTGCGCCGCTCGTGTCCGTAAGGCGCAAATCCGTGATGTCATACGGATATGTTTTCTCCGGCGTTTCCTGCGGATAATATGCGAATCCGGTTTCCTGACAGTCGTCAAATGTTTTCGGCTCGCCCAATTGCATGGCAACCGCCCCATAGCCGATGATGGATTTTTTCGGGTCGCTGTTCATATAATTATGGTCGCACCCCAAAAATTCCAAGTTTGACTGATTGCTGACGTCCAGTTCCGTTAATTGATTCCAGCTGCAATCCAGATATTTCAAATTTACGTTTTTTGAAACGTCTAACTGTTTCAACTGCATGTCCCATGCTTCAAGCACTTCAAGCTGTACATTATTCTCCAGCTTCAGTTCGCTTATCTCCGTGCCATAACAGATCAGCGTTTTCAAATTGGTATTTTTTGTCATATCCAGACGTTCTACCTCCGTATAATTACATTCCACCGTCTCCAACGCTGTGTTATACGAAAAATCCACTGTTTTGATATCTACATTATAGGAAAAGTCAATATACGTTAAATTTGTGTTATGCGACAAGTCCATTTCCGAAAACTCGTTAAAATAGCAAATGAACGATTTTAGACCTGTAAAATATTCCAGACCGTGCAAATCTTTAATTTCCTTTTCGTGAATATCCAGTTCCGTAATCGTTGCAACGTCCGCTGGATAGATAGGTTCGCCGTTTGTTTTGCCAATGGTCTCCCTCACGGCGGTGAGGAAATGAATATCGGTAAATTCGTTTTCTATTGATTCTGTTCCATCGGCAAAAACCGCCGAACCAATCTGTGTACATAAGAACAACATAGTTAAAATGGATATCATCTTTTTCATCGGCACCAAATCCTTCCTTTTCTAAACTTTTCGCTATACAACTATTATAAACATATTTTCCGCTATTGTCAATGCTAAAATATATGTTTCGCTGGTTTTCCCTATAAATAGCCAAAATTGATTATAATATCCTTTGGGAGGTATGATAGTATGAATACTTTAGGCGAACGGCTTTCTTTTTTGAGAGATAATCTGGAAATGACACAAATGGAACTTGCTGAAAAAATCGGTATAACGCCTATGACGCTGGCAAAATATACCAAGGATTTAAACGAACCGCGAAGCAGCACCATTGCCAAAATGGCGCAAGTTCTGAATACTACCTCCGACTATCTTGTCGGTCTTTCGGACGACTACGCATCAGCCGGTACCGAAACGCTGCCACCCCAAAACAAGCGTGAACAAGATTTACTGTTTCATTTTCGTAAATTATCCGAACAAGATAAAATCCGCGTGGAGGAGCGGATTTTAACACTGTTGGAAAACGAATAAACAGTTTCTCCAAGTTTCGGAGAATCTAAATTTTTCTTTTGTCATATAAAAAGAACCTGCCGCATGACAGGTTCTTTTTTTTAATCTTCTTTTATATCCGCTTCATATAGCGCAAAAATGTCTGTACGTTTTCGTTCTCCATGGTATACGCGCCGCGCCGGAACATGGGTAGATACCGCGACCGAAACGCCTGCCATGCCGCCGCTTCCGCGCCCGGCTGGATAGGATAAAACAACAACCTGTTTTGCTGTGCTGCATCTAAATCGCCCAGCGCGTCGCCCACCATGAGGATTTCCGCACCGGTCTGCGCTTTCAGCTTCGCAAGGCACTGCGCCTTAACGCCGCTTTCCTGCCCATGAAACCATTTCACGCAGCTTGCTATGCCAAACTTTTGCCATTCCGCACGAATTTGCCCCTCACGTGCGGAAGACACTACCGCAACGTCCGCGCATTCCGCCGCCGCGTGTACCGCTTCCGCAGCGCCGGAAAACGGCACAATCTTATTCCCGATTTCCCGCGTCATTTGATTCACTCGCCTCGACCATTCCAGCGCCATTTCCAGCGTCCGGTTTCCAGCGCTGTCCTGTTCCAGCAGCGTTTCCGAAAGCGCGGGCGCCGCACCGCACCAGTCCCGCAACGCGTCCTGCGCAGGCAGAGCATATCCCATCTGCCGCAGATTTTCAAACACCTCTACCAGCCCCGCAAACCGGTTGATGCCGCGGGTCGGCGCATAGAGGTTTACGCGGTTCCATTCCGCCAGAAACGCGTCTTTCATCGTTTCCAGCCCATAGACCTCCACCGCCGCCGGACCGAAACAATACCGGTGCTTGGGTTCCATTGCATTCAGCACACAGCCGTCCGAGTCAAAGGCGATAATCCGTTTTTGTTCCACTGTGAACTACCCCTTTCCGATTTAGTCCTCAAACGTCATTCGGTAGCGAACCGGATATTGCCCTTCCGGCTGCATATCGCCGTAGAGCACTTTTGCCGCGCATTTGATGTTGTCGGGCGAGGTTGCCAGCGTCAGCAAAATGTTATGTGCGTTTTTCGGAATGGACAGCGGGTAGGGCGTGTTCGTCACCAAAATGAACGTTTTGTCCGCATGGTTCCGCAGCAGCTCTTCCAAATATGCCGCGTTGCCGTTTTTGCCGCGAATGTAGTAACTGGTGATAACCACCGTATCATACTGCTGCAAATTCGCTTCAAGCGCGTCTTTGTCCTCCTGCGTATAGTCGAAATCCGTCTCCAAATAGTCCACGTTCGCGCCACTCTCCATGCAATAGCGGAACAGCATACCAGGGTGCCAATGAATGTTGTTCGGTGACTGCGTCATTTGTTCCGCCACCAGAATTTTTTCCTGTTTGTCCAGCGGAAATACACCGTCCGCGTCCCGCTGAATCAGCACGCTTTTCTTTGCCACAAGCCGGCTCAACGCCTGAATACGCGTATCATGGATATATGTTTCCGGCACGGCGGATTGTTCCGCTTTGGCATGAAACATGCCATATTCATATTTCAGGTTCAGCACGCGGTAGACCTTGTCGTCCAGCGCTTCCATGGAAATTCTGCCCGATTCCACAAAACTGCGAATCGCGTCCACCGTCTCGCCGACCAAACTGTTTTCCGCTTTCATCAGCACCAAATCCGCGCCCGATTCCAGCGCCATTGCACAGGCATTGGCAACGCCGTAGCGCAGGGCAATACCGCCCATGGTCATGCTGTCGGTGGTGATAACGCCTTCAAATCCCATTTTCTCCCGCAACAGCCCCTGCAAAATCTTGGGCGATACCGTTGCCACGTTGTCAGGGTCTAATGCCGGAAAGATGGAATGCGCAATCATGATGGAGGGCAGCAGCCCTTTTTCAATCAACCGGCGGTAAGGCAGCAGTTCGCGGTTCCACAGCGTATCCCAGTCCGCGTCTATCTGCGGAATGGAAAAATGTGCATCCTGTGCCGACGCGCCGCGCCCCGGAAAATGTTTCCCTGTGGCAATCATGCCCGCCTCCTTGAACCCACGGCAGGATTGCTCCGCATATGCCGCGATTTCCTCCGCGTCGTCCGAATAGGCGCGGGTATAGATTTCAGGGTTGTTCGGTTCACAGTTCACGTCCAGAACCGGCGAATGCATCCAGTTAAATCCCACCGCAAGGCTTTGCTGCGACACAGCTTTTGCCGCTTCATATGCCAGTTTCGGGTCGCCTGTGGCGCGAAGCCCCATGGGTTTGGGGAAAATGTTCACGCCGCCAAAACGGTAGTCCGCGCTGGTGCCGCCCTCCTGATCAAACGAAAAATGCAGCGGCAGTCCCAGCGGACGGCTTTGCGCCGCTTTTTGCAGTTCCGCCAAAATCGCGCGGTATTCCGATGGCGTGACCGCCGGTGGATTCACCCCCGCTTTATATCCTTTGGTATCCACCACGTTCACTACATTTTTACCCGTTTTGGGGTCGACATAACTGCCGAACAGTCGCGAACTGGGCGTAAGCCGCAGACCGCCGCAATGATATTTCAAAATTGCGTCATAGATATGCTGCCGCGGCGTGGTGCCGCAAAACCCCAGTGTCAGCAGCGCGCCGATTTTTTGCTCCAGCGGCATTCTCCGAATCATTTCATTGATACATTGATTTTCCCTTTTCATTCTTTTTCATTTCCTCCTCTATATTCTTTTCTGTGATTCTATTGTAGCAAACCGATAAAATTACTGTCAATAGAAATCCACGCGTCAAAATGCCATCTGAGCAGACAATTTTCGTGATTTTGGCGTAATCGCCGCCGGAATGTGAAAATTTGATGAAAGTTTAGTGATTCCCCTTGATTGTATTGCCGCTTCATAGTACAATAATCACAGAAAGACTCGCTGCACAAATTTTTGGGGACACGCTGTGCAGCTATCACAAAAAGGAGGCAAAAAAATATGAACATGAAAGCAAAAACAGTTTCTTTTCTGCTCACGCTCTGCCTTGCGCTGGCGCTGGTTCCGGCAGCCTTTGCGGCGGAGGGACAGACGGCTGTCGTATTATCGGAAACCGGTATCACGGTGGACGGTGCGGCAATTTCGCAGGACATGTCCGCGGCGGTTTATGTTTCCAAACGGACGGAAACGCATGAGGACGTATCCGAAGAGCTCAAAAACGTGGAAAACACAGTCGTTACCATTACCAAAGCGGGCGATTACCGTATCAGCGGCGCCATGACGGACGCACAAATTGCCGTCCGCGCAGGCGAAAACGATGCGGTGACGCTGATTCTGGACGGCGTGGACATCACCTGCCGCACCGCGCCGGCAATCATGGTCTATTCGGCGGCAGAACCGGCGGTCGTGGGTGAAGCGGGCGTATCCATTTTGCTGGCAGAGGGCTCGGAAAACAAAGTGACAGGTTCGCACACCCGCGCGACAGAGGAAGATTCCGTGAAACACGACGCGGCGATTAGCTCCAACGTTTCCCTGCTGTTTGACGGCAGCGGCGCGCTGCATGTGGTGGGCGACAACGAAGGTATTGAAGTGAAACAAAAACATCTTACTATAAATGGCGGCACGATTTCGGTGGAAAGTCAGGACGACCCGCTCAACGGCAGCGAGGACGGTGTGGCGCACATCACTATTAACGGCGGCTATGTCTACTGCCGCGCTGTGGGACCGGAGGGCGATGGCATTGATTCCAACGGCTATATCACCATCAGCGGCGGCACAGTCATTGCGCTTGCCAGTACAAAGAGCATGGACAGCGGTCTGGATTCCGACATGGGTACCACCATAAACGGTGGTACAGTAGTAGGCGCGGGCAACATGTATGACGCGCTGGAAACCGATTCCCGGCAGCTTTACATGTTTCTGCAATTCACGCAGGCAACGGACGATTTGATTTGCGTGACCGCGGCGGACGGCACGCCGGTCTTTGCCTATGATTTTCCGCTGAGTTATTCCTATATTTCCTTCAGCAATGCGCAGCTTGCCGAGGGCGCCTACCATGTCTACATAGGCGGCGACATTGCTGGCGAGGAATCGGACGGACTTTACACGAACATTTCTTCCTATACGGGCGGCACGCAAATGCACCATGGCGGTGCGGCGGCAAACATGGGCTTCCCGGGCGGCATGGGTCGCCCCGAAGGCATGACGCCGCCCGAAGGCATGGAATTTCCGGAAGGCATGACGCCGCCGGAACCACCCGAAGGCATGACGCGTCCTGATGAAATGCAGCGTCCCCAGCGTCCCGATGGCATGACACGCCCCGAAGGAATGACGCCGCCGGAGGGCATGGGGCGTCCCGAAGGCATGGACGGCGGCCCGCGTGGTCCGCGCGGCATGGAAAGCAGTTCTGAAACAGAAACCTATGATTTCGTTTTAACGAAAGAAAACAGAAGTTTCACCAACGTATCCGGCGCGGAGCTCAAACCGGCTGACACCCCTAAATCTTTGCCGTTTACCGATGTGGCGGCGGACGCGTGGTATTTTGACGCGGTGCAAAGCGCCTATACGGCCGGATTGATTGTGGGAAAGACGGACACGCAGTTTATGCCGGAGGACACTGTCACCGGCGCAGAACTGATTACCATGTTCTACCGCGCAGACGGCGGCAAAACCACGGCAGCCACGGAAGGCAACTGGTATGACGTACCCAAAACATGGGGCGAAAATCACAATATCATTGGCGGCAGCGGCTGGACGTCCCAGCCGGATACCGCGCTGACGCGGGAACAGATGATGGATATGCTGTATCGGTTTTTGACCTATCAAAACGCTGGTTTGACGAATTCCGCCGATCTTTCCGCTTTTGCGGACGGCGCAGCTGTTTCCGGCTATGCACGCGAAGCAGCAGAGAAACTGGTGGCGGCGGGCATGATTACCGGCGACGAATCGGGTTTGCGTCCGTTGGGCACCTTGACCCGCGCGGAGACGGCAACCATTTTAATGCGCGCGCTGGATAAAACAAATTCCGCCGCGCAAATCTATCCTGTGACGGTAAATCCCGCGCTGTATACCAAATTTGACGGCAGTGCGGAAGGATATTTTGTAGACGGTCTCAAAACCGGATTCGGCTCCGCTATCACGTTTAAAGGCTATGACGCGGAGGGCAATCCGCAGTTCTATGGCGCGACCGACCGCGGCCCCAGCTTAGACGTGCCGGAGGATGCGGCGCTTCAAAAAGACTATGACGCGGCGAAAATTTTCCCCGCGCCGGATTTTACGCCTTCTATCGGCGTTATCACCATCAAAAACGGCGAAGCGGCGGTGGAGGAATCCATCACGCTGAAAAACACGGATGGTACGCCGCTGACAGGGCTGCCGCTGCCGGCAGGCGACCTCGGCGCAACGGGTGAGACGGCGTTGGACGTGAATTTGCAGGAAATCACGCCGGACGCGGACGGATTTGATCCCGAAGGTATTGCCGTAGACGCGGAGGGCAATTTCTGGCTGGCGGATGAATATGGCCCGTTTATCGCGAAATTCAACGCGGACGGTACGCTGCTGCAAAAATATGCGCCCGGAACCGGTCTGCCGGACATTTTAAAATACCGTATCGCGAACCGTGGTTTTGAGGGTCTGACCATCTCGCCGTCCGGCAAGATTTATGCGTCGCTGCAAAGTGTTTTGGACATTAACGGCGAAACCAGCAAAACCGCAACCTTTGTCCGTATTCTGGAACTTGACCCAAAGACGGGCGAAACCAAAATGTTTGCCTATCCGGTGGACGTGAGCGCCTATAAATCACCCAAGAACTGCAAACTGGGCGACATTTATGCGCTGGACGATAACACATTGCTGGTGATTGAACAGGGCGAATTGGCGGACGGTACGCTTTCCAACATTGTCTACCGCGCAGACCTCACGAACGCAACCGACATCACAAACGTCACCTATGACGGCAAAGAATTGGAATATACCGCCGACTCCGCCGCGCTCTCCGGCACGCTGACCTATATGACAAAAACACAGGCAGTGAATCTGCGTGAAATGGGCTGGACAGCGGAAAAAGCGGAAGGACTCTGTATGCTGGGCGATGGAAAAACGCTGGCGCTGATTATCGAGGACGATTTCGGTCTTTCCGGCGCGTCTGTGAATCCGAATGCCGGCGAAGAGGGTCAACCGGCTGTTCGGTTAAACGAAATCTCCGAAGCGGACGCGGCAAAAATCTGGCTGGTACCGCTGAACGCGGCGCAGTAGACAAACAAAAGTCCGGCTCGGAATAGACGTTTCCGATAGACTGTGTGAAGTTTACTTTAATTTCAAAACATAAACAAACGGCGGGAAACCTGATATCAAAGGTTCTCCGCCGTTTGTTTATGTTTTGTCTCCCCAAGTTATCCGTCCATAGGATTGATGGTGGTGGGGTAGTTTTGCATCATGAATTTGACTTATTCTCCCAACCTATAGGCTTTCTCATAGAAACAGTATATTTGTCATCAGTTCCAAGTGGTAAACTTCATAAACTAAATTTTTAAAAATACACGCAAACAGACATTAATATATGCTATATGGCGCTTCTGCCAAAACCTCTTGTGTATATCCTTTATCCGTTCGCGCTTTCCGTATTCCGGCGCCTAATTCCGCTTTTTCCATGTGTTCACATCCCATATTAAAATAAGATATAATTTCATGCATCTCCGCCGGTTGCCGCGTTTTATGCGCGGCGAGGCGGAGGCACTTTTCATTCATATCATATATGCTTTGCATATATGATATCTTATTTTGGAAACAAACAGAATTAGCTAATAGATATTATTCAATGCTATTTGCTATGTGATATAAAATCTTTATAAAGCTCTGTTTCAACAGTAAAATAAAAGCCGAATCTTCTACGCCGTGCGCGGATTTTTTATATCGCTTTTTTCATGCTGAAAATGCCACCAAACCAAATGGAAACAGGGACGGAAAAATTTCCGTCCCTGTTCTGCTATCTTATTCGTCCAATAATTGTTTTTTCTTTCTATCAAATTCTTCTTGTGTAATCGCACCGCTGTCCAGCAGTTCTTTATAGGTTTTCAGTTCTGCCGCTGCGCCCAGTTCCGGCTGTGCCGGCGCATATGTGTCCGCACCATATGTTGCCGTGCCGGTTCCCTGCCCTTGAGGGGCTTCTGCAATATGGTTGATTTTATCCTGCATTATCATTGGCGCAACAATCGGAGCGAAAACTGCCAGAATCAAACAAAATGTTGCGCTATCGGAGGCGCCGCCGTTTGCTCTTGTGATCGCATCTATGCGCTGCGCACTTTTATATACCCAATAAATATAATAAAACGGAATAAACATGCAGAGCAGCAACTGTGCCAGAGGGTCGCGTTGCTCCTCCGCCGCACGGTTTAAGAATTTAGTGGTACGGTAAATCCAGACATATAGGTAGATGCCACAAGTGAACAGCAACAGCAACACACAAGCAGCCATATCCATATAGCCCTCGTCACGGTTTCCGCCGACAGCGGTCTTCTGCGCTGACGGAATGGTTCCGCCGACAAATTCACCGTTCACACCTTCCACCGTCACGGTCGCCCGCGTCATATCACGGATATTGATTTCTTTTGACATCCCTTCCGGACAAGCAACCCAAATCGCCGCTAAAGCATAACCCGCCGCGCTGAGCAAAGAAAGAAAAAAGTTTCCGTTAATCCTACTAAATAATCCGATCACTACGCTGAACAAAAAGAATACGCCAGATAAAATGATGGGAACAAACCATATCTGTTTCCCTTTCTCCCGATATTGCACTGCCACATTTGTTGTCATCAAAATCGTCAGCGCCAGCAGCGCCAATACAGGCAAAAGTTCCAAAATATGCAGCAATATAAAACGGAATGGTCCTGCTTGCGCCAATGCATATAGCTTCAGCAACGTTAAAAAGGAGGTTGCGACAAGAAGGAGGATATCCCGCTTTTGTGCAATCAAAACAGCAGCCATCAAACCTTCCATGGCGATATATAGCAAACCGACAACCGAAAAATGCCGGAAGAGATATACCACCTGCCTTAGCGCTAACAGCACAAACACTGCGCCCGCTATCAGCGGAAAAACATTTATTTTTTGTTTCGTTTCCATATTCTGTCCCCTTTTCTCCCAAATTTTCCCTTCCCGCCCTATAACAGGAAGTCCTGTATAATAAAGTGTAACATAAAAGACCGCTTCCTGTCAAGCTGCTACAGTCATTTTTGTCAAAAGGCGGCAGCACCATAAACCCTTTGCGTCTTGTCCGCCTCTCCTCTATTGTATAAGCTTTTCTAAAGGTATATATGATTTATTTAAGTACATACTTTCAAAGGTACATGTCCCTCAAAAAGGTTCTCATCCATTGCTAAATCACTTTTTTGCTTTCTGCTTGTTCAATACAATAATCAATAAATATCTCCATATTTGTATTTTTATTTGGACGTAATATGTCAGATAACTTTTTCATCTCGTTCATTTTAGAACCACTTTTCGGCGCAGCGGTTATTGGAAACAACTTTCCATAGGCTTTCCTTTTTTCATGCCCTTTATATATTTTGGGTATTAATCCACACTCATATAATACTACTTCTAACTTTGGTGACATATATATGGGCGCAACATAATCTCTTAATACATATCCTTCAAATAAAGGCTTATTTTTATATCGTTCCCGCGTTTTTTCACTGCAATCATCTGTATCCATAATCGTAAAAATTTTCAAGTTTTTTATCTTGTTTTTTTCCACTTCTACCGCAATACTATCGTTTCTCTGTATCATCTGTGTATCTTTAAAATTTGTTTTTAGCTCGTCCAGCAAACCATTAATTTGAATACTTGTCGTTCTTTTATGTATATACATATTCAAACGTAAATTGCTTTTAATATGGCGTGCAATTTGCTTCTCACAGTCCCCATGCGCAACAATAATCGCAGATGTATAATTGGGCGAATTGGTATATTTTTTCATATATCATTCCTCCCAATTATGATCTGCCCTGTCTATATGCATTTGTGAATAATCTATTTCCTCCTCAACATAAGGAATACCGCCAAAGACGCCACTCAAATATAATTTTCTTGCATTATTCGTAGCTTGTATTCTGGTACCATAATCAGCCATACACCGCGCGTCTTTATTTCCATCATAATCCGTATAAATAATATATGCGGATTTCAAATTTAAGGATTCCAAAAGCAAGGTATTATGTGTCGTTATAATCAGTTGACCTGAAATTTCATCTTGCACGGACATTAATATATTTTTCATTAACAAGTCATGAATTCCTGTGTCTATCTCATCATAAATTACCGTCTGCCCATTCACTGCTTCTACAATAGCCCGCAGCACAGCCAAAACGCTTTGCGTGCCTGCCGATTCCATATTGAACGGAATCTTGCGCACTTGACCGGCAATGACTTTTTCAACAACAAGTCTGTATCTTAAACTACTACTGCCTTTTCTTCGCCGGACCAACGGCTCATAATAAACATCTACTATATCTGAATATATTTGTGTATAAAACTCTTTCATAATTTTTTCAATTAATTTAAGCTGCTTTGTTTTTTCTGTATCTTCTATATCAACCTCAATCTCTTCAAAATCACTTACCCTGAAGTTAGACCCGCTTATGACACCAGTTTGGACACGCTTAGAAGATTTGCATAATATAAATACATTTGTAAAGTTATCAATTACCCGGAATAAATTATTTGACAATTTATCTCTTATATAGGTTATGTTTTTATCTTGTATTTCATTATAAAGAATCGCCAAAAGAGAATGTTTCCCCCAGTACATATCCATTAACTCTAAAATCGTTTTTTCATATTTATTATCATTAAACATTGATGCACTAAAATTTTTGATAATTTTTTCTTCTTGCTTTTTGATACTAAACAATTTTCCACGCTGTTTATTGGTTAAATAATATAATTCTTCACCAACTATTTCAGTATCAAAAGATAACTTATAATAGCCTTCTACTCCATTCACCAAGAATCCGTATTCAACCTCTGAAACGCCTTCACTATCAATCATTCTGCATTTTTTTAAATATTGGGGTAATTCGTTGAATTCATCGTGTTCCAACAAATCTTCAAGCAATAATGCTACCCTATCTTCATCTTTTTCCAACAAATCTCGCAGTTTCTGAATTTTACGATTGTCTTTTATGCTTGTCATCGTTTTTAACAACAGTTCAAACGCCGATACAAAATTGGATTTCCCGCTTCCGTTCTCTCCATAAATGGCGATAAACTTTTTACAGTTTTTTTTGGTGTTTTTAAAATCAAATTTAACTGTCCCGAAAGATTTAAAATTTGTAAGTTTTACATAGGTAAACATCATATTGTCCCCTTTTTCCAAATTGTACATATTATATCATACCTCCCAAATGTCAATAACTTTTATATTTCATATAAAACTGACGCCTTTGTTTTAATTAGGGACTATTATCCTATGTTTTTTAAGCATATCTATAAACAAAAAAAGGATTGAAGCCGAATGCCTCAATCCCTTTTATTTTGCTTTATTGGTTTGTTTAGCCGAAATACCGTTTCAGCAGACCTGTGAAACCTGCGCCATGACGCGCTTCGTCTTTTGCCATTTCATGAACGGTATCATGAATCGCGTCCAGATTCGCTGCTTTCGCGCGTGTTGCCAAATCTTTTTTCCCTGCACATGCGCCGCCTTCCGCTTCCGCACGCAGTTCCAGATTTTTCTTGGTGGAATCGGTGATAACTTCACCCAGCAGTTCTGCAAATTTTGCAGCATGTTCTGCTTCTTCCCATGCATAGCGTTTGAACGCTTCTGCAATTTCCGGATATCCTTCCCGGTCTGCAACGCGGCTCATTGCCAGATACATACCGACTTCTGTGCATTCTCCGTTGAAGTTTGCACGCAAATCTTCCATGATGTCATCGCTGGAACCCTGCGCTACGCCAACAACGTGTTCGTCTGCCCAAGACTGCTGTGCGTCCATCGGACGGAATTTTTCCGCCGGTGCGCCGCACTGCGGACATTTTTCCGGAATCCCATTTTCAGATACATAACCACATACCGGACATACATATTTCATTTTGTCATACCCCTTTTCTTTTTATGATGTTTATCACAGGTAAACTGCGGAATTGTGACAAATGCAGCAAATTTTATGTTCTTCCGCCAAACTACGCAGGGAATTTGTGGGGAGTTCCCTTTCGTTTCTCGGCAAACAACCATATCCTTTTATCCGCTTTCGTCACATTCCGCACTTTTACCTATATTCCTTCACTACTCTGAATCCTTTTCCTGCTCTGCCAAATATGCAAAGTCAATCTTTTCCAGTTCTCTGTCAATCATATCATTGATGTGCATGAGCTGACAATGCACGGGACAATCCTGTTTTTCCGTGCGCCCGCAAATATATTCCTCATTCACACATTTATTGATTTCCACCGGGCCGTCTATGACCCACATCACATCTTTCAGCGTAACAGCTTCTGCTTCTTTTCCAAGCTGATAGCCACCTTTGGCGCCTTTGAAAGACGTTATCAAACCGCCCTGCACCAGCTTGCGCAAAATTTTCACTGTGAATCGCTGCGGAATACTTTGCGCCTCTGCAATACTGGCGGCGTCAATCCGTTTGCCGTTGCCCAGTTTTGCCAACATCAACACAATCCGAATGGCATAATCGCATTCCTGGGTAATTTTCAATACGATCACTTCCAATTTATACTAATTTAGTATATTTAATATTATACCATATTTCCCCTGCTTTCGTCAAGAGGGAATTTTCATATTTTTACAAAATTTGCTGTTCTTTCTCTATAGATTTATATCTCTAACCAGTTTCCAAAAAACTTCATTCACGCTCATGTTCGCGTATCATAATCTTCAAACGCGAAATCTCCTGCTTTATCCCTTCGTGATACGGTCTACGCGCATATAGGGCAGCAGCGCCTCCGGTACGGTCACAGACCCGTCCGGATTTTGGTAGTTTTCCAAAATCGCCGCCACAGTTCGCCCAATTGCCAGACCGGAACCGTTAATCGTGTGCACAAACTGTGCTTTGTCCTTGGGGTTATCTTTATAGCGGATATTCGCGCGGCGCGCCTGGAAATCTTCAAAGTTGGAGCAGGAGGAAATTTCCACGTAGCGTCCGTAACTCGGCATCCACACTTCAATGTCAAATTTTTTCGCCGCCGTGAAGCCCAAATCCCCTGTGCAGATGTTCACCACGCGGTAGGGCAATCCCAGTTTTTGCAGCATTAACTCAGCATCGTTGGTCAATTTCTCCAGTTCTTCATAGGAGGTTTCCGGTTTCACAAATTTCACCAGTTCCACTTTATTAAACTGGTGCTGCCGAATCAGTCCACGGGTGTCGCGTCCCGCCGAACCCGCTTCCTCACGGAAACATGCGGAATATGCACAATATTTCAGCGGCAGTTTGTTGCCGTCTAAGATTTCTTCCCGATACATGTTGGTGACAGGAACCTCCGCTGTCGGAATCAAGAAATATTCTTCACCCGCCGTTTTGAACGCGTCCTCTTCAAATTTCGGAAGCTGTCCGGTTCCTTCCATGGAATCGCGGCGTACCAGATACGGCGGCAGCACTTCGGTATATCCATTTTCGCTGTGGCTGTCCATATAGAAGTTAATCACGGCACGTTCCAGCCGCGCACCCAGCCCTTTATAGAATGAAAACCGTGCGCCGGAGGTTTTCACGCCGCGCGCAAAATCTAAAATATCAAGGTTTTCTCCAATGTCCCAATGCGCCAACGGTTCATAGGGGAACTGCCGCGGTTCACCCACACGGCGAATTTCCACATTATCTTCGTCTGAATCCCCCACCGGTACGCTTTCATGCGGAATGTTGGGAATGCACATCATCAAATAGCGCAGTTCCTCATCTACCTCGCGGATTTTCTGGTCAATTTCTTTTGTTTTTTCGGAAATCTGTTTCATTTCCTCAAACACAGGCTGAACGTCCTCGCCCGCTTTCTTCAGCGCAGGTATTTTGCGGCTGACTTCATTTTGTTTCGCTTTGAGCGCTTCTGTCTCGCTGAGCAGTGCACGTTTTTCCTTGTCCAGTTCCACAACCTTTCCAATGTCTCCCACGCTCTCTCCGCGCACCTTCATCACTTCTATAATATGTTCATAATCTGTCCGAATCCGTTTGATATCCAGCATTCTTTTGTCCTCCCTTTATTTTCTGTTTTTCCTTTAAGTTTACACGCTGGGCAGGGGGAAATCTGCACAAATTTATAGTCAAAGTTTTCTTTCCTAAAAGCCCCCACCTAAATTTTTTTATTTGTTCAGCAAAGCAATGATTTTGTTTAAACTTGCTTTGTCATAGAATTCTATTTCAATTTTCCCTTTTTGCTTGCCCTCCTGGATACGCACTTTGGTACCCAGCTTTTGGCTGAGCTTTTCCTGCAACTCCAGCGCAGCTAAATTCTTTTTGGGTTTTTCTTTTTCTGCTTTTTTATCCGCCCAGCTGCGCACCAAATTTTCCGTCTGGCGCACGGACAGTTCTTTTTCCAGCACTATCATAGCGGCTTCCGCCTGCTGCACTGCGTCCGTGATACCCAGCAACGCCCGCGCGTGTCCTGCTGACAGTTCGCCAAGTTCCACTAACCGTTTCACTTCGTCCGATAGATTCAAAATACGCAGCATATTGGTCACATTGGTGCGGCTTTTGCCCACAATGCGGCTCACTTCGTCCTGCGTCAACTTGTATTCATCAATCAGCTTGCGGTACCCCAGCGCTTCTTCCAGCGGATTTAAGTCTTCGCGCTGCAAATTTTCAATCAACGAAACCTCTGCAATGGTCTTTTCATCAAACTCGCGCACAATCACCGGCGCTTCCTTCAGCCCCGCTTTTTTTGCTGCGCGCCACCGCCGCTCTCCGGCGATAATCATATAATAACCGTTTTCATTTTCCTTTACCACAATCGGCTGCAATACGCCGTGCTGCCGGATAGATTCCGCCAACGCCTCCAGCTTGTCCCCATCAAAAATATGACGGGGCTGCTCCGGATTGGGTTCTATTTGCGACAACCGCACTGTGCGAACCAATTCATCCGCATTTTCTGCGGATTCCGGAATCAATGCGCCGATTCCGAGTCCCACGTCAAGCCCCACGTCCTTGATACTTTTTCCAAGTCCGCCCTTTTTCATACCTCAACTCTCCCTTTTATCCATTTCGTTCCATCAATTCATCTGCCAACATCATATAGCTTTCCGCACCTTTGGAAATTTTGTCATAGATGTGGATTGGTTGTCCAAAACTCGGCGCTTCACTGAGCCTCACATTACGCGGAATAATTGTGCGATAGACCTTATCTCCAAACACGCCTTTCACTTCCTCCACCACCTGCAACCCAAGATTGGTGCGGCTGTCCAGCATGGTAAGCAATACGCCCTCTATTTCAATGGAAGGATTCAAACTTTTTTTAATGCGCCGCACGTTGGCTATCAACTGCGACACACCCTCCAAGGCAAAATATTCACATTGTAGCGGAATCAGAACGCTGTCCGATGCAGTCAAACAGTTCAGCGTGATAAGCCCGAGCGACGGCGGACAGTCAATCAAAATATAATCATAGTCCTGCTTGATAGAAAAAATCGCGTCCCTGATGCGAAACTCCCGATTTTCCAAATATACCAGTTCCACCTCCGCACCGCCAAGTTCCTCACCGGACGGACAGATGGACAAGTTTTGAAACGCTGTTTCCAGAATGCAACCGCGAATATCTTCCTCCCCTATCATCATATGATAGGTGCTTTTCTCGAATTGCCCTTTCTCAACACCAAGCCCACTGGTTGCATTGCCCTGCGGGTCTGCATCAATCAACAGCACCTTTTTCCCTTTTTCCCCCAAGGCAGCAGACAGGTTAATTGCCGTTGTGGTCTTACCAACGCCACCCTTTTGATTTGCTATCGCTATTACTTTACTCATGTCCTGTCCCTTCCCCTGACCGTTGTTTTAAAATCAAAATACATTTATGTTATTTATTATAGCACGATTGCGTCTATTTTTCAATAGAAAATAGGAATGTTTCACGTGAAACATTCCTATTTTTTTGCTTTTTTCTTTCCATATGTTTCACGTGAAACATTATTTCTCCCAGGGAGGTAACTTTGTCTGAAATGGCGCTATTTCCTCTAAATAATACGACAGTTGCAATAAATACTCATTTTCCATTACCCTGTCACGCGTTTCCCCTTCCACCGGAAGATTATATTCTTCCTGTAATATATACTTGCTCCAAAACCGTTTTCCGCAAATCACTGCCGCCACATCACTTGGTGATAAACATGCGAACATGCGGAAAATCAACCATTCTATAAATGGCAAAGATAAATAGGGTCACAATTAAAAACGCAGGAATTGTCCAATATAACATTTTCTTAGGAAATCTTTTTCCATAGCAAAATGCTTTCATATTATTTTCCCCTTTTTTTGTAGATAACTCTTATAGAATTCTCTCTCCCAATTTCACAGAGGGATACGCATTCAAATCCAAGGGCGCAACTATTTTCTGCCGGTGCAAAATACCGCCGGCGCAAGCAATCATTGCCGCATTGTCTGTGCATAGCTGCAAAGGCGGATAGTAGACGGAAAACTCTCCCTTCATTTCGTCAAACACTTCCCGTAAGCGGCTGTTTGCCGATACGCCGCCCGCCAGACAAATCTGTTTCACTTTTCTTTCCCGCGCCGCCGCTATGGTATGTTCCCGCAGCACCTGCACAACATTTTCCTGAAAAGACGCCGCCAAGTCCGCTTTGTTTACGCTCTCCCCTACCTGCTCGGCATGGTGCAGCAAATTCATCACCGCCGTTTTCACGCCACTGAAACTGAAATTATATCCCTGTACTTTCGCCTTTGGCAGTGGATAAGCGTCTTTGTTTCCCTGCTTTGATAAATGGTCAATCTTCACGCCGCCCGGATAGGATAAGCCCAGCACACGCGCGACTTTGTCAAACGCCTCTCCTGCCGCGTCATCAATGGTCTGCCCCAAAATTTCAAATTCCATTTCCGCCTTAGCATAGACAATATGGCTGTGTCCGCCCGAAGCGACCAGCGCGACAAACGGCGGCTTTAAGTCCGAAAACGCAATGTAGTTCGCTGCAATATGTCCTTCAATGTGGTGGACAGGTATCAGCGGCACATGCAGCGCATAGGCAAGCGCCTTGGCATAACTCACGCCGACCAACAGCGCACCCACCAAACCGGGTCCCGCTGTCACCGCAACCGCGTCCACTTCATCAAGTGTCACACCTGCTTCCTTTAATGCTTCTTCCATCACAATATCAATCGCTTCAATATGCTTACGCGATGCAATCTCCGGCACCACACCGCCATATTCTTCATGAATTTTAATTTGCGTGGAGATGATGTTGGATAACACCTGTTTGCCGCGCAAAAGCGCAACCGATGTTTCATCACAAGAAGATTCTATTCCCAAAATAAGTGGTTCCATATTATAAACCTCCAGTTTTTTCCAAGAGGGGACTTCTTCCGGCTTGCTTTGCGCGCCGTCATGCCGTCCCCCCTTGGGGATTCCCCCTGCCAGCCGCGTCCGCTCTCGCAGCGTTCCTTTTGAAACGCCCGCGGCTGAGAGGTATGGAAACTTCGGTGCACGCCCGAAGTTTCCATGAATTAAAAATAGTCCGGTTCCAGTCAGTTATCGTAGAAAGCTACATAAAGACAAGCACTACAGCCCCCTGCAAGAAGCCAAGGGGGATAAAGAGCGAAGAAAAAATAGGAGGGTAGATTCCTAGCGGAATCTGCCCGCTGGGGAATCGGAAGCCTCGCTGCCGCTGCGTTTCCCATTCCCCAAGCGCCTAAGAAAAGTAAGAGGAGGATAAAACGGGGGCTCTAAGTGGAGGTATTTTCCTCAGAAAAAGTAAGAGGGGGAGGATTTGGGCATAGCCCAAATCCGGAGGACATTTTTCACGAGGAATATACCCGTAGCGACACTCGGGGGACATTTTTCACGAGAGAATGGGGGCAAAGGAGCGGAGGATATTTACCCCAAGAAAAGTAAGAGGGGGAGACTTTGTGCAAAGCACAAAGTCGGAGGACATTTTCAAGGGGTAAATAT
>JAAWTG010000007.1 GCA_022801925.1 Clostridia bacterium | reverse complement strand
TTCCTTTTATTCCTGACATAACAAAACCTCCTATGGTATTTTTATTCTACCATAGGAGGTGCTTTTTTTCTATTGTCCGTTTTTACTGGTCTTGTTCATCTGTCCATGGCGGCATTTTTATATGACATATTATTCCATTTCCTGTGCCGGTTCTTCCGCTGCCGGTTCTGTTCCTTCCGGCAGACGGATAGTAATTTGCGTCCCTTCCCCATATACACTGTCAATTTCCAGCATTCCATGGTGTGCGCGAATCATTTCATCTGCAATGGCAAGACCAATACCGTTACCATGATGTTGAGAGGAACCCTTGAAAAATTTATCTTTGACATGCTCCAATTCTTCTTCTTTAATACCTTCCCCTTGGTCCTCTATTTGAACCACAGCAAATCCATCCTGATTTTGGGTGGTTATTTTAATGGTTCCTTCTTCCCGCGAAAATTTAATCGCATTATCCAAAATATTGATAATTACCTGTCTGATTTTCGCTTCATCTATCATGATATCAGGGTCGCCGCACATGGGATTATACGATATAATAATCCCTTTTGCTTTAATTTTATCCATCAGCATGAACAAAACGTCTTCAATTTCTTTTTCAATATCCGCCGGCTGCAAATTCAACATGACCTGGTCGCGCAAAATTCTGGAAAAATCCAACAATTCCTCCACCATGTTACCAAGCCTTTGACTTTCGCTGGCAATGATGGATAAACACTTTTGCAACTGTTCTTTATCTTTCATATCCGTCGCCAGCGCCGTCTCGCTCCAGCCCTTGATGGACGTCAGCGGCGTTCGCAGTTCATGAGAAACAGAAGAGATAAACTCATTTTTAATGTCGTCTGATTTTTTAAGTTCCTGTATCATGAAGTTCAGCGTATCTGCCAGCTCTCCGATTTCATCTTCATTTTCTTTTTTGATTTCAACATTGAGATTTCCTCTTGCCACTTCTTTGGCGCTTTGCGTAATATGTCCCACCGGATTGATGATGGAATGGAGAAAATAAACGCCTGATGAAATCAAAAAAATCATGATAATCATGATAATTGCCACGGAAATACCAAACACAATCAACACGTTTTTCATGGCGTTTTCCATGCTTGTCACATAGCGCACCACGCCGTAAAGCTGACCGCTGCTGTCAATAATCGGCGCCGACGCCGACATGATACGCTCGTCTGTACGCGCATTACGCCCTTGATAAATCGTGGTGTTTCCTTTGAGGGCATTTTGATAGTCCTGTGTCTCAATTTTATACGCCGGTGTGATGCCATTGGACGACAACAGCACATTTCCGCTTACATCAATAAATTGCATTTCCATTTGCTCTTTGCCCACAAATTCATACACCAGCGTTTTTGCGCTATTATATAAATCATTCGTATCCGTGATGATATATTTGCTGAAAAAGGAAGCTGTCACGCCGGCGCGGCTGGTCAAATTCGCTTTAATGCCCGCCGTATAATAGTTGTTCACCACCACAATCAAAATTGCCTGCACAATGAACAGCAACAAAATAACAGCTGTCAAATAGCGTTTGAGCCAACGGGAACGAATACTGTCATTTCCCTTCATGTCCTCTGTCCTACCCCTTTCCGGCTATAGTAAAACCGTTTTCGTCTCTCACTGCATTATCCCTGCGCCGGAATACTCCACTTGTATCCATATCCCCAAATCGTTTGGATATATTGCGGTTCCGCCGGGTCTTCTTCAATTTTTTTACGGATACGCCGTACATTTACGTCCACAATTTTCAGTTCCCCAAAAAAATCTTTTCCCCAAACGGTGTTCAAAATTTCTTCCCTGCTCATTGCCGTCTCGGGATTTTCAATGAAATTTTTAATGATGGCATATTCCACCTGCGTCAGTTCAATGATTTTTTCGTTTTTATACAACGTCCGGCTTTTGGTATTCAGCTTAAACGGCGGACAAAAAATTTCGTTCTTGGTATCCTTATCACTCATGGCAACGCGGCGGTAGAGCGCATCAATCCGCGCTGTCAATTCCGCCGGGCTGAACGGTTTTGTCACATAATCGTCCGCGCCCGACATCAGTCCCGTCACCTTATCCATTTCCTGCGTTTTTGCCGTCAGCATTAAAATCCCCATAGTCTGACTGCGCTGACGGATATATTTACAAACTGAGAATCCATCGGTATCCGGCAGCATCACGTCCAAAATGGCAATATCAATATCCGGCACCGTGTCAATATATTCCATTGCTTTTTGCCCTGTATCCGCTTCTATCACATCATATCCACTGCGTTTGAGATTAATCACAACAAACTCACGGATATATTCTTCATCCTCCATGACAAGCACTTTTCTCATCTTATCATCACCTTCTCTTTGATTTCTGCCTTATGCCTACCAGCTCACAATTTTAAAATTATTTTTAATCACGTCAAAATCCACGCCGGTTAAATCGGTCGCGCTCACGGCATATACGTTATTCAACGTTCTGGTAATTTCCGTCTTGCCTTCCAAATCCGTGTTTTTCAAATCCTTCACATAGTAGGAATAAATCGTCAAAACCGGCTTGTAGTCAAACCCGACCTTCATCAAAAATTCAATTTTGTTTTCTCCTTGGCTATTTTTGCGGTTCACCGTAATTTCTTCATTTTTCCACACTGCCGGATAAATCAGCAAATATCCGTCTATATAATTGTTAAAACTCTTTTCTACCTCCAACAATGCACCTTCCTGCCAAATATTCCAGCTCACAACGTTTTCCGCTACAATGGAATCCACATTTTCATAGCTTGGCATTGCCCGCACAATGGGAATTTCCACAATTCCATCACTGTTAATATCTTGGCATTTCTCATGGACGTCGCGCAGTTGTGCAATGTCTTCCCCTGTTTCAAACAAGCTCAAAAGCGCGCCGTTTTCCATACCAATCACTTTGGTATAGGACTTTTCCCCTACCAATAAATCCAAAAAGACGCCGCGCCGGTTTGCATTGACATTGCCGAATATCATGTTGTTAAACCGTCCGTCTGTCCCCATGTTAATTGGCATACGGCTCACTTCCGATACGCCGTCTTTATGGTAGCGGTACAACACCATATCCTGCATCGCAGTATCTTTTTTGGGCTGTGTAACGCATAATTCCTGTACTTCGTTCCGGTCAAAATCCGTCATGACCATTTCACTGTAGGAAGCGCCGAAAATTTCCTTTTTGTTATTCCCGATTTTATAAATACTAACACCTTTGTTGGTCTGGTCAAACAGCCGCCAGCCAATAATCAGTTCTTTTTTCTTGTCACCGGTCACATCTGCATAGTAAATCTTATCTACTTCATTGCCGCTGCCCGCAATTTCATATGTGGATTCCCACTGTTGTCCATTGCGGTCAAGCACTTTGACTGTGACAGGCTTTTGCGTATCCTCCTCTTTATAAAATACAACGACCTCATCTTCCCCGTCATTGTCCAAATCGCAAAACTGAATTGCATTTTTGTTGTCACCCGACATGGGACTGACCATTTTCGCGTTATTGGGTATCTGCGCTTTAATCGCCTTGCTGATAACCTCCTGCTCCCCTGTTAATTTGGGAGCTTTCATCAATTCTTCGCCCGATTTCATTTCGCAGCCGGTTAATAGTACCATAAACGCTGCCAACCCTAAAATCATCTTTTTCATAAGGGTGTTCCCCTCCCTCTTTTGCTTCGCCGCCGATTTGAGCATACTTGCCTAGGCAAACAAATATTGAATCTCTTATGCCCTCCCTCCTCCCTAGAGGATAGACAAAAAAATACACACTCTTTTTTATTATAATATAAATTGCCCAAAAAGTAGTTACAAACAAGTGTCAATTTAAATCCTACTGCTGTCATCTTCCTGAAATATTTCCATATTATTTTTTTATTTTAGAATAAAAATTTTTTTAACACAAAATAAAATTATACCAAAATTCTAAATTTTTTCCTATACTGGTACTCCGAATTGTATTAGAGTAGTAAACGGAATGTTTTACTATTTATATATTCCAAGAAAGGAGATTTTTTCATGCCTCTTATTTCAAAAAAAGATTCTGCAAGATTACGTGAACTCGCCCGTCAGCAACTGGAGTATGCAAAAAGTCCTGCAATGGAAACATTGAAAAAAGAGTGGCTGGCACATAACACGTTTCGTGGACAGCGTCCCATGCTCACTGTGGAGTTGGGTACATTTGCCCCGGATATCCTTCCTCCTCTTATGCAATGTGAAGGAGAACACGCCAGAGAACTGGAAGCAATGCTTCTTAAAAATATTGTAAATCACACACTTTTTCATGACGATACGGTAGTCAGCGACTATCTGCCTGTCAGATGGAACACATATTTCATTCCGTTTGACATCGAAGTCAAAACAGAACATTCTTCTGCCGGAGGACTGGGACATCATTTTGTCTCTGTACTGAAAGATTTGTCGCAAGACTACTCCAAATTGCAAAAATCTCGTTTTGGCGTTAACCGCGACGCCACTTTAAACAAATTAGAAGAATACAACGAACTATTTGGCGATATCCTGCCGGTACGTCTTTCCGGCAGCAGTTTATATTGTGTTTTGACTCAAAACATTGTACATCTCATGTCAATGGAAGATATGTTTTTTGCCATGTATGATACGCCGGAACTTTTTCTCGAAATGATGAATCGTCTGGCAAATGACTATTTGGAATATTTTCAATTTCTTGAACAGGAATCCTTGCTGTTGTCCACCACACATGAGGAATTGCTGGGACAGGGAACGTATTGTTTCACGGACGAACTTCCCGCGCAACCGAAAAAAACAACCGATATATGGGGATTTATGGATTCACAGGAGACATCAGGCATTTCTGCTGAGATGTTTGAAGAATTTATTTTTCCCGCCTACCGAAAAGTGGCGGCTGCATTTGGTTTGCTTTCCTATGGCTGCTGCGAACCCGTTGATCCGATTTGGGAAAATTGCCTTTCCAAATTACCAAATCTACGCCGGGTATCCATTTCGCCATGGTGCAATGAAAAAGTCATGGGTGAACAGCTTTCCGGAAAGCATGTTATC
This sequence comes from Clostridia bacterium, assembly GCA_022801925.1. GTDB lineage: Bacteria > Bacillota > Clostridia > RUG12999 > RUG12999 > JAAWTG01. The sequence continues at coordinate 81,268 of JAAWTG010000007.1, read as the reverse complement.
TATCATCGCAAGCCTGATCCTACTTTTCTCGGCGTTGGCGATATTCTGGATGAAGAGGGACTGCGCCGCCATATTGATGCAACACTCGATGCCGCAAAAGGCTGCACTTTAGAATTTACACAGCGGGATGTATATCAGGTCAGTAAATCTCCCGAAAAAGTTCGCCGCTATGTTGAAATTATCCGCGAAGCATGTGCAGACCGATAAGATCATTTCAAAGACAGGCAGTTTCTACCGATACTTGTCTGTCTTATTTTTTATTCTAAACCAATCATTTGTCTATTTTCATCATTTAAATATCCACGATTTTTCCGGCTCCGCTGCGGCTCGCTACCTCCAGCAGCACATCAGCGCCAATCTCCGCCCCCTGCCGCCGAATTTCCTCTGATACACGCCCATATGCAAGCGGCGGTCTGTTGTTGTTTGCGCTCAAATGCCCCAACATGATGTTCCCTGTTCCGCTGCGCACCAGCGCCGCCGCAAATTTTGCCGCCTGGTCGTTAGAAAAATGCCCCTCACTGCTTAAAATACGCCGTTTCAGCTGCGGATGATAGCGTCCTGTTTTCAGCATCATTTCATCATAGTTGGATTCCAAAAACACAAAATCACTGCTTTTCATCTCCAGCGCAATCGTTTCGCAAATTTTCCCCATATCGGTTGCAATGGCAATTTTACGTTCGCCCGTATGTAAAATATACCCTACCGGCTCCCGTGCATCGTGCGGCAAATCAAAGGGCTGCACGGTGACGCTGCCAATATCAAAAGGCTGTCCTGCCCGCAGCACATGCATTTCCGTTTCCACACTGCCGCGCTGCTCCTCCACAGCCGCCAGCGTACCCGCTGTTGCATAAACAGGCGTGCCGAACCGTTTCGCGAACACACGGATACCTGCCACATGGTCGCTGTGCTCATGCGTAACCAAAATACCGTCCAATTCCGCCGCCGCCACGCCCAGTTCCGCCAGCCGCTCCGCGACACGTTTGGCGGAAATGCCGCAGTCAATCAACAGCTTTGTTTTTCCGTTTTCAAAGTACAGCGCATTGCCATTGCTGCCGCTTTGCAGCGAACAAAATCGGCTCACCGCTTCCACTCCCCCTTTCCTTTTTATTCATAAAACACTTTGTGCAAATACAATCCCTGCGGCGGTGCGGTCATTCCCGCCCGTTTCCGGTCTTTCGACAACAAGATATCTTTCATGTCCTCCGGCTGCAATTTCCCATTGCCTGCATAGACCAGCGTTCCTGTGATGATACGCACCATATTATATAAATAGCTGTTCGCATGGACTTTGATTTCAAACAGCTTGTCCTGCTGCGAAACACTGACTTCATACATCTCTTTTTCCATCTGTTTTTGCTGTCCGCCCGCCGCCATAAACGCCGTAAAATCGTGCGTTCCCACCAGATATTCCGCCGCCCGCTGCATGTTTTCCAACTTCAACGGAATCGGATAGTGCCACGCACGGTCTTTTTCAAACGGGTCGCGTACATTGGAATTGTGAATCCGGTAGACATAAATTTTCGATTTCGCATCATAGCGTGCATTAAACATCTCTCCTGCTTCTTCGCACAGCGTCACCGCAATGTCATCTGGCAAATTGGTATTCATGGCATAGGGCATACGTTCGCAAGGAATTTTGGTCTCTGTGTGGAAATTGCAGACATAGTGCCGCGCATGAACGCCCGCGTCCGTGCGGCTGCACCCTGTCACTTTCACGTGCTCCCCCGTCACGCCATAGACCGCCCCCTGCAACGTTTCCTGCACAGACCTATCATTTGGCTGTACCTGCCAGCCATGATAGTTTGTGCCGTCATACCTAAGATGTAGTTTCAAATTCCGCATACCGTTCTCCTTCAAAATAAGTCCCTATCAGTTCAGATACTCATGAAAAGGGCGGAGCATGAAGCCCCCGCCCTTTGCGTCAAATCAGTCCCGGAAGATAGCGTATTCCAATCAGCAAGGCAATGGCTACAGTCACAATCAAAAATGCGCCGGTATCCCGCTGCTGCATATGCAATTGTTTCATTTTCGTCCGCTGGTCGCCGCCGTGATAGCAGCGGCATTCCATTGCCAGCGCCAGTTCATCCGCCCGCCGGAACGCGCTCACAAACAGCGGTACCAGAATCGGCACCATTGCCTTAGCGCGCGCAATCAAGTTGCCGCTTTCAAAATCCGCGCCGCGCGCCGACTGCGCTTTCATCAGTTTGTCTGTTTCCTCAATAATCGTTGGAATGAAACGAATGGCAATTGTCATCATCATAGCAATTTCATGCGCCGGTACTTTGATTTTGCGAAACGGCGCCAGCAAATGCTCAATACCGTCCGTCAGCACAATGGGCGACGTGGTATAGGTTAAAATGGACGTTCCCATGACCAAAAATACCAGACGCAGCGACATAATCACCGCCAAATAAACGCCTTCCCATGTCGCTTTGATAACCCAAATTTGAAAAATGATTTTTCCGTCCGTCATAAAAATATTGATAACCGCCGTAAATATCACAAAAAGCCAAAGTGGTTTGATGCTTTTCAAAATAAATTTCAGCGGAATACCGGAAATTTTCAAAACGCATCCCATAAACACTGCACAAAGCGCAAATCCCGCAACGGTATTGACAAAAAACAGCGCCGTGATATAGGCAATTGTCAGCAATATTTTGGTTCGCGGGTCGAGTTTATGAATGACGGATTCTCCCGGCAAATATTGTCCCAGCGTAATATCTGTCAGCATGGTTTCACACCCTGTTCTTTTTGGAATAATGCAAGGATTTCCTGCCGCGCCTGCTCCACGGTGAAGATATCTCGGGAAAGCGGATATCCTTTTTGAATCAAACGCTGCACAAAAAGCGTAATTTGCGGCACGTCCAGCCCCATCGCCTGCAGTTCGTCTCCATGCGAAAACACCTCGCTCACAGTCCCCTGCATGGCAACCGTTCCTTCGTTCATCACAATGATTTGCGTCGCCAGCTTGGCAATGTCCTCCATGCTGTGCGACACCAGAATCACGGTCATATGCCGCTGCTGGTGCAGTTCCGCCACCATCTGCAAAATTTCGTCCCGCCCTTTGGGGTCTAATCCGGCCGCCGGTTCATCTAACACCAACACTTCCGGACGCATTGCCAAAACACCCGCAATTGCCACGCGGCGTTTTTGACCGCCCGACAGTTCAAACGGCGATTTATTCATCCACGCTTCGTCTACCTGTGCGGCGTTCGCCGCTTCCTGCACACGCTGACGGATTTCCGCTTCTTCTAATTTCATATTTTTCGGCCCGAATGCGATGTCGTTATAGACGGTCTCGTCAAACAACTGATGTTCCGGATATTGGAACACCATACCCACTTTAAACCGCAGTTCCCGCAGAGAAACCTCCTTGGAGGTAATATCCTTCCCATCTATCAAAAGCTTTCCCGAAGTCGGTTTCATCAGTCCGTTAAAATGCTGAATCAGCGTAGATTTTCCCGAACCGGTATGCCCGATAATGCCTACAAAACTACCGCTTTTGATTTCTAAGTCCACATCATGCAGCGCCACCTTTTCCATAGGACCGCCCGCCATATAGGTATATCCAAGCTGCTCCGCCTTAATTTCCATCTGCCCTCACCTACTTATCCTTCTTTGATTTCCCGCAGCCTTTTTTCCAGTTCCTGTTCACATTCGTCAATGGTTAATAAATCATGCCGCAAATATACGCCGCTCTGCCGCAGCCGGAACATCAAATCCGTCACTTGCGGCACGTCCAGTCCCACGCTTTTGAGCAGCGCCACATTTGCAAATGTCATGGACGGCACATCGTCAATAATTACTTGTCCGTGATCCATCACAATGACTCTGTCCGCCTGTGCCGCTTCCTCCATATAATGCGTAATCAGCACAATCGTCATACCGTGTTCCTTGTTCAAATAGCGCAGTGTTTTCATCACTTCCCGCCGCCCTTTGGGATCCAGCATGGCAGTCGGCTCGTCGAGCACCAAATAGCGCGGCATCATGGCAATGATACCCGCAATGGCGATACGCTGTTTTTGTCCGCCGGACAGGTTGTGCGGCGCTTCATTCCGCTTTTCATACATACCGACGGCTTTTAGTGCAAAATCCACCCGCTCCCGAATTTCCTGCGGCGGCACGCCCAGATTTTCCGGTCCGAATGCCGCGTCTTCTTCCACAATGGTTGCCACAATCTGGTTGTCGGGATTTTGAAACACCATGCCTACCTTTTGCCGCAGTTCATAGAGCCGTTCTTCCTCCACGGTATCCATACCGTCCACCAACACTTTCCCGCCGCTTGGCAGTAAAATCGCGTTGAGGTGTTTGGCAATGGTGGATTTTCCCGAACCGTTATGCCCCAATATTACGGTGAACTCTCCTTCGTGAATGTCCAGCGAAACATGGTTCAGCGCCAAATCTATTTGATTTTCGTCATATCGATAGGTCACGTCCTGAATTTCTATCATGTTATTCTCATCCTTTTTCTTGACTGCCGCTGACCCAACGCGCCGTTGCACCGCAGGGCAGCACCAATCCTGTTGTTCCAATGGGCAGACCGATTTCCTCCGCCACCGTCGTTCCGCCAAATTTTTTAGAAATTGTCAGCGCCATCATGTTGGACACCACGCTGGGCGAAAATCCGGTTGTATAGGAATTCACCAGAAAAAAGAGTGGGTTATCACTCAAAATCTGCATACATTGTTTCAGCAAACCATAAATTTCATCTTCCAATTTCCAAACCTCGCCGTTTGGCCCGCGCCCATAGGACGGCGGGTCCATAATGATACCGTCATATTTACGCCCGCGCCGGATTTCCCGCGCCACAAACTTCATCACATCGTCCACAATAAAGCGCACTTTTTTCTCCGCCAGTCCGGAAGCCGCAATATTTTCTTTTGCCCACGCCACCATACCTTTGGAGGAATCCACATGAACCACTTCTTCCGCGCCCGCCGCGGCTGCCGCCACGGTTGCGCCGCCGGTATAGGCAAACAGATTGAGGATTTTCAAGTCTTTTCTGCCCGACGCTTTCATCTGCTCTGTCATGAAATCCCAATTGACCGCCTGTTCGGGAAACAGACCGGTGTGCTTGAAGCCCATCATTTTGATATGGAAGGTTAATGCCCGATAGGACACTGTCCATCGTTCCGGTACGTTCCCGCGGATTTCCCATTTGCCGCCGCCTTTATTGCTGCGGTGGTATACCGCTCCGGCACGCGCCCACTCGCTCTTTCCAAGCTGCGGTTGCTTCCAGATGACCTGCGGGTCGGGACGCTCCAAAATCACATTGCCCCACCGTTCCAGTTTCATTCCATCGCTGCTGTCCAGCACGGCAAAATCTTCCCACTTATCTGCAAGCCACATGCCGCTTTCTCCCTCCGTTTCCCAAAATATACTTTTATTTATTGTAACACTACGCCAAAGACAGGTCAAGAAAAAATTGTGCTTCCTGTATTTTTTTCATGATTTTTTCCGAAAAACACTTGATATTTTCCAATTGTTATGGTAAAATAAAGAAAGTATCAATAGGATTTGATGATGAGTGGGCTTTACAAGTCCACTCATTGTTTGTTATTATATCCATTTTGTACCGAATGCAAAGATTGAAAGGACGGATGAGTATGGGGAAAACGGAACAGCTGGTCAGCCGGCTTGCGCAGCCAATCTGCGAAACATATGGTTGTTTTCTGTATGACGTGGAATTCAAATGCGAAGGCGGAAACTGGTTTCTGCGCGTGTTTATCGACAAAGACGGCGGCGTTTCGCTGGACGACTGCGAATTGGTCAGCAAAGCGTTGGACGAAAAACTGGATGAACTCGACCCGATTAGCCAGGCATATTTTTTGGAGGTATCCTCGCCCGGCATTGACCGCAAATTGACACAGCCATGGCACTATGAAACCTATCTGGGCGAACTGGTTGACGTCAAGCTGTATAAACGGCTGGACGGACAGCGGCATTTGACCGGCGCTATCGCCGGTTATGAGGACGGTATCCTTGTGCTGGATTTAGGCGAAAAAACCGTTTCCCTGACATCAAAAGAAATCGCAAGAGTGAATTTGCATGTGACTGAATAAAATAAATAGGAGGAGAAGAAATGGCAGCGAAAGTGAACGAGTTACAGGAAGCATTGACAATTCTGGAAAAGGATAAAGGAATTCGCAAAGAATACATTCTGGACGCGCTCGAAACCGCGCTCATGCATTCCTATCGCAAAAACTACAAAGACGACAGCGAAAATGTGGAAATCAAAATCAACGATTTGAATGGTGATGTGCGCGTTATCTCTAAAAAAACGGTGGTGGATGGGTTTGACCCTGATTTGCAGGAAGGCGTACAAATTGCGCTGGAGGACGCGCAGAAAATCAAAAGCGCTGCGCAAATCGGCGATGAAATCGAAGTGGAACTTGCACCCAAAAATTTCGGACGTATTGCCGCGCAAACAGCAAAACAAATTATTTTGCAAAAACTCCGTGAGGCAGAACGGGAACAGATTTTAGCAGAATTCCAAATTAAGGCAAACGACGTCATTCCCGCGGTGGTGCAGCGGTTTGAACGCGTGGAATTCCGCAATCCCGAGCGGCAACCCCAGTCGGGTGATAAACCAAAATTTAATGTCATTTTAGATATCGGTAAAGCGGAAGCAGTGATGCCGCCGCGCGAACAAGTGCAGCACGAAAGCTACAAACCGCATGACCGTATTGCAGTCTATGTGGTGGACGTGAAAAGCACGCCGCGCGGGCCTTACATTCTGGTGTCCCGTTCCCAGCCGGATTTGGTAAAACGGTTGTTTGAACGCGAAGTGCCGGAAATCAAAGACGGTGTGGTGGAAATCAAATCTATTGCGCGTGAAGCGGGCGTCCGCAGCAAAATTGCCGTATGGTCTAATGATGAAAATGTAGATCCTGTTGGTTCCTGCGTCGGCAACCGCGGCATACGCGTGAACGCCGTTGTGGATAGTTTGGGCGAAAAAGTAGATATTATTAAGTACAGCGAAAATCCGCTGGAATTTATCACGGCAGCTATCAGTCCCGCAACCGTGCTCAGTGCACGGATTGATGAAGGAGCGCTGGCAAAAGATGAAAAGAAAGCGCAAATCATTGTAGAAGAAAGCCAACTTTCCCTTGCAATCGGAAAAGAAGGTCTCAATGCCCGTCTGGCAGCACGTTTGACAGGCTGGAAAATCGACATCAAAAGTAGCAAAGATGTTCCGCTGAATCAGGACTTGCAGGCAGAAGAACCCATGCCGGAAGCGGAAGATATCGCCTACGAAACAGAAGCAGGTGACGATGATGCCTCCTAAGAAACAGCCTATGCGTAAGTGCGTTGGCTGCACAGAGATGAAACCCAAAAAGGAACTGATTCGGATTGTCAAAACCGGAGACGGAGCCATCACGGCGGACTTAACAGGAAAACAAAACGGACGCGGCGCGTATCTGTGCCACAATGTGGAATGTCTGGCGCACGCACGCAAGGCGCGGCAGTTAGAACGTTCCTTCTCCTGCGCAGTCCCGCCTGAAATATATGACCAGTTGGAACAGCAACTCAAAGGTGACGAACAATGAAAGAACTGCAATCCATTCAAAATCTGCTGGGATTAGCGCGCAGAAGCGGAAAACTGGCACGGGGCAGCGGTGAAATCCGCGAACTGCTCCGGCGCGGTCAGTGCAAGCTGGTGATTCTTGCCTCAGACAGCGGCGGTGCAATCCGGCGCGACCTCACGTTTCTATGCTCCCAGCAACAGGTTCCCTGTATTACCCTGCTCTCCAAGCAGGAATTGGGAACGGCAACAGGAAGCGACGCAAAAGCGGCAGTCGCTTTGCGCGATGTTCATTTCGCGGACGGTATCCTGAAGCATTGGACTGCATTGGCGAATAGAAAGGACGGGATAGATTATGCCGAAAAACGCAACCAAAATCAAAATAAATGAATTGTCAAAGAGTTTAGGATTGGTGGGAAAAGAAGTGCTCGCCGTTTTAAACGAACACGGTATCGAAAAAAAGAGCACGGTCAGTTCTCTCACGGAAGAGGAAGCCAATTTCATGCTGGATTTTTTCACCATGCAATATGACGATGGCGTCTCATTAGACGAACTCTTTGAGCCAAAGCAAAAAGAAGAGCCAAAACCGGCAGAAGAACCGGCTGAAACTGTGGAAGAAATTGCTTCCGAAACGCAGCCGGAGGAACCAGCCGGAAAACAGGCGCGTTATGTTGACACGCGCAGCAATAACGTTGACCTCGAAAAACTGGAAAAACTGGAAAAAATCACAGAAGAACTGTCCACCGACACATTAGAGGAAAAAGCGGAAGCCAAAAAAGCAAAGAAAAAACAGCAAAAGCCGCAGAAAGGGCAGAAAAAACCACAGGATAACAATAAAGATAAACTGCAAAAACCGGCGGCAAAACCGGCGCCGAAGGAAGAAATTATCGTTTCCGTACCGGAAGCCGTTACCGTCGGCGAACTGGCGGAGCGCATGAACAAACCGGCAGCGGAACTGATTAAACGCCTGATGCTGCTGGGTACCATGGCAACCATCAACGACATTCTGGATTTTGAAACCGCTTCCCTTGTGGCAGATGATTTAGGCGTGAAGCTGGAGCAGGAAGTCATTGTCACCCAGGAAGATATTTTGTTCAACGATGTGGAGGACGCAGCAGAAGATTTGAAACCGCGTCCGCCTGTCGTTGTGGTTATGGGACACGTTGACCACGGAAAAACTTCTTTGCTGGACAGCATACGCAACACCTCTGTTACCGCCGGCGAAGCGGGCGGTATCACGCAGCATATCGGCGCATACAGCGTTCAGGTCAATGGACGCACCATCACATTTTTGGATACGCCGGGACACGAAGCGTTCACGGCAATGCGTATGCGCGGCGCGCAGGTAACGGATATTGCGATTCTGGTTGTGGCAGCCGACGATGGTATCATGCCGCAAACAGTGGAGGCCATTAACCATGCGAAAGCAGCGGGCGTTACCACCATTGTCGCTATCAACAAAATGGACAAAGCAGAAGCCAATCCCGACCGCGTGAAACAAGAATTGGTGGAATACGAATTGGTACCGGAGGATTGGGGCGGCGACACCATTTGCGTGCCGATTTCCGCACTGCGCGGCGAAGGAATTGACGAACTGCTGGAAATGGTTCTGCTGGTGGCTGATATGAAAGAACTGAAAGCCAATCCTGACCGCAATGCAAAAGGAACCGTTGTGGAATCCTATCTTGACAAGGGGCGCGGTCCTGTTGCAACGGTTCTGGTGCAAAACGGAACGCTGCATATCGGCGATTTCATTGTTGCCGGCACTGCTTTTGGACGTGTACGCGCTATGCTGGACTACAAAGGCAAAAAAATTAAAGCTGCCGGTCCCTCTGCGCCGGTGGAAATTCTGGGACTCTCTGAAACGCCGGACGGCGGCGATGTGTTCTATGTCGTAGAAAATGAACGGATGGCAAAAGCCGTTGTTGCCGCACGCAAACAAAAAATCAAAGACGAACAATCCATCAGCCGTCAAAGCGTATCGCTGGACGACTTGTTCAATCAAATCAACGAAGGCAATATCCAAGATTTGAATATCATTATCAAAGCTGATGTGCAAGGTTCTGTGGAAGCTGTGAAACAGTCTCTGGTGAAACTCTCCAACGATGAAGTGCGCGTGAATGTGATTCATGGCGCAGTCGGCGCGGTCAACGAATCTGATGTAATGCTGGCAAGCGCCTCCAACGCTATCATTGTCGGTTTCAACGTCCGTCCCACACCGGGCGCAATGGATTCTGCGCATGACAAAAATGTGGATGTGCGCCTCTACCGCGTGATTTATCAGGCAATTGAAGAAATTGAAGCCGCTATGAAAGGAATGCTGGCGCCGGAATACCGCGAAGTTGTAACGGGTAACGCGGAAGTTCGCCAGACATTCAAAGTATCCGGAATCGGTACCATTGCCGGCTGTTATATGAAAACCGGAAAAATCGGGCGCAACTCCGGCGTTCGTATCGTGCGTGACGGTATTGTCATTCACGAAGGCGAACTCAGTTCCCTCAAACGTTTCAAAGATGATGTAAAAGAAGTGGCGGAAGGCTTTGAATGTGGTATGAGTTTTGAAAAATTCAACGACATCAAAGAGGGCGATATCATCGAAGCCTTCATTATGGAAGAAATCGAACGCTGACCCACTCCGCCTCTTCTGAATGGAAAGGCAGGAAAAAATAGTGCATTATGATAGAACAGACCGAATTAGTGAAGAAATTAAAAAAGAACTGGCGCAGCTTATCCGCGAACTGAAAGACCCGCGCATTCCGGAATTTATTTCCATTGTATCGCTGCGGGTGACCAAAGATTTAAAATTCGCCAAAGTTTATGTCAGCACGTTTGGTTCAAATGCGGATACGCAAGGCGCAGTCAAAGGACTCAATAGCGCCGCCGGATACATTCGCCGTGAAATCGGGCGGCGGGTGGAAATCCGCACCGTACCGGAATTCACCTTTGTTGCAGATGATTCCATTGCATACGGCGCGCATATCAGCGAAATATTAACCGATTTGGAAAGAACTGAGAAAGAATGAGTATCAAAAAGATTGCTTCTTTTTTGAAAGAAGTGCAGGATATCACCATTTTGACACACATCAGTCCGGACGGCGATGCGCTGGGCAGCAGTTTTGCACTGTGCGCCGCGTTGGAAGGGATGGGCAAGCGCGCAAAGGTCGTGCTGCCCGAACCCCTTCCCGCCCATTTCGCTTTCATGAACTGGAAGACGGCGTTATATGAAGACGGGCTGACTGCCCAGACGCTTGTTGCGCTGGACTGCGGCGACAGCAAACGGCTGGGCGCGGCGGAACCGCTTCTGGAACAGGCGGAAACCGTTGTTATGCTGGATCATCACAAAGCCGGAACGCCTTTCGGCGACCTTTGTTTTGTGAGTCCGGCAAGCAGCGCTACCGGCGAAATCATTTTTGATTTGCTGTCGGCGCTGGAGATTCCGCTCACGCCGGAAATTGCTTCCGCACTATACATAGCAATCTCTACGGATACAGGCGGATTTCGCTATTCCAACACCACGCCGCGCACGCATCAAATTGTTGCAAAACTGCTAGAATTGCCATTTGATGCAGCGCGTGTCAACCGTTTTCTCTATGACTGCGTCCCCTACCCCAAGCTCAAACTCACCTCGTTGGCGCTGGACGCGCTCACCTTTTTTGAAAACGGTAAAATCGGTGTAATTGCCGTATCGTTGGATATGCTTCGGCAAAGCGGGGCAGCGCCGGAGGATACAGATGGACTGACGGATTACACCCGTATTGCGCAGGGCGTGGAAATCGGGATTCTTCTGAAAGAAAAAGGACCGGAAGAAGTCAAAGTCAGCTTGCGTTCCAATGAATATGCCGACGTTTCCGCCATTGCAACAGCATTTTCCGGCGGCGGGCATGTACGTGCCAGCGGCTGCGTGATTCATGCGCCGCTTGCGCAGGCAACAGAACAAATCGTGGCGGCTGCCGCAAAGATTCTAAAAGGATGAAAACAATATGGATGGTATCATTAATTTATATAAACCGCCCGGCATCACTTCCCATACCGCCGTGGCAAAAGTCCGGCGGATATTGCAAATGAAAAAAGTGGGACATACCGGAACCCTTGACCCTGATGCACAGGGCGTACTGCCCATTTGTCTGGGCAAAGGCACCAAAGTTTCCGGTATGCTGACGGATACCGACAAAGCATACCGCGCGGTTATCCGTTTTGGTGTGACGACCGATACGCAGGACATGAGCGGAACCATTCTTACGCAGTGCACTCCTTCTGTGTCGCAAGAAGCACTGCTGGGCATTCTACCGCAGTTTACCGGCGAAATCAAGCAAATTCCCCCCATGTATTCCGCTGTTAAAATCAGCGGTAAAAAACTCTACGAATTGGCACGCCAAGGGATGGAAGTGGAACGTCAGCCGCGCACTATCACCATTTTTGATTTACAGCTTGTGGATTTCAGCGGCGACCATGCCACGCTGAACGTTTCCTGTTCCAAAGGAACTTATATCCGCACGCTGTGCCATGACATCGGTCAGGCGCTGGGCTGCGGCGCGGCAATGGAGCACCTGACGCGTACGCGCAGCGGAATGTTTCGTTTGGAGGACAGTGTCACACTCGAAACACTGGAACAGGAACCGTCACCCCATATCATTCCGGTGGACAAGCTGTTTGCCAAATACCCTGCCTATCAGGTAGGCGCGAAACAGGAACGTCTAGTTGTCAACGGCGTTTCCGTTTATGCCGCAAAAGCTAAGACAGGGCAAACCTACCGTATCTATAACGAATCCGGCACGTTTCTATGTCTTTCCACCGGTGTGGAACTGGACGGGAAACAATGTCTCAAACTCACCAAAGCATTCTACTAAAGAGGTGGAACGAATTCATGCAACTGATTACCAATCAATTCGCCCCCTGTCCCCTACCGCCTGTTGCCGTGGCACTGGGTACCTTTGACGGTCTGCACCGCGGACACATGGCATTGCTGGAAGGGCTAAAACAAGCTGCGCTTCAGCGCGGTATTGCCACATGCGTCTATACGTTTGACAAGCATCCGTCCTGTTTCAAAAGCAATTCTCCCGCGCCGCTGCTCACGCCGCTGCCGCTGAAACTGGATTTGCTTTCGCAGGCGGGCATTGACTATTGTTTTGTGGAACACGTTTCAGCAGACTATTTTGATTTATCGCCAAAAGATTTTGTGCAGCAGATATTATATGGTAAATGCGGTGCGGTTTTTGTCACTGCCGGTTTTAACTACCGCTTCGGAAAAGGACGCAGCGGAACGCCGGAACAGTTGCAGACGCTTTGCCGCAGCTTGAAACTGGATTGTGCCATTCAGCAACCTGTTTTGGAAAATGGCGGTCCCATCAGCAGCACGCGTGTGCGTGCATTGATAGCGGAAGGAAACCTGCCCGCTGCCGCGCATTTGCTGGGACGCAATTTTGAAATTTGCGGACTGGTGACGCATGGTCACCAGCGCGGGCGGACGCTGCTGGGGTTCCCTACAGCGAACTTATATCCCCCGCCTACCCTGCAACTCCCTCCAAACGGCGTTTATCTGACGTATGCCGTTATAGACGACGTGCGGTATCCTGCTGTTACCAATATCGGCAGAGTGCCGACCTTCGGCGAACAACAGGTATCTGTCGAAGCCCATCTATTAGACTTTGACGGTGACTTATATGGCAAACAGATGAAAGTGGAACTGGTACAAAATATCCGTTTTGAACAAAAGTTTGACAGCGTGGACGCACTGCGCCGCCAAATCAGCGCAGACACCCATGCTGCCCGCGCATTGATAAGAAAGGAGCCGCTGCTATGAACAGTATTGTAAAAGATTCGTCTCTCGCGCCTTCCGGCAAAAAGAAAATCCGGTGGGCAGAAAACAACATGCCTATTTTGAAAACACTGGAAGCAGAATTTGCCGCGAAGCAATATTTTAAAGGCGTACGGATATTGGTTTGTATTCACATGGAAGCCAAAACCGCCCGATTAGTGAAATTGTTTCGCGACAGCGGTGCGGAGGTAGTTGCGCTTGGTTGTAATCCCCTTTCCACACAGGACGATGTCGCCGCGGCGTTGGCGGAAGAAGACAATATTACGGTATTTGCCAAACACGGCGTCAGTGAAGATGAATATTTTTCTTTCATTCATAAGGCATTAGACTTGCATCCACAGCTTATCATAGACGACGGCGGCGATGTGGTTCATGTGCTGCACAGCGCGCGCTGGGAGTTGATTCCGGAAATCTGGGGCGGCTGTGAAGAAACCACAACCGGCGTTATCCGTCTCAAAGCAATGGAAGCTGCCGGCGCACTAAAATTCCCTATGGTTTCTGTGAATGACGCGTTTTGTAAATATCTGTTTGACAACCGTTACGGCACAGGGCAATCCGTGTGGAACGGCATCAACCGGACGACGAATCTGATTGTCAGCGGCAAAACCGTTGTGGTGGCGGGCTATGGCTGGTGCGGCAAAGGCTGCGCAATGCGCGCGAAAGGTCTGGGTGCAAATGTGGTTGTTTGTGAAATCAATCCCATCAAAGCCATGGAGGCTGTGATGGACGGATTCCGCGTTATGCCCATGCAGGAAGCCGCTAAAATCGGTGATATTTTTGTGACACTGACCGGCTGCAAAGATGTTATCACCAAAGAATCTTTTGCGGTGATGAAAGACGGCGCGCTGCTTGCCAACGCAGGACATTTTGACGTGGAAATCAGTATCCCCGACTTAGAATCGCTCAGTGTTTCCAGAGACGAAGTCCGCGACAACATCACCTGCTATACCATGCAGGACGGTAGACGGCTGCATTTGCTGGCAGAAGGACGGCTGGTGAATCTTGCTGCCGGAGACGGACACCCTGCCGAAATCATGGATATGAGTTTCAGTCTGCAACTGCTCAGCGCAAAATTTATGCTGGACAACCACGCATCACTAGCCTGCAAGGTCTATGACGTCCCGGAGGAAACGGATCGCCGCGTTGCACAAATTAAACTGCATTCCCTCGGTATTTCTATCGACTGTTTGACAGAGGAACAACAGCAATATCTCAGCAGTACGCAGCTTTAAATAAAAAAATCTTTTCGCATTCGATTAATGAATCTATATGAAATAGACAATTTACAAATGAAGAAAGGTGTGGTAACTATGCGTAAACTATTTACGTCTGAATCGGTAACAGAAGGGCATCCGGATAAAATCTGCGACCAGATTTCCGATGCTATTTTAGATGAACTCCTGCGGCAAGACCCGCAATCGCGTGTTGCCTGCGAAACGGCAGTCACCACCGGTACAGTCTTTGTCATGGGCGAAATCACAACAGAGGGTTATGTCGATATTCCAAACTTAGTGCGGCAAGTGGTTTGCGACATTGGATACGACCGGGCAAAATATGGGTTTGACGGCAATACCTGCGGCGTTATCACTGCATTGGACGAACAAAGTCGCGATATTGCAGGCGGCGTGGACAATGCTTTGGAAGTGCGCGATGGTGAAACGGCGGACGTATATGCTGGCATCGGCGCCGGCGACCAAGGCATGATGTTTGGATACGCCTGTGATGAAACCGAAGAATATATGCCGCTTAGCATTTCCCTCGCCCACAAACTGGCGCGGCAGCTCTCACTGGTGCGCAAAACCGGAAAGGTGGACTATTTGCGTCCTGATGGTAAAACGCAAGTGACAGTGGAATATGAGGACGATAAGCCTGTGCGTATTGACGCTATTGTCATTTCCACACAACATGCACCGGAAGCGACATTAGAGCAAATCACCCGCGACATGACGGAGTTTGTCATTCGTCCTATTGTTCCGGCCGCATTGCTTGACGAAAACACAAAATATTATATCAATCCTTCCGGTAAGTTTGTCATTGGCGGACCGCACGGCGATTCCGGTCTTACCGGACGCAAAATCATTGTTGACAGCTATGGCGGCGTTGCGCGGCATGGCGGCGGCGCCTTCAGCGGCAAAGACCCGACCAAAGTAGACCGAAGCGCAGCTTATGCGGCACGCTGGGCAGCAAAGAACATTGTTGCGGCAGGGCTCGCGCACAAATGTGAACTCCAGCTTGCTTATGCAATCGGAAAAGCGGAACCGGTTTCCATCCGCGTTGATACATTTGGTACCGGAACCATATCAGACGAGGCATTAGCAGAACTGACCGGAAAAGTATTTGATTTGCGTCCCGCGGCGATTATCGAACAGCTTCAGCTTCGCCGTCCTATTTACCGTCAAGTTGCGGCATATGGTCACATGGGACGTACCGATTTAGATTTACCGTGGGAAAAACTGGATAAAGTGGACGAACTCAAACAGGCTTGGGCAAAATGAGCGCCGCCAAAATGATATGGATAAACGGCGCGTTTGGCAGCGGCAAAACCACAATGGCACATGCGCTATATAAGCGGCTGCCGGAGGCTTTTATATTTGACCCTGAAAATGCAGGCTACTATTTGCGTAAGAATCAGCCGGCTCGTCTCTGCCGCGATAATTTTCAAGATGAACCACTATGGCGGCACATCAACCGCGATTTGCTGCTGCACATTGCAACCCACTATCAAGGTGTGATTTTGGTTCCTATGACAGTGATTCGCCCTGATTATTATAACGAACTTGTCTCTTCCCTGCAAAAACACGATATTCCGGTCGTACATATTGTGCTTGCTGCCGGTGAGCAAACACTGCGCCGACGGCTTAGGAAACGCTTAGAAGGCAAACGTTCTTGGGCAGCGCAGCAAATAAAACCATGTCTGGAAGGATTTCAGCACCCTCTTTTTCGCACACAAATCCAAACAGATGGACGTCATGTGGAGGACATTGCAGAAGAAATTGCCCGCATCGCCGGATTGCCGCTTTTACCGCGGCGGCGCGGTATTTTGCTCTACCTGCGACGGTTTGGCAATCAGCTTCGGCATATCCATTCATTGATAGCATAAAAAACGCAAGGCAATTCGCCTTGCGTTTTTTATGCATTTAGAATAGGTACGCTTTCAAAAATGTTTTCCCATTTTTTAAATATCCAGTTGTTTCATGACCCTTGTCAAAAACAGGCTGCACAGCACCACCGACGCGATTTCCGCAATCGGAATAGACCACCATACGGCATTCAGATTTCCTGTCAGCGACAATAAATAGGCGACCGGAATAATAATCACCAACTGCCGTGCAACAGATATCAGCAGGCTGTAAATGCTTTTCCCCAGTGCCTGAAACACGGAACTGACAACAATTCCAAAACCTGCAAACAAAAAGCAGATGCTGATAATCCGAAGCGCCGTTTCTCCAATTTTCAGCATTTCCGGCGAAGCGTTGAACATTTGCAACAACAGCCCTGGAATCATTTGAAACACAATCAGTCCCACCAGCATAATGGACATGGCAAATATCACGCTCAACCGAATGGTTTTGTGAATCCGTTCTTTCTTTTTCGCGCCATAATTATATGCCAATATGGGAATCATGCCGTTATTGAGTCCGAATACCGGCATAAACACAAAACTTTGCAGTTTAAAGTACACGCCAAATACTGCGGTTGCCGTACTTGTGAATGTCATGAGGATTTTATTTAAAGAAAACGTCATCACCGACCCCAGCGACGCCATCAAAATGGACGGCACGCCAATGGCATAAATGCGTTTCACCAAGTTTGCCTGCGGACGCATTTCACGGATATGCAGCTTGATTTCATGGTTGACTTTTATATTGAACAGCAATCCAATCAGCATAGCAATAATTTGTCCTATCACCGTTGCCGCCGCTGCGCCTGCCACCCCCATTTTAGGCATTCCAAACCAACCGAAAATCAAAATAGGGTCTAAAATGATATTGATGATTGCGCCTGTCCCCTGTGTAAACATGGAATAAATGGTTTTCCCTGTTGATTGCAGCAGACGTTCAAACATAATTTGCCCGAATAATCCAATCGAACACACTGTGCATATGGTTAAATATTGCGTACCATAGGTCACGATTTCCGCATCTGCCGTTTGCACATGGAAGAATACGCCGGAACCTACGGCTCCGAGAATAGCAAACGCCAAAAAACTGGCAAATGCTAAAAATATGCTTATATTCGCTATTTTATTCGCCACTTCAAAATTCTTTTCCCCAAGACTTTTGGACAAAATAGCATTGATACCAACGCCTGTCCCTGTTGCCACTGCAATCATCAAATTTTGCACCGGAAACGCCAGCGATACTGCTGTCAGCGCATTTTCGTTGATTTGCGCCACAAAAATGCTGTCCACAATATTATATAATGCCTGCACCAACATGGAAACCACCATCGGCAGCGCCATGGAAATTAATAGCTTTCCGACCGGCATGGTTCCCATTTTGTTTTCTTTTAATACTGCTGTCTCATTCGCCATCGGTGTCACCTCCACATATATCGCCCGCCGTAAACCGGCGGCTCATTTCCTTTTCACATACTGCTATACTATTACTATGAATGCTTGTCCAAAAAACAACTCTCATCTTTTCCAACTCCTTTATGCTTTTCTATCTAACAAATTCATATATCCTGAACGCGCGCCGACAAACGCTGAAGCATGTCCAAAAACAGCGTCCGCTCCTGCTTGTCCGCAAACGCTCCGTCCAGCGCCTGCTCAACAGCTTCCATTTCTTTGCGCACCGCCAAATATGCCTTTGTTCCCGCTTCCGTCAAACAAATTCTTTTCTGACGCGCGTCCGCCGATACGCTCTGGCGCTGAATATAGTTCTTTTTCTCCAGCAGCCCTAGCACATTAGAAACGCTGGAACGCCGCACATCAAATACCTGCTCAAGTTCCTTCTGAAACACGTCACGCCGCTTCCCACGCTCCCAAAGGTATGACAAAATAATATGCTGCACAACTGTTATCCCCTGCGCCGCAGCAATGCTGTCCAATTTTCTATGGATTTGATTTTCCACCCGGTGCAGCATTTTTCCAATCGCATTATTGTTCATGTTGCGCCCCCATTTTTGTTAGATGTCTAACAATCAGTATACTATAATTGGGGAATAAAGTCAATGCGCAGAGTAACACAAAAATTCCCCTGCACCAGCAGAGGAATTTGTCGTTTTTGTGCGGTTTTTAATCCGTAATCGCGTGGTCTGCCGCAATATCTTTGCCGCTCCACACTGTCTGCTGTGTCCACGGCATGTCAGGCACGCGCCAGAAAGCATGACTTTCCGGCAGTCCCAATGCCAAAAAGACGGTACTGCACAGATACAGACTACCCGTGCAGATATATGGCTCCGCAATGGAAGGTTGGTGTCCGCACAATCCGATTTGCAGCCATCCGTTTTTATCGAAGGTATCCGGCGCTTCCAGCGTTCTGTGAATGACCGCTGTCAACGCACAGCGCACCTGCGCCGGTTCCACGTCCTCCGGCAGATTTCCCAGCAAGCTCATGGCAGACAGGTGCCCGAAACAGCCCGTCCGGTATGCCAAAGACCGTCCGACTGCCGGAAAACTGCCGTCCGGCAAAATCATACGTTCCAGAATCCCTGCATAGCGCGCTGCGCGTTTCATAACAGGCTCCAGCATTGGTTCCCATCTGTGGGATTCATCCGCCGGATTCATTTTGGTGATAATGTCCACCAGCATTGGCTGAATCACAAAACTGTTATAATAGTCCGCATGAAACTGCGGTCCGTCTCCATACAGTCCGTCTCCCTGATACCATTGTTCATGCTGGCGCAGCGCATAGTCAATGCGCATGAAATCGCATTCTTCCCCCATATAACATAACGCCGTTTCCACCATTGCCGCAAACAACAGCCAATTACAGAAATGTGCCGTGCAACGCCGCAATTGCTTGAGGCAGTTTGCCAAATTCTTTTTGGTGATGTTATCCAGTTTTTCATAAAGTTCCGTCGGTGCGCGTAAAATCCCCTGCGCTAAAAATGCGCCGTCTACCAACGGTTGGGAGCCATATTCCGCGCCAAAATTCATGTTATCCTGACTGATAGGACAAGTCGCATGATGGATTGCCTGACGCGCCAATGCCGCATATTTCCGGCGCAGTTTTTCCTCCGCTTCCTCCTCACACGGCGTCTCCAGCCACGGCGCAATACCGCATATCGTCCGTCCGAACGCTTCCAAATGTGCAAACGGTTCCCGCTGCTCCCGCATTCCTTCCAATGTTTCAACCGGCATATTCTGCTTTAAGGTATCCTCTGCCAAATGCTCCAAAACAGGCGCTGCCACACGCAGCATGATGTCTACCCAATAGCTTCTTGTCTCCTGCATGTCCCGTTCCCCTTTTCTCCGTTTCCGGTAGTCTGCTTCTGGTAATTATTATACTGCATGATTCGTTCCCATGCAAGCCCCTATTTGACTTTTCTCATACTTTTGCGTATAATGGAAAGCATACAAAGGAGGACTTCCCCCATGAAATTAATTCTGTTTGATTTAGATGGTACACTTGCAAACTCCCTGCAAGATTTGGCGGACAGCTGCAACTACGCATTGCAGCAGAACGGATTTCCCACGCATCCCGTGGAGGACTACCGCTATCTGGTGGGACAAGGTGTGGACAGACTGCTGCTGGACGCCTCGCCGAAACATGCGCATGGCGCACAGCAGCAGGCAGCGTTAAAGCAATCGTTTCGGCAATATTACCACCGGCATTTTCTGGATTCCACGCGTCTCTATCTGGGCATTCCTGCCATGCTTGAAACGCTGCGCCGCACCGGCTATCAAATGGGTCTGCTTTCCAACAAGCCGGACGCATTTGTTGCACTCATTGTGGAAGCGTTATCCCTATCGCCTTATCTGGACGCCTATGCGGGACAGCGGGACGGTATCGCGCGCAAACCTGACCCCACCGCGGCATTGCAAATGATGACGCAACTGGGCTGCTCTGCCACTGACACCTGTTATGTCGGCGATTCCAACGTGGATATACAAACCGCCCAAAACGCGGGTATCCGTAGCATTGGCGTGTCTTGGGGATTTCGCGGACGCGCGGAACTGGAGCAGAGCGGCGCAGACGATGTTGTCGATACGCCCGCCCAGCTTACCGCACTCCTCACTTCCCTTTTCACGCCGCAAAACAAGGAGAATCCCCATGCAGATTAGCAGACTTTTTGAAATTGTTTATTTACTAATGCACCGCGAACAACTAACGGCAAAAGAACTTGCCGTACGGTTTGAAATTTCCCAGCGGACGGTTTACCGCGACATTGAAGCGTTGTGTCAGGCGGGCATTCCGATTTATACAACCAAAGGCAAAGGCGGCGGCATTCGGCTGTCGGAAGGGTTTGTGCTAAATAAATCGGTTCTTTCGGAAGCGGAACAGGCGGAAATTCTGTCTGCCCTTCAGGGACTGCAAAACGTTCCCTATGGCGCGGCACAGCCGCTTTTGGATAAGTTGAGCGCGCTGTTCCACAAAGCAAACGCCGACTGGATTGAAGTTGATTTCACCAACTGGAGCGACCGCACAGAAGATCAGGAACGGTTCCTGCAATTAAAACATGCCATTTTAAACCGGCAAACCGTTTGTTTTGACTATTTCAGCGGCAAGGGCGAAACGACCCGCCGACAAGTGGAACCGCTGAAAATCATCTTTAAAGGACAGGCGTGGTATTTGTTTGGCTTTTGTTTGGACAAACAGGATACCCGTTTTTTTAAACTGAGCCGCATACACAATTTGTCACTGACCGGCGCCGTTTTTGAGCGTCCTCCCGCCGCTTCTGTGCCGTCCTTTTCCCGCGCAGAATACCACCCTGTCCCTGTGGAAGTGACACTACAATTTGAGGGCGCCGCCGCATTCCGTGTTTGCGATGAATTTTCCCGCAATGATTTGGTTTTTCAGCCGGACGGCAGTATCATTGCGCATCTATCTCTGCCGCAGGACTGGCTCTATGCGTATCTCATGACGTTTGGTGAACATGTGGAAGTTTTGCACCCCCTATCTGTCCGCGAAACGCTGCGGCAAAAACACCATGCGGCAGCAGAAAAAAATAGTTAATTCCCCTCCGGTGTCATATTATGTATGATAAACTGCTTCCTGAATAACATCATATTTTTAGGAGGTCGTTTTTTTATGCAGTATGAAATTGTAACTTTACCGGAAAAAACAGTTGTGGGTCTCGGCACCCGCACGTCCAATCAGGCGCCGGATATGTCTGACAAAATCGGCGGACTATGGCGTTCTTTGTTTGAGGAGGGCGTTTATACCGCTATCCCAAACAAATCCACTCAAACAACACTGGGACTCTATTCAGATTATGCAGGTGATGAAAAAGATGCCTATGATGTTACCGTAGGCTGCGAGGTCTCTCTTGCCGAACAGTTGCCGCAGGGCGCGATATGCAAAACGATTCCTGCCGGAAACTATGCAAAATTCATCATTCACGGTGACCCTGTAAACGCTGTGATGCAATTTTGGATGAAACTGTGGGAATTACCGTTAGACCGCGCTTTTACCGCTGATTTTGAAGAATATTTACCAAATGACAAAGATGATGGTACCTGCGAAATCCATATCTATATTTCATTGAAATGAGGTCGTCTTCTATGGAACCTATGGATTATAAAAAAGCGTATGCAGATTTATATTTACCAAAAGCAAAACCCATGCTCATAAGCGTACCGGAAATGCCATTCATCTGTGTGGCAGGCAGCGGCGACCCGAACGAACCGGACGGCTGCTACAGCAAGGCGCTTGCACTGCTCTACAGTTTGTCGTTCACCATTAAAATGAGTCCTAAAGCGGGCGTAGATATCGATGGCTATTTTGCCTATAAAGTCCCGCCGCTGGAGGGTCTTTGGTGGCAAGAAGGCGGTAATATCGACTTCTCCCGCAAGCAGGATTTTCATTTCATTTCCATGATTCGCCAGCCGGATTTTGTGACGAAACAGGTATTTGACTGGGCATGTGCACAGGTGAAACAAAAGAAACCGGATTTAGATGTTTCGGCGGCAACGCGAACCTCATTTACAGAAGGGCTGTGCGTCCAAATGATGCATATCGGTCCCTATGATTCTGAACCGGAAACATTAGCCATTATGCATGATTTCATGCAGCGGCAAGGGCTGCTGCATGATATTATCGAAACGCGGCGGCACCATGAAATTTATCTGTCTGACCCGCGCCGCACCAAACCGGAACGCTGCAAAACCGTGCTGCGGATTCCTGTGAAACGATTGGGGGAATAGTCTATGCTGGAATTACCTGAAAGCACTACCATTGCCAAACAATTAACCGAAACAGTTTGCGGAAAAAAAATGATTCGAGTAATTGCCGCTCATTCGCCGCACCGTTTTGCGTTTTTCTTTGGCGACCCTGCATCATACCCACTTCTTTTGACAGGATTAACAATAAAAAAAGCCGCTGCATACGGCGGCTTAGTGGAACTGGAATTATCAGACAATATGCGTCTGGTGTTGGGCGATGGCGTGAGTATTCGCTATTTGCCATCCGGTACAAAAATACCTGCTAAACATCAGCTGCTTCTGCAATTGGACGATGGCAGTACATTGACTTGTACCGTCCAAATGTATGGCGGTCTTTGGGCATTCCATGCAGGTGAAAATGATAACTTTTATTATCTTATTGCCAAAGAAAAACCTTCACCGTTATCGCCGGAATTCACGCCTGCCTATTTTGAACACCTGCTCTCTGAAACATCAAAACAAAGCCTTAGTGCAAAAGCGTTTTTGGCAACACAGCAACGCATTCCGGGACTGGGAAACGGTGTGTTGCAAGATATTCTCTTTGAAGCAGGTATTCATCCTAAAACAAAACTCGCTTCGCTGCGCAGCGGACAGCTTGACGACCTATATCAAAGTGTAACTGGTGTACTGAGCACGATGGCAAATGACGGCGGTCGCAATACTGAAAAAGATTTATTTGGTCAGTCCGGCAGCTATCCGTGTAGACTGTCCAAAAACACTTGGCATCTTCCCTGCCCGCGCTGCGGCGGCACCGTGGTGCGTCAGACATACCTTGGCGGAACTGTTTATTTTTGTTCCGTCTGCCAGCCACTAGTTCAATAAACATATTGATGTTTTTTATCTAACCATCCGGAGATACAAAATGGAACAAGCCGGCTTTTGCCGGCTTGTTCCATTTTTCATTGTCTTTTATTTACTCTGCTCCACTTCGGCAGGATAGAATTTGCCGTCCTCCTGATAAAACAGTTTGGATTGATATAATTCTTTGGGAAAATATTTCCCAATGATTCCCTTTGTAATCAACAAATTTTCAAATTGATAAAGGGTGATACCGCCGCTGCCCAATTCCTGTAAAATAGCGGCAACCAGCTCGTCAAACCGCCGCACATTTCTCTCTTTGGGTACTATAATTGTTTTAATATACCGACGGTCTTCCACATGGGGCGCCACCAGCACATACTCCTCACCCGGATAGGTATATAATACCGTCTCCATCAAATAAGCATTCCACGCAAGCCCAATCTCCGGCAATTCTTCATAAAAATCAATTTTAATAATCGGTAAATATCTGTCTTTTCCGATATGCCGGCGAATCACCTGATAAATTTGTTCCACCGCTTCGGAACACAAATGAAATTGTTCCTTCTTGATATACGCATCTTCAGAAATCCGCACCAAGTCCTGTTCAATATGCTTGAAAACCGCATAACTTGTACCCATGGATAGCTGCACTTCCTTGATAAATTCCAGATAGTCGCTATAGCTGATAACACTTTTATCAAAGAAAAATGCACGGATAATATCGTCCGTATTCAAATTCGGAAATTTCTCGCGGTTGCGGACAATATGCGGACGTTTAAACTGAAATTCTCCGGCAAACAAATAATCCGCAACATAAAACAGGTTTGTTGAATTTTGAATACTGTTTTTCTCCAAAAACGCTGTCTGCTGTTTCACGCAGTCATATAACAAATATTCATTTGCATAACCCGAAAACTTGTCGAACAGTTGTTGCAGTGCATCATGCAGCATGGCACGATCCTCTTCCGTCACTTTTAAAAAGTCGGCATGGATAAAATAATTATATTGCCAATGCAAAATTTCGCTGTTGCGGTAGCTGGTGTTTAAAATCACCATCTCCGATGTTCCCATGAATTTTTCTTTAATTTCATTCTTATGCACAGGCCGTCCGCACGATTTGATATATGCCGCAATTTGCGTACGGATTTCCTGTTTTTCCATGCCTTTTTTGATAATCAAATCCCGTTCAAACTTAAATTCCTTTTGAAAATAATATTTCAAGACGCCTTGCAGAAAATATTTATTATGCACGTTGCTTTGCGCGTCCAATTTTTCCTGAAATTTTAAATATAACTCACTAAATAACACGGTAGATGACGGCAAGGATAAAATATATTGATAAATTTCTTCCAGCAGCGCCGGATTGATTTTAATGCGGTCTTTTGAAATATAGGTTCCGCGGTCGCACAGCACCAAATAATTGGAGACCCGCGCCATCACAGAACGGTTATTGCCCGCCAATTCCAGTCCTTCAAATTCCAAATGAACCAATTCCCGAAGCCGCTCTATTTGTTCATCATCATAAATCCGGATACCATTTTTAAAATATTTTTTCACCGCCACGGCGCACAATTTTCCATAGGAAGAAATGCCGCGATACACATAGTCTCCGCTCTTTTTATAACCATTCATGAGCAGATAGTTCAGATAGTCCTCCAAATCCACAAAGCTGATACCGCGCGCTGTCAACGCTTCGTCAATGTCCATGACTTTTTCATAAAAATTCTGCACTTCACCGATATGCTTCGCCGTAATCTTTTCCAGCTTTCTGAGTACCTCTTCCGCCTTCATACCATTCACCAGCAGCTTATCCGCAAAATTCAAACATTCCTCTCTGCGCGCCACGGAAACCACATATTTCACAACCTCCAAATCCTCTTTCGCATGAAAATAAATCCGAAACGAACGAAATGAAATATAGTCCGTAAAACGGTATTTCGCCTGATAAATATGGCAAACCACTTCAATGACATTGTTCACATATTCAATGAGACGCTGTTCAATCTGTCTGACACGCTCCCGCGTAATGTCCATTTGATTTCCGAGCTGCTGCAAGGTAACGCCCGCCGCCCGCTGCACCAAAATAGAATAATGATAATTTTCTTTGATATAGTCCAGCATACGCTGCACCAATTGTTCACCCGGCAGAGAAAGGAGCGATTGCAACTCCAGCACAGATTCATAAATAGACGGCTCATTTGTGTAAATTTCTTCCCGCCGGTACCGCGCAAGTTCTCCAGCTGTATTGATGCCATGCTGCCGGAGCGCGGCCACAGTCTTTTTAAACCTTCCCATATCATTCATGCACAATAGCGGCACCTTATCATTCGACGGATGAATTTCATCAAACACTTCGGAAGCACCCGCTGTTCCGCCTGACTTTGACGCTTGTTTTTCCAGATTCCAACGGTACAAAATTTTTTCCCGTTTGGCTTTACCAATTCCCTTCACATGGTTTAGTCTGCGGAAATCAAGCGAATTCAAATCCTGCAAATAGACATATCCTTCCCGATGACAAAATTCGACAAACAACCCAAAAATATTTTCATGGAAAACTTCTTGTATCGTACGCACCTAACCCTCACCACACTTTGCCTAATATCTATTATGACTCCTTTTCTTCTGTTTTTGAGAAGAATTCTGCTTCTCCTATGGTAATAATGTAACACATTTTTTGAGATATGTCAATCTTTTTATGTAAAAAATGACGGACTTCGCCATGGTAAAATCCTCCTACCGTAACATTTCTATTGTTGCTGCAACCGCCTTTGCAATATATTGAGCTGACCCCAATGTTTCGTCCAAAGTATTACCGCTGCTTCCCACCTCAATAATAACCGCCCCCGGGGCAGCATGTCCATTAAACCGCGATGTACGCAAATTAATGGGGCGGGCAAATGTTGGACTGATTGCAAGAAATTGTTGCTGCAGCATGGAGGCAAATTTTAGGTTTGTTTGCCAATGGTCATGTTTGAGCCCCAACTGGTCTGTGCCCACAACCAACATCACCTGCGCCACTTTTCGCCCATCAATTTCTGTGACTAATTTTGTCCGTTCTCCTTGATTGTTAATAATGGCGTCGCGGTGAATATCCAATACAATACGAATAGACGGATTCTCTTTCATACGTGCTGCAATCGTCTGGTACGCACGCGCATAAGAATCGTTATATTCAGGATAGTCGTGCAAAGATTTGTCATGCACAACGCCAATTCCTGCCGCCTCCAGACTTCCTGCAATCTCTTCCCCAATGCGTACGACATTATATCCTGTGTCTGTCGTCCTGTCTGTTGAAGTATAGGGAAACCGATATTGCTCAGACTGGGCATAGGACTCCGTGGCATGAGTATGTACAATCAACACCTCCGGTTTTTCCGCTAAGGCAAACGGTTTTTCAGAGGAAAGCATCGCAGCAGCGTCTACCGGATAGGTTGTTTCATTATTAATTGTCACTTTATCCGAAACTTTAATATTTCCACCGCTGGCGCTGATGGTTTTTTCCAGCGGATTGGTATTGATAGGCGGCAGTTCTTGTGATGGTTGCTCCACCAATGTTTCCCCGCTTCGATAGCTTTTTTCTGCCGCCATAACCACCTCTCGCGTCATCACCGTTTTATAGACGCCGCTGGCGCTTGCCATTGCCATTGCCGGACGATAGAAATTTCCGCCAAAAAGAACATCACAAATATTCGCCACCCGTTCCCCTACGCCAGGCTGCTGTTTCACAGACGGTGCATATAGCCCTGTTTGGTCTGTGACAGCAGAAACGACATAGTATGGATGTAGTTTCAACTTTAGCGCGGACACCAATTTTGTTCCACAAATACCACCTGCTAAAAACATGCTGCAAATGATAACTGCCATCCACAAACGCGCCCGCGTCATTCCTTTGTACCTTCGCATAGTAACCCTCCGTCTATACTTCAGCCAACCTGTCCCGTATATTTTCATCTATATCAATATGTATATGTGGGAGGGCTTGTTTTTAGTATTGCTTTTTAGAAAAAAACATTGCTTGTCTCTCCTCCACGCTTCTTTCAAACATTTCCATATAACAAATGCGGCTCTATATCCAATCTGATATAGAACCGCATTTGCCTACGGGTACTTCACCGTTTCTAGGAAACTTGCTGCAAAAATTCCGGTGAATAGATTCCTTTGTTGATTCCGTCTGACAAAACATCGGAAATTTCTTCAATCATAGCGTCTATTTCTTTCGGCGTCACAATCATATCCGCCAGTCCGCTTCCCAGCGACTGCCGAATCAGGTCATAGCGTTCTTCTTCCTCCAAACGTTTCAACATTTCATAAAAAGGCGACTGTTTGTCCGCGGATTCGCCCAATTTCCCAATCACTGCATCCAGCGCGTCATCAGCAATCGTTGCCGCATCCACCACCATAGGAACGCCAATTGCAATCACAGGCACGCCCAGCGTCCGCTGCGATAGTTCTTTCCGCCGGTTCCCGATTCCCGAACCGGGCGAAATTCCGGTATCGGACAGCTGCACCGTAACGCCTACCCTCTCTGTGCTGCGCGATGCCAACGCGTCAATCGCAATTACCGCCTTCGGCTTGACCCGTTCCACTAACCCTTTTACGATTTCACCTGTCTCAATTCCGGTAATACCAAGCACGCCTGGCGACATGGCACAAACAGACCGTGTCCCCTGCTCCACGACCTCCGGCATATATTCCACTAAATGCCGCGTGACAAACAATTTAGAAATGGTTTTAGGACCCAGCGCATCCGGCGTAATATCCCAGTTTCCCAGACCAATTACTAATATTTCATCTTCCTCACGAATCCCTCGTCCTTCTAATAATTGTTTGACTTGTCTGCCTAATACGCCGGCAACCGCCTCCTGCCCCTGCGCACTCAAACGCATAATATCGCGGATTTCCACAGTAATATACTCTCCCTGCGGTTTATGCAACGCCTGTTCTCCCTGCTCTGATAAAATGCGCACCTGCGTAATGTTGCAGCCTTCTATTTCAGTCTCTTGCAACTCCACGCCCTCCGGAACGTTTTTTCCGCCTTCCGTATAATATTCATGTGCTTCAATCGCTAAGTCTGTCCGAATTGTTCTCATGCTGTTCCTCCTGCCGTTTTTGCTTTCATCTTGCCACTGGATTGTGTAGATAAGCTTAGTTTTTTCTGCTTTTGGAATTTCATGCAAAAAAATAAAAATTATATCAAAAAAAATGCTTGACAACAAACATTTGTTCTGATATAATATATGCGAACAGAGGTTCTGGAACGTTTGTTCAATTTCTTATAGAATGGTGTGAAATGGCTTATGAAAGACTATCAAGCAAATTTAAAATTGGTTGCGGTGCAAAAACCCAGACGCAGAAAACGTATTACGATTTGTTATCCCCGTTTCATCTGTTTTATTCTTGGCGTTGTTTTGCTTTGCATTTTAATTGGAACCCTTGCCTTTCACGCACAAGCGGACGCACCGGTTCAACTCAAAACCTTGACCCACTACGAAACCATTACGGTTCGTTATGGCGATACATTGTTGGGTATTGCCGAACAATATAGTCCTGATGAAAATGTTCGCGGATTCATGTGGGAAATCATGCAGCACAACAATTTGGATGATACTAAAATCGTGGCAGGCGAAAAACTTTCCGTGCCAATTTATGCAGTGCAGCAATGCAGTGCAAAACAAATGCGGTAGGCATAAGGGCACCCGAATATATTTGCACCAAGTACAAAGAATGTTTCGCAAATTCTTTACCTGCGAACCGCTTTTCATGCCTAAACACATCAAACATGTTTCCTATGGAAAAAGAAATTATCATATTGTATCTTTTATTTTGCGCTCCACTTATCTCTATATCATAACAAAGCTGTCTCTTCTGATAAAAGAGACAGCTTTGTTATCTTTTTATGTATCAATAGGACTGCATTCGCACTTGTTTTGCATGATATCATTGCCTTTCAAACGATTCGATAATAATATGGCGCGCCTATTTTAAAACCTAAGCGCTCCAATCTCACGAACTCTCCTATGTTCCGGCATTCCAGCTATATTGTCTACATCCAGATTCCTGTATTGACGCCTAAAACCAAAGTCAAATTTTTTCATAGCTTTCACAATACCAATTGGGAATGGAATTTTGCATACCATCATACCAAGATAGTATCTCTTTTCCTTGTGCAAGAAATAGTCTTACCTGTTCTTCCCCAAAAGGGATTGCCCATGGAAGAGAAGAAAGTGTGTTACTCGAAATATAAAGTGCAAGAAGATTCCAAAATTCCATTGGCACATCATTGTCAAAATATCCATTTACCATACCTGAAGCAAATAATGGTGATTTCTGCGCCGCCCACACAATACGATTAAATTCTTCCCATGGGTCGCCAAAATCATAGCGGTCAAAATCTATGATAACAAGCTTACCGTTTTCAATCATCATATTACCGGTATGATAATCTCCGTGTTGATAACACTGAGGTCTGTTTTGAAGCAAATGACGGTTACTGTTTATGTAATTTATAAATGCTTCTCCGCCTTCATATTGAACCGGACAATCGTTATACAGTTTGATTTTCCTATCTATTTTTGCATTAAATCGCGTTTCCCAATCGGGCTGATGAGCCGGTGCAGGAATCGTATGAATTTTCTTTAAAATTTTACCGGCATCTATCCCAAGTGCATACTGCTCTGCGTTCACAAGATGCGGTAAAACATCTTCCGCATCCTCGCCTTCAATCCAAGACTGAAGCACATATATGCCTTCGTCACACGCGCCAATCTCAACAGGTTTGCACATTGGTATCCCCAAAGCTGCAACTTGCTGCTGCATACGAAACATTTCCGCGCGGTTTGCACTCTTACGAAAAGGTGTTATCCGCAAAAGATATTTTGTTCCGTCGGCAGCGGTTACACAATATTTTTCATCACACGACCACCCTCTGTTAATGAATTCTTTTGAAATAAATTTGCGTTGCGACATTCCGCTTCTCCTTTCATAGACAATGCGTTTAAAACTTTGCGTAAAACAAATTTTTGTCCATGTATCTTTTATCTGAAAGCGCAGCAATTCCTGTTATATGCGTACGCCTAGGATTATATCAATATATGCTTCATCATCTGTCAATTTGAATTTATCCCTGTTTTTGTCCAGCCATTCCTTCCCTTTCTTTTCGCCGATAATTTCCAACGCGCTGTCCAGTTCGCCCTGTGCATAATATAGCATTCCCTCCGGTGTTAAGCGGTTCAGAATAGAAAACGCCTGTACCTCCTGCCCTTTTTGCGTCCCAATCTCGCGCAGTTTCTTTGCGACCTCTACCGCAGAACTGTATTCGCCCATTTCCTGATATTTTTGCAGCAAGACGAATCCTTTCGCTATGTCAACCGTTCTTGCCTGTTTTGGAGATGTTGACAGGAACTGCGACGCAGTTTTCAGCGGATTATTTTGGAATTCCTTCAATGCTTTTTGAATCGTTTCTTTATTGTTGATTCCTTCATATTCAAATGCTTCCGCCTGCTCTGCAATCGCGTCTTTCGTTTCCTGCGTCAGATTATCCGTATTTTGGGTGCTGTCATAGAATTTTGACGTTTTCATAGATGGTTTTTCTGTATCATTTTGCGCAGAATCTGATATACTACTATTGACAGAATCTTGATTCTGTGATATAGTATTTGTATCAGAGGTACCTATGACGATGCGAGTTCCGTTTGAACCGGAAATCTCGCTTGTAGGTACCTCTTTTTTATTTGTGACTTCATCAATATTTGTGATGTCATAAGTATATTTACCATTCTTGTTTAGTGCAACATTCAAACTTCCAACATACACGTTGTCTTTAATTTGGAATAGAAAATCCTTATACTTCCACCCATCTTCCGCAAATGTTCCATGTTTTAATTTTCCAGATTCAAGCTGTTTATCCGGTGCAAGATGATGTGTTTGTGCTACTCTTGCCACTTCATCAATATGCGCTGACAGTTGATTTTTTACAATTTTCTTTTCCCTAGGTAGTATTTGGGTATTTTTTCCATATGCTAACTCTTTATTGCCTCGTTTGCTTAACGTCAATATATCGTCGTCAACCAAAGAAGCAATTTCCACACCGTCAAAATTTTCATCTAACCACTGTTTTAAAATCTTGGGATAATCCTTCTTGGGAGCACCATGGAAAATATCTCTGTCTACATTGACAATATATTCCCCATTCCTCTTTATGATAGAAGATTTCCCATCTGCCCCGCTATCTATTTCATTGCCCAATGCCTTTTCAAACATGCGTTCCAGCTTGCTGAATTGTGCGTCTGTCATGCCGGAGGATAAACCCTACCCGCCGTATTTCTTCTGTAATCAAAAGAACAGTACCACGCAAAATGATACTGTTCCGTTTCTTTCATTCCTATATTCTCACCAAAACCGTCATTATTTTACCAGCCATCTTAGTGCGCTGTCCAAAAAAC
Organism: Clostridia bacterium; assembly: GCA_022801925.1. Lineage (GTDB taxonomy): Bacteria > Bacillota > Clostridia > RUG12999 > RUG12999 > JAAWTG01. Next base: position 49,355 of record JAAWTG010000007.1, on the reverse strand, counting down.
CCATGCCTTCTGTCAGCCCCGCCATAACCACCATTGTCAATGCGGTCATAATCACGCCGGCAAGTAAAACGCCAATAAAAATCGCCGGAAGAGAGCGTTTCAGCCGCAGTCCCAAAAGCGCCGCGATCAGTGCACCCGTCCACCCGCCGGTTCCCGGCAGCGGAATACCTACAAAAACCACCAATCCCCAAAAACTGTATTTTTTAATCGTATCCGATTTCATATGCGCCTTGTTTTCCAATTTATTGATTGTCCCACGCACACGTGGAATTTGTTTCAACCGCTGAAATACCGGACGGATAAACAATAAAATAAACGGTATTGGCAACATGTTTCCTATCACACATAAGAGGTAATTCAAAACAGGATTGATACCGCTTGCCAAACCTACCGGAATCGCGCCACGCAACTCTACAATTGGCAGCATGGAAATCAAAAATGTCCAAAGTTCCTTATACATGGTCAAATTTCCCATTTAGTACCTTTCCTTTCTCTCCCGCATGGCGCAAAAGTGTTCTCCCCTTCTATGCCTAAACCAACACCACAGCAAACAGGAGAATAGTAACGCCTCAACAACTTCACCAATGAAAAAGGCTCCTGCTTGTTCTCATAAATCTATATATGAAAACTTTCCTACAAGTAGCAGCCTATACTACTGTGCAAACTTTAGCTGATATATGGCAGCGGGTCAACACGTTTTCCGTTAATGCCTCCGCCGACACGCACTTCAAAATGCAAATGCGGTCCGGTTGAATATCCGGTACTGCCCACTGCGGCAATTTTCTGTCCTTTGGAAACACTTTGTCCCGGCGAGACATAAGTTGCACTGCAATGTCCATAGAGTGTAAACAATCCGCCTCCATGGCTAATCAGCACATAATTTCCATAGCCCCTTGCATCATATTTTACTAACGATACCGTACCGCTGTCTGCCGCTAAAATCGCTGTTCCTGTCGACGCCGCAATATCCACACCGGTATGATTATTAATTGCTGTTTCACTTCGATATCCAAAACGCGAAGTAATTCTGCCGCTTACTGCAAGCGGCCAGCCCATCACGCCGGAACCTCGTGTGACCGTCACACTACCACCGCTCTGTGCCGCCTGACGTTCCCGCTCCCGTTCTTCCGCTTCAATACGAGCCATTTCCCGCATCAATTCATCTTCCGAAGCTTTTAAGTTTTCTTGCTCCGCCCGCAGTTTGTCTTTGTCGTTTTCAAGCGACCGCATAATTTCCTGCTGACGCGCAACGCTTGCTTCCATTCGCTGCTTTTCACTGACTTGCAGCCCTTTTGCTGCTTCCTGTTCATTTTTCTGTTCTTCAATCACCAGTTTTGCCTGTTCAATGGTGTTTTTATCCGCTACCACTTCGGCAATAATCTTATTATCATTATCCACAATATATTTCAACATATTCACACGCGTCAGCAAATCGGAAAAACTTTCCGCGCCAAACAAAATTTCTAAATAGGAGGTGTTGCCATTCATATACATGGATTTGACTCGCTGTTTCAGTTGGTCGTCCACTGCTGCCAAACGTTCTTCCGCCGCCTCCAATTCTTCATTTTTAGCTGCAATCTGTTGGTCGCTTTCATCAATTACACTTTCAATTTCATCAATCGTCTTTTGAATCTCGTTAATCTGATTATCCAGCGCTTGCTTTTCTTCCATCACATCTTGCTGCTGGCTTTCAATATTTTTAATTTCTTTTTCTTTCTGACTCTGCTGTTTTTTGCTCTGCTCGATTTTATTTTTGATTTCATCTGTCTTTGCAGCATATACCGGCAGGGAGACCAAAAAAGCCCCTGCTAATATCACTGCTAACAAACGCTTCCATGTTTTCGCCATCTTTTTCACCTCTTACACCCTTAAATGTTTTCGCACCGCCATAATACTGCCAATGGAACCAATTCCAATTCCAATCAGACAGAATGCCAAAATCAAATAAGCTAATATCGCGTTCGCATCTACCAGTTTCACAATATCCAGCAATCCGCTCCACCAGTGTGCAATGCCCCGATATCCGAAAAACACCGGAAAAAATGCAATCACAGCGCCAATCAAACCCACAATTGCACCTTCAATAATAAAGGGCCAGCGGATAAACCAATCGGTCGCCCCAACTGATTTCATAATACTGATTTCCCGACTGCGCGCCATCACTGCCAATTTAATGGTATTCGAGATAATAAACACTGCAATGAGCGCAAAAATCAGCATTCCTGCCAAGCTAACCCAACGGATTCCTTTTGTGAAATGTACAATAGAATTTAGAACATCCCGCCGGTTGTTTACCTGTAGGATTTGATTCATAGATTGAATGGCTTTCTCAATATTTTCCGCCTGAGTTGCATCGGAAAGCGTCACTTTAAAGCAATATGGCAGCGGATTGTTCTCGCCCTCCAATCCTTCAAATGCTTCTGCGCCGTTCTCCACTTCCTGTTTAAACCATTCAATGCCCTCTTCCGGCGTCTCGACCACAACGTCCGCAACACCGGTAAGCGCCTTGATTTGTTTTTCCATTTCACTCACTTGCGCCTGCGATGCGCCGCTGTCCATAAACGCCTGAATTTCAAACTGCGCCTGTAATTGTTGCGATATATACTGCAAATTATCTCCAATCAATATCGCCACGCCGAGCAGAATCAAACAAAAACAAACCGTAGACATGGAAATCAGGCTCATCAGTTTATTTCGCCAAACACTATACAGAGATTGCCCTGCATAATATTTCATATTTCTCAGTGGCATGTGCTCCTCCTTGTCCTATTCATCACTATGGTGAATATTGATATTGAGTGCTTCCAATTCCTTCAAAATATCCCCATATCCCTGTTTTTGGCTGGTATAGGTAAAATCAAAAACCGTATCCTCCGATACTTGGTTTTCATATGTATAACCGCCCTGTTCATCTTTCACAATTTTTCCGCGGTCAATCGCGATCACACGCTTTTGCATTTCATCCACAATTTTTTGAGAATGTGTTACCATGATAATCGTCGTTCCATATTTATTAATGCGGTCGAGAATTGCCATAATTTCCCATGCAGTTTCATCATCCAGATTTCCTGTCGGCTCGTCCGCCACAATCAATTGCGGATTGTTTGCCAGTGCACGCGCAATTCCCACCCGCTGTTGTTCCCCGCCGGAAAGTTCGTTGGGATAGCATTTTGCTTTCATGGTCAATCCCACCATACTTAGCACATCGGGAATCCGCCGGCGAATCTGCCGCTGCGTTGCACCGATAACCTCCATAGCGAATGCAATATTTTCATAAACCGTCTTGTTCGGCAGCAGACGGAAATCCTGAAACACCATACCAATACTGCGCCGGAGATATGGCACCATTTTCCTGCTGAGTTTTGTCACATCAAAATCGCCTACACGTATGTAACCCGTATCGGGCTGTTCCTCATGCAAAATCAGCTTGGTCAGCGTAGATTTCCCCGCGCCGCTATGACCTACAACAAACACAAAATCGCCTTTGCGAATATGAAAACTCACATCATCAAGCGCTTTCACGTTATTATTATAGGTCTTCGTCACGTGTTCAAACAATATCATTGGCTCTCCTCCTGTACAGCTTGTCTCTATTCACACTCCAGCCGTATTTTAGGTTAGGCATAAGAAAGTCGAACCGCGCACAGCACATGGGGTTCGGCGCTTCTTTGCTTAAAACTTCACTGCACCGGAAGACAAATATTTGTTTACCATCATCGCAACCTTAAATGTCACTGCCTGGTCAAACTGACGCAGGTCAAGCCCAGTGATTTTTTCGATTTTATCCAGACGGTAAACCAATGTATTTCTATGCACAAACAGCTCTCGCGCCGTTTCCGACACGTTCAGATTGTGTTTGAAAAACTTCTGAATTGTCAAAACCGTTTCGGAATCCAAAGCATCAATGGATTCTTTTTTAAATACTTCTGACAAAAACAGTTCGCAAAGGGTGGTCGGAAGTTGATAAATCAACCGTCCGATACCGAGGCTTTCATAGTTCATGATTTGTTTTTCCATATCAAAAACTTTTCCGACATCCAATGCAATCTGCGATTCTTTATAGGCTTTTGCCAATTCGCGAATATTGGTGCAGACAGAGCTGATACCAATATAGACCCTGATAACAGTCTCTGCACAAATGGTATCCACAATCGCCTGCGCTGTCTTTTCCAGTTCCTGAATATCTACATTTTCCGGCACTTCTTTTACCAGCGCAATGTAGCGTTCATCAATATTGATAATAAAGTTTCTGCCTTTTTCAGGGAACAGATTTTGCATAATGTCATAGATAGAAAAATTCGTTCCGCTGGGATTTTGAATCAAAAAGACAACACGGTGAATATCAATCGGCAGGGCAAGTTCTTTTGCTTTAATCAAAATATCGCCCGGCAGAATATTATCCATCAGGATATTTTTCACCAGATTTGTTTTGTCATATTTTTCATCGTGGAACACTTTGATGTTGGACAGCGTGATGGACAAAACACTGCAGCACATTCTTGCCGTTTCATCGCCGCCTTCACAAAATGTGATGAAGTCAATTTTATTGCGGGTACCTATCGGCTTATAGGTAAATCCGTTGTAAGAATACAACGCCGCCGGATCCGCATATTTTTTCAAAATCGTTTCTACCGTGGCAGGATCCAGTATGCCCGGCGTACATGCCGTCACAGATCCGGCGCTGTCGATAACGCCTAATTTTCTGCCATAAAGTTCCTTAATCTGATTGATCACATTCTGAAACATTCTGCTGCTCAAAATAGACCGCCTCCTCATTTGTTTGCAAATATCAAAAGGGCTCATCTCCTGAATTTACAAATACCTAATATTCATCTATTATATATAATAAACTTTTTTCACACATTTTGCAAGATTTTTTTTACTTTTTTCTCAAATTTTCTTCAACTTTTTTCTGCCGTCACATTTTTTTCCCGAAAATGCTTTACTAAATTTGCTAAATGTGGTATACTTTTAATAGTATGATGTTTTAAAGGAGGCAGGAAAATGGCAGAGAAAAAGAAATATTTAGAATATAAAGGCAAACCATTTATTCGTCGCGGCAACAATATTTTTTACGGTGACCCTACAGACGATTTTATGATTGAACTTTTGATTCAGGACACCACGCCCGGAAACGGCATTGAAATTTCCGGAAATATTATGATTCAACTCATTAACAACAACCGTTCCGGCAAGGATCATGTGGTGAAAACGGCGCAACGCGAAGGACTTTTTGCAGCAATGGATATTGCTGAATTCTGGCTGCTGGATGCGCTGGGTGAAATTGCCGATTAACATTCCGCCCCCCGGAGTCGTTCTGGGGGTTTCGTTTACACAAAAGGAGGCACACCATATGTTTGAACACGTTGACTTGTCCATGCTGGCAGATTTTTATGAATTCACCATGGCGGACGGCTTTTTCTCCAGCGGGCTGGAGGACCGCATTGCCTATTTCGACACCTATTTCCGCGCGATTCCCGATAATGGCGGATATGCAATTATGGCAGGTACGGAACCGCTCATGGAATATTTAAACAATTTCTCTTTTTCGGAAGATGACATTGCTTATTTCCGTAGCAAACAGATGTTCAGCGAATTATTTTTGGACTATCTGAAAAATTTTAAATTCACTTGCGACGTCTGGGCTGTACCGGAGGGTACGCCGGTATTTCCGGGCGAGCCGCTCGTCATTGTGCGCGGTCCCATTGTACAGGCGCAGCTTTTGGAGACCATGATTCTGCTCACAGTGAATCATCAAAGCCTTATCGCAACCAAAGCAAACCGCATTGTCCGCGCAGCGGATGGGCGTCCCGTCATGGAATTTGGCGCACGGCGGGCACAGGGCTACAGTGCGGCAATGTATGGTTCCCGCGCCGCCTATATTGCAGGTTGTACTTCCACCTCCTGCACGATTACCGACAAGGACTGCGGCATTCCGGCAGCAGGTACCATGGCGCATAGTTGGGTGCAGATGTTCCCCAGCGAACTCGAAGCGTTCCGCGCTTACGCACAAAAATATCCCACCAATTGCGTGTTGCTGGTGGATACCTACAATGTGCTCAAAAGCGGTATACCCAATGCCATCCGCACTTTTGATGAAATTTTAAAACCCATTGGTATCCGTCCGCTGGGCGTGCGTATTGACAGCGGCGATTTGACCTATCTCTCCCGCAAATGCCGGAAAATGCTAGACGAAGCCGGTTATCCCGATTGTAAGATTGTTGCTTCCAATTCCCTTGATGAATATATTATTCGCGACATGCTGACACAAGGTGCGAAACTGGACTCTTTCGGCGTGGGCGAACGGCTGATTACCTCCAAAAGCGAACCGGTGCTCGGCGGCGTTTACAAACTCACCGCAACAGAAGAACCGGACGGCACCATCACACCGAAAATCAAACTCAGCGAAAATGTTGCGAAAATTACCAATCCCGGCTTCAAACAACTCTACCGCCTCTATGAGAAAGAAAGCGGCAAAGCCATTGCAGACGTTATCACGCTACATGATGAAGTGATTGACTCTGGTAAACCATATGAAATTTTTGACCCGGAACATACCTGGAAACGCAAAACCATAACGGATTTCACCGCCCGACCCTTGCTGACAAAATTGTTTGAAAACGGCCATCCGGTCTATACGCCGCCCTCCATTCAGGAGGTACAGTCTTATTGTGCGGCGCAGGTGGATACACTCTGGGATGAAGTGACGCGGTTGGAAAATCCGCACCGGTATTATGTGGATTTGTCCCGTCCGCTTTGGAATATGAAACAGGAATTATTATCCAAACATTCTATATAACGGCAAAATTCTTATCCGATTGCTGGGAAATTTGAATAAATTTGAAAAAAAGACTTGCAATTTTGCTCTATTTCTGTTAAGATATAAATAGTGTGTGCCAATCGGCACAAAAGTTGAACAGAAAATTGAGGAAGATTTACAGGACTGTTTCATTATAGGAGGTGTTTTAGGAATGGCAAAATGTGAAATTTGTGGAAAAGGCGTGTCCTTTGGTATTAAAGTCAGCCACTCGCACAGACGTTCCAATCGGACTTGGAAACCGAACATTAGAAGCGTACGCGCAATTGTGAACGGAACGCCCAAACGCGTGAAGGTTTGCACCCGTTGCCTGCGTTCCGGTAAAGTACAGCGTGCTGTATAAAATGAGACAAGCTATTCTAAATGGCTATCACATGACATGCTAAAGAGCGTATCGTTTTCCCTAACGATACGCTCTTTGTGTTTGTAACGACAGAACCCACATTTCATCGTTTTCAAAGTGACCGGAACACTTATTTTCATTCCGGCAGCATTCGTATTATTGCTGCTCTGTCTCCGCTTCCATCTGCCTATTTTCATAGGTCAATCAATCCCAAATTTCTTTTGCCATATTGAACGCCGCCCATGCTTTGGGCCAGCCGGCATAGAATGCGGCATGGGTAACGATTTCCGCAATTTCTTCTTTTGAAACACCGTTTTTCTTCGCCTCCGCAAGATGAAACTTCAAAGAACTGTCTAGAATGCCGCTTGACATAAGCGCGGTTACTGTGACAATGCTGCGTATTTTCAGCGGCAGTTTATCCGTTCTTGACCACACCTCGCCAAACAGCACATCATCATTCAACTGCGCAAATTTCGGCGCAAATGTTCCAAGCGCATCGCGTCCCGCCGTTACTTTTATTGTTTCCATTCTTCCCCTTCGCTCCCTCCGATTATTTTGCAATCCATTCCTCAATTTGTGCGCTTGTCGTTGACGCCGTCCCTCTCATTCCATCTTTCACTTCCGCGTTCGGACAAATACTTCCGATAGCAGCAACTGAACTGCTGATACCGCTGCCGCCGCTGGTGCAGAAGGGCATGATTGTTTTGCCGGACAAATCGTAGGTTTCCAAAAATGTGTTTATAATTTTCGGCATGGTACCCCACCAAATGGGATAACCGAGATATATCGTATCATAGTCTTCCATGTTTACCGCAATCGGTTCAAATTCCGGTCTTGCCATATCGTCCTGCTGTTCGCGGTTTGCACGGCAATCGCTGTTATAGTTCAAATCTTCACTGGTATATGGTATTTTCGGAACGATTTCATAGATGGCTGCGCCCGCTGCTCCCGCAATTTTTTCAGCAAGTACTTTGGTTGTTCCCGTCGCCGAAAAATAGACCACTAAACTCTTTGATTCGTTTGTTTCCGGCTGTTCTGCCGGCGCTGCGTCCGGTGGAGACAGTTGCTCCGGCGTCTGACCGGTTTTCGTAATTGTTACCATTTGTTCCACCTCATTCCATGTAACATCAAAGTGAAAATGCTCCGCAACAAAACGGATAGGCAGCATGGTGCGGTCGTGAATAACGGTCGGCGCAACGTCAAGTGTTTGTGGCGAACCGTTGACATATGCACTCTGGCTGTCAATCACAAGTTTTATTCCATCTTCGCCATATTGAAGCGTCACGGTCTGCGTATCGCCGTCCCATGCCACCGTACCGCCCAGTTCCTCCACCACGGCACGAATTGGAAGCAGCGTTCTACCATTTACCACAATCGGTACCGTACTTTCTGCGTCAATCGGTTTTACTGCGCCGTTTACCATCATGTTCGGATTGCCAATCTGCAATAAAATTTCCATCGTGTCATTCGCCTGTGTTTCCATCGAATCATCTGCTGCACAGCCTGTCAGCATAAGGCTGAATAACATCAATAGCGATAATAAAATAGATATTGTCTTTTTCATCATTTTATAGGTTCCCCTTTCCTCTCTTGTCTTATTTCATGCCGCAAATAGTCCAAAGCGGTCAATTGCTTTTCATGAAAATGAATTTTATCAAGTGTATTTTTCCTTTTTCGGTTCAGCATTTCTATGCAGATAGCTTCATTCTCTCCCGAGAGCAAAAGCTGCATATACGCGTCTATATCTTTCGCGGAAAACCCGATATCGTGCAGCGTCATAATCATGCTCAGACGCTCTAAATCCTGCTCGTCATACTGCCATTTTCCCATCACCTTTTTCACTGCGCCGCACAAATTCATTTGTTCATATTCCTTTAAAATTTTTATCGGAATACAATATGTTTCGCTTGCCTCCTCAATTGTCATGGCTTCCTCCTTTCCGAACATAAAAAAATATAGGCGCCTGTCTCTTCCTGACGCCTATATTTTAACATCGCTACTTAGAAATGTAAAATACTTATATTGAATCGTTTACCATGCCCGCAACGCATTTCTTTGTAAAATCAATAAAGGTACCAATCAATACCGAATTGGGCTGATTTTTCTTCCATACCAAAAAACTGCCGTTCAAAATTTCAGGATACAGCGGTCTTAAACACACATCATCATTCGTGCAGTCAAATTCAAGCACCAACGCCGCCCCCATATGGTTTGCAACCATAATAGAACGGTTACTGTAGGAAACATTGTTTGTCGCAATGATGGTAAGTTTTTTATAGTATTCGCCAAACCAATTTTCCAGTTCATTTTGCACCGACTTGCGTTTTGCCGTAATCAGCGGAATCCCGACCAAATCTTTGGCAGCGATACGGTCTTTTCGCGCCAAAGGCGAATCTTTTCTAAGGAGTACGCACCATTTTTCCCTGCGTGGCATTTTTATAAAATGATATTTGCTGATGTCCACCGGTTCTATCAACAACCCAATATCAATCAATCCATTTTCTATGCGTTCCTTGATGTCACTTGCAATCCCTGTGTGAAAATCAAAGGTAACATCGGGATATTTCTCACGAAAAGCAACCATGATTTTGGAAAGTTCAATGATATTTTGTGTCTCACCAAAACCGATAGCAATTTCGCCGGACAAATTTTGTCGGCTGCCGGACAGTTCCTCTTTTGTTTTACCATATAACTCCAGCATTTCCTCCGCTCTGCGTTTTAAAAGCATTCCCTCGTTTGTCAGTGTGATACTATGATTGCTTCTGATAAACAATTTGACCCCCAATTCTTCCTCAAGCTGCATCAATTGGCGGGATAATGTCGGCTGGGTAATATGCAAATACTGTGCGGCACGCGTAATATTTTCTTCTCTTGCCACAGTTAAAAAATATTTCATCACACGAAATTCCATAACACGCCCTCCTTTGCTTCATACCTGAGTATATCACAACGCCAATCCAAAATCAACATATCGCACTTTCTTATCTGTCCATGTCATTTGGTTGTAACATTTTACAAAATCCGTGTATTTTTTTTCATGTTTTTAGTTCAGCTGAAAAAAGTGGGTTGACAAATCCGCGTCATGGTAGTACAATGAATTAACAATAAAATACAATAAAAACCGTTGAACGAGAGAAGTAAGCAAAGGGAAGTTTCAGCAGAGAGCTGCGGCAGGTGAAAAGCAGCGGAACGGAAATTTGCCGAATGGACTCGTGAGGGCAGCCCGAACGTTTTTGAAAGCAAGTAGGCGCTGACGGGGTTCCCAGCCGTTACCACCGGGATGCATATGATAGTATGTAATGTGAGTGGGCGTTCTTGCCAAAAGAGAACGTCAATTTAGGTGGTACCGCAGAAGCAATGTAGCTTTTGTCCTATTGTTAGGACAAAAGCTTTTTTTATTGTATTTTAAAATGTTAGGCAAACAAAAGTCGAATATGTCTAAAGGAGTGAAAAAGCATGTTAAACCCAACTTATGAACAGCTCTCCCCCTTTCTGGAGAACTACAAGGTGATTCCGGTCTGCCACACCATCTATGCCGATGTTATCACCCCCATCAACTTGCTGCGCAAACTTGCATTGCACAGCCATTGCTATTATTTACTGGAAAGTGTCGAAGGCGGTGAAAAGTGGGGGCGCTACTCCTTTCTCGGCTATGACCCCACCGTTCGCTTCACCAGCAAAGGCAATCACATCACGCTTCAGCGCGAAGGCGCGGCAAAACAATCTTTTCAGGGTAATCCTTATGAGATTCTCCGCACTATCCTAAAAGACTACACCAGTCCGCGTTTTGAGGATTTACCGCCGTTCACGGGCGGATTCGTCGGTTATTTTTCCTATGAATCTATTCAATATGCGGAACCAAAACTGAAGCTTCAAAAAAGCGATGTTTACGACATGGAACTGATGTTGTTTGACAAAATCATTGCCTATGACCATCTGAAACAAAAGATTTATCTTATTGCCAATATGGAGACTGCAAAAGGCGAATCCGGACTGCAAGACGCCTATCGCGCCTTGGACGAAATAGAAATGCTGATTCTGGATACCGCGCCGCTACCGGAGGAACAAGTTCCGGAAAACGTGTCGTTCACCTGCAATGTTTCCAAAGAACAATATTGCGCTATGGTGGAAAAAACGAAGGAATATATCCGGCAGGGCGATATTTTTCAGGCGGTGATTTCGCGTAAATTTGAAGCGCCCTATGACGCCAGTCTGCTGAGCGCCTATCGTGTGCTGCGCACCACCAATCCTTCGCCCTACATGTATTTCCTGCACAGCAACAACATTGAAATCACCGGCACCTCGCCGGAAACATTGGTAAAATTAACGGACGGAATACTCTATACCTACCCTATCGCCGGTTCCCGTCCGCGCGGCGCAACAGAAGAGGAAGACCGCCGTTTGGAGGAAGAACTTTTGCAAGACGAAAAAGAACTTGCGGAACACAACATGCTGGTAGACTTGGCGCGCAATGACCTCGGGAAAATTTCTGAATTCGGGTCAGTTGGTGTGAAGGAATATATGAAAATCAACCGTTTTTCACGCATTATGCACATCACCTCCACTGTAGAAAGTAAAATCCGCGCTCCCTATGATGCATGTGACACCATTGCGGCGCTGCTGCCGGCAGGTACGCTTTCCGGCGCTCCCAAAATCCGCGCCTGCGAAATCATTGATGAACTGGAGCCGGATGCACGCGGTATCTATGGCGGCGCAATCGGATATATTGACTTTTCAGGCAATCTGGACACCTGTATCACCATTCGTACTGCGGTCAAACGCGGCGGCACCGTCACCGTGCAGGCGGGCGGCGGTATTGTGGCGGACAGCGTACCGGAAACAGAATATATCGAAAGCGAAAACAAATCTCTTGCCGCAAAATTGGCAATCCAATGTGCAAGCGAGGTGACGAAAAAATGATTTTATTGATTGATAACTACGACAGTTTTTCCTATAATTTGGTGCAAATGGTCGGTGCGCTTTATCCTGATATTCAGGTGGTGCGCAACGATGCGATTACCGCCGCGGATATCGCTTCCATGGACGTTTCCCATCTGATTCTTTCTCCTGGGCCGGGCAAACCGGCAGACGCCGGTATCTGCGAAGATGTGATACGAATGTATCAGGGAAAACTTCCTATTTTAGGAATTTGCTTAGGTCATCAAGCAATTTGTGAAGTATGCGGCGCGACGGTATCGCTGGCAAAACAATTGATTCACGGAAAATCCAGCGATATCCATATCACGCACGACTGCGAACTGTTTGAGGGGCTTCCCCCTGTGATACGCGGCGCACGATACCATTCTCTTGTTGCGCTGCGCGAAACAATACCGCCGCAGCTGCAAATTATTGCACAAGATGATTCCGGCGAAGTGATGGCAGTGAAACACAAGGACTGCGACATGTATGGCCTGCAATTTCACCCGGAGTCTATTTTAACCAGCAACGGCACTGCGATTTTAAAAAACTTTTTGCGTATTGGAGGTAAAATAAAATGATTGTAGAAGCAATCCACGAATTAATGAACGGAAATAATTTATCTTTTGAGATGGCGGAAACCGTTATGGACGAAATCATGAGCGGCGAAGCCACCAATGCACAGATGGGTTCCTATCTCACAGCGCTGCGGATAAAAGGTGAAACCACACAGGAAATCACCGCCTGTGCCAAAGTGATGCGTAAGCACTGCACGAAATTAACGCCAAACCGCGATGTGATGGATATTGTAGGCACCGGTGGCGATGAGGCAAATACGTTCAACATCTCCACGGTTGCTTCCTTCGTTGTGGCAGCGGCAGGCATTCCAGTTGCCAAGCACGGCAACCGCAGTGTATCAAGCAAATGCGGAAGCGCCGACTTATTGGAAGCGCTGGGTGTGAAAATCGACTTAGACGCCGCACAAAATAAAAAGGTGCTGGACACACTGAATATTTGTTTCATGTTTGCACCTACCTATCACGCTTCCATGAAATATGCGGCTCCGGTGCGAAAAGAAATCAAAGCACGGACGATTTTTAACATTCTGGGTCCTCTCGCTAATCCCGCCGGTGCAAATCTGCAATTGCTCGGCGTTTATGATGAAAATCTGGTCGAACCGCTGGCAAAGGTACTGGCGAACCTCGGCGTCAAACGCGCTATGGCAGTACACGGCCGAGACGGTCTTGATGAGATTTCTCTCTGCGTTCCCTCCACCGTTTGCGAAGTGAAAAACGGACGCTGCAACACGTTTACGTTTGACCCACAGCAATTCGGTTTTGAACTTTGCACACCCGCCGACTTAGTTGGCGGTAATCCTGCTGAAAATGCACAAATTGCCCTGGAAATCTTAGACGGTAAAAAAGGATTTAAACGCAATGTTGTGCTACTCAATGCGGCGGCTTGCCTATCCATGGCGTCAAGCCTGACGCTGCAAGAATGTGTACAATATGCCGCCGAACTGATTGACAGCGGCAAAGCAAAACAAAAGTTAAACGATTTTGTGACAATGACAAATGAGGTGGTCGCATGATTCTGGATACCATTGCAGTTTCCACACGCAGGCGTGTGGAAACTGCCAAAGCAAACATTCCATTTTCCGAAATCCGTGCGCAGGCAGAATCCATTTCCACTGCCGCCCCCTTTCGTTTTGAGCGCGCGCTGCAAAGTGACGATTTTTCCTTTGTCTGCGAGGTAAAAAAAGCGTCGCCGTCCAAAGGTGTGATTGCGGAACATTTTCCCTATGTCGATATCGCAAAGGAATATGAGAACGCCGGTGCGGCTGCAATTTCCGTTTTAACGGAACCGGAATTCTTTTTGGGCAGTGACAACTATTTAACAGAAATCCGTGCCGCCGTCTCTCTCCCCTTGCTGCGCAAAGATTTTACGGTTGACCCCTATCAAATATACGAAGCAAAAGTGCTCGGCGCCGATTGTGTGTTGCTTATCTGCGCCCTGCTGGACACCGAAACATTGAAAGAATATCTTGAGATTGCGCACAGTTTGGGGCTTTCCGCCTTGGTGGAAACCCATAACGAAGCAGAAATTGAATCTGCTTTGGCGGCGGGTGCGCGTTTTATCGGCATTAACAACCGCAATCTAAAAACCTTTCATGTGGATATCAACACCACTGCAACCCTGCGCCGCATGGTTCCGCCGGAACTACTGCTCATTGCCGAAAGCGGCATTCAGACAGCCTCCGATGTTGCCGCGCTGCGCAAAGCAGATATCGGCGCGGCGTTGATTGGCGAAACCCTCATGCGCGCGGCAGATAAAGGCGCAATGCTAAAAATGCTGCTGGGAGGAGAAGCGCATGACCAAAATTAAAATCTGCGGACTGCGGCGGCAGGAGGATATTGATATAGTCAATCAACTCCGTCCTGATTATATTGGATTTGTGTTCGCGCCCAGCCGCCGGCAAATCACGCCCGCACAGGCAATCACCCTGAGACACGGTTTGCACCCTGCGATACAATCTGTCGGCGTATTTGTCGATATGCCAATACAGGAACTGCTAAACATTGCACAAAGCGGCGCGATTGACGTCATACAGCTTCACGGTCACGAAACGGAAGCGGATATTCTGGCAATCAAAGCACACTGTACGCTTCCTGTCATCAAGGCAGTGCGCGTGCAGTCCGCCGCACAAATTTTGCAGTGCGACCGGCTTCCCTGCGACTATCTGCTGCTGGACACATTCACACAAGGGCAAATGGGCGGCAGTGGAACCGCATTTGATTGGTCTATGATTCCCGCCATTTCCAAGCCCTATTTTTTAGCAGGCGGTTTATCACCCGACAATGCCGGAGACGTTTTCCGTTTTTGTCGTCCCTATGCCGTAGATGTGTCCAGCGGCGTGGAGACAGGTGGCGTAAAAGATTATGAAAAAATCAAAAACTTTATAGAAAAAGTAAAGGAAGGAGATTCCCATGAACAACGGTAGATTTGGTACTTATGGCGGGCAGTATATCCCTGAAACATTGATGAATGCCGTCATTGAACTGGAAGAAGCTTATAACCACTATAAAAACGATGCTGCATTTTGTGCAGAATTGGACGACTTGCTCCGAAATTATGCAGGTCGCCCCTCTCTGCTCTACTATGCAGAGAAAATGACGCAAGACCTCGGCGGCGCAAAAATATATTTGAAACGCGAGGATTTAAACCATACCGGCTCCCATAAAATCAACAACGTACTGGGACAGGTACTTTTGGCAAAAAAGATGGGGAAAACCCGCGTGATTGCGGAAACAGGCGCAGGACAGCACGGCGTAGCAACGGCAACAGCAGCGGCCCTGATGGGCATGGAATGCGAAATTTTCATGGGCAAAGAGGACACAGACCGTCAGGCGCTCAACGTCTTTCGCATGGAATTGCTGGGTGCGAAGGTACACGCCGTCACCAGCGGCACCCAAACCTTGAAAGATGCGGTCAATGAGACGCTGCGCGAATGGACGGCGCGCATTTCAGACACACACTATGTTTTGGGGTCTGTGATGGGGCCGCATCCGTTCCCGACCATTGTCCGCGATTTTCAAAAAGTGATTGGTAAGGAAATCAAAGAACAGCTCTATGCCGTAGAAGGACGGCTGCCCAGTGCAGTGATTGCCTGCGTTGGCGGTGGTAGCAATGCCATGGGGGCATTCTATGAATTTATCGGCGACAAAGAGGTGCAACTCATTGGCTGCGAAGCAGCGGGACGAGGCGTTGACACACCTGAAAATGCCGCCACAATCGCAAATGGCAGCGTTGGGATTTTCCACGGCATGAAATCCTATTTCTGTCAGGACAGCGACGGGCAAATCGCGCCGGTCTATTCCATTTCCGCCGGTTTAGACTATCCGGGCATTGGGCCGGAACACGCCATGCTGTTTGAATCGGGGCGCGCCAATTATGTTCCCATTACGGACGAAGAAGCGGTTTCCGCGTTTGAATATCTCTCGCGCACGGAGGGTATCATTCCGGCAATAGAAAGCGCACACGCAGTCGCTTATGCAAGGAAACTCGCACCTACCATGAAACAGGACGAAATTATCGTGATTAACATATCCGGCCGCGGCGACAAAGATGTTGCCGCCATCGCAAGATACAGGGGGGTGAATCTCTATGACTGATATCAAAAAAGCATTTGAAAACGGCAAAGCATTTATTCCCTTTGTCACAGCGGGCGACCCTGATTTAGATACCACGCGCGAACTCATTTTAGCCATGCAGGAAGCGGGCGCAGATTTGATTGAACTGGGCGTCCCCTTCTCCGACCCTGTCGCGGAAGGCGTGGTGATTCAGCGCGCTAATGAACGCGCACTGGCAGCAGGCTGCACCATTGACCGCATATTCGATATGCTGCGCAGCTTAAACGGCGACGTCCATGTGCCGCTGGTCTTTTTGACCTACATCAATCCCATTGTGGTATACGGCGCGGAAAAATTCATGCGGCAGTGTCAGGAAACGGGTATTTCGGGCGTTATCATTCCCGACCTGCCTTATGAAGAAAAAGGCGAAATATCAGGCGTTTGTCACACCTATGGCATATCTTTGATTTCCCTTATCGCGCCCACTTCCCATGAGCGGATTCGCATGATTGCTAAAGAGGCAGAAGGCTTTTTATATATTGTCTCCTCCATGGGGGTGACGGGCGTGCGCAGCGAAATCAAGTCTGATATCGCTTCCATGGTTGCCGCGGCAAAAGAAGTGTCTCAGGTTCCCTGCGCCGTTGGATTCGGCATTTCCACACCGCAGCAGGCGCAGGAAATGGCACAAAAAGCGGACGGCACAATTGTGGGCAGCGCGATTGTGAAACTTGTGGAGCAGCACGGAAAAGACAGCCAGCAGCCGGTCGCCGCATATGTCAAATCCATGAAAGATGCCGTATGTAAGGTATAAGCTAATCCTTGTGTTCAAAATCGCAACAATGAAAACAGGTCTGATGTTCCGAAAACATCAGACCTGTTTTCTTTTTTCAATCAATAACTTTCAGACACATTTTCTGCTGTTTTTATCCAAACAGACGCAGAATGGCAATAGCAATCAAAATGACGCCCGGCACAAAATCCAGCCAACGCATTCGCCGTTTTGCCAACACCTTTCCCAAATACAATCCACCGCTCAAAAACAAAAGCTGCGCCGCCGCCACCGTGAAAGGTATCAACCAAATATTCAGACCAATCATGGCGCACCCCAGCCCTACACCGAGGATATCCAGCGACAACGCCGCACCAATGAGCAATGATTCTTTCAAATCAATGCAGCCGGAACGGTCAACGTCACCAGACACCGGATTTCTCGTAATTTGAATGGTGATACCGAGCGAGCGAATCATCCATTCAAACACCGTTTTGCACTCTGGCACCCGTTCTGCTTCATCTTCCGTCTTTTTCAAAATCCCTTGCAGCAACAACCAGACGCCCATGCCTACCAAAATGAGACTGCCAATCATATTGGTAATTACCGGCGGTAAAAATTTCACTATTACATTGCCGATTGACACGGCAATACCGGTATACAAACAAGAAAATGCTGCCATCACCCATTTATATTTCATCGGGATTTTGATTTTTTTTATCCCATAGGCAAGCCCAACGCCCAATGCGTCCAGACTCACGGCAATGGACAAAATACAAACCAAAAACAAGTTTACCACCCGCTTTCACTCATATCAGGTTCTCCTATAGTATATGAGTGCCAACTTGATATGGTGAAATGCGGATTTGTTCTATTTCTTTTTGCTTGTTGCGGCAAAAACGCTGCTGACAAGTATTTCAATGCCGCTGCAAAGCAAAACAATCAGCCATTCATTCATCCCTAGTGCTGCGGTTTTAAACACACCGGACAAAAACGGCACGTATAGAACTGCTATCGTCAGTAACAAAGACGCCGTCACTGCCAACAGCAAAAAGATGTTTCTAAAAATACCAACTTCAAATACTGTTTGATATTCACTCTGACATTCAAATGCATAAAACAGTTCCGTTATAATCATGGTGACAAAGCATACTGTCCGTGCAGCCATCAGATTGCCATGCGTAAAATAAATGGCAATCCCAAAAGAAAGCAGCGCCGCTGCGCCAATCAACAGACCCGAAAACACAATATTACTGCCCAGCCCGCCTGAGAACACACCTGCATCTGCACGCCGCGGTTTGCGTTCCATGATTCCCTCCGCAGGAGGGTCTACGCCCAACGCCAGCGCCGGAAGCCCGTCTGTCACCAAATTCACCCACAAAATTTGAACTGGAATCAGCGGCAATGGCATTCCGACAAATGCCGCCGCACCCATGATGAGTATTTCTCCCAAATTACATGCCAACAAATATTTAATAAATTTGCGAATATTGTCGAAAATCATCCGTCCTTCCTTGACAGCTGAAACAATGGTCGCAAAGTTGTCGTCCGTCAAAATCATATCCGCCGCTTCCTTTGCCACATCCGTCCCGCTTTGTCCCATTGCTACGCCGATATCCGCGGCTGTCAGCGCCGGCGCATCATTCACGCCGTCTCCCGTCATGGCGACTACTTGGTTTTGCCGCTTATATGCCTGGACAATACGCAATTTATGTTTTGGACTGACACGCGCAAAAACAGTGATACTGCCCACCTTGCGTTCCAATTCCATATCGCTGAGCGCATCTAATTCTTCCCCCACCATCACGCTTCCCGCTGGCACATGCATTCCCAATTCTTTTGCAACGGCAGTCGCTGTGATTTTATGGTCGCCTGTTATCATAACCGGTCGGATTCCCGCCTTATAGCAGCTTGCAATCGCTGCTGCTGCCTCCTGTCGCGGTGGGTCAATCATGCCCTCCAGTCCCACGAAAATCAAATCCGTTTCCAGCGAATCTTCCATCTTTGCCGGCGCACCAGATAATTTTTTATAGGCAAATGCCAAAACGCGGTAGGCATCAGACGCCATAGACTCATTCGCGCGCTGGATTTCCTCCCGCTGTGCAGACGTCAACGTCTTAACGCCCTCCTCTGTTTGCACGCGTGAACAATTATGTAGTACGCGGTCAGGCGCGCCTTTGGTATATAAATAGCTGGTTCCATCGTTTCCTTGACACACAATGCTCATACATTTTCGGTCGGAATCAAACGGTAATTCATCCAGTCTGGATTTATCGGATATTTTATGTCCTTTCAGTCTGCTGGCAGCTAAAATTGCCGTTTCTGTCGGGTCGCCCAGCAGTTCCCCTTTGGCTTCCTGCGCATTGTTACACAACAATCCAATGTCAAACAAAAAACTTTGTGTTTTGCCCGCGCCCGTCACTGCTCCAATATCCGATAATTTAAAATCAGCAAACACTTTTTTCACTGTCATCTTATTTTCTGTTAATGTGCCTGTTTTATCGGAACAAATAACCGTTGTGCTTCCCAATGTTTCAACAGCCGGCAGTTTGCGCACCAGCGCTTTTTGCTTGAGCATACGCTGCACGCCAATGGCAAGCGCTACGGTAACAATGGCGGGAAGTCCTTCCGGAATCGCTGCAACCGCCAAACTGACGCCGGACAAAAACATGTTATAGAGTGTTTCCCCATGCCACATACCGGCAATAATAATCAAAATGCAAACAAACAGACAAATGATAACCAAATCTTTTCCGATACGGTTTAATTTCTTCTTCAGCGGCGTTTCGCTGTCTCCCGCTCCCTGCATCATGAAAGCGACTTCCCCCATTTGTGTCCGCATTCCTGTCCCTGTCACCCATACTTTCCCACGCCCGCTGGTAACCGTAGTGCCCATATATACCATGTGTTCCGCTCCGATATCCTCCGCGCTTCCCTTTGATTTTTGCACAGGATAGGATTCCCCTGTTAATATGGATTCATTGAGCTGCAGATTTTTTTCCTCCAAAATCACTGCGTCGGCCGGCACCCTGTCACCTGTTTCCAACATCACCAAATCACCCGGTACGATTTCTTCCGCCGGAATCTGCGCCACTTCACCGCCGCGCACAACGTTTGCAGTAGGCGCCGCCATTTTTTTCAGCGCCTGCATGGATTTTTCTGTTCTGAATTCCTGCACAAATCCCAAGATACCATTGAGCAGCAAAATCAATAAAATCGTGACAGAATCTTCTATTTCTCCGAGACAATAGGAAACAACGGTTGCCACAATCAACACCATTGTGATAACATCGCTGAACTGTGACAAAAACAGCCCCGGCAGTGATGTTTTTTTCCCCTCCTGCAGTCGGTTCGGGCCATATTTTTGCAAAGCTTGTCTTGCCTGCTCCCCAGTAAGTCCCTGACGATTTGGCATTTGTAATTTATCCATGTTGTCATTTGTCCTCCTTGTCCTAAATTTTCTCTGTATCACATTATATTAGGACAACTCCTGTTTTATGACGGTTTGGCGGAGAAAAGGACTGCATTTATAAAAAAATAAACCGCACTTACTTTGTTTCCAAAAGTAAGTGCGGTTTATATACTTTCCTCGTTGTTTAGTTCATTCAACGTCTAAAAATCCTCCTTAAGTCCTGCAATTCTATTTTCCAAATTCCCTCTTGCAGGCTTTCTTTTCCCGAACCTTGTTGTTTGTTTAAACTTTTCTCTTCATCATCAAATTTAGCTTCTATTCGCAAAATATATGCCAGCGCTTTTATTCTGCATATATTCCGCTTTTTTTCAATCGCTCTGTCTTTGTGATGTTTTTCCGTTTTTCAACTTGTTCTTTTCATCTTCCGTTCCTATCACTCCGCTGTGGTCTTTATTGACTTAGCATCCATGATATCACTCTGATGATCCACGATATCGTTTCACTTTGGAAGGATCATTCAGTCTAACTGCCAAAGCAGTTTCTCTGAATTTTTTTGAATAGAGTTTCACTGCAAATATTCATTGTTTGCCATCACAAATAGCCACAATAAATTTTAATTATTATTTTATTTTCCAAGGGACAATTTGAATACAATGGAAAGACCAATGCTTCCCTGCTTTTCTTCATTCATACTATTATTTTCATCAAAAATTTATTTTGGTATTTGCAACGGCCTGCCTGATTGGTTCAATCATCTCTGCCGCCTCCTGATACCCTTTTTTATAATATATATAAATGAGTCATGCAACCGTATTTTCATTTGTTATATTTTTTACTACGCTATCCCAACGGAATCACCTTTCTGCCAGTTCATTCTTACAACAAACTCTTTCTTCATTCAACTTTGAAATAATGTTTTATCTTACATTGTACATGGGACTCTCCTCTTTCTTCTATTTTTTCTGACGAAAAAGTTCGCAGCCTATTTTCATAACTGCCATCCCCTTTGTGTTTCTATTTCATTCAGGAATGAATTTCATTTTTACCTTTCCATATAGGAAAGATTTGCAGTAATTCTATTTTTCAATTTTTGAAACGACCCGTTTATCTTATGCCAACGGAGACACCTCCTTTTTACAATTTAAGATTCAGATTTTGTTTCTCTGTATCTTATGGTTTTATTATACACGAGATATTTTCTTTTTTCAACACTGATTATTGTTCATTTTCAACCAATTTAGTTTCTTTTTTTAATCTAAACCCATCAAATTCACTCATTCTCAATAAATCTCCCTTTTTCTAACTTATTCATTTTTCATAATTTTATCATCTATTAAACGTTACTTTTTAGTGCTATTTTCTTTTCTATTTTGTTTACACTTTGTTACTTTTCTATATTTTTTGTATACAATTTCATTTTTTTCCTGTGCAATCGCACCATTTTTTATTTTTATTTGCCTAACCAGAAAATATACACACGAAAACGACTATAGCACATATCATAATAACAGGGGATCTAACAACTATGAATCCTGAAAACAAGAGAGGTTTTGAAAGATGTTCCAAGTTATTGTTTTACTTTCATCAGCAACAACCGCTCTGCGGCTAAAAAAATCTCTGGCAGACAAAGGCTTTTCTTCCTATGTGATACAAACGCCCAAGCACCTTGCTATCGGCGGCTGCGGCTACAGTCTGCGGACTTCTTATAACTGCTTAAATTTCTTATATCAAGAGGCACGGCGTATGGACGTCCGCATCAAAGGCGTTTATCAAGAAACAGAAACGGAAAAAGGTTATGAATATACCAGATTGAGTTAAACAAAGGAGAGTCTCCCACGGGACTCTCCGCAATTTTTTGAAAGGAGTGAATTCTATGATTTACCTCGATAATGCTGCAACATCATTTCCCAAGCCCTCCAATGTCTGTTCCGCTGTATATAAATACATGACCTCTTGCGGTGCAAATGCAGGACGCAGCAGCCATAAAATGGCGCGCCGTGCTATGGAAGTCGTTTGGGACTGCCGTGACGAACTGGCACAATTTTTCGGTGTTCAAAATCCGCAAAATATCGTTTTTGTAACCAATACCACCCACGCTTTGAACACCGCTGTTTTAGGCATGGTGCCGCCCGGCGGACATGTTATTGTTTCCTGTCTGGAACATAATTCCTCGGTGCGTCCGCTCTATAAAATCCATGCAGAAGTATCTGTTTTGCCGCTTTCAGAAGATGGAAGCTGCAACATTGCCGCCTTGCCGGAACATATCCGTCCCGACACCAAATTGGTCATTATCAACCATGCTTCTAATGTCAGCGGTGTTGTAAATGATATTTCTCTCGCCGCTTCTCTATGTAAATCCTATCGAATCCCACTATTGATAGACGCCGCCCAAACAGCGGGCATATTACCGCTTTCTTTCGATACATTAGGCGCATTTGTTGCGTTTCCAGGTCACAAAAGCTTGCTGGGCCCACAAGGAACCGGCGGACTTTACATTCCCCCCATCTACTCCCCTGCTCCTCTTATGTGCGGCGGAACCGGCAGCAATTCCGAATCGCTGGAGCAGCCTCAAATCCTACCGGACTATTATGAGAGCGGCACGCAAAATGTTCCGGCAATCGCCGGACTGCTGGAGGGTATCCGCTATATCCGCCGCAAAGGACGCGACCTCATCTACGCTCACGAAGCAGCTTTGGCAGGACAAATCATAGATGGTTTAAAACGTATTCCACAAGTTTCTGTTCTTTGTCCCGACGCGCCGCAGCGTGTAGCGACCGTTAGTTTCACCGTATGGCAGCGCGACACTTCGGAAATCTGCGAACGGCTGGACGAAGAATATGATATTGCCTGCCGCGCCGGTCTGCACTGCGCCCCGCTTGCCCACCGGTCCTATCATACGCTGGAAACCGGCACGGTACGCGTCAGCCCTGGCTATTTTACAACCACGCGGGAAATTGATACGTTTTTAAACGCTGTAGAACATATCGTTTCACATTAACTTTTAGAAAAAAAGACGGCGCTGCCGCTTTTGGCTGCAACGCCGTCTTTTTTATTTTAGGCGATATACCGCCCATTGCCTTCTGCTGTGATAAATTTTCTAAACTGCCAAATGATTTCAATGGTATCCGCACGAGGAATTTGTTTCATCGGACGGAAGGTATTGTCTTCATAACCGTTAATAATACCATAACCTCTCAGATTACGGATTGCGTCCGCCGCCCAAAGCGGAATTTCGCTCTGGTCCGCAAATTCAAGGTCTACGCGGTATTCCGGCACTTCAATGGACAATGTATTCATCACAATTTGTGCCGCTTCCGCACGTGTGATAATATCAAATGCGTGCAAATACAGTTTATCCCCTTCCAGACTGCCCTTGATGATTCCTTTTTTGTAAGCGTATTTTCCTGCGTCCAGCACCCATTGCTGATATTCTGCTTCATCTGCAAATACAGGGTCTGTATTCCCATCCGGATAGGTTTCTCCAAGCGCAGAGAGAATCAGCATGACAAACTCAATACGATTCACCTGCTGCTGCGGATGCATAAACCGTTTTTCTCCGATACGCTCTCCAACCCAAATGTTTTCACTATATAATTTCCCTGCTGAATATTCCGCAAAATGGCGGTTTAAATCCGCATAGAGCGGCGGTTCAGATGGTGTTTCCGGCGTTGGTGTTGCCTCACTATCCGGTGTAGGCGTTGCTTCTCCCTCCGGCGTCCCTTCTGTATCCGGAGTCGGTGTTGCTTCTTCTCCGGGTGTTGCTTCCGTATCTGGCGTGGGTGTTGCTTCCCCATCCGGTGTCGCTTCCGTCCCTGGTGTCACTTCTGTATCGGGTGTTGTTTCACCGTCCGGCGCTGGTGTTTCTTCACCTTCTCTTGTCTGTCCTGCGCCAAACAGTTTACCAATCCAGCCGCCTTCTTTTTCACTGCCCGGCTGCGGTGTTTTTTCTGCCGCCGGCGTCACTGTTATTGCATTTGGCGTTGCCGTAAGCGGCGGGTTTTCGTCAGATGGATAACGCGACAATGTGGAAGTATCGGTATATACAATTCGCACAGACGCGCCGTAGCGTGCATAACCGTTACTTGTTGCCCCGTTCCAAATAAATTCTACATAACCAACGTAATCTCGTGCCGGTGTGAAGTTCAGCCGTTTAATATCCGACACTTTTATTTCCTGAAATTCCGCAACCAATTTATTGCGCAATTTCAACTCGCCAACCGCAGGATTGGGTAACCCAGAAATTTGGATTTTTTTCAGTTTCAAATCTGTTCCTATATAATGTTCTGCAAATTCTTCTTCGGTAAATGTCACAATCTCATTTTTTACAGCCCGTTTCTCAATAGAAACCGCTGAAGTTCCAATTGCAAATACCGGCATAGCCGCTGTCATGACGATACTCACAGTAAGCAAGACAGCCCAGCCTTTTCGTCTCATGATGATGCCCCCTTATGCATTTCAAATTTTGTTATGGTTGACATTCAATATTTTCAGTATTTTGATAAAAAATATCCTTTTAAAAATTTGGGTCGATTTCATATTTTTAAAATTGACATTTTTACCAGTGTTGATTATAATAAGAAAGGATTGAAACGAAAAGGATGGAACATGACCATGGTATTGAATGCAAATCATCTTACAAAATATTTTGGCAGCGAACTATTATTTGAAGATATATCTTTTGAAGTTGCTGACCACGACAAAATCGGACTCATTGGTATCAACGGCTCTGGAAAAACAACCTTGTTTAAAATTTTGCTGGAGCAGGAATACTATGAATCAGGCGACATTTTTAAATCAAAAAATTTACAGATTGGGTATATGCAGCAGCAAGTAACGTTAAACAGTGACTGCACTGTTTGGGACGAAATCATGAAAGTTTTTGCCGACCTGATTGCCTTGGAAGAGGAACTGGAAAGCATTAATATTGATATTGAAATCGCAAACGGTGATATGCAAGCCCTTGTAGAGC
The DNA here is from genome assembly GCA_022801925.1 of Clostridia bacterium. Taxonomy (GTDB): domain Bacteria; phylum Bacillota; class Clostridia; order RUG12999; family RUG12999; genus JAAWTG01. Next base: position 23,998 of record JAAWTG010000007.1, on the reverse strand, counting down.
GGCAGCATCAGGTAACGACCGCCTATGACGATGGCGGCGGTTATACCTACAAAAGCCGTGCGCGATCCGTATTGCTGGGTCTGGGATTTTCGGAAGACGACCTGCGCGCGCCGCTGTCCATTTTAAGCGGTGGACAAAAAACGCGTATTATGCTTGCCAAACTGCTGCTCGGTGGATATCCCCTTTTGCTTTTGGACGAGCCGACCAACCATTTGGATTTGGATTCTGTGCGTTGGCTGGAAGATTTTTTGCAGTCCTATGATGGCGCGGTGATTGTCATTTCCCATGACCGTTATTTTCTCGACAAGGTAACAAACCGCACCTTTGAACTGGAACACAACCGGCTGACACTCTATTCCGGCAACTATACCCGCGCTATGCAGCAAAAAGAAAAAAACTTGGAAGTTGCCTGGAAACACTATGAATCCCAACAAAACGAAATCAAACGAATTCAAGGAATCATTGAACAACAGCGTCGCTGGAACCGCGAACGCAACATCAAAATGGCGGAAAGCAAGGAAAAAATGCTGGAACGGCTGATGAAAGATTTAGAAAAACCGGAGTCTTCTCCCGACAGTATGCACCTCCGTTTTTCTGTAAAACAGACAGGCGGAAACGATGTTTTAACTGCCGAAGATTTATCCAAAGAATTTGACGGCAAACGGTTGTTTTCCCATGTAAACTTACATATCCGCCGCGGCGAATGTGTTTTTCTGCTGGGCCCCAACGGCTGCGGCAAAACGACCCTGTTCAAAATTTTGTTAAACCAATTGCCGGCAGATACGGGTCATTTCGCGTTTGGTTCCAACATCACGGTCGGCTACTATGACCAAAACATGGAATCGCTTACACCTGAAAATTCCGTGATTGAAGAGATTTGGAATACCTATCCCAAAATGACCGCCACGGAAATACGCAATGCCTGCGCTGCTTTTTTATTTCGCGGCGAAGATGTGTTTAAAGAAATCAACTTGCTCAGCGGCGGCGAAAAAGCAAAGGTTGCTCTGCTGAAATTGATGTTGCAAGGTGTTAACTTTTTAATTTTGGACGAACCGACCAACCATCTGGATATTGATTCCATGGAAGCGTTGGAACAGGCGCTGCAAGACTATGACGGCACATTGTTTATTATCTCCCATGACCGATACTTTATCAACAAACTTTCCTCCCGCGTTCTCGTGATGGAGCGTGGCGGCGTGACCTCCCACATTGGGAATTACGACGATTATTTGGCACATAGTGTGCAGACGCTTTCCACCAATCAACAGGCTGCCAAACCGGTCAGTGCGGCAAAACGTTCCTATCTGGAGCAAAAAGAATGGAATGCACGCAAGCGGAAACTCTCCAGCTCCGCCGTAAAAGCAAAGTCTGAAATTGAACGGTTGGAAGCGGCGGTAGATGAAGCCAAGCAACAAACTTTGCTGCCTGAGATGGCGGCGGATTATACCAAGCTGATGGAACTGAATCACACGATTGAAACGCTGGAAGAAGAACTGTTTTCGCAATATGAACTTTTGGAAAAAAGCGAAACGGAACTGCAAGAAATGGAATCACAGGAAGAATAAATCATTTTTTATGATAAAATGCCCGATATGTAAAAATCTACATATCGGGCATTTTGTATCTATTATTTTCTACCTCTCATGCCTACGAATCAATGACAATTTTTCCTGTCGGCTCAGAGCTTTAATCGCGCATTCCCTGCGCAGCGCCAAAGGTTTGCTGTCTAAACATTCGTAATAAACCAATTCCACCGGACGCCGGTTTTTGGTATATTTTGCGCCTTTTCCTGCATTGTGCACCGCCACACGTTTTTCTAAATCTGTTGTCCAGCCGGTATATAAGGTGCCGTCAGCACAACGGAGTATGTAGACATAATGGCATTCATCGTTTGATTTCAAAACAAACTTCCCCTTTTTGACCTTTTGTTATGACGGTAACACGATACAACGTATCGCCCCAGCTTTTTTGCAAATGATTGTCTGTCACATCAATTTTTTCCGCTGAAACAACAGCCTGTGCGCCGCCAATTCGCAGTGTAGATGTTCCTATTTTCACTTCTGCACCGCTGATTTCCGGTTTTTGCAAAGTCATAAAACGGAAGGCTATTTCCTGTTCCTGCACTAAATCATACCGGTCGCAAATCTGCACACATGCCGCACCGCGGTCTAAACAAAGCGTCCTGTTCCATGAATGAATGCCCGCTTCTGCACCATAGGTATCACGCAATTCCATGGTCAGACTGCTAGTACCCTGCTCCACCCTATAGTCAACTTGCTGCGCTCCATATTCTTCACCGGGCAATTGTTCTGCGCCACCAATCTGCGGCACATTATGATACCCGCTGCGCATTGTCCAAATCTCATACCGCTGCGGCGAAAACGTTTTTTTGGTATATCGTTCCACCCCAATGTCAATGATAACCGGCTGTCCGTCATCATACAGCATAAAACTGCCGATATCATTATGGTTGTGGCTTTCCCCATTGTGTCCGCCTTTGGCAATCAGCGTATACCCTTTATCACTTTCCGCCGTTTCCCGCGCTATCATAATTTGTGCATCTGCCCACCAAACATTTTGCTGGCACAGCGGCACCCCTGCATATTGTTTCATTTCGTCATAACACAAAATTTCCGAAAAGACACGTCCCATACAATACCAGCTTGCATAGCGAACAGATTCGCCCCACAGCCGTTTGAGCGCTGCGCCCTCCGCCATCATCACAGAATCCTGCATCGTTTTCCCATAACGGAAAATTCGTGCTGCATTCGGCACGATTTTCAGCGGCGAATCAGCAAAGTTCATATAATATTTTTCATGAATCCTTGCATTGCAAATAAACCGCCCCATTTGTTTGATTTTTTCGCTTTGCAGCGGTATTTGATTTCCTGTTGCGTCTGAAATCACTTCCAGCGCATCCATTAGCGATCCTGCGGCATTGAACCAATATCCCGGTCCTTCTACACATGCGCCGTCTTCTCCATAGGAATTCACAAAAATATCCAAAGTTTCAATCGCTTTGTTCACTGCCGCCGCGCGGTAGGCATCGTTCTCACATGCTAAAGTAAACGTCCATAAAATATTGCTTGTACACCACGGCGCCCAGTTATTCACCTGACCGCCCATGAATCCCATCCACCAAAATTCTGTGCCTGTTAAATAGGGGTCGAACACGCGCCGTTTCAGTTCTCCTTGTATCCGTTTTGCAACTTGCGGCGATATGGTATCCAATTTATCTTTTAGCAAATAGTAGACAAATGCAACGAGCTGCGCCGTCTCCAGCGAAAACAAATCCAGCACGGCGTCATTTAAACTATCCGGCAGAACGTCAGCCGACCCGCTGCTGCAATTGCCCAAATGCGCGCTGATTGCCCATGTTGATTCCTCACAGATAGACCAAATTCCATTGACAATATCGTCCAGAAACCGATTTTCATTTTCCACGCATTCCGCCATGACAAGCGCGCCCAGCGCCATACGTTTTTGATAGGACAAGTCCTCATAACAGGCGCGGTTGCCGCTGCGATAGAATTCCAGAAAATAGGTTGCAGGAATCCCTTTCCATTCAAACGCCAAATATTCCTGCCCTTTTTCCAGCAAATGCTTCTTTAGTTCCGGCGCAAGGCTCTCCCAAAATTCTCTCTCCTCCGGTTTGGGATAAGGATGATATTCTTTCGCTGGAATCATGTTTTCCCTTACCCACGCATTTTGAAACATTTTTCTAATTTCATACATCCTGCTGTTCCTCCTGTTCCGGCTGCTGCACCTCCCGCAGCCTTAATAATATTTTTCTTGTCCGAACACCAACCAATTTGTCAATGCTGCTGCCCACTTTATTCAGGTTCGTCTGCGCTTCCTGAAGCACCATATCGAATTTTTCAAATTCTTTCTTCACACTGGAAAGCGTATCCCACACCTCGCTTGTCCGTTTTTCCAGCGCGAGGGTGCGAAATCCCATTTGCAGACTGCTCAGCAGCGCGCACAATGTGGACGGACCTGTAATGACCACTTTATATCGATGCTGCATTTGCGCCAGCAAATCACTGCGCCGCGCGATTTCCGCATACAACCCCTCCGTTGGCAAAAACATTACGCCAAAATCCGTCGTTTCCGGCGGGCTGATATATTTCAAAGAGATATCTTTTGCATATTGCCGGATAGCGCTTTCCAGCAGTTTCCCGCATTCTGCCGCTTCCTGCGCGTCCCCTGTCTGCGCGGCATTCAAATAAGTTTCATAATAATTCAGCGGAAATTTGGAATCTATGGGCAGATATACTGCGCCGTCTTCTTTTCCGGGTAGCCGAATGGCAAATTCTACCCGTTTATTGCTGCCGCGTACCGTTTCTACATTTTCCTCATACTGCCCCGGCGCCATCACTTCTTCCAAAATATTTTGGAGCTGCAATTCTCCCAAAATGCCGCGCGTTTTTACATTGGACAACACTTTTTTCAAATCGCCGACATCCTGCGCCAAATGCTTCATTTCCCCAAGACCGCTATGTACCTGCTCTAACTGCGTGGAAACCGTTTGAAACGATTTTGTCAGCCGCGCTTCCAGCGTTTGATTCAATTGCTCGTCCACCGTTTTGCGCATATCGTTCATTTGCAAATTGTTGTTTTCCCGAATCTCTTTTAAATTACGATTCACTGTTTCAGACAGATATTGCAGCATTTGCTGACTCATTTTGGTCGTTTCGCTGATTTGATTCATTTGTAGACCCGACATTTGCGTCAGTTTTTGCAAAGTACTTGTTTCAAAAGCTTCCATTCGTGCAGAAATCTCTTGGCGTAATTGTGCTTCTCCTGTCCGAACCGCTTTTTCGACCACCTCTTCCACATTTCCGGTCTGATTTTTATTTTTTTTGAAAATGAAAATACAAAGCAATATCAAATTCAGCGCCAATGCGCCTAATATTATATATTCTATCATACTTATTTGCCTCCCTAAATTCATTTGTTCATTATATTACACTTCCCATAAAAAAGCAATCTCTTTTTTCACAGATTTATAAGAAAATATTTCCTTACATGAAAAAAAAGATTTCACACACAATAGTATTGCACTAAGGTGCGAACAAAACTATTTTAAACAAAATTTTGACACAGGAGTGAATGAACAATGGCTAGTAACAACAACTCTAGTAACAAATTGGTAGTACCGGAAGCTGCAGCTGCTATGGACAAATTCAAAATGGAAGCTGCTAACGAAGTAGGCGTTAACCTGAAACAGGGTTACAACGGAGACCTGACAAGTAGAGAAGCAGGTTCCGTAGGTGGACAGATGGTTAAGAAAATGATCGAATCCTACGAAAATTCCATCAAATAACAACCGTTTATGATAAAAAAGGATACCTTCTAATGAAGGTATCCTTTTTTACATAGCGGTAATCATATTTTATGGACTAAATGGCTGGGCATAGCGGCAACATATCCGAAAACACATTCCAAAAAAATATGCGCACCGCCCCTATCGTGTCATTACCAAAGCCGGCAGGTGGAACGATAATCTGTTTGCCCGCTTCCTGAAACGTAACATGAACCGTAGTAACATTACAAGTTCTGCCGTTTTTGTATGCCGCAAACAGCATGTAATAAGTACCAGGTCTTGGCGCCGTTACCATCACCTTTCCATCATCGGTATAACGTGCGCTGAACACTGTCGGCGGCAGGCATGGCAAAACTACCGTTACCGTCCCATATTCAGATGTATATTCCTGCCAGCCGTCTCGATTTTCTGTCGGCGCACCAAAGTCGCCCGCTGCCCACACCGTTGTATCAGACAGAACCGGCAATGTATGGTTTTCCTTATGCGTAGTATCGTTTAGACAACCTCGCACCGCTGCTCCGGTTTTAGTCTGCGTGGGATTTACAGTAATCTCCCACTTATCCCATTGATGACCCGCTGCCGCAATTGCTTCATTTTTCGTCTGTCCGCATATGGTGCAGGTATATAACATGTTTCCCATTGATTCACACCCTGCCGGTTCCGTCACAACGCCGCTGTCCCATATATGTTCTTCCGGTTCGCATACACCGCCGTTTTCCTCGCAAACCGTGAATGCTTTGATACGAGCGGCATACTTGCTTTTATACCAATAATCTTTATTCTGATAGGTCAAATTACTCTCCTGCGTAAGCCTGACAACCGCATTACCGGCGCCATTGGACACTTTTACCACCACGCTGAAATAACTTCCCTTCTCAATTTTGATAGGTTTATCCAACACGATGGTATAATATCCGGAATGCTCAAATGTCGCCGTTTTCTGTGCCACAAGCGTCCCCTTCGTAGGCGTTATATTAGAAATATTGCTAATATCCTGTTCCTTTTGCAAATCCGTATAAATCTCCGCTTTGCAAGTTACATTCTTTCCAATGATTCCCACATTCACTGCCTTAATATATTCAGACATACTGTCCGTACCCTTTTTCGCTTCAAATACGTTAGCAGCATTGTTACATTTTAGAGAAAGTGTCAATCCAAAATCCTGTACTTGGCTGTCATAAAAATAGTTATACTCATATTCTTCCCGCGTTGCATAATCAAACGCGATAATTGTTGAACTACCACAGTCATAAGACAAATAAAAATATGGAAGAGAATGGTAACTGTTTTTGATAATCCAACCGCCATCCTGCGTAGCGCCGCCCGGCTGAAATTTCTCTGCCGGAATAGAATCGTCCCAGCCAATAATCGTGCAGGCATGCGGATATGCGCTACTTCCTGTTTCATTTTTGGCATTGTGGTAGTCGCGTTCCGATTTATTGTTGTAGGAAAATGTGACCGCTCCATATTGCACAATCGCACGTTTAATCGCGTCACGGTCTTTTTCATTTTCAATACAAATCGCGTTTTCCAATCGGTAATCTGTGTTATTATATATCGTTTTTAAATCAACGGTAACGCCGGTTTTGACAGGTCCACACCACTGCGACCAAACTGTTGCTCCATATCCAGGTTCTCCGCTGGTATTATACCAATTCGCTCCTGTTATTTCCCCTTTTGTGTTTCCCAAAGGGTCTGACCCTCTGTTATGTCTGGCATACCCAAGATTTTCAGCAGAAAGCGACAATGTATTGTTTGTAGCCCCATGGTCAATCCCCTTGCGCAAAATAGAAGCTTCTGAACAACTGACAGAAGCATATGCCCAGCATAAATCTGAACTGCCTTGATCTTTCACGGGTGTGATAATCTGATAATCGCGACTGTCAAAACGCGGCAGTTTAGCAACCTCTGACGAGTCTGACAGGCGCAGTTCCTCTAACGTTTGGGGCGCATCGGTATGTATCGGTGCCAGTGTTACATCAGCATAGACAGTTAATGTTATCATTACAGACATGCTGATGCAACTGCTTAAAACAAATTTTATGCCGTTTTGACACAGCATTTTTTTCAATAAACTATTCCCCCACATTTTTCTGTTCTTCTCCACCTATCTTTTTCTCTTATTCGTGTTTTCTGTCCCGCAGCATCAGTCCGCTGACTGCTTTTACAGGACTTTCTCCTTCAAACAATACACGGTATGCCTGTTCCACAATTGGCATTTCAATTTCCTGCTGCCGCGCTAAATGATAGGCGGCAAGCGTTGCCGGAACGCCTTCCACCACCATTTTCACCTCTGCCAGCGCGTCCTCCACCTTTATGCCCTGTCCAATCAAAATACCTGCCCGCCGGTTGCGGGAATGCATACTAGTACAGGTCACAATCAAATCGCCGATTCCGCTGAGTCCTGAAAACGTTTCTGCTTTTGCGCCCAGTGCCACGCCCAATCTCGAAATTTCCGCGATACCGCGCGTCATCAGTGCCGCTTTAGCGTTGTCGCCGAACCCTGCGCCATCGGAAATACCGGCGCATAGCGCAATGATGTTTTTCAGCGCTCCGCCATATTCCACGCCCGCAATATCCGTGTTTTTATATACGCGAAAAGAATCCGTCATAAACAAATCCTGTACATATTCCGCAACTGAAATATCCTCCGCTGCCGCAACAATGGTGGTCGGCATATTTTTCGCCACTTCCTCCGCATGAGACGGTCCTGACAATGCCGCAATCCGCAGTCCCGGAATTTCCGCCTTCAGCACCTCACTCAAGCGCATGAAGGAATCCGCTTCCAACCCCTTGGATACGCTGACAACAATTTGTTTTTCCACGTCTAAATATGCTTTCATTTTTTGCGCTGTACTGCGCACACCTTTGGACGGTACACTGCTGATAACAGCCTCACTTCCTTTGATGCAATATTCCAAATCCGGACTGCACACAATATTATTCGGAAATTTCACGCCCGGCAGGCAGGCTTTGTTTTCCCTGTCCCGCTCCAGCGCCGCACTTTCTTCTTCAAAAAATGACCACAGACGAACTTCATATCCTTTTTCGGCAAGCAGCACTGCCAACGCGCAGCCCCAGCTTCCGGAACCAATTACTGCAATTTGTTTCATGTTATTCCGCTCCTATATTTCATAAATTGAGCATAAAAAGACCTGCCCACACTGTCATCTATGAGACAGCCGCTTGCGGCGCACATTCTTTATGCTTATGAAAAGATACGTATGAAAAGAGTACCCTTTTCATACGTATCAAACTTCCTATTCTTATTGTACCGTAAGGCGCGGAAAATTACAAGTATTTTTTCAAATATTTTCCTGTATACGAGCCCTTTGCTTTTGCAACGGTTTCCGGCGTCCCTGCTGCCACAATTTTTCCACCGCGGTCGCCGCCCTCCGGTCCGAGGTCAATAAGCCAATCCGCGGTTTTAATGACGTCCAGATTATGTTCAATCACAATGACCGTATTGCCGCTGTCCACAAATTTTTGCAAAACCGTAATCAGTTTGTGGACGTCCGCCGTATGCAGCCCTGTTGTCGGCTCGTCCAAAATATAGACGGTTTTTCCGGTAGGACGTTTGGACAGTTCCGTTGCCAGTTTCACACGCTGCGCTTCCCCGCCAGACAACGTAGTGGAACTTTGCCCCAGTTTAATATAACCCAGTCCCACTTCGGAAAGTGTTTGAATTTTACGGTGGATTTTAGGGATATTTTCAAAGAATTCCACCGCTTCATCTACCGTCATATTCAGCACTTCACTGATATTTTTGCCCTTATAACGCACTTCCAGCGTTTCACGGTTATACCGCTGTCCTTTACAAACTTCGCAAGGAACATAAATATCCGGCAGAAAATGCATTTCAATTTTATTGATCCCGTCTCCGCTGCACGCCTCACAGCGTCCGCCCTTGATGTTAAAGCTAAAACGTCCCGATTTATATCCGCGCGCTTTTGCGTCTGTGGTGCTTGCGAACAAATCACGGATATCGGAAAATACGCCGGTATAGGTCGCCGGATTGGAACGCGGTGTGCGTCCGATGGGAGATTGGTCAATGTTAATCACTTTGTCGGTATATTCCAGCCCGACAATTTCATCATATGCGCCTGGGCGTTTGCGCGCGCCATTGAGTTCCGTTGCCAAAATTTTATACAAAATCTCGTTAATCAGCGAACTTTTTCCGCTTCCTGAAACGCCCGTCACTGCAATGAATGTCCCCAGCGGAAAATCCACATCAATTTTTTTCAAATTGTTTTCCGCCGCTCCGCGCACCGTCAGCACATTTCCGTTCCCGCCACGCCGCTGCGCCGGCACTTCAATTTTCTTTGTTCCGCTTAAATATTGACCGGTAATGGAGTTCCCGCACGCTTTGATGTCTTCCACCGTTCCCTGTGCCACGACTTCGCCGCCGTGAATGCCCGCGCCCGGACCAATATCCACAATCCAATCGGCGGCATACATGGTATCTTCATCATGTTCCACCACAATCAGCGTGTTTCCCAAATCACGCAAATGTTTCAGCGCCTCCAGCAGACGGTCATTGTCCCGCTGATGCAGCCCAATGCTGGGTTCGTCCAAAATATATAATACGCCCATCAAACCGGAGCCAATCTGTGTTGCCAAACGAATCCGCTGCGCTTCCCCGCCGGACAGTGTTCCGGCGCTGCGCGACAACGTCAGGTAATCCAGTCCGACATTCACTAAAAATCCCAGCCGCGCTTTGATTTCTTTCAAAATCTGGTACGCAATTTGTTCTTGTTTGGGTGTTAATTCCAACTGTTCCAAAAACTCCATGATTTTCACAATGGACAAAGAGGTCAGTTCTTCAATATTTTTGCCGCCGACCGTCACCGCTAACACTTCCGGTTTCAGTCGCTTTCCGTGACAGTCTGGGCAGTGAATATTGCTCATATAGTTTTCAATTTCCGCTTTGGCATAATCGGATTGTGTTTCCGTATAGCGGCGCTCCAGATTGTTCACAATGCCTTCAAACGTCCCCATATAGGAAGTGCTGCCAAAGGAACGCTTATACTCAAACTGCATTTTTTTACCCTTGCTGCCGTATAAAATAACATCCATGACATTTTGCGGCAGCTGTGCAATCGGCGTGTCAAGGCTGAAATCATATTCTTTTGCCAATGCGCCGAAATACATTGCCGCAAGGGAATTTTCGTCCCCCACATTGCCCCAGCCGCTTGCTAAAATGCCGCCCTGACGGATTGATTTTTTCTTATCCAAAACCAGTTCCGGGTCTATTTTCATCATCATACCCAGCCCTGCACAGGTCGGACACGCGCCATAGGGGCTGTTAAACGAGAACATACGCGGCGACAGTTCTTCAATGCTCATGCCGCAAATGCTGCACGCATAGTTTTGACTAAACAAAATTTCCTCGCCGTCCACAATGCTGACATATGCCAATCCGCCTGCCAGCCCCAACGCTGTTTCCAAAGAATCCGTCAAACGCGTTTCCACGCCCGGGCGAATAATCAGGCGATCTACCACAATATCAATATCGTGCTTTTTCGTTTTTTCTAAGTTGATTTCTTCCTCCAGTTCCCGCATTTCCCCATCCACACGCACGCGGACATATCCGTTTTTCTTTGCCGTTTCCAGCACTTTTTGATGCTGCCCTTTTTTGGCGCGAATCACAGGCGCCAAAATCAGCATCCGCGTTCCTTCCTCAAACGCAAGCACTTGGTCGCAAATCTGGTCAATGGTCTGCTGCTGAATTTCAACACCGCATTTGGGACAGTGCGGCACACCGATACGCGCGTACATCAAACGCATATAGTCATATATTTCCGTCACGGTTCCCACAGTGGAACGCGGATTTTTGCTGGTGGTTTTCTGGTCAATGGAAATGGCGGGTGAAAGCCCTTCAATGTAGTCCACATCTGGTTTTTCCATCTGTCCCAAAAACTGCCGCGCATAAGCGGACAGCGATTCCACATACCGCCGTTGTCCTTCCGCATATATCGTATCAAATGCCAGAGACGACTTTCCCGAACCGGAAAGTCCGGTGAACACCACCAATTTTTCCCGCGGCACTTCAATATCTATGTTTTTTAAATTGTGCTCCCTCGCACCCTGAATCGTAATTTTGTCAAAAGACATCGTATATCACCCCAATTTCTTTTGTAGTTCTTTGATTTCATCACGCAGTTTGGCGGCAAGTTCAAATTCCAGCAGTTCCGCCGCAGTTTGCATTTCGCTTGTCAGCACGCGAATTTTTTCCTCCACATTTTCACTTGATACATTTGCTGCTTTTTCCGGTTCCATAACCGTTGCTTCAATTTTTTCACGTACATCTTTCACAATGGTTTTGGGCGTGATGTGGTTTTCCTCATTATATTGCATTTGAATCGACCGTCGGCGGTTGGTCTCCTCTATCGCCCGGCGCATTGCTTCCGTGATTTTATCCGCATACATAATGACTTTTCCTTCGCTGTTACGCGCGGCACGCCCAATGGTCTGCACCAGCGACGTTTCACTGCGCAGGAACCCTTCTTTGTCCGCATCCAATATCGCAACCAGCGATACCTCTGGAATATCCAATCCTTCACGGAGCAAATTGATACCCACCAAGACGTCAAATTTTCCTAGCCGGAAATCGCGTACAATTTCAATCCGTTCCAGCGTTTGCACATCTGAATGCATATATTTTACCTGCACATCGCATTCCGTCAGGTAATCTGTCAGTGCTTCCGCCATTTTCTTGGTCAGCGTTGTCACCAAAACACGCTGGTTCTTTTCTGTGCGAATACGGATTTCCGACAGCAAATCATCGATTTGTCCCGTTACCGGACGCACGTCAATTTCCGGGTCTAAAAGTCCGGTCGGTCGAATCACCTGCTGGGCAAAGACGTCCGCTTTCTCTTTTTCATAGTCCGCCGGCGTTGCGGAAACAAAAATCGCCTGATGCACTTTTCCTTCAAATTCCGAGAAATTCATGGGGCGGTTATCAAACGCCGACGGCAATCGGAATCCATATTCAATCAGGGATTCTTTGCGCGCATGGTCGCCGTTGAACATCGCGCGCACCTGTGGAATGGTCACATGTGACTCATCTACTACCAACAGAAAATCTTTAGGAAAATAGTCCATCAATGTATGCGGCGTGCTGCCCGCCGGACGCCCACTAATATGGCGGGAATAATTCTCAATGCCGGAACAGAATCCCACCTCGCGCAGCATTTCAATATCATAACGCGTCCGCTGTAACAGACGTTGCTTTTCCACCAGTTTCCCCTGCTCCTCAAACTCTGCGCAGCGTTCTTCCAATTCTTTTTCGATCCCATGGATAGCCGTTTCCAGCTTATCCTTCGTTGTCACATAGTGTGACGCGGGAAAAATCGCCACATGATTCCGTTTACCAATGACGTTGCCCGTCACAAAATCCACTTCTGAAATCCTGTCGATTTCATCACCAAAAAATTCCACACGAATCGCTTTTTCACTATTGCCTGCCGGAAAAATTTCCACCGTATCTCCGCGCACGCGAAACCGTCCGCGGACAAAATCCACGTCCCCGCGGTCATATTGAATGTCCACAAGCTGCCGCAGCAGTTCCTCCCGCGATTTTTCCATGCCGGGACGCAGGGAAATCACCATGTTTTTATAGTCAATCGGGTCTCCTAAGCTATAGATACAACTGACGGAGGAAACGATAATCACATCTTTTCGTTCAAACAACGCCGCTGTCGCAGAGTGGCGCAGCTTATCTATCTCATCATTGATGGATGCGTCTTTTTCGATATAAGTATCCGTATTTGCAATGTAGGCTTCCGGCTGGTAATAATCATAGTAGGAGACAAAATATTCCACCGCATTGTTGGGGAAAAATTCTTTAAATTCGCCATATAACTGCGCTGCCAACGTTTTATTATGCGCCAGCACCAGCGTCGGTTTGTTCACTTTTTCAATGACATTGGCAACCGTAAACGTTTTTCCTGAGCCTGTCACACCCAGCAGCACCTCCGCCTTGGCATGGTTCAAAATCCCGTCCGCTAATGCTTTAATTGCCTGCGGCTGGTCGCCTGTTGGACGATAGTCTGACACCAATTCAAATTGATCCATACCGCACCTCCGTTTCTAGTCCCATAAAAGTTCAAATTTTAAAACCCAAACATTTGTATGCGTTTCATATTATACCATATCCGTATAGGAATTGCAAGATTCAATCAACAAAAAATCGACAGGAAATTCCGACCTGATTTATACGTTTTTCACTATTTCTGTGGATATAAAAAAAGCTGCTTCTAACTATCCACATGTTAGAAGCAGCTTCTATGTAAAAATAATGAGGTATACCGGCGTCTCACAGCCGGTCAAATGAGGGGATTACATTTCTTTAGACGGCGGAACCATTTCATTTGTTCCACTTTTTTAAAAAAAGTATCCCCCCATTTTTCTCTACGGTTTATATCTTGTTCAGTACCACTGATTTAACCGTCGAACTGGCCTCTAGCGCATAACGGATTCCCTGTACGCCAATACCCGACTGTTTGATTCCCAAAAAGGGGAAATGGTCGGGAGATCGTTCGCTTTTTCCATTGATGTTGACCGTCCCTGCTTCCACTTGTTCCACAACATCAAACACTTCTCTGATGTTATTGCCGAACACAGACGCTTGCAATCCATATTCGCTTTTGTTGGCAATGCGTACCGCTTCCTCTGCCGATTTTACGCGCAGTACAGGTAGTATAGGACCGAACGGTTCCTCCCATGCCAAACGCATCTCCTCCGTCACATGGTCGGCACAAATGGGATAGAGTAAATTTCCCCTGCGCTGTCCTGTTGTAAAAATATCCGCGCCGCGACTTTGGGCGTCCTCTACCAGTTCCATCACAAAATCTGCTGCTGCTTCATGAATCAGCGGCGTTACCATGCATCCATCATAGGGATTTCCAACCGTGATTTCTTTCATTTTTTCTTTCAATTTAGAGACAAATTCATCTGCCACTTGTTCCAGCACCAACACCCGTTTGATTGCCGTACAGCGCTGTCCCGAATAGCCAAATGCGCCGCTGATAATTTGACTGACTGCGTGGTCTAAATCTGCATCTGCCAAAACTACCGCCGCATCCTTGCCGCCTAATTCCATGACAAGCGGAATCATTCCTGCGCCTTTCGCAATGATTTGTCCCACCTGTGTGCTGCCGGTGAAATTAATCATATGAATGGAAGGCTCCCGCAGCAGTTGTTGCCCCACTCTTTTGCCTGCGCCTGTGATGGTGCCCAGCAGTCCGTCCGGCAATCCGGCTGCCTGTAAACACTGCACCATGCAAAGGGAAACAACAGCTCCTTGCGATGGCGGTTTAAACACTACGGCATTTCCCATTACAAGCGCTGGTACAATTTTGCTCATCGCCAAATTAATCGGATAATTAAAGGGTGACACCGCCAGAATAACGCCCAACGGTACCCTCGATACAATCGCTGTTTTTGCCGTTGATTCACGTCCCATAGCACCGCCTTGCAGCGTTTCTCCCGTCATGGTTTTTGCAAACTGTACGGTCGCACGTATCAGTTCCGCCGTCCGTTGCACCTCCGCGCGGCTGCTGGAAATATCTTTTGCGATTTCGCGTACCAGCATATCTGCCAGTTCCTCCTGATGTTCCTCCAACAAGTCTGCGCAGCGCAATAAAATGTCACCGCGCTGCGCCAGCGGCACTTTCTGCCACTGTTTTTGCGCAGCGGCGCAGGACTCTACCGCTGCATGAATGTCCGCATCCTCCATCATAGGCACCCTACCGCATAAACTGCCGTCTACCGGTGAAACAATTTCCAAATATTCTTTACCGTTCAGCCACTTTCCGCCCGCCAGTCTTTTATAATCCATGCCATCCCGAATGGTATCAAACAACATATATGCCGCCTCCACAAAATATTTTTCTTAGTATTTCCAGCTGCATACCATTCTATTCCATTTTTTCGCCCTCGTTTCCGCTTCCTTCAAAATTTTCCGGCAACGCCTTCCCCATAAAATAGTATCTGACGCCACACTTCATTTTACTATAAATCCCTGATTCTCCCTGCATAAACGCTTCTGTCCAGAAATCAAAAGGAGACTTCTTTCTCTTTGTGCATTTCTCCTAATTTTTTTGTCGTTTTTTCTACACTGTGATGATTGTTTTTCTGAAATTTCTCTAGCTTTTTTTTTGGTTTACTGTTATAATGAATGAGATGGGTTTGTGAAAAAAAAGATAAAGTCTGAAACTTTCGCCACCCCTGCCCGAATGGCAGAAAACACCAATGCAAGAGACGTTATCCGCCAAGGCGGGCAATAGTTTGTTGCAGGTACATAATTGCAACGAGAAGGGAGAATTCCACATGGAACCAAAAACAACGATTCCATTTCACGAAACGGAAGAACAAGCGGCAAAACTACAGGATATCATTGCCACGCATAAAGAAACGCGCGGTGCATTGATTCCCATTTTGCATGAAGCGCAGGAGGTCTATGGCTATTTGCCAATTGAAGTACAAAAACGCATTGCCGATGGGCTCGGTCTGTCTTTAACAGAGGTTTACGGCGTTGTCACGTTCTACGCCCAGTTTTCTCTCAAACCCAAGGGAGAATACAAAATCGGCGTCTGCCTCGGTACCGCCTGCTATGTCAAAGGCTCTGGCGACATCATTGATAAAATCAAGCAGCGTCTGAACATTGAAGTCGGTGAATGCACGAGCGACGGCAGATTTTCTCTGGACGCCACCCGTTGTATCGGTGCATGTGGATTGGCGCCTGTCATGACCATCAACGATGATGTTTATGGAAAATTGACGGTAGATGAAATTGATTCTATTTTAAGCAAATATACCGCCTGATATAAAGTAAAAGGAGTGGTGCACATGCTGCTGTCTGAAATCAAAACCATTTTAAGCGCACAGGTATTGACCGGCGAAGATGACAACGCACTGGAAAATATTGAAATCAACACCGCTTGCGGAAGCGATTTGATGAGTGATGTCCTCGCCTATGTCAAAGACCAGTCGCTGCTTTTGACCGGACTTATCAACTCCCAAGTTATCCGCACGGCGGAAATGATGGATATTATCGCCATTTGTTTTGTACGCGGCAAATCGCCGGCAGAGGACGTGATTTCTCTGGCAAAACAAAAGGGTGTCATTATTCTGGCAACGGACCTTCCCATGTATCCTGCCTGCGGCAGGCTTTATCAGAAAGGGTTAAGGGGGCGGAGCCATGCACAAATATTATAAAATTGACGGCAAAGATTTTTCCATTGCCGGCGAAGCGTCCAGCGATTTTAAAACCGTTTTAAAAAAGCTGGGGACGCCTGCGGAAATTGTTCGCAAGGTCGCCATTGCCATGTACGAAGCGGAAATTAACACGGTCATTCACGGCGGCGGCGGCGAATGCGATGCGGCAATTGAAAAAGACAAAATTGTCATTACTTTTCGCGACCAAGGTCCCGGTATTGCAGACATCTCTCTTGCCATGCAGGAGGGGTATTCCACGGCAAACGACAAAATCCGCGAACTGGGCTTTGGGGCAGGCATGGGACTGCCGAACATTCAAAAATATGCAGATGATATGTCTATTGAAACGGAGGTCGGCAAAGGCACAACCGTTGTGCTTTCGATCAATCTATGAGGTGAGACCATGAGCTATTTTCATTCTGTAACACTGGACACGGATAAATGCCAAGGCTGCACCAACTGCATCAAACGCTGCCCAACGGAGGCAATCCGTGTGCGCGGCGGAAAAGCAAAAATTATCAAGGAGCGGTGCATTGACTGCGGCGAATGTATCCGCGTTTGTCCCTATCACGCAAAGCTTGCTGTAACAGATAGCTTTGCTATGCTAAGCGATTATGAATACAATATTGCACTGCCCGCTCCCTCCCTTTACGGACAGTTTAAAAACACAGAAGGCGCCAACGTGATTTTAACAGGTTTAGAGGAAATCGGTTTTGACAGCGTTTTTGAAGTGGCGCGCGGCGCGGAAGCAGTAAGCGCGATTACCCGCCGGTTGCTGCAGGAGGGGGCGCTACAAAGTCCTGTCATTAGTTCCGCTTGCCCTGCGGTAGTACGGCTGATTAAAGTCCGCTTTCCAAATCTGATTGGCAATATTTTGAACCTACTGTCTCCAATGGAGGTTGCCGCCATGATGGCGCGGCGGGAAGCAACAGAGAAAACAGGATTGCCGAACGAAAAAATCGGCGTGTTTTTCATCACGCCTTGTCCTGCCAAAGTAACGAGCATTAAAGCGCCGCTCGCTTTGGAACAATCTAATGTCAGCGGTGCGATTTCCGCTAACGAAATCTGCGCCAAATTGCTGCCTGTTTTAAAAAACATCACGCAGCCCAAGCCCCTGTCTGTTGCGGGCATGGAAGGCGTGTCCTGGGCGCGTAGCGGCGGAGAATGCGAAGGCACGGACACCATGCAGTATATCGCAGTGGACGGCATTGACAATGTGATGAACATTTTGGAACAAATTGAGGACGAAAAACTGGACGATGTGGACTTCGTAGAACTGTCCGCCTGTCTTGGCGGCTGCGTGGGCGGCGTACTCAACATCACAAATTCTTTTGTGACGACAACGCGGCTGAAGCATATCACAAGCGAACTGCCCAAACGGCAGGAAAGCTGTTCTGTCGCGCTGGAGGACGCACTGTTCCGCACACCGATTGAACACGAACCTGTGATGAAACTAGATGAAGATTTTGCGGTGGCAATGCAAAAAATGGAACAGATGGACGCGCTCTATGAAAGTATGCCGAAACTGGACTGCGGTTCCTGCGGCGCGCCCTCCTGCAAAGCGCTTGCAGAAGATATTGTCCGCGGATTCGGCAACGAAAATGACTGCATTTTCAAAATGCGCGAACGGGTGCGGGAACTTGCCAAAGAACTCTTTGATTTGGAAGCGCGCCCTTATGGGTTGAACAACCAAAAGGAGGACGAGGACTTATGAAAATCTCCGAACTTGCCGAAACGCTGCAATTGGAATTGTTGACAGAACCGGATTATGACGACCGTGAAATCACCGGTTGCTATATCGGCGATTTGCTGAGTTGGGTCATGGGACGTGCCAAACCGCAGGACGTTTGGATTACAGTGATGAGCAATGTCAATATTGTCGCAGTGGCTTCTCTGGCGGATGCGGCATGTGTTGTGGTCTCAGAAGATGTTCCGATAGAGGACGCTGTCCTGCAAAAAGCAAACATGCAGGACGTTGTGATATTTCGCTCTCCCCTTCCCAGCTATGAACTTGGGCTTCGGGTACACGAGGCGACGGGCATATGATGCGCTATGATTTTCATCTGCATTCCGCCCTTTCCCCTTGCGGCGATATGGATATGACGCCCAACAACATTGTCAATATGGCAATGCTGAACGGACTGGACGCTATTGCACTTTCCGACCACAATGCAATCGGCAATGTTGCGGCTGCCATGGAGGTTGGGCGCAGCGTCGGCGTGAAAGTGATACCTGCCATGGAAGTGGCGACAGCGGAGGAAGTTCATATTTTGACCCTCTACCCCACTTTGGACGCGGCGGAATTTGTCGCGAAACGCGTCTATGAAGCGCTCCCTGACATTCCCAACCAGCCGGAAATTTTCGGACAGCAGGCACTGATGAATGCCCAAGACGAAGTGGTAGGCTGTGAAGAAAAATTGTTAATCAATGCGTGCCGGCTTTCCCTGGAGGAACTGTTCCGTTTGGTAACGGAAGCGGGCGGCGTATTTATTCCGGCGCATGTAGACCGTCATTCCTATAGCGTGCTGACCAATCTGGGGTTCATCCCCGATGATTTAGACATCCGCTGGATTGAAGTGTCGCGGCGCGTGACAGATATATCTGCCTATTTGGACAGCCGTCCCGACTTGGCGCACTACAGTATTTTGCAAAATTCCGATGCACACTATCTGGAGGATATTGCACAGGACGGCGGCGAATTGGAAAGCGGTCTTGAAACATTATTTCGGCGTTAAGGAGAGATTCCGATGAAAGAATTATCCTTGCATATATTAGACATCGCGCAAAATTCTGTGAAAGCGAACGCTTCTCTCATTCAAATCAGCATTGAAGAAGATACCGCGGCAGATACTCTGCGCATTACCGTAGCAGACAATGGCTGCGGCATGGACAAAGAATTGTTGCAGCGGGTACGCGATCCTTTCACGACCACGCGCACAACGCGCAAGGTCGGCATGGGCATTCCGCTTATGGAAATGGCGGCGGTCGGCTGCGACGGCAGTTTGGATATCCAGTCTCAAGTCGGCGTTGGTACAACGCTGTGCGCTGTGTTTGGACTTTCGCACATTGACCGTGCGCCGGTCGGCGACATGCCCGGCACCATGAGTGTTCTGGTATCCGGCAGTCCGCAGATTGATTTTGTTTACACGCACACAGTGGACGACATGTCTTTTACCTTTGACACCCGCGAAATACGCACCATATTAGAGGGCATACCGCTGGATACGCCGGAAGTCGCAAACTGGATACAAGCCTATGTGCAGGAAGGATTGGATTCACTTCAAACAACCTAACCCGCTATTGTTTCAAAGAAACTAGCGTGAACTATCACGTTAATAGATTGGATTCCCACACGGCGTTTTCGCCTTTACGGAAATCCGTTTTACGTCTTATCTGCCCACGATAAGGCGCTTAAAAATTTTTTATTATTATTTTGTGGGCAGAAAGGCTATGGGTAATTAGTATGAAAAGTTTAGCTGAATTACAGGCAATCAAAGACAGAGTATCGCAGCAAGTAAGCCTGCGTCAAGACCGCGAGGATGGCATCCGCGTGGTCGTCGGTATGGCAACTTGTGGCATTGCAGCAGGCGCGCGTCCTGTGATGAGCGCATTTATGGACGAAATCGCAAAACGCGGACTGGCTGACGTCACTGTAACACAGACCGGCTGTATCGGCATGTGCCGTTTGGAGCCCATTGTGGAAGTGTTTATGCCGGGCGAAGAAAAAGTGACCTATATTCACATGAATCCTGAAAAAGTGTCCCGCATTGTAGCGGAACATATTATCAACAAACGCCCCGTTGCGGAATTCACCATTGGCGCGGCAAACGAATAAGAGGAGATGAGTACAATGAATTTATACAGGGCACACGTATTGGTATGCGGCGGAACCGGCTGTACATCTTCCGGCTCCGAGAAAATCTTGAAAGAATTTGAAAAACAGCTGGCGGAAAAACAACTAGAAAAAGAAGTGAAAGTCGTTCAGACCGGTTGTTTCGGGCTTTGCGCACTGGGACCGATTGTCATTGTTTACCCCGAAGGCGCATTCTACAGCATGGTAAAACCGGAAGATGTTGCTGAAATCGTGGAAGAGCATCTGCTCAAAGGACGTATTGTGCAGCGGTTATTATATGAAGAAACCATTCATGAGGAAGAGGACGACATCAAGTCCTTGAATGAGGTGAATTTCTATAAAAAGCAAATGCGCGTTGCACTGCGCAACTGTGGTGTGATTAATCCTGAAAATATTGAAGAATATATCGGTGTTGACGGTTATCAGGCGCTGGGTAAAGTTTTGACAGAATGCAAACCGCAGGACGTCATTGATATCATCAAAGCCAGCGGACTGCGCGGACGCGGCGGCGGCGGATTCCCCACCGGTTTAAAATGGCAGTTTGCCGCCGACCAGCCGGAAGGACAAAAATATGTTGCTTGTAATGCGGACGAAGGTGACCCGGGCGCATTTATGGACCGTTCTATTCTGGAGGGCGACCCGCACGCCGTTATTGAAGCCATGGCAATCGCTGCTTATGCGATTGGAGCAAACAAAGGATTTGTCTATATCCGTGCGGAATATCCCATTGCCGTACACCGTTTGTCCATCGCTATCGGGCAGGCAAAAGAATATGGACTGCTGGGCGACCACATTTTTGATACAGATTTCAGCTTTGACTTGGAAATCCGTTTGGGGGCAGGCGCATTTGTCTGCGGTGAGGAAACGGCATTGATGAACTCCATCGAAGGACACCGCGGGGAACCGCGTCCCCGTCCGCCGTTCCCCGCAGTGAAAGGGTTGTTTGAAAGCCCGACCATTCTCAACAACGTGGAAACCTATGCCAATGTGCCGCAAATTGTCTTAAAAGGCGCGGACTGGTTCTCCTCTATTGGTACGGAAAAGAGCAAAGGTACCAAAGTATTTGCATTGGGCGGAAAAATTAAAAACACCGGCCTGGTGGAAATCCCCATGGGTACAACGCTGCGTGAAGTCGTGGAAGAAATCGGCGGTGGCGTACCGAATGGCAAAAAATTCAAAGCAGCGCAGACCGGCGGACCTTCCGGCGGCTGTATTCCGGCTTCTTTGATTGACACCCCTATGGACTACGATTCTCTCATCAGCATCGGTTCCATGATGGGTTCCGGCGGATTGATTGTCATGGACGAGGATAGCTGTATGGTGGACATTGCGAAATTCTTCTTAGAATTCACCGTAGACGAATCCTGCGGTAAATGTGCGCCCTGCCGTATCGGAACAAAACGCATGTATGAAATCTTAGATAAAATCACCAAAGGCAAAGGAACCATGGAGGATTTGGACAACTTAGAAGCGCTGTGCTATACCGTGAAATCCTCCGCACTATGTGGTTTGGGACAGACGGCGCCCAACCCCATTTTAAGTACGCTGCGCTATTTTAAAGATGAATATATTGCGCACGTTCAGGATAAAAAATGTCCTGCCGGCGTTTGTAAGGCGCTGTTGTCCTATGAAATCGTGCCGTCTAAATGTAAAGGCTGTAGCCTGTGCTCAAGAAAATGTCCGGTTCATGCCATTGACGGCGAACGCGGCAAGCCGTTTGTGATTGACAAAAACAAATGTATCAAATGCGGCGCTTGTATGGATAGCTGTAAGTTCGGCGCAATCACGACCGTTTAATTAGGAGGATGATGAAGAATGATAAATTTAACGATTGACGATATTCCGGTTAGCGTGCCGGAAGGCACGACCGTTCTGGAAGCTGCCAAACAGGCGGGCATTAAAATCCCCACGCTGTGTTATTTGAAAGATATCAATGAAATCGGTGCATGCCGCGTGTGTATTGTGGAAATCCAAGGCGCCCGCGCCTTGCAGGCTTCCTGTGTTTATCCCGCTACCGAAGGATTGGTGGTCTATACCAATTCTCCCAAGGTACGCGAAGCACGCCGCGCAACTGTGGAACTGATTCTGTCCAGCCACGAACGCAAATGTCTGACCTGTCCGCGCAACCGCAACTGCGAACTCCAGACATTAGCAGAGGAACTGGGCATTGACGATATCCGTTTTGACGGCGAAAACACACATCATGAAATTGACGACCTCTCCCCTTCTATCGTGAGAGACAATAATAAATGTATTTTGTGCCGCCGCTGCGTGAGTGTCTGTAAAAATGTGCAGACGGTATCCGTTATTGATTCGGCTTACCGCGGCATCAACACCCGCATTGGTTCCGCATTCGATATGAGTTTAGCAGACGTCCCCTGCGTGAACTGCGGACAATGTATTTCTGCTTGTCCTGTCGGCGCATTATATGAGAAAAATGAAATTGACGACGTTTGGAAAGCATTGGCAGACGAAACCAAACACGTTGTTGTGCAGACTGCTCCCGCCGTCCGCGCTGGACTGGGCGAAGAATTCGGTCTGGAAATGGGTACGCCGGTGACAGGTAAAATGGTCAGCGCTCTGCGCAAACTCGGGTTTGACAAAGTGTTCGACACCGACTTTGCGGCAGACCTCACCATCATGGAAGAAGGCACAGAATTGCTACATCGCATTCAAAACGGCGGAAAGTTGCCCATGATTACGTCTTGTTCCCCCGGCTGGATTAAGTTCTGCGAACATTTCTTCCCTGAATTTATTCCGAATCTGTCCAGTTGTAAATCACCGCACCAAATGTTCGGTGCAGTGCTGAAATCCTACTATGCGGAGCAGATGGGTATTGACCCCAAAGATATTTATGTGGTTTCTGTCATGCCTTGCAGCAGTAAGAAATTTGAATCCAAACGGGAGGAAATGGCAGTGAACGGTCTAGAGGACGTTGACAGCGTTATCACCACCCGCGAACTGGCGAAGATGATTAAACAAGCCGGTATTCAGTTCACCAGGTTGGAAGACGGCGAATTTGACGTACCGTTTGGTATCGGCAGCGGCGCCGGCGTTATCTTCGGCGCAACAGGCGGCGTAATGGAAGCGGCTCTGCGCACCGTGAAAGAATTGGTAGAACACAAAGATTTGGATAAAGTGGAATTTGAAGCAGTCCGCGGAACCGACGGCATTAAAACCGCTTCCGTAGACATTGGCGGAACAGCGGTCAATGTTGCTGTTGCGCATGGTCTCGGCAATGCCAGAAAACTGCTGAACGATATCAAGGAAGGCAAAGCAGATTATCATTTTATTGAAATCATGGCATGTCCCGGCGGCTGCGTCACAGGCGGTGGGCAGCCGATTGTAGACAGCTTCACGCGTGCGGAAGTGGATGTGAAAAAACTGCGCGCCAAAGCGCTCTATACCGAAGACCAAAATCTGCCGGTACGGCAATCACATAAAAATCCGGCGATTGTTAAAATCTACGAAGACTATCTGGGCGAACCTTGTGGACACAAATCGCATGAATTGCTGCACACACATTATGCAGCGCGTAGCAATTATATTGAAGACTAATTTTTGTGTATAATCAATTTATCCTTTGCCATATGGCAAAG
>JAAWTG010000040.1 GCA_022801925.1 Clostridia bacterium | reverse complement strand
AGATATGTGCACATATCTCTCTTTTTTATTTTATATAAAATTTATAATTTATTTTCGTATTTCTGATATCTGTTTTTATCTTCTGTTTTGCAATTCAGCTTGTCCTTTTATGCAAAATTTTCATTTATGTTATTGACTATTGTTATCATTTATGTTATACTAAATACTGTATCTACATAATTTTAGTTGTCTCATATACATCATTTCAGTTGTTCTGCAACGAATCGACTTGGTGCTCGCTTCCCCTGTTGAAGCAGCACCGCGTCTCTTATCATTTAATGGAAATGGAGGGAAAATCCATTGTTTGACTATGCTGACAATATTCAGTTGCTGATTAAGGTCGCTGCTGAAAAATATAAATTAGACCGTCAAAACTACAGCCGTTACAGTGTGAAACGCGGACTGCGTAACCCCGACGGGACAGGTGTTTTAGCAGGTCTCACTTCTATTGGCGAAGTGCGCGGCTATATCATTGACGATGGCGAAAAAGTACCGGTAGACGGCGATTTACTTTACCGCGGTATTCGTGTGAACGATTTAGTCCATCACTGCCGCGCAGAAGGCCGGCTGGGTTTTGAAGAGGTCATTTTTCTGATTTTGTTCGGTGTGCTGCCGGATCGCGACATGTTGGAGCAGTTTACTACTATTTTATCCAATCTGCGTCCGCTCCCCGACCATTTTACTGAGGACATTATTTTAAAATCGCCCAGTCCCGACATCATGAACAAGTTAGCGCGTTGTATTTTGGCGTCCTATTCCTTTGACCCGACGCCAAACGATATCAATTTGCCCAATCTGATGCGGCAGTGTATTGAACTGATTGCGCGTATGCCTACCATGACGGCGTATGCCTATCAGGCAAAAAACCACTATTACGAAGGACAAAGCCTGATTATCCACTCGCCAATGGAAAACCTGTCGGCAGCAGAAAACTTCTTACATATGCTGCGCCCCACTCACAAATATACACGCGAGGAAGCGGAGATTCTGGATCTTATGCTCATGCTGCATGCAGAACATGGCGGAGGAAACAACTCCGCGTTTGCCTGCCGTGTGGTTTCCTCCAGCGGCACGGATACCTATTCCGCCATTGCGGCGGCGGTCGGTTCTCTCAAGGGGCCTAAACATGGCGGCGCGAATGCCAAGGTCATGGCAATGATGGAGGATATCAAAGAAAACGTTAAAAACTGGGATGATTTAGACGAAGTAGAGTTCTATCTGGAACAAATCATTGAGAAAAAAGTAGGCGACAAATCCGGTCTGGTCTATGGTATGGGTCATGCCGTTTATACCTTGTCCGACCCACGCGCTATTTTGCTGAAAGAAAAGGCAAAAGAATTGGCGGTGCAAAAGGGGTTTGCCAAAGAATATGCACTTTATGAAGCAGTAGAAACGTTGACGCCCAAAGTATTTGCTGCAGTGAAAGGCGATTCCAAAGTCATTTCCGCCAATGTGGATATGTATTCCGGTTTTGTCTATAAAATGCTGGATATACCACCGGAACTCTATACGCCGCTGTTTGTCATGGCACGTATCGTCGGCTGGAGCGCACACCGCATTGAAGAAGTCATTTCCGGCGGACGCATTATCCGTCCGGCATATAAAAGCGTTTGTCCGCATTTTACTTATGTGCCGCTTGATAAACGCTGATACATTCACAATGACATATAAACTGACGAGAACCAAATCCCATACACCGTATGCCGATTCCGATTCCGTCAGATTAGGTATAAGCGAGTCGAATCTCATGTGCGATCCTTGAGAAGCAGATTTTTCCGTATGCTATGTTAAAAATCCCCTCCCACACGCCCAGTATGCAAAGCGGTTCTTTGACGTTGCATTTGCGAAAAATTTTCCCCGCATGGCGCATGCATATTCGATTCCCTTATGCCTACAAAAAAGAGACAGGTCGAAAGCTTCATTTCGCCTGTCTCTTTTTGTCTTTCCACTATACTACAGTCTCCTCTATTTCCAGAAATTTAGTATTGTAATCCTTTTGTAACCTATGTTATGATAGACGCATGGGTTTTTTGTAGGGGGTACCCTCAAGACCCGATTGAACCTACCGCTCCCAAATGAAAGGAGTCCCATCATGATGAAACGACTATTTTTGGCGGTTCTCGCCACAATGATGTTGGTATTTCCCCAGTTTCCGGCGGAGGCGAAACCAACGGATTATGACATTCTCATTGATATTTCTGTCAACGGACAACTGATTCGCAGCGATGCCCATGCCTATATCTCCGGCGGCACGACGTATGCTCCGATTCGTATGCTCAGCGATGCATTAAACGTAGACAAACTTTCTTGGAACGAATCTAGCAAAACCGTTTCCATTGTGGAAAACGGCAAAACCTTATCTTTCACCGTCGGCTCTTCCTATGCCACAGTAAATGGCAAACGTGTAAACACCGGCGCAGTGACGCAACAAATCGGTGGTCGCACCTATGCACCTGTCCGCTTTCTATGCGAACAACTGGGCGGCAAAGTTTCTTGGAACCAGACCTACTACATTGTTCAGGTAACGAAGTCAGGCGTTACCATTCCCACCGCCTTGCGTTTTTACGACTACACGGTCGATGAAATTTTCTGGCTGGCACGCATCATTGAAGCAGAAAGCAGCGGAGAACCGCTGCGCGGCAAAATTGCAGTCGGCAACGTTATTATGAACCGCGTAGACAGCCACGAATTCCCGAACACCATTTACGGCGTTATTTTTGACAGTGAACACGGTGTGCAGTTCCAGCCTGTGCTGAACGGAACCATTTATAACACGCCTTCTTCCGACAGCATCATCGCCGCAAAGCGCGCACTCGCGGAGGATAATATGGTCGGAGAATCCCTCTATTTTCTCAATCCCCGCATTGCCTCCAATTTCTGGATTGTGAACAATCGGAAATATCATAGCACCATTGCTAACCATGACTTTTACCTTTAATATTAAATACAAAAGAACCGGCATAGCTTTTCACTATGCCGGTTCTTTTGTATGCCCTATCAAGGCCAAATCAATTGATGGCATTCTATTTCCGTGCCATCCACCCCTAAAATGCCACTGCTATCATATTCTAAAAATCCAACATTGATATAACCATTGGTAACGCCGCGCAAACCATATATATAGTATTTTCCAAATTCCGTAATGAGCTGTCCCGTTTTGTCAATCAAAGCATATTGTTCGGTTATATTCTCATCACCGGAATCCGTCGTCCGGCTCACTACTGCAACGCCTCCCGAAAACGGGCGGCAGCCGTCAAACTGGGCAGGAATGACCCATTCGCCGCTTCGACCAATATATCCGTATTTTTCTCCGTCTGTCATAACTGCCATATCTTCCTGAAACCAAAACGGCGTGTCAAATTGAAACGGGATTTTAGTTATCCCCTGCGCGTCAATCAATCCCCATTTCCCATCTTTTTTCACCGTCATTTCTGTTCCATCTTCTGCAATATAAAATTCTTCATACTGCGGCGCAACTTTTTCAAGTCCGTCCTTGCCCACAAATCCCCACACACCGCCGGACTTTACCGGCGCCACTGTTTCGGAAAACGCTCTTGCTTCTTCATATTGGGGCTGAATAACAACATTTCCTTTCGTGTCAATATAACCCCAGCGTCCGCGTTCGCAAAACGGTGCATAACCGTTTTCAAAAGGCCAAACCTTTTCAAACTCGTGCAGAATTGCCACTTCTGTACAATCTTCATTCATGAAAATCGTCCGCGTCTCCCCATTTTCTTTGGAAACAGTTGCCCGCACCAAGCCGCTTTGCGAACTGCCCGCCGTATCCGTTTCCACAACGTTCAACAGGAAATATTCCCGTCGAAACGATTGATAGGTCTCGTCATCTACATTTTCTAAAACAGTCTTGCCTGTTTTGTCCAGCACAGTATGGCGCGTGACGCTGCTGCCTTCCTCCCACCATGCTTTGTCCGTCCGCTCTGTCCAGCTCACCGACAAATAGCCGAATACATACAGCAGCTTGGCGTCTGTTTTTTCCGCCATTAACACGTTGCCGTCCAAATCATAAACAGTTGTCTGCCACCACTTCGCAACGTAGCTGACAACATCTGCCACCAGCATATCTCCATAGCGTACAATCCTATCATATTGTCCCGGAAGCAGCATGGTTCCGTCTTCTTTTTGCACGCTGGAATACCGTCCCTGTTTCAGAATCGCAATCCCATCTTGGAATATTAAATCCGGATTGACGTTCCACGGTGTGACGGTGACGGTCTGCGTTGCCTCCTCCCAGCGCACCTCCGCGCCTACCGCTTCCGCCAGCGCACGCACCGGTACCAAAGTGCGGTCGTTTTCCACAATGGGCGGCTGATCTATCTCCGTCACCTTTTCCACAACGTTATTATCCGTTAGCGACAGCACGCGCGGATACCCCACCTTGAGCACAACATCATCTAAACCGTTGCCGTTTCTCCCGATTCCAATGCTCTGCGTATTTTCATACCAATGTACCTCACAGCCCAGCGCTTCCCCAACTGCACGCAGCGGCACCAACACACGGTCGTTTCGCAGTACCGGCGGCTGGTCGAATTCAACTTGCTCTCCCGCTACCAAAACGCGAATCTCCTCCTGTGCAGTTATATGTATCATAGGCATGCAGGGTATCATAAGCGCTGCCGCCACGATTCCCGAAACTGCTTTTTTCCATCTATGCTTCATTGCCGTCACCTCCGTTTTCTTCTGTCTTTAGTATAGCATATTTTCCTCCCAAAAAGCAAGTTCTATTTCCTGCAAACATACCAAAAGCCGAACCCTTTTCGGAATTCGGCTTTTCTCCATTTAAGGCATATCTAAATCTGACACACGCAGCAAAATCCCTTTGGCTTTTGCGATAAAAACGCCATAGTTTGTAATCGGTACGCCCTGCGCCTGACAACGGCGCACACGATCCATCATATGCGCACGGTTGAACATGCAACCGCCGCAATGAATCACCAACTGGTAGGGCGTCAAATCCGCCGGAATATCGTTCCCGCTGCGCACCTCTATTTCAATGCCTGCGCCCGCTTTTTTGCGCAGCATCCCTGGAATTTTTACGCGTCCAATATCGCCGTCCACCGCATTGTGCGTACATGCTTCCAAAATCAGCACTTTGTCCGTTTCCTTGAGTGTATCCACCACCGCTGCGCCGCGTATAAATTCCGCCAAATCACCTTTAAACCGCGCCATTAAAATGGAAAAAGAGGTCAGTTTGGTTTCCGGCGGACACAAGGCTTCCACTTTGTCAAACACCTGTGAATCCGTGATAATCCACACCGGTGGCTGTTTATATAACGTAAGCGCGTGCGCAAGCCGGTCTTCCGTCACAATGCTGACACACGCCTTGCGGTCTAACAGGTCGCGAATGGTCTGCACCTGCGGCAAAATAAGCCGACCCTTTGGCGCTTCAATATCCTGCGGTGCGACGAGCAGCACATGGTCTCCTTCCGCAAGTCCCAAATGCTCCGTCAAAGCGCGTTCCTCTCCTTTGGGTAACGCCGCTGCCAGTGCCTGCCGCACCTCATCTATGCCGCGATTTTCTTTGGCGCTGGTAATAATCACTTGTTTTTCCCGCAGCGCCGCCGGTATCTCTTCAGATAAATCCGCTTTATTCACCACGATAACCACCGGCTTTTTCCGCGCTGCGCAAAGTTCCAACCAATGCAGTTCCAAACTGCAATCCTGCTGTCCGGCAGTCACTACCAATAGCGCCGCGTCAATTTTTTGCAGCACTTCTTCCGTTTTTTGCACACGCTGCGCGCCCAGTTCTCCTTCATCATCAAATCCGGCAGTGTCAATCCAAACGCAGGGGCCAATCGGATAGACTTCCATTGCCCGCCAGACCGGGTCTGTCGTTGTACCCGCAACATCGCTGACAAGCGCCGCCGGCTGCCCTGTCAGGGCGTTGAGCAGCGAAGATTTCCCACTGTTGCGCCGTCCGAAAATACCGATATGCGTCCGCAGGGCATTGGGCGTTTGCGAAAGTTCGTTAACCGCCATGCCTGCACCTCCTTTTCTTTAAAAGCGGAAGTCTCGCTCTCCGCGTTCAATTGCCGCCAAATTGGCGATTGTTTTTTCATGAATCGTGCTGTTGGTAATGTGCGAAAGTTCCTGTTCAATCAGCTTTTCGCCTGCCAGACGCGTTCCCTCCGATGCATAGTCCATCAGATATTCTTTCAGCGTCATCAGTGCATTGGGCTGACAGACATTGCAAATCTGCCCTACCTTTGCCAGCGACATAAACCGGTCGCCCGTGCGTCCTTCGCGGTAGCACGCTGTACAAAAACTGGGGATATATCCTGCGCCGCAAAGCCAGCCCACAATTTCATCCAAACTCCGGTGGTCGCTGACTTCAAACTGTGCCGTATCCTCTTCTTCCTCTTCGCCCTCCACATAACCGCCTACGCCTGTGCAGGACGCGCCGCTGATTTGTGAAATGCCCAGCCGCAGCAGTTCCGCACGGTTTTCTTTGGATTCGCGCGTGGAAATAATCAGTCCGGTATAGGGCACTGCCAGACGCAAAATTGCAACTAAGGTATTAAATTTATCGTCCGGCACCCCCTGATATTCATTGGTATCCACGTCGCTTGCGCGGCGGATACGCGGCACACTGATGGTATGCGGTCCCACGCCGAAGGTTTCCTCCAGATGACGCACATGCATCATCATTGCCACGGTATCATATTGATAGTCATACAGTCCCAAAAGCGCACCGATTCCCACGTCGTCAATACCGCCCTGCATAGCGCGGTCCATTGCTTCCGTGTGGTACGCATAGTTGTGTTTGGGACCTGTCGGGTGTACGCGTTCATAGGTTGGTTTATGATAGGTTTCCTGAAACAGAATATAGGTTCCGATACCCGCTTCTTTCAGCTTGGTATAGTTCTCCACTGTGGTTGCCGCAATGTTGACATTCACGCGGCGGATTGCGCCGTTTTTGTGTTTTACGGAATAAATGGTGCGAATGCTGTCAAGTACATATTCCAAAGGACAGTTCACAGGGTCTTCACCGGTTTCCAGCGCCAGCCGTTTATGTCCCATGTCTTGCAGCGCGGTCACTTCCTGCCGGATTTCTTCCTGCGATAGCTGTTTGCGTTTGATTTCACAGTTGGAATGATGATAGGCGCAATATTCACAGCCATTGACGCAATAGTTGGACAAATACAGCGGCGCAAACATCACAATGCGGTTGCCATAGATATGCTGTTTGATTTTTGCCGCCAGTTCATGAATACGCGCCACCCACTGGGGGTCATCGCATTCCAGCAGCACTGCCACTTGCCTATAGTCCAATCCTTTATAAGTCTCTGCCTGCTGCAAAATCTTTTCCAGTTCCGCTGCATCGTTTTTATGTTCTTTTGCATACGCTAATGTCGCACGAATCTCTTCATCGCAAATAAATTCTTCCGCATGTTTGGATTTGGGATTATACATTTCAAAAACTTCCTTTCCTGCTTCTCTCTATTTTCACGCATTCGGTTCTTTTGCCATCATGGATTTCACCAAAATACCCGAAATCTGCCCAAGTTTACCTGATAATGCCGCAATGACATTTTCCGGTGCGTCCAGCACAATGGAAATGATATTGACCTGCTTGGGGTGATAGGGAATGCCCATCCGCCCAACAATATAGTCTCCATATTCATGCAAGAGCGCATTTGTCTGTTTCACACTTTCTTTGTTTTCCACGATAATACCAATCAATGCAATTCTGGTTTCCATAGAATGTCCTCCTGTCTTAAAGCTTTCTTACATAAAATAAAAAGCCCAAAAGCTTTCCTGCGAAAACTTCCGGGCGCCTCGTTCTCTTTGCTCTCCTGCTTCTCCGCCGGACACTCCTCCCACGGTTTCAGCAATTGTTTTTTCCATATCAGGCGCCTCCGGACAGCGGAACAAATCCCCTGCCACAGGCTTTTTCTTTTATATTATTATACCATAAACGCGAAGCGTTTTTGTCCTCACGTAGGAGGACAATTCCGAGTCGTATCCCGATGAGGAACCTCCTATACTGTTCGTGCATCTTCATCGGCCCGCGACTTTTATGGCCGGCGAGACGAAGGCACTTTTTAAATCCGTATAATATACGTTCTGTGTATATTATAACGCGAATCCTCCCCCTTTGTCAAGTAGAATGAAAAACACGTCTTTCTGCTATAAAAAAAATCCCACAGGTGCATATCCTGTGGGATTTTGATTGTTCTTCTGTTAACGTTTGGAGAACTGTGGTGCACGACGTGCTGCTTTGAGACCGTATTTCTTTCTTTCTTTCATACGTGGGTCTCTTGTCAGGAATCCTGCCTTTTTCAGAATCGGACGGAATGTTTCTTCATCAACATTCAGCAACGCTCTGGACAGACCATGACGGATAGCACCCGCCTGTCCTGTGAATCCACCGCCCTGCACTTTACAGATAACATCATATTTGCCCATTGTGGTTGTTAATTCCAGCGGCTGTTTTACAATCATTTTCAGTGTTTCCAGACCGAAATAATCGTCAATGCTTCTGTCATTTATCGTAATTGTTCCTTTGCCCGGCACCAGTCTTACCCGCGCAATAGATTTTTTTCTTCTACCTGTTCCATAATATTGTTGCAATGCCATTTACTACTCCTCCTTCCTTAGCGAATCTCCATTGTCCAAACTTCCGGTTTCTGCGCTGCGTGATTATGCTCTTCGCCTTTATATACACGCAGTCTTGTTGCAGCGGTTCTGCCCAGCGTGTTGTGCGGCAGCATACCTGTTACAGCCAATTCCATCGCCTGTTCCGGACGTTTTTCCATCAGTTCTTTATACTGAACCGCTTTGAGACCGCCAATCCAGCCGGTATGTCTGTAGTAATATTTTTGCACCAGTTTGTTTCCGGTCAAAATTGCTTTTTCAGCGTTCAGAATAATCACATGATCGCCGCAGTCCACATGAGGTGTGAACGTAGGTTTGTGTTTTCCGCGCAGAATCGAAGCTGCAGCAGCAGCCACTCTACCCAGCGGTTTTCCGGCAGCGTCAATGATATACCATTTTCTTTCTACTTCGCCGCTTTTTTCCATATAAGTAGACATAATATCCCTCCATCTTTCTGTTTATACCAAGCAGTCGGAAATGAATCCGAAGCTATGCCTTCTTTGTGCATTTTCAGGTTGAAATCCATTTTGGTTCAGATTTCCCTTATTGACACGTTTTCTATTGTAATACTTTTTTTTCATCTTGTCAACACTTTTTTGATATTTTTTTAATTTACTTTTCTAAAACTCTTTATTTCTTCCGTTTTCTCACACATGCTCCCATATTCTCCAATTCAATTTTCATTTTTTATCTGTTTTTCACAAAATAAAAGCGTCATTTTAGACATTGCTTTTTTCTGACATCTATGATATACTAAAGATAATTTATCAGCACCCGCCGGGCAATAGCCTACGGGTGTTTTGTGCTATTAGGGCGTTTTGTCATTTTAACACAAAAATTCATGATAAGTTCACACAGAAAGAGGTTGGTTTATATGGGTCAAACTTGCAAGGTTTTAGCATTCGATTTCGGTGCCTCCAGCGGGCGCGGCATTGTCTTTGAATATGACGGTCAAACATTGAAAGAAACGGAAATCCACCGTTTTTCTAATGATCCTGTGATGGTAAACGGACATTTATATTGGGATATTCTACGGTTGTTTCATGAAATTAAGCAGGGGATTTTAAAATGCGTGAGTGGCGGGCACCATGACATTGAAGCGATTGGAATTGATACTTGGGGCGTTGATTTCGCTCTGTTTGATGAACACGGAACCATGATGGAAAATCCGTTCCATTACCGTGATACACGCACACAGGGTATGATGGAGTTGGCAGACCAGCGATTCGGCAATTCCTATTTATTTGAAAAAACAGGTATCCAATTTAACTTTTTTAACACACTCTATCAATTGATGGCGCTGACGGAGCAAAATCCAGAAGCCTTGCAGCGCGCGAAACGTCTGCTGTTTATCCCTGACATTTTCAACTATTTTCTGACAGGCGAAATGAAAAATGAATATACCATTGCTTCCACCTCTCAGCTTTTGGACGCGCACAGCCGCCGGTGGTGTACAGAATTGCTGGACAAAGCAAACATTCCCACGCACCTGTTTGAAACGCCAGTATTACCCGGAACGGTTATCGGCAATTTGCGTTCCGACATTTGCGAAGAACTGGGCTGTCCCGCTGTTCCTGTAGTCGCAGTTGGTTCTCACGACACAGCCTCCGCTGTTGCCAGCGTTCCAGCTGAGGAAGGTGAAAACTATGTCTATATCAGCACCGGAACATGGGCGCTGCTTGGCGCGGAACTGGACAGTCCTTTGATAAACCAAACCGCTTTTGCACATAATTTCACCAACGAAGGCGGTGTGGCGGAAAAAATCCGTTTTCTAAAAAACATCATGGGACTTTGGATTATCCAAGAAAGCCGCCGTCAGTGGCAGCGTGAAGGAAAAGACTATTCTTTTGCCGATTTGGAACAGAAAGCGCGTGCCTCCCGTCCGCTTGCTTCTTTCATTGACCCTGACCACGACTCTTTTGCCACACCGGGCAACATGCCGGAAAAAATCCGTCGGTTTTGCCGCGAAACAAATCAACCGATTCCTGAAACAGAGGGCGAAGTGATTCGTACGGCGGCGGAAAGTCTGGCACTGAAATGCGCTCACGCCGTGTTTGGTCTGGAGGAAGTGTTCGGCAAATCCATTGATGTCATTCATATGGTAGGCGGTGGCATTAAAGATACTATGGTGTGCCAATTCATTGCAAACGCTTCCGGTAAACGTGTTGTTGCCGGCCCTGTGGAAGCAACCGGAACCGGAAACGCTATTGTGCAGATGATGGCACTGGGCAAAATCCCAAATCTTTCCAGCGCGCGCAAAGTCGTTCAAAATGCGACGCCCACAAAAGAATATCTGCCGCAGGACGCTTCTCTTTGGCAGGAAGCATATCAGCGGTTCACCTCATATCTGGACTAAAATGATAGTCATCAAGCTATCAGTATCAACAAACAAGGGGACTGTTCCTTCACGAACAGCCCCCCTTTTGTTTTATCCAATTTGTCGCAAAATCATTTCGCCTTGCAGCGGCAAGATATCATACCAACGAAATCTCCAATCAGCGCAGCTCCCGCATATACCAAAATATACACCCACGCGCTGGAATTATAATAAATCCAGATGGTCGGCGTGAACAGCGCCGCCGCTGCAATGGGATAAATCCAATAAAAACCTTGTTTGAATCCATACATCAGCGAACAAACCAAACAAATCAGCGGCATGACAATCAGCATCAAAATCATTGCTATTCCGGCATCGCGCATACACAGCGGAAGTAAATAAAACGTAATCAGCAACACCGCAAGATAAGGAATCATCTTTTTGATTTTCTGCATGAACATCTTCTCCTTTTCCATCATTTTTAAATAATATAGTCTGATTTTTTATCAAATCCGTCTTTCAATTTTTCATTCAATTGATTTCCAATACGTTTGCCGACCAATAAGCCGCCAGCTTTAAAAAAGTGTCGCTACCCAGTTGCTTTTGACGAATCGGAAATCCTTGATAGATAAACTCAAATTCCGTATCTATCGCATGTGCCAAATCCTCCCATTTTCCCCGAAACACCTTTTTATCTTCTCCCGGCGCACGGAGCAGCCGTTCCATTTCCTGCATATTTTGATAGGACCGGTTTAATCTGTTATAATATTCCTGATAAATCTCCTTCTCTTTGCACGGCGCTTTGGCAAGCTGCTGTACCCATGTCTGCGTCTCTTGCCACCGCTGGTCATACAGTTCTTGCGTTGAAATCGCTTCTTCTTCCTTGAACCATAGCGTTCTGCCCTCTTTTTGGCTGTTTTCAAACTCCAATAAAACTTGTTCGCCGTTATTGCGCAGCACTATATATAGTTCCGCTATGCTTTTATAAGTCTCCTGATACAGTGTCCGGTATGCTATGTACTCCCGATTCCGCGCGGTCGTTACCCCATAAACGCCCGCGATACAAGCCGCGGCTGTGATAACCGCTGCCGCAATCCAAACTCGTTTCTTTTGCTTTTTTACCACACAAAACTCCCCTTCATGCCAAAGCTACATTTCATCTGTCTATTCTTACAAAAAATGCTGCGCCCGACAACAGGCACAGCAAAGTGATACTCTAACCGCGATATTTAGACGTTTTTTCGTCAATCGTTGACACGCCTTTGGGATGATAGGCAATCTTCACATTAGAAAACACGCCGTCTGCCCCATTTTCCACTGCAATCTGTTGACAGCGTTTTAAAATATCCATAAGTTCGTCAAAATCGCCTTCCATCGTCGTATCAAACGGTCCTACCACATATCTTACACCTGTCGAAATAATATATTCAATCACTTTATCCACTGCGCCAAACAGTTCTCCTTCCGGTACGCCCGGCAGAACCTGTAAGCTAATGCTGCAATTACACATTTACGTTCCGTATCTCCTCTCTTTTGATACCCCCTTCGCTGCAAACGCTTTTGAATGCCGCCCTTTTTCTCTTAGGTAGGTATA
Organism: Clostridia bacterium; assembly: GCA_022801925.1. Classification (GTDB taxonomy): domain Bacteria; phylum Bacillota; class Clostridia; order RUG12999; family RUG12999; genus JAAWTG01. The sequence continues at coordinate 13,585 of JAAWTG010000040.1, read as the reverse complement.
TCCCTCTGCTAACAGTTGCTGTTTTCATTTTACCATACCATCTCTGTTTTGTCAATCAAAATCCGCATATCTTGCGGCAGCGGCGCCTGTAAGTACAACATTTTTTCGGTCAGCGGATGCGGCAAATGCAGTTCATATGCATGCAGGGCGTGACGCGCAATTTGCGTACTGCTTCCGCCATACAGCGTATCACCTGCCAGCGGGTGTCCCAAATGCGCCATATGAACGCGAAGCTGGTGCGTCCTGCCTGTCAGCGGATATAGTTTTACCAATGCATGATTTTTCCGCTGGTACAGTACTTCATATCTTGTCCGCGCCGTTTTTCCGCTTTCGCTCACACACCGCTCAATCATGCTACCCTCTTTCCGTCCGATAGGCGCTTCTATCATTCCCTCCGTTTGGGCAAATACCCCTTCCGCTACCGCCACATATATTTTTTGTATACTGCCTCTATGCTGTTGTTCCACCATTCTGTCCTGCACAAGCGGATTTTTGCCAAACACCATCACGCCGGAAGTATTGCGGTCTAATCTGCCCAGTGCGCGCACCTGTGTCTGAATACCGCGGCGCGCATAATATCCTGCCACCGCACCGGCAGCCGTACCCTGCGCGTGTTTATAGGAAGGGTGCGGCGGCATACCGGGCGGCTTATTGATAACAAACAGCGCCTCGTCCTCATACAAAATCTCTAGCGGAATATTCTCCTGCGGCAGTCCGTCCGATACCTCCGGCGGAAAACGCAGTTCCAGCCTGTCTCCCCTTCGGCAGATATGGCGCACCCAAACATTTTGTCCGTTGCAGAAAATACCGCCGCTCTGTTTCAGCCGCACCAGCAGCCGGTGAGAGATATGCTGCCGCCGCAACAAATATTCTTTGACGGAAATTTCCTCCTGTTCCACAATAAATACCATTGCAGCGACTCCTCATTTCAATTTATCCCTCGATACACTTTTTATATGCAGACATATCCGCAATTCCTCTGCACATCAATATGCTCTCCTGATAACAAAAGAAGGAACCTATGCCGCAATTTTGCCGCCCATGTTCCTTCTCCCTTCTTTATTTACAGCAGTTTCACAACGCCGCCATAGACCAATCCGCGCGCGCTGTCCATGGTAACGGTTGTTCCGCTTTTCAATATCTTTGTTGCGCCTTTTGCACCCGTAACAACAGGAATATCCAGCGTAATACCCACCACCGCGCCATGAGAGGAAATCCCCTCTTCCTCCGTGATAATGCCGCTGCAATGCCGCAAAATATCAATCACCAAATTGGAGGTTTTAGGCATGACAATGATGTCGCCGTCCTGAAATTTTTTGGCTAACTCTTTTTCATCTTTGGCAACACACAGTTTGCCGCTAACAGAAAGTTCGTTCACGCCGCTCCCCTGTACCAGCACATCGCCCACCAGATGAACCTTCAATGTATTGGTGTTGCCGCTGACGCCCACCGGAATACCACCTGTGATAACCACAATGTCGCCTTTTTGTACAATACCTGTTTTCACCGACAATTCCACAGCGTAATCAAACAACGTATCCGTTGTATATTTTTCCTCGCCTTTCACAGGCACAACGCCCCACGACAGACTAAGCTGCCGCCATATTTTCTCTGATGTTGTCGGCGAAATAATCGGACAGACCGGACGGAATTTAGAAATCATGCGCGCCGTGTTCCCGCCTTTGGTTACGGCAATGATTGCCGCTGCGCCCAAATCATGCGCCGTTGTGCAAGTCGCATGGCTGATAGCGTCCGTCACATTGGGCGTTGACATATTCGCTTCTTTGGCAAACCGCGCTTTATAATCAATATGCGCCTCTGTGCTCACCGCAATGCGGGACATGGTTTCCACCGCCTGCACAGGATATTTGCCGATTGCCGTCTCACCTGAAAGCATAATCGCACTGGTGCCGTCATAAATCGCATTTGCCACATCTGTGGTTTCCGCCCGCGTCGGTCTCGGATTGCGAATCATGGAATCCAAAAGTTGTGTCGCCGTGATAACTTTTTTCCCTGCTTTATAGCACTTTTTAATCAAAAGTTTCTGGATATTGGGCAGTTCTTCCAGCGCAATTTCCACGCCCATGTCGCCGCGCGCCACCATAATACCGTCGCTGACTTTAATGATTTCATCTATGTTTTCAACGCCCTGCCCGTTTTCAATTTTGGCAATGATATCAATACCGCCGCCGCCCAATTCTTCTAAAATCTTGCGAATTTCCATCACATCATAGGGCGTTCTGACAAACGACGCCGCCACAAAATCAACATCATTTTTCACGCCAAATTCCAAATCGCGGCGATCCGCCTCACTGACATATGGCATGTTGATATTGACGCCCGGAATATTCAAACTTTTTTTGCTTTTCAATACGGCTGAATTTTGTACCAACAACCGAACATCTCTGCCTTTGATGGCTTTCACCTTGCAGACAATCAACCCATCGTCAAACAAAACCGTGTCGTCCACATGCAAATCATCTGCCAAATCCGGATATCCAATGGAAACCCGTTCTGCGGTTCCTTCTATTTTTTCCGGCGTGAGCGTTAATGTTTGTCCCTCTTTTAGCTGCACACCGCCGTCTTTCATGTCTCCAATGCGAATTTCCGGTCCTTTGGTATCAAGCAGCAACGCCACAGGTAACCCCAACTTTTCCCGCGCCGCTTTTAGTTCGTCAATACGCATTTGCTGTTCTTCATGGGTACCATGAGAAAAATTTAGTCTCGCAACATTCATGCCGCTGCGCATCAACTGTTCCATCACTTTAGGGTCATCTGTTGCCGGTCCAAGCGTACAAACAATTTTTGTTTTGCGAACTGCCATAAAATCCTCCATTCCTCACTTTGATTATAATCGGAGCAAAGCGTGATAAGCTCGTTTAATCACATTGCGACGATTTCGACCGTCGCAGGGGGCTTGACCCCTCAGGGTTTCAGCGGGAGATGATGACTCCCACTGAAGCTCGAATATGGAACTCGCCTTCTTGCAAGGCAGGTTTCATTATTCGACAAGGTTATAAAGACAAAATATCTGCCAGCCGCAGCATATCGGCGTCAATCGTTTTTTTCATGTTCAAACCTTCCAGAATATCCAAATCGGTGATTTTTCCGTCACGTTTTACCACAACGCGGTTGCCGATTCCCTGTTTCAGCAAATCAACTGCATAAACCCCCATCTGGCTCGCTGTGATACGATCTTTGACCGTCGGACGTCCGCCGCGCTGAATATGCCCTAAAATACACACCTTTGTTTCCAGTTCAATGTCGTGCTCCGTGCGCAGGAGTTCTTCTGTTTTATCCGCAATTTCCTGCGTATTGCCGATTCCCTCCGCAATCACAATGATATAGTGATATTTTCCTCTGGCGCGGCAATCCATAATCATTTGAACAAGGTCTTTTTGAATATCAAATTTTTGCTCTGGAATCAAAATTGCTTCTGCTCCACCGGCAATTCCTGCCGAAAGCGCTATGTATCCTGCATCTTTTCCCATCACTTCCACAAAAGTGCATCGGTTGTGCGACAGTGTAGTGTCACGGATTTTATCAATACAATCACTTACCGTATTGAGCGCCGTATCATATCCAATTGTATAATCTGTACAATCAATATCGTTGTCAATGGTTCCCGGCAGTCCAATGGTCGGCAGTCCGGCTAACGATAAATCACGCGCGCCGCGGAACGACCCGTCTCCGCCGATTACCACAAGACCATCAATACCGTTTTCTTTCGCCTGTTCCGCTGTGCTCTTCACCACTTCCGGCTTTTTGAATTCCAGACAGCGTGCGCTGCCAAGGATTGTCCCACCGCGATGCAGCGTGTCAGAGACTTCACGCATGTCCATTTCTTTCATGTCCAACTTCATCAATCCGGTATACCCGTTATGAATCCCCAGAACACGCATACCGCTGTTCACGCCGGCACGCACCACAGCACGGATAGCCGCATTCATACCCGGCGCATCTCCGCCGCTTGTCAAAACACCAATTGTTTTCATCTTTTTCATCACAAAACCACTCCCATACTTTTCTAAATCTATTTCTATCTCTTTTTTCTAGACATAAAAGAATCGAATCTCTTATGCCTATGCTCCCATTCGAGAACCTTTTTATTAAAACCCTTTTTCAATAATCATCTCATGCGCCTGTTCGATTTCCGATTCCGGCACCAACACTTCAAAACAGTTATCTCCCGCGTCTTTACATACAGGACGTACTTTCACAATCAAACCGCCGTCTTCCAGAATGGTTTGAAGCTGCTGCACAAATTCTCTATCCTGTGCCATATATACGACTGTCCACATATGCGTTCTTCTCCTTTCAGTCCCGGACTCGTGCTTCTCTTTGCGCACGACTGCTACCTTCTGTTCTCAAAACACTTCTTGCTGCGTCCCAGACAAGCAGCCGCCGGATAGGATTTGCCGCTCCCGGCAACACATTTGCCTCCGGTTCTTTTCACAAAAAAGAAAACTGTCTCCCGATACACCCATCGCCAACCCCCAAAAATGGTTTATTTGCTTTTATTCGCCATGGGTATCCTCCTATTATTATATTCGTTTTTCAAAAAAAATCAACTCTATTTCTGTCCTAAATTTTGTCAAAAATCTGTCAATCTTTCCCGAATATGCACAAAACCGGATACAAATTCAGATATATATTCCTATTATATCCACCCTTTACAGAATTATCCATTCCCGCCATGCAAGAATTGATACACATTTTCTGCCGCGCTGCGTCCCACGCCCGGTACCTTTGCCAACTCCTCCAAAGACGCTTCCCGCATTTTTTTCACAGACCCAAATGCTTTTATCAAATTTTTCCGGCGTGTTTTTCCAATACCTGGTATTTCCTCCAGCTCAGAGTGAATAGAGGATTTCTCACGCGTTTTCCGGTGATATCGAATGGCAATACGATGCACTTCCTCCTGAATCAACGCCACCCACCGGAATGCTTCTCGACTGAGCGGAATAATCTCGCCATCGCAGGAAATCAACGCACGCGTACGGTGGCTGTCGTCTTTGACCATACCATAGACCGGAATATCCAAGTGCGCCGCCCGAACTGCCCCTTCTATGACATGCGCCTGTCCCAGTCCGCCGTCGGCAAAGATAACATCCGGCAAACGCGCAAACCCTTTGTTTTCGCCTGCTTCGCGTTCGTTCAGCGCGCGCTGCAACCGGCGGGAAAGCACCTCCTGCAAAGAACCGTAGTCATCAGCGCCGTCAATAGTTTTGATTTTAAAATGTCGGTATTCGCTGTTTGCCGGCATACCGTCCTCAAACACGCACATGCTGCCCACAGAATTGGTGCCCGCCGTGTTGGAAATGTCATATGCCTCCACACGTTTGATAGCAGTGCCCAGCGTATCCTCCAGTTCTTTGACTGCCGCCCTGTTACGTGCCCCGTCTGCTGTCGCGCGGGCGTTATAATCGTCAATGACCTGTCTGGCATTCTTTTCCGCCATTTTTACCAGTTCCAGTTTCTCTCCGCGCTGCGGTCGGTGAATGCTCACTTTCACGCCTTTTTTATCCGATAAAAACGCTTCCAAAAGCTGATTGTCCTCCGGCAAAACATTCACTAACACCTGACGCGGCAGCGCTTCTTCCGCTGTTCCCGCATAGTATTGGCTCATCACCTGTCCCAGCACAGCGTCCTCGGTTTCCTCAATCACCCGTTCCAGTAAAATTTGTTCCCGACCCGTAATTTTACCGCCGCGTATGACAAAAATTTGAATATCCGCCACCCAGCCGTGTGTGCAAACAGCAATGACGTCCTGATCTTCGCCTTTTGTGCTGACAATCTTTTGACTGTCCCACAGCCCTTCCAGTTTCTGGATTTTGTCACGCACCATTGCCGCCTTTTCAAACTCCAATTCGTCCGAATAAGCCTGCATTTGCCGCTTCAATTTTTGTACCAGTGCGTCGCCGCGGCCGTCCAAAAAGTTTTTAATCTCATCAAACGCCTGCCGGTATGCTTCCTGAGAAATGTTTCCCTGACATGGCGCGCTGCACAGCCCGATATGATAATTCAAGCAAGGGCGTTCTTTGCCAATGTCCCGCGGCAGCACCCGTTTACACGTGCGGATTTTGAACACCTTGCGCAGCACGTCCATCGTTTCACGCACCATGCCGCCCGTATACGGACCAAAATACTGATTTTTGTCTTTTTCCTGTTTGCGCGCCAACAATATCCGCGGAAATTCTTCTGAAGTAGTCACTTTGATATACGGATACTGTTTCCCGTCTTTGAGCAAAATGTTGTAATAGGGCTTGTGCTTTTTGATGAGGTTGCACTCCAGCACCAATGCTTCCAGTTCCGTATCCGTCACAATGTATTCAAAATCCGCAATATTGTCCACCATTGCCTGTACCTTCATGTTGGGCTGATTGGAATGAAAATATTGCGATACCCTGTTTTTCAGGCATTTTGATTTACCCACATAGATGATGTTCTTTTGCGGGTCTTTCATGATATAAACCCCCGGCTGGCGAGGGAGATTTTTTAATTTTTCTTGTGGCGTTCCCATTGTCTCACCTTTTATTCCTGTTCCCGTTTTTCACGGATAATTGCGCCCGGAATCACGCGTTGTTCCAGCGGCAGACGCACCGTCATTTTTGCGTGGGGCGCTGTATTGATTTCCCGTCCGTTTTCATCCAGCATGACGTCAATTTGATGTGTTAAAAATCCCGGAATGTTTGGCTGAATAATCTCCACGGTGTCACCTCTGCCGAATTTGTTGCGCTGCTGCACCACCGCCACGCCCGTTTTTTCTTCATATGCTAGCACCACGCCGACAATGTCATACGTGCGAATATAAGACGATGTGTTGTAGACCTGTCCTTTTTCCTCCGGTTTCCCATGAAAAAATCCGGTATAATAGTGACGATGGCTGACCTTTTGCAGTTCCTCCATCCACGCAGGATTGAATCGATAGCCCGACGGGTCTAAATAGTATGCGTCCAGCGCTTCGCGGTATGCTTTCACAACGGAAGCAGCATAATATGCCGTTTTCATACGCCCTTCAATTTTCAGACTGGTGATTCCCGCTTCTATCAGTTCCGGCAAATGTTCAATCAGACACAAATCCTTGGAATTAAAAATGAACGTGCCATTGTCTCCTTCATAAACCGGCATCACTTCGCCCGGGCGTTGTTCTTCCACCAAAGAATATTTCCAGCGGCAGGGCTGGGCGCACGCACCGCGGTTGCTTTCCCTGTGCGTCATGTAATTGCTCAGCAAACAGCGCCCCGAATAGGAAATGCACATTGCGCCATGTACAAACGCTTCCAGTTCCAGTCCCAATGGCGTTTTATCACGGATTTCTTTCATTTCGCTCAAGGGCAGTTCCCTTGCCAATACAACGCGTTTCGCACCTAGTTTATACCACATGGCGGCGCTGCGGTGATTCACCGTATTCGCCTGTGTGCTCACATGGATATCAAGCTCCGGCACCGCTTCGCGGATAACGGAAAACACGCCCATATCCGCCACAATAACTGCGTCAATGCCCATTTCATACACGCTTTGCGCAAACAACTCAATGCCCTCCAAATCCTCATTGTGCGCAATGATATTGATTGCCGCATACACCTTTGCGCCATAGTTATGCGCAAACGCAATTCCCTCTCTGATTTCATCAATGGTGAAATTGTCCGCCGCTTCCCGCAGCGAAAATTCTTCTCCGCCTAAGTAAACAGCGTCCGCTCCATATAATACTGCCATTTTCAGTTTTTCCAAACTGCCCGCCGGCGCCAATAATTCCACTTTATTCGCCATGTTTTTCACTCTCCCATTTCCGGACGGACACTGCCACGCCGTCCCCTATCGGTATCACACAAGTATCCAGCAACGGATGACGCACCAGCATATCCAAATATGCCCGTAGCCGCTGCACAATCGTCCGCCGTTTATGTTCCGCCACCGCTCCGTCCGCCACATACCCTTTATAGAGTACATTATCAGAAATCAGAATGCCACCGGCATTCAGCCGCGGAAACGCAAGGTCAAAAAACTCCTGATATTGCCCTTTGGCAGCGTCCATAAAAATCATATCATAGCTGCCGCTAAGCTGCTCCAAAACGCACAGCGCATCATCTTCAATCAGTTCCACCATACTGCTTTTGCCCGCACGCTCCAGAAACTCCCACGCCGGTTCTGTCATTTCAGGTTCCTTTTCAATCGTCACCAATTTCCCGCCTGGGCGCAGCCCTGCCAGCAAATGCAATGCTGAATATCCAATCGCTGTACCAATTTCCAAAATCCGTTCCGGTTTCTTAAGCTGCGACAACACGCGCAGCAGCTGCGCCGCCTCTTTTTGGATAATCGGAATATATCGTTGCTGCGCATACTGCTCCATTTCCTGAAACAATGCAGAATCGGGATATGGCAAACTGCGCAGGTACCGAATGATAAATTCCGGCGTGATATTGCTTTCCATCAATTTTTGTTCACACTCCATGCTTCCAGTTTTGAAACCCTGCTATTTTTCTCAGATTCTTTGATTCCGCGCAAGCCTTTTCTGTCTAACTCTTCCCATTTACGGCTGCTTTGACAAATGTTCTTCATAGGTTTTGGAGAAAGAATTGGTGCCGTCTCCATTGGCAGAAAAGAACAAATAATCCGTTTTTGCCGGATACAGCGCCGCTTCGATCGCCGCCTTACCGGGACTGCAAATCGGCCCGGGCGGCAGTCCCGGATTGATATAGGTATTATACGGTGATTTCACTTTTGTATCCTGCAAAGTTAAACGGTCTTTTTTTTCTCCTGTGACATAAATCACTGTCGCACAGGATTCCAGATATTTATATTTTGGATCTTTCAGCCGGTTATGGAACACCGAAGATATTTTATCCAAATCCACCGACGCTTCTTTTTCGATGATGGATGCCAGCGTCAGTATTTCCAAATCGCTAAACCCCAATTCTTTTGCCTTATCCTGATATTCCTGTGTGTAGACCGTGTCAAACCGTTTCAGCATCATGTCAATGATATCATGTTCGCTGGCGCCCGCTTTCACACGATAGGTGTCGGGAAACAAAAATCCCTCTAGACGGTATGTGCCTTTGGGCAGCTCCGCGTCTTTCAAAAACCAATAGTCGAACTCGCCTTCCCGAAGTTCCTGTTTCCATTCCTTTTCATCAATCAATTCTTTTTCCACCAACAGTTTCGTGATTTCATCTAAATTATATCCTTCCGGCACAGTCACTTTAATGCCGGACGGCTGCATTTGGTTCACCAGAACTTCCATAATTTCTTCCAGTTCCATTCCACCGTGCAGCGCCGCAACGCCGCTTTTATATTTCTGGTCATTACCGCTCTTTTGCGATTCTTTAATAAACTTTTTCTCATTTTTAATGATACCATTTTCTTTCAACAGCGCAGCGATTTCCGTTGTTGTCGCGCCCTCTGGCACTTCAATCTGCACTTCTGCCGTCTGCTCCGTCGCATCACTGCCGCAGCCGCTGAAAATCCCTGCCATGCAGCATAATATAAGTCCTATACACAAAAGCCGTTTCATGACGTCGTCTCCTTTCGTACTTCCCACAAGTCTATGCTTTCTCCTTATTTTTTACTTTTCCCATTCTGCTTTAAAAGAAACCTACACTCTTGTATCATACCATATTCTACCTACTTTTTCAAACCATATTTTAACATTTTTCGCCGTCATATTGATTAAAACATCAAAAAAATCCGTATCTGTACAGGCAGATACGGATTTATGTATTCTTTTTTATATTGGTCAGCCAAAATCTCTCGTCCCGTTATTGACTATAGCGGTTGCGGCGCGGTTCTTTGCCAATTTTCAAACTCTGCATTTTTTCATCGCTTTCCTGTTTGAATTTCGCCATCATATCCTCAAACCCCAAAGCTGCCTTTGGTTTTGAAAAATTGACTTCCGCAGGCTTTGACGATTTCGGCATTTTTTCCATTGCCTTTTTAATGGACAGGTTAATTTTCCCTTTTTCATCTACAGACAAAATCATCACTTTCACCACATCGTTCTGTTTGATATGGTCTTCAATGCTTTTGACATATTCTGTAGAAATCTCTGAAATATGCACTAAGCCTGTCTTTCCTTCCCCCAATTCCACAAATGCGCCAAATGGTGCGATACTTTTGACTTTTCCTTCCACGATTGTTCCCACTTCAAGCGGCATACGACTCTTTTCCTCCTTATATTTTGTCTGCCAAGGTTTTTTATCTATATCAAACCACTATTTGGGTTGGTTTTCTTCTACCGATTGGAGCCGTCAATGAATATTTTTTCCGTGCTTTTATAAAGCCCCAATTTTTCCCTCGCCATCTGTTCCATATAAGCCGGGTCGTTTTGCTGCTGCATCTGGCTGTCAAGCTGCGCTGATTTTTCCTGTTCGTCAGCTAATTCCTGCTGATATGCCGCAAGTTCCTGCTGGCTTTCGGCAATTGAGAATTGCTGCATGATAATCGTTAAAATCAAATAAGACTGAAATATAACAATGCCTGCAACGATTAGCAATTTATGAAACTTGAATTTTGTTTTCTTTTTCTTCATCGTTTCCCTCTCATCCTCTGTTGCAGCGATATGATTTCTTTTGTAATATTTATACCTTCTTTAATATTATACCAATTCTACGCAACTTTGCAAGTGTTTTTTTGTATTTTTCTCCCGATTTTCTTTGTGCACTTTTTACAAACTTTTTTAATTTTCCGCTTTTTTTTGCGAAAAACTTGAAAATTTTGTAAAATGGGCGAAATAATATCCGCAAGCATTTCCACAAAAAGGTGTTCACTGCGCGTATGATTTTGACCACTGTTTTCACAATCAATGGACTAATTGAAAATAAATACAATAAAAAACCAATCGCACATCCCAGAAAAACAAACCATCGGATTTGTCCGTCTCCGGTGATATAAATTGTCATGAAAACGATAAACAGTGCGATTGCCCAAAAACACACGTCTGAAATGGTCGTGAAAATTTTGTTGAGTTTATACGCGGTACGGAGGATGCGGAAAACATCAAAAATAAACCCAATCAAAATTCCGTCCAGAACGCAGGAGAAAAAAATAAGCGTCTGTTCATTGATGGATACTGTCAATGTCCCGCATCTCCTTTCCCGTCCGTGTTACTTGAACAGTCGTTTGAAAAAACCATCTTTCTCTTTGGCTGCCGATTCGTCCACATAAACAACGCTGTCCACATTTCCCTCCACGGTGAACTCTCCCGAATCCAGATTCAGTTTGCTGATGTGCAGTTCCGACCCTTTTACTTCCATCATGCCCATTTCCGTATAGAGTTCCACAATGGATTCATCAAAGCTGTCTACATCTTTCACTCCTGAAACGGAAAGTTTTTCCCGTCCTTCCAAAATCACATTATGTACTAAATTCTTTTTTTCTTCCGGCATGTTTACGCCTCCACTTCTGAATGATATCATTTCATTTTATGAACAGACTTTGAAAGTTATACATCATTCTATTGAAATGCTGTGCATTTTATGGTAAAATGATATTTAAGAAGCAGAAAAAAGAGGTGTGCCTATGAAAAGGATTCTATCAGTACTTATGTCCATGATCCTTGCTCTTTCTGTCACAACCATAGCCGCAGAGCCTGAAAAGGAATATGTATGCAGCGAATGGGCGGCAGAAAGCATAGAGAGAGCCCTTTGGGTCGGTCTTTTGGATACGGAAAAGAATGATGATTATATGGGCGAAATATCTCGTTTTGACTTCTGTGAGTTAATTTTTCGTCTGGTTATACAAACGCCGTTTTTCACGCAATGGTATGAAGAGAACGCAGATACCGGCAGTGAAACTTTTTACTTTGGAGAAAAGTTTTTTAATGATTGTGAAGATGATTTCATTTATTTTTTGCATGATATCGGTATTGTTCATGGCAAAACGGAAACAGAATTTGCTCCCAACGATAATCTTACACGGGAAGAAGCTGCTGCCATTATTATTCGTATGATTGATAAAGTGTCGCCGATGGAAGCGACGGAACTATGGTACGCTTACGCTGATGTTGACGAAATATCAGACTGGGCTTTGCATTCCGTTCAAAAAATCAGTAATTTGGGATTTATGAACGGCGTTGGTGATAACAAATTTGCACCGAACGATACCTATACAACCGAACAGGCGGTTGCCACGATAGTTAGAGTTTTTGACGCTAATATCCTGCAATGGACTGTTGCATTTATAAAGAAAGATGCCGGAGAACTTGGTTATGTATACGAAAACGATACATGGAATTATGTCACGTATGATTTGGCTACCGGCAGACGTGTGACACCGCTGGATGTAAATAAAGATACATTCAAACCGCTTGATTATGAAAACTTTGCCGCTGACAATAAAAGCGTGTATTTTATGGCGCATAAAATTGAAGATGCAGACCCTGCAACGTTTCAGGTAATTGATGATACAGGACAGATGCGTTATGCAAAAGACAAAAACTTTGTCTATATCTATCTTGAAAACGACGGAATTATGAAAGTGTTCGGCGCCGACCCTGCAACATTTGAAGTACTTGCATTTCCATATGCAAAAGATAAAAATGATGCATATAACGGTTGTTTGCCATTATATGTAGATGATGTTACGAAATTTGAAGTCGTGGAAAGCGGTAGCGGCTGGACAAGAATAAGCTATCCCGACTCATTTTTAACAACAGTCGTCAATTCCGAAGAAATCGCAAAATACAACAATGAAAAATATGGATTTATCGATAGTGGCGTTTTATATTCTGAACAAGGAAAGGCAAAAACAGAAAAACTTGTTTATGAAGGATATCGGCTGGTGCAAGATAATCGTTAAATAATCTCATAAAAAAATATATCACTATGATAAGCATAAGAGAATGTGCTTTCACGACAGGAGGAACTTATTATGGCATCTTATAAGCAGGAATTTATTGAATTTATGGTACGCAGCGGCGTTCTGACCTTTGGCGATTTCACTGCCAAAAGCGGACGCAAGACCCCCTATTTTGTCAACACCGGAAACTATAAAACCGGCGAGCAAGCGGCGCGTCTGGGTGAATTTTATGCAAACTGTATCATGGAAAACATCAAAACACCCATCACTGCGTTATTTGGTCCCGCCTACAAAGGGATTCCGCTGTCTGTTTCCACTGCAATCGCCCTCTCCAACAACCACCAGGTGAATGTGAACTATTGTTTTAACCGTAAAGAAGCAAAAGACCACGGCGAAGGCGGCAGCATGGTGGGCTACAAATTGCAAGACGGCGATAAGGTCGTTATTATTGAAGACGTTATCACTGCCGGAACTGCGATTCGCGAATGCCTTCCCATTTTAAAAGCGGCGGCAGATATCGAAATCGCTGGACTGGTGATTTCCGTAGACCGCATGGAACGCGGGCAGGGAAACAAAACCGCGATTCAGGAAATTGCCGATGAATTTGGTATCTGTACTTTCCCAATTGTAACGGCGCGCGAAATCATTGACACATTGTATGAACGCGAAGTGGACGGCAAAGTTGTGATTGACGCTGCCATGAAAGAAAAAATGGAGCAATATCTTGCAACCTACTGCGCGAAATAGAAAACATATATAAAATATTTAACCGGCAGAATATATATTCTGC
>JAAWTG010000039.1 GCA_022801925.1 Clostridia bacterium | reverse complement strand
AGACGAAAGAGCAGGGCTAGTGCCCGCGAATGAGGATGACGCAATCATTTGCAGGATTTTCGCCGGAAAAACCGTATTTACCTTTGTCAAGTGATGGTAACAAGATAGTAAAAATAAAGCCCCTTTCTACGGAACAGTAAAACCGTAGGAAGGGGCTTGTTTATTCATAAGTAATCCGCACCAGTGAAGCAGGTTCCGCGGCAGCTTGGGGACGAATGCAGCATAGAGCGGAATCGCCGGAGGAGTCCAGAAAAATATGAAGCTGTTCTCCATAGGTTGCGGCATGCAGAAATTGAAGCTGCAAATGCGTGGGCGTGCGTTTCCAAAGAGATTGCGGAAGCGTTTCCAGTGCAAGTTCCAAATATTTCACGTTGTTCATGTGCAAATTGGTGTCGATATCGCGCCGCATGACCTGATAGGTGAGTGCAGGCGCGGTACAGGAAGGCTGTGGCAAAGAAAGTTTCCGCGGCAGTACCGCAGGCGTTTGCGGCGCAAACAATGCCGCTTTTTCCGGCGGAACGCGCAGCGGGCGCATAGTTTCCCAGCCCATATATACCCAGACAGATACCGCTTCCAGCAAAACAGCGCCATTTTCAGCCAACATACGGAAATTCCGGTAGCCATAGATGGTTTTAATACCGGAAGACCAAGTTTCGACCGTAATACGCTCGTCTATTTGCGGCAAGGCATGAAGCGTGATGTCAAAAGAGACCAGCACCCAAAAAGCGCCGTCACGCCTCATGTTTTCCAGCGTCAGTCCCAAGGAATCGGAGTGCGCTGTGGCGACGTCCTGTAAAAAATCCAGCAGCGCCGTTACTTTGACGCGCCGTTTTTCGTCCAAATGGGAATAGCAAATATCAAATTGTTTTTGAAACACTGCCATGTTTTCACCTCAATCAAACAGGACTTCGCAGCGGTAAATGGGAAATCCTTGCTGCGAAAACTGCGTTTCATATTCCGTTTCAATGTTTCCCTCAAAATCGCTGCCGTGTAAATCAAACGTGATGTTGTGCAGCCGCAGCCCAAAATCGCTGAAGGTGTTGAGGGAATATTCAAATAGTTTTTGATTATCCGTCTTGAAATGAATTTGCCCGCCTGACGGCAGCACTGCTTTGTATAAAGCCAGAAAGCTGGGGTGCGTCAAACGGCGTTTCGCATGGCGGTTTTTGGGCCATGGGTCGGAAAAATTCAGATAAATCCGTTCACATTCACCGGCGGCAAGCAGTTTTTCCAAATCTGCCGCATCATCGGATAAAAAACGGACATTGGTAAGGTGCAGCGCTTGCGCCTTTTCCATAGCTGTTACCAGCACGTTTTTATATTTTTCAAACGCAATATAGTTGATGTCAGGGTGCCGCTGCGCCAGTCCTGTGATAAAATTTCCTTTGCCGCAGCCAATTTCTACGCATATAGGGTTAGCGTTTTGAAAAACAGCGCTGCCCCAGTTTCCGCGTAGTCCCTCTGTTTGTGTGATATATAGCGCGCCGCAACGTTCTAAACGCTCCGGCAGATGTTTTTTGGGATGCATTCTCATGCAGCTACCTCCTTATGGGAAAATCTATCTCTCATTTTACCCCAAAATGAAAATATGTCAATAGAAAAATGAAAATAATACCATAACAAAGAAGTGTATTTCGCAGCAGTTCCATGACAAAAAATAGCATATGAAAAAGGGAGAAATGGGATAACAGATGCTTGATAAAGAAGCCGGACTGCATTTGACATACTACGTAAAAACTGGTATGATGATTCTGATAAGCATTTAAATGAAAGGGTTCGCGGTATGAACATCGATATGACACAAGGGTCGGCAATGCGGTCTATGCTGCGCTTTGCTGTTCCGATGGTATTGGGAAATTTGTTGCAGCAATGCTATAATGTAGCGGATACATTGATTGTCGGTAAATTTCTGGGGGCAAACGCACTGGCGGCGGTCGGTTCGTCGTTTACGCTGATGACATTTTTGACCTCCATTCTTTTGGGTCTGTGCATGGGAAGCGGAACACTTTTTTCCATTCGCTTTGGAGAACGAAATGAGAAAAAATTGAAAGAAGAAATCTGCGCTTCGTTTGTATTGATTGTTTCTTTGACAATTGTTTTAAATATTTTGGCATATGTTTTCCTTGATAAAATACAACTGTTTTTGCAAGTGCCGGAAGAAGTGTGGCAGGATATGCGCCGTTATTTGAATGTCGTATTTTGTGGTATTTTCGCTACGTTTTTATATAACTATTTTGCGTCTCTGCTCAGAGCAATTGGGAATTCTACGCTGCCGCTGATATTTTTGGCAATTTCGGCGATATTAAATATCGCGCTTGATTTGTGGTTTGTTCTTGGCATGAAATGGGGCGTTGCCGGCGCGGCGCTGGCAACAGTGACAGCGCAATATCTTTCCGGTATTGGAATTGCAATCTATGCATGGATTAGTGTCCCATGGCTGAAAATGAAAAAAGAAGAATGTCGCGTCCGGTGGAATTGTATGCGGGAAATTGCCGGTTTTTCTATACTCACCTGCGTGCAGCAGTCTGTGATGAACTTAGGAATTTTGATGGTACAGGGTGTTGTGAACAGCTTTGGTGCCGCAGTTATGGCGGCTTTTGCCGCTGCGGTGAAAATTGATGCGTTTGCCTATATGCCTGTGCAGGATTTTGGCAATGCGTTTTCCACGTTCATTGCCCAGAATTATGGTGCAAAAAAAGAAGAACGTATCTGCGCCGGTCTGCGGGGCGCGGTGCTCTGTGTGCTGCTTTTTTGCGTAGTTGTTTCGGCAGCAGTGTGGGTGTTGGCGCGTCCGCTCATGCTCCTTTTTGTGGAAGCAGGAGAGACTGCCATTGTTGCGGAAGGTGTTCGTTATCTGCACATTGAAGGCGCGTTTTATTTTGGCATTGGCTGTTTGTTTTTGCTATATGGGCTTTACCGCGCTTTGGGGAAACCTGGTATGTCGGTTGTGCTGACCGTGGTTTCTCTTGGAATGCGGGTAATGCTGGCATATGTGCTTTCAGGTATTCCTGCCATTGGCGTTGTCGGTATTTGGTGGTCGGTGCCAATCGGTTGGATTTTGGCGGACATGGCGGGTATTTTCTATTATATGAAAAAGCGAAAACAATTGCTTTGTCCACAGACTGCACTGCGCTGAAACAGAGTGATGGGAAAGATGGAGAAAAGGGGAGAAATATTACTGAAATTCTTGACAATTGCAGGAAACTAGGATACAATTTATAATGAAGGAATTTCTGGGTTTTCATTAAAATAGAAGAAAGTTGTGAAACAATGGTTCATATATGGAGCAGGCAGGAACTTTTGGACATGCTGTTTCGTTTGCCGATTATTTTTCTGATTATCGCGGTACATGAGACGGCACATGGTTTTGTTGCCTATAAAATGGGAGATACGACTGCCAAAGATATGGGACGACTGACGCTCAATCCCATGAAACATTTGGATATTATGGGCGCGATATGTATGCTCATTTTTGGATTTGGCTGGGCAAAACCGGTTCCTATCAATCCCATGAATTTTAAAAAACGGGATAAAGGTATGGTGCTGACCGCGCTGGCAGGACCTATGTCCAATATATTGATGGCGCTTGTGGGCGTGATTCTTTGGACGGTACTCAAAGCATATAACGTCATTCCGCAGACGGTGATGGGCGGATTTGTCGACAGATTTTTGGTGGTTTTCGTCATGCTGAACACGGCGTTTGCTGTGTTTAATTTGCTGCCGGTGCCGCCGCTGGACGGCTCTAAAATAATAGAACCGTTGTTGCCGCCAAAGGCGCGTATTTGGCTTGGAAGAAACGAAAGAATACTTAGTCTGGTATTGGTGGCGCTGCTGCTGTTCGGCGCATTATCGCCGGTGCTCGGCATACTAAATCAATGGATGTTAAACGGAATTGTTGCACTTTCCGATTTGCTGCTGCGTCCGTTTTTATAGAGGTGAGGTTCTATGGAAGCTGTAACATTTAAACTGCAAATGTTTGAAGGACCGCTTGATTTGCTGCTGCATTTGATTCAGAAAAATAAAGTCAGCATATACGATATTCCCATTACCACCATCACGGAACAATATATGGAATATATAGACATGATGAATGAACTGGATTTGGAAGTGACAGGGGAATTTCTGGTGGTGGCAGCGCAGCTATTATATATCAAGTCAAAAATGCTGCTGCCGCAAGAGGAAAAAGAAGAGGAAGAAGATCCGCGCGCAGAGTTGATTGACCGTTTGGTGGAATATGCGAAATATAAAGGTGCGGTGGAATATTTAGACGATAACCAAGGACATGCGAATTATTTGTTTTTTAAAGAGACGCAGCCTCTTCCGGAAGCGCCGCCGCAGCCCAATGAGCCGGTGCCGCTTTCCAAATTGCTGGAGGCGTTTGCGGGCGTGTTGGAACGCAACCGTCAAAAAAGTGCGCCGCTGAAAATGGCGGCAATGGAAACGATTGTCAAACGGGAAACGGTGTCTGTACGGAGCCGTATCCATTATTTATACACAATTTTTAAAGGAAAAGACCGGCTGCAGTTTGAAGAGATTTTTGAAACGATTGTGACAAAAGCGGAAGCAGTGTCCACCTTCTTAGCAGTGCTGGAACTTGCGCGGCGTGGCAAAATGAAGGTCTATGACTCAGGCGGCGGTTTATTATGTGAAATAAGTGGTGATGAGAATGACATTACAGGAATTGCAGGGGACGATTGAAGCGTTGCTCTTTGCTTCCGGTTCACCTGTATCCCTGGCGGAATTAACGCGTATTACACAGACAGATGAGGAAACAATAAATATTGTGATAGAACGCATGAAAGAGGAAATGGAAACGCGAAAAAGCGGTTTGCAGATTATTCAGGTGGGACAGGCATTTCAACTATGCACGCGGGAGGAACAGTTTGAAGCCGTTTCAAAGCTGGTGGAACCGCGGCGGCAGCAGTCACTGTCCAATGCGGCGCTGGAGACGCTTTCTATTGTTGCATATAACCAGCCTGTGACGCGCGGCAACATTGAATTTATCCGCGGCGTCAACAGCGATGGGGCATTGGGACGGCTTTTGGAAAAAGGGCTGGTGATTGACTGCGGAAGGCTGGACACGCCGGGCAAGCCCTTGTTATACAAAACAACAGACGAGTTTTTGCGTTGTTTTGGACTCAAGACGCTGGAGGATTTACCCGACATTCAAAACGTTCCATTGCAAACCAGTTTCTATGACAATGACGAGGAAGCATAAAGCAGAGGGAAGAAAGACAGGTGATGCGCGTGGTTTGGCTGACCCTGACGGTTGGAATCCTTGCCGCACTGGCAGGATTATTGATGCTGAAAGAGGGTATACACCTTCAGATTTATGGGGTGAATACAGACCAGACAGTGGATTATCAGCTTCGGTTTGTGGGCGGTTTGATTCGGATTCCAAAGGACAAGCTGATACAAAAAAAAGTGAAAAAAGAAGAAAAAAAAGCAGTTTCAGACATCGAAAAGCAGAAATATACATTGGTAAAAATCAAGGAATTGCTGGGCGACGCCGTTGTTATATGCAAAGCTGCTGTGCCGGTGGTGCGGCGTGAATTGGTGATTGAGGACATTCAGTTTGGCATTTCGGCAGGATTTTCCGACCCTGTTATAAACGGTATGGCGTTTGGCACGCTTGCTTCGGCGGTCGGTTTACTGCAAGCGGCAATGCAGCAAACATTTATCATCAAAAAAAGCGCATTTCGCGCTGTGCCTGATTTCGTGTCGGAAGAAGGAATAAAAATCGTTTTTGATATAACACTATATGTAAGACCGTTGTTTCTGCTGATAAAATGTATCAAAGTGTGGTACAGGAATCAGGAGATTCGGACGCTCATTCAAAAATATGCAAAAAAAGACGAAAGCGAGTGATGGGATTGGATAACAACATCAAAGAATTGATTTCGGCGGCAATGGGCAGCATAAAGTCAATTGTGGAAGTCAATACGATTATCGGCGAACCGGTCACGGCAGCGGACGGCACCATGATTATTCCGGTGACAAAAGTATCCTGCGGATTTGGCGCGGGCGGCTGTGAACTGCCCGGAAAAAATAATCAGGCGCAAACCGCCTACCCGTTCGGCGGCGGCAGCGGCGGGGGATTAAAAGTGGAACCGGTGGCATTTTTAGTGATTTGCAATAACAATGTAAAAGTGATTCCGGTGGGAACGTCCCAAAGCGCTGTTGAAAAATTGCTGGATATGGTACCGGAATTGATTGACAAAGTAAATCAGGTCATTGGCAGCTATTTGAAAAAAGAAGAAGAACCAGAGACGCCGCAACAGGAAACGGAAGAAAAGCAGGCGGAGTATATCACAACCTAATCTTTCCACGCATAATCACGGCTGCACTTCACATATTATTGTATATACAATATGTGGAATGTGGAGGTCGGAAAAGTTGCGAAAATGGATAGGCAGTTTGATTTGTACAGTATTGATGTTAGTGCCGTGCTGCAGTGCGGTGCAAGCAATTGATGTGAACGCGGGCGCAGCCGTTTTGATGGACAGCGTGACGGGTAAGGTACTCTATGAAAAAAACGGCTATACCCAAATGGGAATGGCAAGTACGACAAAGATTATGACGGCAATTTTGGCAATTGAAAACGGCAATTTGGACGATATTGTGACGGTATCCTCCAATGCAGCAGGACTGGAAGGCACCAGCATGTATTTGGCGCTGGGCGAAAAGGTCAAAATGGAAGATTTGATTTACGGCTTGATGCTGCCGTCCGGAAACGATGCGTCGGTTGCCATTGCGGAACATATTTCCGGTTCCGTGGAAGCGTTTGCGGAATTGATGAACCAAAAAGCAAAAGAAATTGGTGCAAACCAGACGCATTTTACCAATCCGCATGGATTATATGACCCCAATCACTATACAACAGCCTATGATTTGGCGCTGATTTCCCGCTATGCCATGCAAAATCCTGTATTTGAAGAGGTTGCCGCTACGGGAACAAAAGCGGTTCCATGGGAGGGGCACAAGGAGAAGAAATGGCTGGCAAATGCGAATAAGCTGCTGAAACTATATGACGGAGCGGACGGTATCAAACCCGGTTACACACCGGAAACCGGTCGGACCTTGGTGGGCAGCGCCACGCGGGACGGCTGGCGTGTGATTACCGTGACACTGAATTGCAGAGGTGACTGGGAAGAACACAAAAAGATGTTTGACTACGCATTTAATTTATATCAGGTGAATCGTTTTGCCTATCAGGGTATGCCGATGTCAACGGTACGCGTTGCAGAAGGCAGCGAAATAGAAGTACCTATCGGGATACAGGGAGAATATGCCGAGGTGGAACCGAAAAATACGGAAATTCACACGTCCTATCAAGTGACGATAAACCAGCCTGTCAGCGCGCCAGTGGAAAAGGGACAGCAGCTTGGTACGGTATTGGTGCAACCGGACGGAATGGAAGCGAAAGAATTTCCGGTTGTTGCAATGGAATCGGTACAATACGTCAAAGAACCGACGTTTTGGAACCGTTTTTCCGACTGGGTGAAGGAAACATTTGGATTTTAGGAGGTCGCTATGCAGGAAGAGAGCAGACAGGAAGCAGTCCGGCTGCAAAAATATATTGCCAGCGCGGGGCTTGCCTCGCGGCGTAAAGCAGAAGAACTCATTGCACAGGGAAAAGTGAAAGTCAATGGGAAAACCGTGCGGGAACAAGGTGTAAAGGTGGATGCACAGTCCGACGTGGTGGAGGTGAACGGTCAAACCATTGCGCCGGAAAAGAAAAAATATTATCTTTTGCTGAATAAACCCGCCGGATATATTACTACGACCAGTGACGAGTTGGGACGGCAAACTGTGATGGAACTTGTGGACGATATTTCCGCCAGAGTATATCCTGTCGGACGGCTGGACGCAGAAACGGAAGGACTGCTGTTTCTGACGAACGATGGTGCGTTTGCCAACACGCTGACGCATCCGAGCCATGGGATTGAAAAGGAATATTTGGTCTATGCGCGCGGCGTGATGATGCCGGCGGCGCTAAACAAATTAAAACGCGGCGTGGCGCTAGAGGACTTCACTACCAAGTCGGCGGAAGTGGAACTGATTGGCATTGACCGGAATATATCAACCGTAAAAATCAAAATACGGGAGGGGAAGAACCGGCAGGTGCGGCGAATGTTTGAAGCAGTGGGACACGAAGTGCTGTATTTGCGGCGCACGCAGATCGGTCCTATCATGCTGGGCAATGTGCCGCTGGGCAAATGGCGGCACTTGAAAAAAGCGGAAGTACAAAGGCTAATGAAACTATAGGAGAGAAATGCGATGTTTAAAATATCAGTAGATACGCCGGAAACCATTCGTGCGGCAGTACAATATTTGGGCGGCGGCGAAAACGGACTTGTGATGAGTTGTATAGAAGACGGAAAACGAACCGGCGCGGTAACATTTAACATAGATGGGAACTTTGGCTACATAGAAACCGTCAAAGCAGATGAGGAGGAAATGCTTCCGGTGTTGGTATCGGCAGCGATGAATTTTTTGGATTTGCACGGTATCCATGAAGCGGTAACAGATGATTTGCGCCACAAAGACGTGTATTTACGACTGGGATTTGGGGCGCAGAAAGCGGACAGCAAATATCCACTGCATTTATCGCTGGAGGGCTATTTTGAAGCCGGGTGCGGCGGCAAATGTCAAAAATAGGCACGTCAGCGCGGTCTGCTGCGGCGTGCAAGAAGAAAAAAGCAGACAGAAAGGTTTGTGATTGCAAATGATGGATAGTCAAAACACCTTATGGTACAAAGAAAATGACAAAAATAAACAGACGGCGCATGAGGTGCTGGAACAGGTTTATGTGGCGTTAAAAGAAAAAGGATATAATCCGGTGAACCAAATAGTCGGTTATCTGATTTCGGGCGATCCGACTTATATTACCAGTCATATGGGTGCAAGAAAACTGATTGCGAAATATGAACGGGACGAATTGATGGAAGAATTGGTTCAGGAATACTTAAAACAGTTTTAAGAAAATAAAATCAGGCAAACATATTCGATTTTTGTTTGCCTAGGCATAAGAGAGTCGAATCTCATGCCTAAGGGTCTGCGCAAGTGCGTGCGGACCCGCTTGCATATCTGGGGAATGCTGCGGCTTTTTGCCGCGGCAGTTTCTTTTGCGTAAAGTGGGAAAGGAATGGATATACTATGTCTATTGAAGCTTTTAAAGCACAGATACTGCAAAAGAAAGTGGCGGTAGCTGGCATTGGCGTCAGCAATATGCCGCTTATTCAATTTTTGGTACAATGCGGCGCACAGGTGACCGCTTGCGATAAAAAAGAAGAAGCACAGATTGCGGGAATACCGCTTTTGAAGAATTTGGGTGTTACGGTGCGGTGCGGCAGCGACTATTTAGAGCATTTGGACTGCGACTATTTTTTCAGAACGCCCGGTATGTATCCGGAATTGCCGGAAATAAAACGGCTGCGGGAAAACGGTGTTACTATTTCCTCGGAAATGGAATTGTTTTTTGCACTTTGTCCCGCGCAAATCATTGCGGTGACAGGAAGCGACGGAAAAACGACAACAGCTACGCTGATTGCCAAAATGTTGCAGCAAGCGGGCCACCGGTGCTGGTTGGGCGGCAACATTGGAACGCCGCTCATTGGGAAAATAGAGCAAATGCAGCCGACAGACAAAGTGGTTTTGGAACTGTCCAGTTTTCAGCTTTTCACCATGCAGCGGTCGCCGGACATTGCTGTTATTACCAACGTGACGCCGAATCATCTGGATTGGCACCGTTCCATGGAAGAATATGTGCTTGCCAAAAAACAGATTTTTTTGCACCAAAAACCGGCGGACTGCCTTGTTCTGAACTACGATAACGAGCAGACGCGTGCGTTTGCCGCGGAAGCAGCCGGAACTGTCCGCTTATTCAGTAGAAAACGGCGGGTGCAAGGCGTTTATCTGGAGAATGACGCCATCTGGCAATGCGGAGCCGGGAAGCCGGAAAAAATACTGGATATCGATAAAATACGCATTCCAGGTGTGCACAATATTGAAAATTATATGGCGGCGATAGCGGCGGTACGCGATATGGTATCGACTGACGAGATTGCCGCCGTTGCCGAAAATTTTGCGGGCGTGGCGCACCGCATCGAATTTATCAGAGAAAAAGACGGTATTCGTTTTTATAATGATTCCATTGCTTCTTCGCCCACGAGGACAGCGGCGGCGCTGCGGGCGTTTAGGCAAAAAGTGATATTGATTGCGGGCGGATATGATAAAAAAATTCCGTTTGATGAACTGGGAAAATTGATACAAACGCATGTGAAGTGCTTGGTGTTGGTTGGTGCTACGAGTGGAAAAATCAAAGACGCGGTGCAAGCGGCGGGAGACAATGTTCCTGTTTTGCTCTGCGCGGATTTGCACTGTGCTGTCAGGACGGCATATGACAAAGCGGCGGCAGGCGATGTGGTACTGTTATCACCGGCATGCGCTTCTTTTGACCAGTTTCCGAATTTTGAATACCGCGGCAATGTTTTTAGAGATGATGTGAACAAACTATAGGAGGAACAACATGGAAGGACTACTTGAAAAATTATGCACACTGCGAGGCGTTTCGGGATTTGAAACAATGGGCAGCCACGCGCTGGGAGATTTGTTTCGCGCCAAACTGGAGGGCGTGTGGGAAGACCGGCTGGGCAATGTTTTTGGATATATCCGCTGCGGCAAACCAAATGCACCCTGCATTTTGCTGGAAGCGCATTACGATATGATTGGCTTGATTGTGAACCAAATAGACGACAGCGGGTTTGTTACCTTTGTCAGCTCCGGCGGCGTTGACCCGCGTATCCTGCCGGGCAGCGAAGTGACGATTTGCGGCAGGGAACAAGTCTATGGCGTGATTGGCATGAAACCGCCGCATATCCTGTCGGCAGAGGAACAAAAAAAGGCGATGAAGATAACAGATTTAGCCATTGACACAGGTTTTTCAAAGGAACAACTGGCGGAAAAAATACAGGTTGGCGACCCGGTGACGCTGACTGGTTCGCTTATTTATATGCATGACATGGTATGCAGCAGAAGTCTGGACGACAGAGCAGGACTGGCAAGTCTGTTTTTGGCGGCGGAACAGCTGAAACGCAGCCGGCTTCAGGTGGATATTTGCATTCAGGCGGCGGTTTGCGAAGAAACAGGACAGCAAGGCGCGCGCTGCGGTGCATTTGCAGTGAACCCTGACTTGGCAATTGTTGTGGATGTGACGCATGGCACAACGCCGGACGGAAAGAAAGACAGAACCAGTCCGGTGGGCGAAGGAACAGTGGTTTGTCTGGGGCCGAACATCCACAGAAAACATGCCAAACAATTGCTTGCAGTGCTGGAAAAACAGCATATTCCGTATCATATTGAGGTGGAGGAAGGCAACACGGGAACGGACGCATGGGTGGTTCAGGTGGTGCGCAGCGGCATTCCATGTCTGCTGCTGTCCATTCCGCTGAAGTATATGCATACCACCATTGAGACCATTGCGAAAAACGATATACAATCTACGGCAGACGCGATTGCGGCATATGTGAAGTTTATTTCGGAACAGGGGGTGCTGCGGCAATGACATTACAGGAATTGACTATGCTGGACGGCGTTTCAGGAGACGAAGAAGCGGTTCGTGCGGCAATATGGAAAGAGATTGCGCCGTTTTGCGACAGTGTGCACGAGGATAAAGCAGGTAATCTGATTGCTTTCAAAAAAGGGAAAATCCCCCAAAAACTAATGATGTGCGCCCACATGGATGAGGTAGGATTTATCGTCAAAGGTATCACGGAAGAAGGATATTTAAAATTTGCGGCGGTAGGCGGCATTGATGGGCGTATCTTGCTGGGACAACGCGTTCGCATCGGAGAAAAAAAAGTGCCGGGCGTTATTGGTATCAAAGCGGTGCACATGACTACGCCGGAGGAACGGAAAACCTGCGTTAAGATAGCGGATATGTATATGGATATTGGTGCGCAGAGCAAAGAACAAGCGGAACAAGCCGTCAGTCTTGGCGACTATGCGGCGTTTGACAGCGGTTATGTGGCATTTGGCGACCATAAAATCAAAGCAAAAGCATTGGACGACCGCGTTGGCTGTTTGGCATTGATGCAGGTATTGAAAGAAGCAAATTGCCCCTATGACCTCTATGCTGTTTTCACCGTGCAGGAGGAAGTAGGCGTGAGAGGAGCGACTGTTGCAGCATATCAGGTGCAGCCTGATGTGGGAATTGTGCTGGAGGGGACTGTGTGTGCGGATACCTATGAAGCGCCGGAACACCTGCATGTCACAACGCTTGGGAAAGGGCCTGCATTTTCTTTGATAGAGCGCACTTCCAAGTCGGACAAAACATTGGTGGATTTTTTGGTACAAACGGCAGAGAAATATAACATTCCATGGCAGTTTAAACGGACGGGCGCAGGCGGAAATGAAGCGGGCGTTCTCCAGCAGACAGGCTGCGGGGCGCAGACCGCTGTGATATCCGTGCCGTGCCGCTATATCCATTCTTCCGTCAGCGTTGCGGACGAACGGGACATTGCGGCGGCAGCGCGGCTGGCGGTTAAGGTTGCAGAAACAATAGATGAGGTGAAGAAAGCATGACGGAATTACTCAAACAATTAACACAAATCAATGCGCCGTCCGGGCAGGAAGAGGAAATGCGGCAATTTATCCGTGCGCATATTCCGCCGACGGCAGAAATAAAAGAAGATGCGTTGGGCAATATCATTATTCATCTGTCTGGACATGGTAAAAAAATGATGTTTGCCGCCCATATGGATGAAATTGGTATTATGGTGACTTATGTGGAGGACAATGGATATTTGCGGTTCACAAACGTGGGCGGCGTATCCACGGCAAATGCGCTGCACAGTAAAGTGGTGTTCCCGGGTGGTATCAAAGGGATTATCACGACCGGAGACAGCAAAAAAAAGGATTTAAAATTGGCGGATATGTATATTGATATTGGCGCGAAGGACAAAGAGGAAGCGGAAAAGTTAGCACCGATTGGCACAACGGGCGTATTTTGCGGCGCGTTTGACGAAATCGGCGGCTGCGTATCTTCCAAGGCGCTGGACGATAGAGCGGGCTGCTATGTGCTGCTGGAAGCGCTGCAGCAAATCGGAAATCACGAAAACGATTTATATTTTGTCTTTACCGTGCAGGAAGAAATCGGCTTAAAGGGTGCAAAAACGGCGGCATATGGAATTGAACCGGATATCGGTATTGCTGTGGACGTCACCATGTGCGGCGATGGGATAGACGGCGAAAAAATGGCGGTGAAACTGGGCGGAGGTGCGGCAATCAAAGTGCGGGACAGCGGTATGATTGCCCATCCGGCAGTGCGCAGCCTACTTGTGGAAACGGCACGGGAAAATGACATTCCGTTCCAGTTTGAAGTATTAAGCGGCGGAACAACAGATGCTTCCGGTATTCAAATTACCAAAAGTGGTACGCCGGCGGGAGCGGTCTCCATTCCGTGCCGCTATATCCATTCCGCGGTAGAATTGGTGAGCATGGAAGATTTGCATAGTATCGTGCAATTGGTTCGTGCAGTTGCAGAGAAAACTATTTGACAAATATCGGGAAAGTGATTATAATAAGAGGTAGGTTGTATTGAAAAAATGCAACCTGCTTTTTTGTGTAAGAAAAAATGAGAGAAGGAATGAAAATGAAATTATCGTTTATCGGGGCAGGAAATATGGCGGGCGCCATCATTGGTGGGTTGCTCAAAGGGTTTTGTCAGCCGCAGGATATCACGATTTATGATGTTTCGGAACAGGTGCTGCAACGTTGGAAGCAACAGGGAGTTAGAACAGCACAGAGCGTTGCGGAAGCAGTGGAGTGCGGCGATGTGATTGTGTTGGCAGTCAAACCGAATGTGGTGATGACTGTGCTGGAAGAAGTGCGGCAGGCGGCAGATTTAGAGAAAAAACTGGTTCTGTCAATTGCTGCCGGTGTCAGCAGAAGCAGAATTGCCAAGGCATTAAACGATACCTGCCATACATTGCGTATCATGCCAAACACCCCAGCACTAGTGGGAGAAGGAATGAGCGTGATATTCGATAATGGATTTTCTGAGGATATTGATATTGCCTGCAAAATCATGGACCAGGTGGGACAAACATTGGTTATGCAGGAAACGTATGTAGATGCGGTAACAGCGGTTTCGGGGTCAGGTCCGGCATATTTTTATGTAGCATTGGAAGCAATGGCGGACGGCGGCGTTTTGTGTGGATTGCCGCGCGACACTGCATATATTTTGGCGGCGCAGACCATGCTTGGCGCAGCAAAAATGCTGCTGGAAACAGGAAAACACCCAGGTGAATTAAAAGACCAGGTATGCTCGCCGGGCGGGACAACCATTGAAGCGATTGCTGCGCTGGAAAAGTTGGGACTGCGTAATGCAATGATAGAAGCGGTCAAACAGTGCAGGGATAAATCCGCAAACATGTGATGGGAATATTCTTGTCCCACTGTTCATATATTTTAGAGAAAAGAACAGTGAGGGGAAGAAGTGCATTGAGAAAAAGAGCAAGGATAAGAGTACCATTACAACAATATAAACAATTGTTTCTTTATATCGCAATTCTGCTGATTGGTATTGGCATGGGACTGATTGCCGTTCATTGGGTGGACGAGCAGCAGTGTAGTGTTGCGAAAACAGCGCTGGAACAAGCGGTAGCGGGAACGGTGGACTGTAAACAGGTGTTTTCAACGTCAGCGTGGGATCATGTGAAACCGGTTCTCTGGATTTGGTTGGCAGGTTTTTTCCCGTTTTTTATGGCAGTCAGCGGCTTTGCCGTGTGGTATAAAGGTGTGTTTTTCGGATACGGTGCAGGTATGCTGATCAAACTATACGGCGGACGGGGACTATTGCTGATTTTGTCTACTTTTCTGCCGCAATATCTGTTCTATCTTCCGGCGCTGGTGTTGTTTGCATATTTTTGCAGCAGGGCTTTTTCGCAGCGGTCTATTTATAAAGAAGGGTTACTGAAATATTTACTGCTATTTGTTTTAGGGATTGTGATTTGTTGGTTTTGTGCGCTGCTGGATGGCTACGTTGTGGCAAAACTGATGAAATGGGTACGGTTTTAAACAGAAGAATCATAAATGGGGGAATATCCATGGTGCAGGTGCAGCTTTATGCAGACTATTTAGATACAGAAAAAAAGGCATCGCCAAATACAAAAAAATCTTATTTGCGTGATATCATGAAATTTTGTACATATTTAAAAAAACGCGGTATTGAAGATTTAACGAAAGTAGACCACTATGTGATGGAATCCTATCTGTTGATGCTGCAAAAAAATGGGATGGCGGTATCGTCTGTTTACCGCGCCCAGGTTGCATTGCGTTCTTTTTATGCATATCTTTGCAGTCGCGGCAAAGTGGAGAAAAATCCTGTTGATGCATTAAAATTGCCGAAGCGGGAAAAAACAAAAGTGGAAATTCTAACGCCGCGGGAAGTGGAACAACTCATTGGTGCCACAGCAGGCAGCAGTTTTAAATGCCGGCGGGATAACGCCATGCTGGAGGTGCTCTATGCGACTGGTATCCGTGTGAGCGAACTGCTCGGACTGTGCAGAAAGCAGATTCATATGAAAGAGCGTTATATTCATGTGGCATCGCGTGGGCGGGAGCGTGTGATTCCGCTGGGCGATATTGCGGCGGCGGCGCTGCAGCGCTATTTGGATTTGACGGCAGACCGTTTTGGAAAGGTGCCGGAACAAGTTTTTGTCAATCAAAACGGCGGAACGCTTTCCAGACAGGGATTTTGGAAAATTGTCAAACAATATAAAGAAAAAGCGGGTATCAAAAAAGAAATTACGCCGCATACGTTCCGGCATTCCTTTGCAGTGCATTTGATTGCGGGCGGCGCAGATGTCGGCAGTGTGCAGGAAATGATGGGGCATAAAGAAAAGGCAACGACAATGGAATATGTGGACATTGCCAGTAGGCGGTTAGGGGAGATTTACCGGCGGGCACATCCGCGGGCATAGTGTCTTTACGAAAGGGGAAGCAATATGAGTAAAATAAAAGTGATTTGTGACAGCGGTGGAGATATTCCAAAGGAACTAGCTGAAAAATATCAAGTAACCATTTTACCTTTTTTAGTGGAATTTGGGACGGAATCTTATCGGGATTATTATGATATTGACAGCAACTCTTTCTTCCAAAAACTAGCGGCGACAAAAGAGATGCCCACTACGTCACAGATAACGGCGGAACAGTTTTTACAGGCATATGAACAGGCGGTAAAGGAAGGATATGACACGATTTTATATTTTGCACTATCCTCCAAGGCAAGTGGCACCTATCAGAATGCACATTTGGCGAAGAACATGTTTTTGGAAGAACATCAGGCAGATATTGAAATCATTGATTCACAGGCGTTTGCTTATGTATATGGAAGAATTGCGCAGGAAGCCGCAGAGTGGGCACTGAACGGAAAAACGAAAGAAGAAATCATGACGCAAGTGCAATACCGTTTGACCCATTATGATATTGCTTTTGTGGTGGACACGCTGCAATACCTAAAAAAAGGCGGACGTATCAATCCGGGTGTGGCAGCAATCGGTGAAATTTTGGATATCAAACCGGTGCTGACCATTCGTGATGGTCTCATTTCCATGGAAGAAAAAATCCGCGGAAAAAAACGGGTGCCGGCAAAGCTGATGAAATTATTGGAAAAGAAAAACATCACGCAGGCAAAAGAAGTGGTTGTTTTGCACGGCAGTTGTCCTGATACGGCAGCGGAATATATTGATGCAATGAAAGAGACATTTGGTATTGCCCGGCCGCAGTTGGTTGAGGTGGGACCTGTCATTGGCGTACACACAGGACCGGGTGTTGTGGCAGTGGTATTATACTATTAAACGGGGAGGAACCAACATGCAAAACCGATTTGGAAATGATTGGGACGGACTTTTGGCAGAAGAATTTGAAAAAGATTACATGAAAGAATTGCAGACATTTTTGGCGCAGGAATATAAGGAACATGTCATATTTCCGCCCAAGGAGGACATCTTTAATGCATTGCGGTATACGCCGTATAGTGGTGTAAAAGTCCTTATTTTGGGACAAGACCCCTATCCGGGACGCGGACAAGCACACGGTTTATCTTTTTCTGTCCGCGATGGGGTGTCTCTGCCGAAATCCTTACAAAATATTTTTAAAGAATTGCAGGATGATGTGGGGTTTCAAATACCGCGAAGCGGCTGTTTGGAAAAATGGGCAAAGCAGGGCGTTATGATGCTCAATACCGTGCTGACCGTGCGGGAGGGAGAACCGAATTCCCATAAAGGTAAAGGCTGGGAACGGTTCACGGATAAAATCATTGAACTGCTTAATCACAGGGAAGAACCGGTTATTTTTGTGCTTTGGGGTGCAAACGCCAAAGCGAAGCTAAACTTGATTACCAATCCGCGCAACTATGTGCTTTCCGCGCAGCACCCCAGTCCACTGTCCGCATTCCGCGGTTTTTTGGGGTGCCGGCATTTTTCCAAAATCAATTTGATTTTAGAACGTAACGCAATGGAGCCGATTGACTGGCAGTTATAAAGGAGAACAAGATGGAACAAGCGTTTACATATCATCAGAAAAACGGCGTTGGTTATTTGTGCGCACCGTTATTGGAAGGGAAAAAGGTTGTTCATGCGTTCACAACGCGTGAAGGCGGCGTAAGTCAGGGCAGTCTGTCCTCGCTGAATCTGGGACTGGAGCGCGGAGATACGCCGGAACATATTTCAGAAAATTATCGGCGTATTTGCAGCGTGCTGGAGGTGAATCCGGCACACGTTATTATGGCGAAGCAGGTGCACAGTGCGAAGGTGCAGATAGTCACTATGGAGGATGCCGGAAGGGGAATCAGCAAACCGGAAGAACGTATGGAAGTGGACGGATTGGTCACAAATGTCTCCGGATTGCCGCTGGTCGTTTTCTATGCGGATTGTGTGCCGATTTTGCTGTACCATGAAAAGACCCATTGTCTTGCAGCAGTTCACGCAGGTTGGCGCGGTACTGTCGGCGCTATTGCGAAAAATGCAGTACGCGTAATGCAGAAAACCTATGGCGCTGCACCAGAGGAAATTGTAGCGGCAGTAGGACCGTCCATTGGCCCGTGCCATTTTGAGGTGGGCGCAGAAGTAGCGGAGGAATTTTGCAGGAGTGGACTGCAAAATCAAGTGGAAAAGTCGGCATTGCAGCCGGAAAAATATATTGTGGATTTGTGGGGAAGCAATCGCAGTGTGCTGCTGTCTGCTGGCGTATTGCCGGAACATATCAATATTGCAAAGGAATGCACGGTCTGTCATACGCAGCGTTATTTTTCCCACCGCGGACTGGGCGCGGATACCGGTCGAATGGCGCTGATTGCGGCGCTTCGCTGAAATCCGTAAAAAATACTTGAAATAAAATGGTAAGTATAGTATAATATTGAAATAGACCAATAAACTATTCTGATATCACGGTTTGTGAATGGAGGAGCAGAATGGAAGACTTATATCCGCTGAAAATGCAGCCGGTTTTTAAGGAATATGCATGGGGCGGGAAAGCGATTCGGAATCAATATAAGAAAAATACGCCGTATACGAAAACCGCAGAAAGCTGGGAAGTTTCGGTGCAGCCGCAGGGAACCTCTTTGGTGCTGGACGGCGTCCATGCCGGTGTTTCGTTAGAGAAAATGGTGAAGCTATGGGGCGAAGATTTGTGTGGGACATTGCATGAAGAGGAGGATTTTCCGCTCACCTTCAAATTGGTGGACGCAGGAGAATGGGCGCCGCTTCAAGTGCACCCGGACGATGTATATGCGGCGGAGAATACACAAAATAGCAGCGGTAAAACAGAGATGTGTTATGTTTTGGCTGCAAAATCGGACGCCCAAATTGCCTATGGATTTTCACGTGATATCACAGCGGCAGAACTGGGACAGGCACTCCAAAACGGCGAACTGGGAGATATAATTAACAGAGTAGAGGTAGAAGAAGGGGATGTTTTGTTCATTCCCAGCGGGATTGTCCATGCGATTGGAAAAGGCGTTACAGTGGCGGAAATTCAGCAATCCTCTAATGTCACATATATGTTTGGGGAAAGTGAAACCGAAGAAATTGTGAAAGTGAGTGAGTTGGAATCTTCCGTGGGAGAGGAAAAAGCAGAAGGACTTCCCATTGAGACGGAGGACTATATTCGCTATAAATTGTGCTGCTGCCGCTATTTTGGTGCAGAGAAAGTGGAACTGGACGGCGTGGTGCCGGAAGAAACGGACGGACGCAGTTTCCATATTTTGTTTTGTACCTCCGGCGACGCGGTACTGCGTTGGGGAGAAATGGAAACGGAGATGGAAAAAGGGGATACTTTTTTGATTCCTGCGGCGCTGGGCGACTATGAAATAGAAGGCGATTGTGAATATTTAAAATATTATATACCGGAATTTGCAAAAGATTTTTTGGAACCACTGCTGGAAGCAGGATATGGAGAAGATGAGGTTATTTCATTATTATATTAAAAATAAGGAAGGGGAAACAAAAATGTTAAAGAAATGGATAGGTGCGCTGCTGGCGGCGGTATTGCTTGTAGTTGGTATGGCAGGTTGCGGCGTGGAGCAGGACAAAAAGTATGCGGTATTAACGGACAATTTCGGCGAAGAAGAATATGCAATCGGATTTCGTAAAGAAGATGTTGCATTTCGCAACGAAGTGCAAAATGCTTTGCATGAAATGCAGGAGGACGGAACACTCAACACCATTATGCAAAAATGGTTCCAGCAGGACTTCAAGAAAACAATTGACAAGGTAGAAGAAACGGCAACTGACGGTTCTTGGGACTATATCAAATCTCAGGGGAAAATCGTGATGGGTCTGGACGACGCAGTTCCGCCAATGGGATTCCGCGATGAAAACACCAATGAAATTATTGGCGTTGATATTGATTTGGCAAAAGAA
This sequence comes from Clostridia bacterium, assembly GCA_022801925.1. Classification (GTDB taxonomy): domain Bacteria; phylum Bacillota; class Clostridia; order RUG12999; family RUG12999; genus JAAWTG01. The sequence goes on along the minus strand of JAAWTG010000039.1, from coordinate 6,515 downwards.
GTGGCAAAACGGTTGGACGTAGAATTGGAACTGATGCCGATTGATTGGAATACCAAAGAAGCTGCTTTGAATACAAAGAAAATTGATATTATCTGGAACGGTTTGACTGTAACGCCGGAGCGTCAGGAAATGATGTTGTTCTCCGCTTCCTATTTGGATAATACACAGGCGATTGCCGTGATTGAAGGAAGTGATATCAAATCCAAAGAAGATTTGGCAGGGAAAAAGATTGGCGTACAGGCGGGCAGCAGCGCGCTGGAAAGTATGCAGAAAGACGCGGTGTTTGCTTCTATCGGAGAAGGCAATATCCAAGAATATGAAACCATGCTCAATGCGCTCATGGATTTAAAAATCGGTCGAATTGACGCTGTTGTTGCGGACGAAACAGTGGTTCGCTATAACATTTCAAAACAGGAAGAAAATCAAAAAGCGGAATAATGGAATGCGGAGGGATACTGCTGCAAGGTAGTATCCTTCCTCTGTGCTTATGATTTTAAGAAAAATGGTTAGGAGAAACGGGCTGTGAATTTTTTTGATGTATTTGTGAAAATTTTGCCGGCGCTGTTAAAAGGGCTTCCGGTCACGTTGAATCTGTTTGCGGTCACCTTGGTGTTTTCCATACCGCTGGGCTTTTTCATTGCCTTGATTCGGGTCTCCAAGGTAAAAATATTGCAAATGATATCCGCATTTTATATCTGGGTCATTCGCGGTACGCCGCTTTTGCTGCAAATCTTTTTTATCTATTTTGTTTTGCCGACCATTGGGATTCAACTGAATAACTTTTTGTCGGCGGCAGTGGCATTTGTGCTCAACTATGCGGCATATTTTGCAGAAATTTTCCGGTCCGGTATCGGCGCGATTGACCGCGGACAATATGAGGGCGCAAAGGCGCTGGGGTTTACCAAACGTCAAACCATGGGCAGAATTATTATTCCGCAAATGGTGCGTATTGTGCTGCCGCCGGTCAGCAATGAAACCATTACACTGGTGAAGGATACGGCGCTGGTGAGTATTGTCAGTCTGGCAGATTTGATGCTGACGACAAAGAAGATGGTCAATACATTGTCAAATCCCATGCCGTTTGCAGTGGCAGCTGTTTTTTATCTGGCAATGACGTTCGTTTTAACCGTTATTTTCCGTGCATTGGAAAAAAGATTATGTACCTATTAACAACAGGTGGAAGGAAGTAAACATTTATGACTTATATTGCAGCGGTAATCGCCGGTGTTATTGCATATCTGCTGGGGAGTATCAATAGTTCTATTTTAGTGGGACGCCTATTTGGCGTGAAGGATATCCGGCAGCATGGCAGTGGAAATGCAGGCGCTACAAACACGCTTAGAACCATTGGCAAGAAAGCGGCGGCTTTGGTATTTGCCGGAGATGTGTTAAAAGGCGTTATCGCGGTATTGACAGCGAAATTGGCAGCATTTTTGCTGCATACAGATGGAACCATTGCGGTGTTTGCAGCGGCGTTATTGGCGGTGTTGGGACATAATTATCCGCTTTATTTTGGGTTCAAAGGCGGCAAAGGCATTGCAACGTCCGCCGCGGTGATTTTGATGATTGACCCGCTGCTTGGCATTTGTGTGTTTGTGTTTGCACTGTTGGTGATGCTAATAACGCGGTATGTTTCTGTTGGCTCCATGGCAGCGGCGACAGCATTTCCTGTGGCAGTTGCGATATGGCGCCATGACAATGTTCCGTATTTGTTTTTTGCGGTGGCGCTGGGACTGCTAGCAATATTCCGACATAAAGAAAACATCAAACGACTCGCCAAGGGGACAGAATCAAAATTGGGAGCAAAGAAAAAAGAGAATGCCTAAATCGTAAGTAAAAAACAGCATTTCAAAGCGAAATGACAAGGCAGGTGCAAAAGCTGCAAATGATTATAGAACATAAAAAAACATGGGGCTATAAATGTCCGCATTGTACAGGCGATGTGGTGGAGGAAATGGGGCTGTTTGACATTACTTCATATCAACCGCTGGAATCCTCTTGTCCTATCTGTAAAACGCGGCTTGGAACAATTTCAAAAGACAAAAACGGCGGTTACATCATTGAAGTGCCCTGTTATGTATGTCAGGAAGCGCATGTATTCCGTGTTCCGCAAAAGTTGTTTTGGAACCGACCGCTGTTTTCTCTCGGATGTACGCTCAGCGGGTATGATATTTGCTATTTCGGAGAAAACTCAGAAGTGGAAGAATCGCTGATGTTGCTGAACGATGAAATTCTAAAGCGTTACGAAATGACAGATGAAATTTTGGACGAATGTGACGACCGGATACAGCAGGCGTTAGATATTTTGCAGGAGATTGCATCCGGCGGAAATTTGTTTTGTCTGTGCGGAAAGAATAAACTGCAAGTGGGACTGGAAGGAACAAGAATTACCATTCGGTGCAGTACATGTGGCGCATTTGAAATTATTAAAATGGAAACGGATGAAGATTTAGAGCGGCTTCAAAACCGCAAATCTATCGTTCTGGTCAAAAAATAATATCGTATGATGAATCGGTATGTTAGGGCGGCAAGTGTTTTTGTACGCAGGCTGCCTGAAATATAAATATTTTACATGACAGAAAAACATTATGAAACGGAGGATGGGTTATGTTAGTATCTGCAAAAGATATGTTAACCAAAGCAAAACAAGGGCATTATGCAGTAGGACAGTTCAACATCAATAATCTGGAATGGACGAAAGCCATTCTTATGACAGCGCAGGAACTGAATTCACCGGTTATTTTAGGGGTATCGGAAGGCGCAGGGAAATATATGGCAGGATACAAAACTGTTGTTGGTATGGTAAATGGAATGCTGGAGGAACTGAATATCACAGTGCCGGTTGCATTGCATTTGGATCACGGCAGTTATGAAGGCGCACTGAAATGTATTGAAGCAGGATTTTCTTCTGTCATGTTTGACGGTTCGCACTATCCGATTGAAGAAAATATTGCAAAAACCAAAGAACTGGTGAAATTGACAAACGAAAAAGGCTTGTCAATTGAGGCAGAGGTAGGTTCTATCGGCGGCGAAGAAGACGGTGTTGTTGGTGCCGGCGAATGCGCAGACCCGCAGGAATGTAAACAGATTGCGGATTTGGGTGTGACAATGTTGGCTGCCGGTATTGGTAATATCCATGGAAAATATCCGGAAAACTGGGCGGGACTGAGTTTTGAAACGCTGGATGCAGTGCAGCAGCTTACAGGAGAAATGCCGTTGGTTCTGCATGGTGGTACCGGTATTCCGGAAGATATGATAAAAAAAGCCATTTCTTTGGGCGTTTCCAAAATCAATGTAAATACAGAATGTCAACTGTCGTTTGCAGCGGCAACACGGAAATATGTTGAAGAAGGAAAAGACCAGCAAGGAAAAGGCTTTGACCCGCGGAAACTCTTGGCGCCAGGCTTTGAAGCAATCAAAGAAACAGTAAAAGAAAAAATGGAACTGTTTGGTTCTGTAGGAAAAGCATAAAATTTAAGTTTAGAGAAACGGCTGTCCGATTTTGGACAGCCGTTTTTGTATCTAATCGGATTTTGAAATATATCTTCTTGTGCAATACGATATAAACGGTGCGAAGTAGGCGGATAGTTTCAAGGGTGAAATACGACAGGAAGCGTTTCTTTTGCAAAACCATGTATAAACTGCACTAAAATATGGAAAAATAATGATATTGAAGTTTCTGAGAGAAAGGGGAACTGCTGCAAATGGGAGTACATTGGAATACTTTGTGGCGTAGGCGTATTCCGCCGCAGACGCATAAAGAAGATACGCAAAAAACGCCTATCAGCAAAAATTTGGAAGAAAATATCAGCAAATTAAAGGAATTATTTGCAGACAGTTCGGATATTGTATTTCATCGATTTGATGCAGGCGATACCAAGGCGGCGTTGGTTTATGTGGATGGACTGATTAGCCGCGATTTGGTGGACAGAGACGCAGTGCGTCCCATGATGAACGGCGATTTGTCTTTGCCGCCGCAGCGGCGAATGAATGTCGCGGAATATAAAAATGTAACGTCTCTGGAATCGTTTGTACAATCTATTTTATCTCCCAATACCGGTCTGCTGATAGACGGAGATGAAGAAGGCTATATCATTGAATCCAAAGGGTTTGACAGACGCGGTATTTCGGAACCAAGCGGCGAGGAAGTGCTGCGCGGGCCGCGGGAAGGATTTGTGGAAAACATTCGTAATAACACAGCAATGCTGCGCCGAAAATTAAAAACGCCGGATTTGGTGATTGAAAGCGTTGTGGTAGGAAGAAAATCCAAAACCTATTTGGCAATTGCCTATTTACGCAGTGTGGTGAACCGCAGTGTACTCAAAGAAATCAAAGAACGTATCCGACAAATTGACATTGACGGCGTATTTGATACAGGATATATTGAACAGTTAACGGAAGAAAGTGCATGGTCGCCGTTTTCCTCGTATTTTGTAACGGAAAAGCCGGATGTAACAGCCGGAAAACTGCTGGAAGGCAGAATCGCCGTTATATGTGACGGTTCGCCCCATGTTATCACTGCGCCGCACTTGTTTATCGAAAATTTGCAGGTCAGCGAAGATTACTATAACCGGACGCTGCATACAGCAATGCTGCGCATTATTCGCATGGTATCGCTGCTCATAACCGTAATTTTACCGGGACTCTATGTTGCGCTGGCGACCTTCAACAGTGAAATGATTCCGACGGTGCTGCTGCTTGGCATGATTGAAGAGCGGACACATGTTCCGCTGCCGCTTGGTATTGAAATGTTTCTCATGCTGTTTTTGTTTGAAGTGATTAAAGAATCAGGGCTTCGGCTGCCCAAACCTATTGGGTCTGCCATATCAATTGTGGGCGGGCTTATTGTGGGGCAAACCGCCGTTTCAGCGGGATTCGTCAGCACGCCGACGGTCATAGTCGTGGCGTTGACGGCAGTAACGGCATTCACAGTGCCCTCCTTAACAGAGAGTATTTTGGTGTTTCGTCTGCTATTGCTGGCGGCGGGAAGCTTTTTCGGGGTGGTTGGTATCATTTGCGCACTGGTTTGTATTTACGCATATATGGCAAATATCAAGCGATTCGGCGTTCCGTTTTTGATGCGTTTGGCGCCCATCTATCAAGGGGAGCAAAACGACTTGATTATCCGTGCGCCGCTGCGGCATTTGCGGGTGCGTCCAAGAGAAATTGTGAAAGAAAATGTGACGAGGCAAAAAAACAATGAAAAAGAATAGATGGATAGCAATCGGTATATTGATGACGGTTGTTCTGTCCGGCTGTGGAGACAGGCGGGAACTGACGGAGATTGGCATGGTTGGTGCGGTAGCATATGATACCATAGGGGAACAGACAAACGTATGGATGGACGTCTTGCAACAGGATGCAGAAAAAGCGCAGTTGGTAAACGGCGCAGGGCCGGGGTGTCAAGAGGCTTATGAGTCCGCGAATGAAAAATTGGACAGGCAAATTTATCCCTCCCACATCCGTGTGCATTTGCTTGGAGAGGACTATGCAAAGCAGGGATTGTGGGAAATGGGCGACATGATATTACGGAATCAGTCTTTTCGCAGTGATGCACCTATGCTGGTGGTGCAGGAAGGGACGGCGGGTGCGCTGTTACAGTCCGCCGCGCAGCAGAACGGCGTTGAAAGCGAAAAATTATACCGGTTGCTGCACGAAAATGCGGGTCTTGGCAGAACCGTTGAAACAACCGTTTTGGAATTCATCAAACAAACCGGAACACAAGGCATTCATCCGTTGGTCGGCTGCGTTAAAGCGGAGAAAACAGAGACGGGAGCGGTAGAGATTTCCTGCAGCGGCGCGGCAATTTTTTCGGAAAACCGGTTGCTTGGGTATCTGGACGAAAAACAGTCGCTTATTTGCCAATTGATACGCGGAACACCTGTCCATGCTTCTCTGTATTTGGACAAAAGCGGAACAAGTGTGGAAATTGAAAATGGCAGAACGAAAAAAAAGACAGACGGGCAAAAAGCAGAGGTTTTTATGACGCTGTATGTATCTGTCACAGGAAAACAGAATACAATGAATACAGAGACTGTTTTGCAGGAAACCAAGGAAGAATTGCAGCAGGCCGTTCTCCAGACAGTACATGAGGTACAGCAGAACTATGGTATTGATATTTTTGGATTTGGCAGAGAACTGCATGGAAACACCGTGGATTTGGCACAGTGGGACCGGCAGTTTGTGCAGATGCCTGTGAAGGCACAGATAAAAACGATACTAAAAAGCGCAGGACAAAAGATTGATTAAAAATAGCCTGGCGCTTCCAATTTGAACACCGATTTTGAAAGGCAAATTTTCCGCAATACTGCGTTGAAATGCTCGCTAATAAAACAATTATTAGCTCTGCTTTCGCGTTGTCTTGCATAAAAATTTGTTCTCTCAAAATTCTGCGACCTAAAACGGATGATATTTTAAGCAGATTTTGGTGCGGAGGATGCAGATAGGCTGGCGCCTACGGGAGACGACAATCCGAAAGATGCCAAAATATCGCCGTTTTAGGCGGGTTCAAATTG
>JAAWTG010000001.1 GCA_022801925.1 Clostridia bacterium | reverse complement strand
CACTAGCCCTGCTCTTTCGTCTTCCTTATCCTTCACATGATTTTCGCCGGAAAAACTCCATAGGATCTGACCGAAAACAGAGGGGTAAAAATGAGGGGCTGGCAAGGCTGAGGACGTAGGCTTGCCCTTCGCAAGTCAAGGACGAAAACGCAGTCAGCAGCCATTTTTATTTTGGTCAGACGTGTTTACTCTTGTCAAGTGATGGTATTGAATGATAGGAAAGCAAAACAGTTTTACCGAAAATTTCAATACAAAAAAGCCTTATTCTTATATTATTGCACCATACAACAAAGAGCATATTGTTTTCAGCAGAAAACAATATGCTCTTTCAATATTCTCATAACAAACTGCCATAATATCTATTTTATGGACTTTCCGCTACAATCTATTTCTAAAGATTATACAACGCCCTGCGCTTTCATTGCATCTGCAACTTTCAAGAAACCTGCAATATTTGCACCGGCAACAAAATTATCTTCCATACCAAATTCTTTTGCCGCGTCTCGCGCATTTTTGTAAATGCCTTTCATGATGTCATGCAATTTCTGATCCACTTCTTCAAATGTCCAGGACAGACGCATGGAATTCTGCGTCATTTCCAGCGCAGAAGTTGCCACACCACCGGCATTTGCTGCTTTCGCAGGTCCAAACAATACGCCGTTGGACTGGAACACTTCAATCGCTTCCGGTGTGGACGGCATATTTGCGCCTTCTGCAACCGCTTTTACGCCATTGGCAACCAATGCTTTTGCGGATGCTTCATCCAATTCGTTTTGTGTTGCGCACGGCAGCGCCACATCACAAGGAATTGTCCAGATACCTTTGCAGCCTTCTGTGTAGGTTGCGTTCGGACGATAGTTCAGGTATTCTTTAATTCTCTTGCGTTCCACTTCTTTAATTTGTTTCACAGCATCCAAATCAATGCCTTCCGGGTCATGGATATATCCGTTGGAATCACTGAGCGCAACCACTTTGCCGCCCAGCTGGGTTGCTTTTTGTGTTGCATAGATTGCAACGTTTCCTGAACCGGAAATAACAACGGTTTTTCCTTTGAAGGAATCCCCTTTATCTTGCAGCATTTCTTCTGTAAAATAGCACAGACCATAGCCTGTCGCTTCTGTACGCGCCAGACTGCCGCCATAGGTCAATCCTTTTCCTGTCAGCACGCCTGTATATTCATTGCGCAGTCTTTTATATTGACCATACATGTACCCGATTTCACGACCGCCAACGCCAATATCACCAGCCGGAACATCTGTGTCAGCGCCGATAACCCGCTGCAGTTCTGTCATAAAGCTCTGGCAGAAACGCATGACTTCTCCATCGGATTTACCCTTCGGGTCAAAATCACTTCCGCCTTTACCGCCGCCAATCGGCAGACCAGTCAAGGAGTTTTTAAATATCTGTTCAAATCCTAAGAATTTGATAATGCCTTCATAAACGGACGGATGGAATCTCAAACCGCCTTTATAAGGACCGATTGCACTGTTAAACTGGATACGGAAACCGCGGTTCACCTGCACCTTACCATTGTCGTCAACCCACGGCACGCGGAATTTTAAAATACGTTCCGGCTCTACCAATCTATCCATCACACCGCTCGTTAAGTATTCCGGATATTTTTCTACAACTGGCTCCAGAGATTCTAATACTTCCTGTACTGCCTGATGAAATTCCGGTTCGCCCGGATTTCTTTTCACAACTTTGTCCATCAATTCAGCCAGGTCTTTGTTTTTTAAAGACATAGATTCATCCTCCTTTTAATTTATCTGTCATTATTATATCACAAGTAAAAACGCTTGCTTGCAAGGGTATTTTTACGCCGTGATTCTGGTATACAGACGTGCTGTAAGGCACGCAAGCGTCATAGACGCTAAACCTTGCATCGCAAGGTTTCTGTCATTATTATATCGCAAAAATTCACGTTTTGCAATATCAAATTGCAAAAAAATTCATTTATCATAAAAAACATGAGTTATTTCCATCTATTTTGCAATTTTTGTGTGTTCATGTTGCACCATTTCCCTCAATACAGCAACCTTCCTCAAACAGGAAAATTTATCATAGAGTAATTTCAGGTATCATTGCCATACTAAAATCAGAAAAAAACAGAAAGGAGTACATGAAATGGGAAAAAATTATCGAAAATCCAGATTGCTTGTGCCGGAAAGCTATGACGCAATGCAAAAGCTGAAAATGGAGGTTGCGGAAGAATTGGGTCGGATGCAATTTGTCAAAGAAAACAACGACCATTATAAAGGCGATTTAACTGCGCGGCAAAACGGTTCCGAGGGTGGCCCGATTGGCGGCGGAATGGTCAAAAAAATGATTGAACAATATCAAAAAGGGTTATTTTAACCTCTTTTCAGAACTTACCAAATTTACCACAATTCTTTTGTCTGAAGGATTATCTGTGTTGCTGTCACCTCATATGACAGCCATGCAGCATTTTTATAAAACGCAAAATTGCCCCCGCGAAACAATATGCGGGGGCAATTTTCATTTCATGCCAAACAACGTTTTCACGAAACCACGCAAAAACACAGGCATTTTGAATACAACAACTTTCATGTGATTTGCACCTCCTGCCACACCGGCAAATTTCCTGCTATCACCTGCAAAGCAGTCTGTATCCAGTCCAGATTAATACGGCACCCAATGCTGCCGCAAGCCACTGCGGGGGCAGATACATCGTAAGAACCACACCGATACCGACTGCAATCACAATAGCACCGCACGTATATTTCTTGCCAAACATACGTCATCCACACCTTTATGTAAAATCCATTTCTACTATCATCATATTACCTGACGCAGAAAAGTGTGACAATTCGTTCTGTTATTTTCAGCAAATAAAAGTCAAACCTCGTGCGGTTTGATTCCTACCGGCATCTGCATAAAAGTCTCATCTCTATATGATATTGGAAAAATCCGTTCTTGCCATTTGCTTTTGTCTTGCTTATCCTGCAAATCCACCGTCTGCCGTCAAGACCTGCCCTGTGATGAAATCAGACTGTGCAGAAGCAAAAAACAAAATTGCCTGCGCCACATCTGCCGGCGTTCCCAACCGCCCCAGCGGCGTATCCGCCGCCAATTCCATTTTTGTTTTTTCATCTAAATGCGAAATCATGTCCGTCTCAATCACACCGGGCGCAACACAGTTCACGCAAACACCGGACGGCGCCACCTCTTTGGCAAGCGCTTTTGTTATCCCAATCACAGCCGCTTTTGCCGCGGAATAATGTACTTCGCAGGAGGCGCCGACCGTGCCCCATATAGAGGAGATGTTTACAATTTTTCCGTGCCCCCGCGCAATCATGGCTGGCAATACAGCGCGTGAACACAGAAAATTGCCGCGTACATGAATGGCAAACATTTCATCCCACTCCTGCACAGTCATATCGGTAAATAATTTTTGCGCCGCAATCCCTGCGTTGTTCACCAATACATCAATTTTTCCGAAATATGCTTCTCCCGCTTTCACCATTTCCACAACTTCCGCTGCGCTGCGCAAATCCGCGCCTACTGCCATTGCTGCATAGCCCCGCGCTTTCAGCGACTGCACTGTTTCCTCTGCCGCCGCTTTATTCTGATAATAATGCACTACCACATTAAATCCATTTTGCGCCAAAAGTTCCGCTGCCGCACGCCCAATTCCACGAGACGCGCCTGTCACCAATGCCGTTCGATTTAATTCCATACCGTCTGCCTCCTACACCATCATTTTAACCATATATCTTATCTTTTTAACAATTCCGACTTTTAATATAATTACCCCTATATCCTTTACAAGCCAATATTATCGAACATGAAATCTGCATCGCAGTTCACGCACAAAATCACTGCCAAGTGCTATTACACACAAAACGGTTAATGTCAACACAAACATTCCCACAACAATTGATGCGATTCTATTTTCTCCACTATAAAAAAACACGCCTAGTATTGTCCTGATAATAGCAATAACAATCAGCAACAGCACCGGAAACAAGTTATGCTTTTGCTTCTCCAAATCAGTAAATAGCAGAATGCCCGAAATGGAAAGTCCGCAGCATAAAATCACAGATACCGCGACAATTGACCAACCCGGAGATAATAAACTATCAATGAGTGTTAACAATACACATAGACACCCGACAAATTTTATAAACTGACTCATACGGTTATATTCCACCAAATCAGTTGATAATGTCATTGTATATACCATATATAAAGACATTAAAACAATTATACTCCAGGCTTTCCCCCCCAACCGCAACATTGACACTGGGACAAATAATAGCTGCCAATAACATCAGTAATTTGATAACATTCAAAACTTTTTTATGTCTCTTTATATGTTTTTCTATGTGCGGATATGTTATGCTAATTTTCATATATTTCACTTCCCTCTACTGTCACCGCTATCCCATCAGAACAAAGTAATTCATACATTTTTTCTTCAAAAGTAGGGTCTAATGTCGCTTTTGTGATTGAAAAAGTTGCTGTATTATGAAAGGTAAGTACTGTACATCTGGCACGATGTGTGATTGCTGTACCAATTACTGCATCCATGCTTTCGATATATGCAGCAGCAGACGGCGGCATTTTTACAACACCCAAATTAGAGAGAATACTTGTAAACACCGTATCCCCCAAAAAGCCATATCCAACTCTTGCCGCCGGCTGTTTTATTGCAAGCGGAATGTATTTCACCGTCTCCACCATTTTTACGGTAGAAGCAAGTATTTCACTCATAGCTTCTTTGGAAGCCTTTTTATCTAGTTGATTGTTAATTTCTTTTATAATAGATTTAACATCATTTGCCATTTCTATCGGTATACATATTCCGCAATGCAGGACAAAATTACGAATTGTTTTTGATGGATAAAATTTACGTAGATTGACAGGCAATTGAATATTCATATTCCCTTTCAATTCATCGGTTGCCGCTTTCCCTGCAATAAACATCAGCGCTAACAAGTATCCTGTAACGGTTGTCTGATATTTTTCCGAAACTGCTTTCAATTCATCCGCCTTCATTTTTAGATGCACAATCCGGCATGGTTTCGTTTTTGCAAGTTTTCCGCCCATCTGTATTGCCGGTTTGAGGGCAACACTGTAACCTGATTCTTTTCGTGGTACTTTTTCAAATGCATTTTCAAATTCTTCATTTGTTGGAATCGCGTTGATATCCAGCAGAGTTTCCTCCAACACAATATCTTTTCCCGCCAATCTCAAATACTCCGCTACAAGTGATTTTAGAAAAGTAACAGCGCTCATTCCATCACTCAACACATGAAAAAATTCTACACTGATACGGTTCATGTAATAAAGCACGCGAAACGACTGTGAACCACTGCGCGAAACCTTTATTGGCTGGCATGGAATATCTATCTCGGGCTCTATATAGAATCGGCGTTTTGTCATGTCAAGATAATGCCAAAAAAACCCTTTTTTCAGCGTAGTGGCAAAACTCGGGAAACGTTTCACTGTAAAATTCAAAGCCATTTGTAAAAGTTCCGGAACAACCGCTTCTTTGATATATACTGACAGTCGAAACACAGACATTCTTCCTTGTTCCATAGATAATGGATAAATTTTAGCGGCGTCGTCCAAAGCAAACCATATACCTGCCGGTCTTGCATAAAATCCTCCAAGATTTTCTATGTTCAGCAATTCCAATGCTTTTTCCTGTGATATTCCAATCGTTGTATAATACAAAAGCGCCTTTTCAAAATCCTCTCGTAACTTCTCCTTTTCTGCTTTGTTCAACAAACAATGTGCATCAAAATCTGCAAAAAAATTTTTCAATCTATTGGTATCCGATTGTTGCTCCATATATTCATCAAATGCTTTTTTCATATTTTCTCCTTTGGTGCACACACCAAAATAGCTGCCGCATTTCTACGGCAGCCATTTTTTATCCTTCCCATAACACGGCTTCGCCTGCCGCAAGGCTTTTTTTCACATCCAGTATCCGCTGGTTTTCAGAACCCTTGAAACGCAAATTCAATCCTTTTTTCTCCTCCACAAAAGGACCGTCCACCAGAACATCGCAAAATTCCAAAAGTGCTTTCTTTTGTGGGTCTGCCAAAATCTGTTCCAGCAGATAACCGCTATAAATCCAAATATTTTTTCCCGTTTCCGTTTTCAGCCGCGTTGCCAGTTTCACAAGCGCCGCCGCTTGTTCAAACGGTTCTCCGCCACTGAACGTAATGTTGCATACGGAACTTTTTGTCAAATCCCGATAAACATCGTCAACTGTCCGCAGTTCTCCTGACCCGCGTTCCCACGTCTGCCGGTTATGACAGCCCGGGCAATGGTGCGGACAGTAACTCACAAACAACACGTCCCGAAAGCCGGTTCCGTCTACCGCAGAACTGTATTGAATCCCCGAAACCTCTATCATGTTATCAGACGCCATGTGTCACACGGTCTTTCAATTCAGCGCGTTTTGCGCTGTTCCAGTTGCGGGTGCTGCCTACCAAATATCCTGTAATACGCTGAATCGTATCAATGTTCTGGCTGCCGCAAGACGGACAGGTTTCCAGTCCTTCCTCCGCATTTTCATATCCGCAGTCCAGACAGCGATTGCGCGTATGGTTCACGGAGCCATAACCGATATTATATTGATCCATCAAATCAACTGTTTGCATAATGCAATCCGGATTGTGCGTGGCGTCTCCGTCCAATTCCACATAGAAAATGTGACCGCCCAATTCATATTGATGATACGGCGCTTCCACTTTTGCCTTATGTTCCACGCTGCATTTGTACCATACCGGCACATGGGAACTGTTGGTATAATAATCTTTGTCCGTGATGTGTTCAATCATGCCGAACTGCTCGCGGTCTTTTTTGGTGAATTTACCACTCAAGCCTTCCGCCGGCGTTGCGAGCAAACTATAGTTCAGATTCTTCTCTTCTGCAATCTCACGAATACGGTCATACATATAAGACACAATCTTCAGTCCCAGCTCCTGCGCTTCCGCACTTTCACCATGATGCTTTCCTGTCAGAGCAATCAATGCTTCCGCAAGTCCAATAAAGCCAATGCCAAGCGTTCCGATTTTAAGCAAATCTTTCACAGGCATATTGGGAGAAAGTACTTCACTCCCTGTCCACATACCGTTCATCAACATAGGGAATTGCTTCTTCAATGCAGAGCGCTGGAACATATAGCGGTCATATAATTGTTCCGCCGTTACATCAATACATTTATCTAATTTACTAAAGAATTTTTCAATTTTCTCTTCCTGGTTTTCTATATCACGGCATTCCAATGCCAATTTTACAATATTAATAGTAGAAAACGACAGATTTCCACGTCCAACGGAGGTCTTTTCTCCATGTCGGTTTTCAAACACACGCGTACGGCAGCCCATAGTTGCCACTTCATATCGATAGCGTTGGGGGTCATTCGCGTCCCATTTTTCATGCTGGTTAAACGTTGCGTCCAGATTCAGGAAGTTCGGGAAAAACCGCCGCGCCGTTACTTTACACGCCAATTGGTATAAATCATAGTTCCGGTCTTCCGGCAGATAGCTGACGCCGCGTTTCTTTTTCCAAATCTGAATCGGGAAAATCGGTGTTTCCCCATTTCCCACACCGCGGTAGGTAGAATTCAAAATTTCACGCATGATACAGCGTCCTTCTGCCGATGTATCCGTTCCGTAGTTAATGGAAGAAAATACAACCTGATTGCCGCCGCGGCTATGAATGGTGTTCATATTATGAATAAACGACTCCATCGCCTGATGTACACGGTTGACCGTCTGGTTCATCGCATGCTGCTGCATACGCGCTTCGCCTTCCAACTCGTCCAGCGGGCGGGTCAGGTAATCGTCAAATTCTTTATTTTTCATTTGTTCCAAACTTTGTCCTGTCAGCCGTTCCAGCTTTTCCACTTCTTCTATATAAGTAGAACGTACATAGGGCGCAAGATAAAAATCAAACGCCGGAATCGCCTGTCCGCCATGCATCTCATTTTGCACAGATTCCATGGAAATGCACGCCAAAATCGCCGCTGTTTCAATACGTTTTGCCGGACGGCTGGAACCGTGTCCCGCGCGGAATCCATGCGCCAGCACATCGTCCAGCGGATGCTGGAGACAGGTCAACGATTTGGTTGGGTAATAATCCGCGTCATGAATATGCACATAGTTGCTTTTCACAAAATCTTTTGTCTGCTCGGAAAGCAGCATGTCCATGACAAACGACTTGGAGGATTCGCTGGCAAATTTCATCATCATTCCTGCCGGCGTCTCCGCGTTCATGTTGGCATTTTCTTTTGTGATATCGTTAGCAATTGTGTTCACAATGCTCATATAGGTCTCATACGTCTGCCGGCCGCGCGCAATGTTCCGTTTATCACGGTATAGTATGTACTCTTTGGCAACATTTTTATAGCGCGATTTCATCAGCTCAATTTCCACAAGGTTCTGAATTTCTTCTACTTCCACAACATCTTTATCAAGCTGCGATAATTTATCTGCAATTTCCTCTGCGCATTTGATATCATTGATAAACACATAGTTCATTGCTTTTAAAATTGCATTCACAATTTTACTTCTATCAAAATTTTCAATACGTCCATCTCTTTTACGAATATTCGATATCATCTTTTCTTCCCCTCTCTTGCTTTTCCCTCAATTGCCCTTTTGTCCAAAAACACAAGATATAGTTGTTCAGGAAATATATAACAACTATATCTATGGGTCACGATATTCATTATACAGTACCATTATGAAAAAATCAAGAGGGTTTTGCTAATATTTTCACTAAAAATTTTGTCGTTTTTTGTTGGTTTTTCCGAAATTTCTTTTTCGATATTTTACAGAATATCATTCCTCTTTGCAATTTTCTATTTCAATTTATACCGTACGCTGTTTCTCCATTTTGCGTCCTGTTTTATCTAATTGTTCACAGACATAAAAAGGAGCAAAGACCGGATGGTCTTTGCTCCGTCTCTGGGCTATTTTAATTATCTCTGTACACGACCGGAACCGTCGCCACCTGCGAGGTTTTTCACTTCGTCTACCGTCACCAGGTTGAAGTCTCCTTCAATGGTGTGTTTCAGACAGGAAGCCGCAACTGCAAAGTTAATTGCTTCTTCGCTGGAATAGCCTTCCATCAAAGAATAAATCAAACCTGCGCCAAAGGAATCGCCGCCACCGACACGGTCTACGATATTAATGGTATATTTTTTAGAGAAATTATAATCTTTTCCATCATAAAGCATTGCAGACCAGCCGTTCACGGAAGCGGAAATGCTCTCACGCAGCGTGATTGCCACTTTTTTGAAACCGAATTTTTCCACCAATTGACGTGCAACGTCTTTGTATCCTTCGCGGCTGAGTTCGCCGGAAGTGATATCTGTTTCCGCTGCTTTAATGCCAAACACGGTTTCCGCATCTTCTTCGTTTCCGATGACTACGTCTACATACTGCATTAAGCCGCTCATCACCTGATTTGCTTTTTCACGGCTCCACAGTTTTTTACGGAAGTTCAAATCGCAGCTAATCGTCACGCCTTTTTCTTTTGCCTTTTTACAAGCTTCCAGACACAGCGCAGCCGCGTCGTCGGACAACGCCGGTGTGATGCCTGTGAAATGGAACCATTCCACGCCGTCAAAAATAGCATCCCAATTGAAATCCCCTGTTTTTGCTGTGGAAATAGAAGAATGCGCACGGTCATATACTACGTTGGACGCTCTTTGAGAAGCGCCTTTTTCTACGAAGTAGATACCAACGCGTTCACCGCCGCGTGCGATATTTTCTGTGTTCACACCGTGTTTTCTCAGTTCTGCCACGCAAGCGTTTCCAATCGGGTTTGCCGGCAGTTTGGTCACAAATGATGCGTCAATGCCAAAATTGCACAAGGAAACAGCTACATTTGCTTCTCCGCCGCCAAATACCATGTCAAAAGAATCCGCCTGAATAAATCTCTGATATCCAGGGGTCTGTAATCTCATCATAATTTCACCAAAGGTGACTGCTTTTTTTGCCATAATAAGAACTCTCTCCTTTTTATCTATGTCGTTTTTATTGTTTATGCTCTTGCTGCTTTTACTTTTTCAATGAACTGTTTACCGATTTCCGTGATGGATTTGTAATCGCCGGTCTTCGCACCTGCTGTCAGTGCGCCGCCTACGCCAACTGCGGAAGCACCGTTTTTGATCCACTGGTCTACGTTGTCCACACTCACACCGCCGGTCGGCATAATTTTTGCATACGGAATAGGTCCTTTAATGGCTTTAATCATCTTGGGTCCAAATGCTTCGCCCGGGAACAGTTTGATGATATCCGCACCTGCTTCCATTGCCGTCACTGCTTCTGTGATGGACATCACGCCCGGCATACAGGGCAGCCGGTACCGGTTACAAAGTTTGATGGTGTTCAGATTTAAATAGGGGCTGACGATATATTCCGCACCAGACAGAATCGCAATACGCGCCGTCTCCGGATCCATAACCGTTCCTGCACCCAAAATAATCTGGTCACTGGTATAGGTTTTTGCCAATTCTTCAATGACTTTGTGCGCGCCCGGCACAGTGAAGGTCATTTCAATGGCTGCGATGCCGCCTTCAATACACGCATCGGTAATCCGTTTTGCCTGGTCGCTGTTTTCCGCTCTGACAACCGCAACAACACCGACATCCTTAATTCTGGTTAATACTTGTTCTTTATCCATTTGTTTCCCCTCCTGTTTTTTTGGACAACCTTCCCAATTGTCCATGCTTACATTCTATTGTATCGCAACTTTGTCCATTCGTCAAGTAAAATCTCTGTCTGAAACCAACAAAAATCCGACCGCATTTTTTGCAAATTTTTCTTGCAATTGGGAAAAAAAAGTTGTATAATAAAATTAATGTGTCAATCTATGCTGCTCATAAGCATATATTGGTAACAGAAAATCAAATAATGATTGTCTTCGGGGCAGGGTGTGATTCCCTACCGGCGGTGATAGTCCGCGAGCCGGATTCCGGCAAGATTTGGTGAAATTCCAAAACCGACAGTATATCGTTTTTCTATGAAGATGGAACTACGTGCAGTCTGGATGGAAGAAGATAATGCAGAAGTCTGGAATATACAGACACTCTTTTTTAATCTGCATCTCATGCCTCGAAACTTTCGTTTCGGGGCTTTTTGTTTTGCAAATCTCTTTTGATTCTGTAAAACAGCTCTTTCTTCTGTTTGGGGATACTTATGCATCAAGCCGCTGCGTTTTTCCGTGACCGGCTCTGAGGCACCGCGTTTATCATAGTTCCCAGAAAAGAAGATGGGGTAAAAAAGTGGTCTTCCCACTTTTTATGCGAAGCAGTGATTATTTGATACAATTATTATCATTTAAAGGAGTGGTCTCAATGCAGACAAAAACAAAAAAACTAACCCTTTCCGCGCTTTTAGCAGCCCTTGCGGCAATAGCGATGTTTCTGGAATTCACGATTCCCTTCATGCCGCCTTTTTTGAAGCTGGACCTTAGTACGATTCCGGTGCTCGTTGGTGGATTTATCATGGGGCCGATTGCCGCTGTACTCATTCAATTGGTGAAAAGTTTGGTACATATGCTTTTGACGCAAACGGGCGGCGTTGGTGAAATTTCCGATTTTGTTATCGGTTCCCTGTTCGCCGGCATTGCTTCTCTCGTATATTTTAAAGGCGGAAAGCAAAACAAAAAAGCGGTCTTGGGACTGGTGTTCGGCAGCCTTGCAATGATTATCGGCGCGGTCGTCTATAACTATTTTATTTCCATTCCCATCTATGCAAAAGTGATGCCAATGGAACAGATTATCGGTTTGTGCGCCAAAGTCAATCCTTTGATTCACGATTCCGGTACTTTGGTGCTGTTCGGATTCTTGCCCTTTAATATTGTAAAAGCAATTGTCGTTTCGCTGCTTTCCTACTTTTTCTATACCAGACTTCACCGTTTTTGGGCAAAAATAGACTAAGCAAAGGGGTTCGACTCCCCTTTGCTTAAATTCATCTCCTAATAAAAGAACGGACGTATTTCTTTTTTCATACGTCCGTTCTTTTATTTTCTATACCGGAAATTGTGGTTTCATGTGACATCTTACAAAACTTTTCTTATATCTTCCGCCTATGCGTTTCACACATTTGATTTTTTACTGATTTTTTCATTGATTTTTTTTGCCTGACACCGCGCTACAATTGTCATACCGGTTCCTATTACCAAATATATTAAAACAAAAACAGGCAGCACATAGATAAACCACTCATACCAATGCGCAAAATAATCAATGATTCCCGAAGCAACGCTCGCTATAAATGTGACGAGTGCACAGGCAATAAAGTGTATAGCGCAGCTTAGCGGCAACGACATATTGCTGTCATAAATCAGCGATATCAATCCATATAATGCCGAAGCGATAAGCCACACTGTAAATTCCCGCATCACTTCTGCCCCTGTTGCTTCATTCAATTTGAATATCCATAGACATACGGTTGTCACCACAAATCCAATGCCCAGTCCGACAATCACGTGTTCCATTACTTTTTTCTTCATTTTATTGTACCTCCATAACATATTGTTTAAACCCTTTGACATATTTTCTCGAAAGTGTCAAATGCGTCTGCATTTCTTTTAATGTCAATGTATAATTACCGCTGAACTCCGCTTCCACCGACAAAACATGATGAACATTGACAATGATTCCTTTGCTGATGCGCACAAATCCCTTTGTATAGCCTATGCTTTCCAGTTCATACAGCTTGTGGCGCGTTTCAAACACCTCTTTGCCGATATGGGCAAAAATTTTATTGTTGTCCGCTTCAAAATAAATCACATCCGTAATGTCAAACAAATATTCTTTTTCCGCTTTAAACAGAAACATTTTTTGCAAACTCTTTTTTCCGTTCAAAAGTTCCACCACATTTTGCACCTGCGGACTGGATATATTGCCGCGTATGACAATTTCAGGCTCTGCCAATTCCGTCTGTTCCAATGTTATTTTCATAGGCTCCCCTCCCTTCATCTGTGATTAGTATATCACAAATAAAAGGTCACGTCACTGCATTTTATGTAAGTGGTCAAAAAACAATGGTAAGAGGTTTCTCGTTACCCCCTTTATTTTTTTCAACCACTTTTCCACATGCATCTGCTTTTCTATTACTCTATTTTCCGGTTTTCCACAATTCCCACGTTCTCTTTCATGATAAAAACAATACCATTTTCAGGATATTGGTTTACATAACCCCATTTCTGTAAACTTTTTGTAATATTACTGCCCCTAAAAACGTATTTCCCATCACTTATCCACGACTTTATCCACATTTTCCACACAATTATTTCACACCATTGTGGAAAATGTGGATTTCAACATTCGCATAAAATTACCCAACTTTTTTTCAAAAAAGCCTTGACAAATACATTATTTGTGCTATAATAAATAGCGTGATAAAGATATGCGGATATGGCGGAATTGGCAGACGCGCATGGTTCAGGTCCATGTGAAAGCAATTTCATGGAGGTTCAAGTCCTCTTATCCGCACCAAAAAAACAAATGCCCCTTAAATCTTTAAAGATTTAAGGGGTCAATCATATTGACAAGAAATGCGGGTGTAGTTCAGTGGTAGAACACCAGCTTCCCAAGCTGGATATGAGGGTTCGATTCCCTTCACCCGCTCCATCGTCGGAGCAAGCTATACTTGCTCCGATTTTTTTTATGCAGAAAAAATCAGTCGCCCGTGCCGCTGCTCCTCCTCTTCACCAAAAAGCGCGAGTCGCTTTTTGGGGGGGGTGCGCCTTCGGCGTAAAAAGTACTTTTATTTATTTGTCTCTTGCTATATTTCACCACTTATGATACACTTATATGCATTGATAGATACTGCGCAGGCAGGCAACGGATTGAAACGAAATAAATTTATATATGCAGAAAATGAACTGGAGGGTAAAAAAATGAGTATTCAAAAAACCAAATTTGGCGAGTATGGCGGAACAGATGTATATTGCTACACACTTGACAATGCAAAAGGACTCCGCGCGGAAATCCTGACCTTGGGCGGCATTATTCAAAAGCTGGTTTTTAAAGACGTTGACGTTGTGCTGGGGCGCGATACATTGGAGGAATATTGCAACAATGAAGGATATTTCGGCGCGCTTATCGGACGCAATGCAAATCGTATTGAAAACGCGTCATTCGACTTAAACGGACGGTCTTATACGCTTTTTGCAAATGACGGAGCAAACAATCTTCATGGCGGAAAAATCGGCTTTGATAAAAAAGTCTGGGACGCCGAATGTATTGATGCAGCGGAACCCTCGCTTGTGCTCACGCTGACAAGTCCTGACGGAGAAGAAGGATTTCCGGCAGCAGTAGATGTGAAAGTTACCTATACGCTCACAGCGGATAATGCTATCAGAATACATTATGAAGGAATCTCCGACAGCGACACAGTGCTGAACATGACCAACCACACCTATTTTAATCTCAACGGTCACGATAGCGGCACTGTTAACGGACATTCCCTGTGGCTGGACAGTAGCTTTTACACGCCCAATACCGCCGCATGTATCCCAAACGGCGAAATCCAAAATGTCCAAAACACGCCTTTCGATTTCAGAACAGCCAAAACGCTGGGCGAAGGTTTTCAGTCACAGCACGAACAGATTAAATTGTTTGGCGGCTTTGACCACAATTTTGCCCTATCCGGCAAAGGATACCGGTTGGCAGGCAAACTGACCGGCGATAAAACCGGTATCGCTATGGAATTTTATACAGACCAAAGCGGCGTTCAACTCTATACAGGGAATGTGATTGAGGAAGGACGCAAGTGCAAGGACGGCGCAGTCTATACCAAACACAGCGCGCTCTGTCTTGAAACGCAGGCATTTCCGAACAGCCTGAAATTCTCCCATTTTCCCTCTGCAATTCTCAAAAAAGGGGAAAAATATGATACCGTAACCACCTATCAATTTATCTGATTGATATTTCTGTAACACACTTTTTTCAAAGAAATATTTGACTACGCTTCTTTGCTATGCTATAATAGATGTATACAATTTATTCTTTGAGAGAAAAGTTTTTACATTTCACATGAGGAGGTATTTTACAAAATGGATTTCATGAGTAAATTTTCTTTGGAAGGCAAAATCGCTCTGGTAACAGGCGCTTCCTATGGAATCGGTTATGCAATTGCAAAAAGTTATGCTGCTGCCGGCGCTACTATCGTGTTTAACGATATTAAACCGGAATTAGTAGAAAAAGGCTTAAAATCTTACGAAGAAGACGGCATCAAAGCGCATGGTTATGTTTGCGACGTAACCAAAGAAGACCAAGTTCAGGATATGGTCAAAAAAATCGAAGCGGAAGTTGGCGTGATTGATATTCTGGTGAACAACGCGGGTATCATCAAACGTATTCCGATGTGCGACATGACAGCGGACGAATTCAGACAGGTTATCGACGTTGACCTGAATGCGCCGTTTATCGTATCCAAAGCAGTGATTCCGTCCATGATTAAAAAAGGTCATGGTAAGATTATTAACATCTGCTCTATGATGAGTGAATTGGGTCGTGAAACCGTTTCCGCTTATGCTGCTGCAAAAGGCGGTCTGAAAATGCTGACCCGCAACATCTGCTCTGAATATGGTGAATACAACATTCAATGTAATGGTATCGGACCTGGCTACATTGCAACGCCGCAGACCGCGCCGCTGCGTGAAGACGGTCATCCGTTCAACAGCTTCATCATTTCCAAAACACCTGCTGCCCGTTGGGGAACACCGGAAGATTTGATGGGCCCGGCAGTGTTCTTGGCGTCAGATGCTTCTGATTTCGTCAATGGTCACGTTTTGTATGTGGACGGCGGAATTTTGGCATACATCGGTAAACAACCGAAATAAGAATTTTGAAATTCTATATGAAACGACCTCTATCTAATAGATAGAGGTCGTTTTTATGATTTTAAATAAATTTAATATTTTAGAGAAATTTGATATTACCATTGTATTTTTCTTTTTTTATGTTGTCTCGCTTTCCATAAGCAGTGTATCAATGTATCTCATTTCTGTCGGACTATAGCCGCCTTTTGTAAATTTAACAAACATTGATTTATATAACAATTTATAGAATTCTTCACGGGCAATCGGTTTTTCCGCATTTGTCATATCCAGTTCAGAAATCAATCCTTTATCGAATGCAGCTTGATATGTCTGTGCGGTTTCAGTAAAATCAAATTCTTCCATATATCTACTACATCCAGAAGTATCGCCCACCATTCTGGTGATATATACCAACGCTTCATAGTGCGTGAGATTTTTCTCCAATTCCAACATAAGCAGTTCTTGTTCCGTTAAAATCCCTCTGCCGCTCCAATAGCCTTTCAGAGAAAGCAACAAGCCTTTTATTTCGTCGTCAAGGTCATCTAACGGCGCTAACAAGTCTCCTTCATAATATTCTAAATCCGTAATAATCTCACCATCATTGACTACCTGATTGATTGCCGTAAGCGCTTCCAGCGTGGTGATATATTTGTCCTTCTTCAAATCCTCTTGGGATATAATTCCATATTCTACCAACAAATTAAGGTCGATATCCTCTTCTTTGACAAGTGGTTTCCTGATATGAACCGCTCCGCTGGATTCTTCCCAATCCACCGTACAGCCGAATTGTTCTGCGACAAGCCGCACCGGCACAAGCGTTCTGTCCTCTATCAATCGGGGCGGCACGTCGAGCGTTTTCGGTTCGCCGTTCCATTCATAAATTAGGCTGCCAATGGTGAGTTTCAACACATCTTTCCCGTCGCTCACTGTCACAGTGTCAGTATCTCCGTCCCACTCCACCGTATACCCCAATTCCTCCGCTACCGCTCTCACCGGCACCTGCGCGGATATATTAGTGTATCCATTCTCCAAAGTTGGCTTCGCCCAGTATGCCTACATAACCTCACGATTTACATATAGTTGTATCGGTTCCATTGCACCACTGCTGATCGGCATTATACACAACGCCGCCAATAAAATAGCTGCAAGCACTCTTTTCATGCTTTTCTCCCCTTTCGCCGCCGATATCATTCTCCTTGTCAATTTTGGGACAAAAATTCCCCTTCTCCTTTTTAGACGAATTTATTTTTAACAAGTTCCATTTATTGTAAAATCATATCCTTGCGCAGCGTTTCTTCCCGCTATTTCACAAATGGAGCAATTTCTTTTCCCCAACTGTCACAAAGCCGCTTCAAGGAATAGGCAGCGTTCGCCGGACTGGTGGAGGGTAATACCTGCACCGGCACTGTCAGCAGCGGACTGTATTTTTGATATACGCCATAAGCCGTTTTTCCGTTAAAAAAGACGGCGGCTATATTGGTGTTATCAACCAATCCTGCAATGTCATTGGGAACAGGATTCCGTATACTGGCGTCGGAAGAACCGTTAATGTCGCAGCTTTTCAAAATATCCCACACCGCAACGCCATGCGTCAGCAGCATAGTCCTTTTTTCTTCCACCGTTTGCGGCACTATGCACTGCAAAATCTGCGCCATCACCTTCCAAAAACGGTTTTGTTTGTGTCCATAATAAAACTGCGTCTCCCGCGATTTCACCGACGGAAAACTTCCCAAAATCAGAATACGGCTGTTTTTGTCCGCAATCGGTTCAAATGGGTGAACGACCTGCATTCCGGTTCTCTCCCGTCCATTCATAAAGTAATGCGTCCTCTTTGGGCTTGTGATAGTACCCTTTCCGAACGCCTATTTTTTCAAATCCAAACGATTCATAAAGCCCCATTGCCGCATGGTTGGACGCGCGCACCTCCAGCAAAATACGCTCTGCTTTATGCCGCTTTGCATAGTCCGTCAGATATGCCATCATTTGTCTGCCTACGCCGCTTCTGCGCGCCGTTTTTGCAACCGCAACCGTCAACAGTTCAATGTCCTCAAAAATATGCGAAAAGCCCATATATCCCAGCAGTTTGTCTCCCTGCACTGCCGCTATATAATGCCCTACCTGTTGTTTCAGCCCCTGACGAAAGGTTTCCGGCGACCATGCGTCCGCGCCAAATGCCTCCGCTTCAATCGCCATGACCTGCGGCAGCCAAACCTCGGACAGCGGCATAAGATTGACGCCGCTCATGTCCGCTGCACCATTTCGGACAATTTGGGAATTGCCAGTTGAATCAGCCGTGCCAACACATCAGCGCACGCGCTATACACCCTGCTGTCTCCCATATATGGGTCGGGAATTTCCGCATCTAAACCGACAAATTCCCCTAATGTATCTATTTTTTCCATCGCTTCGGGAAACAGTTGCTGCAATGCCTGTTTGTGCGCGCTTGTCATTGTCAATACAACGTCCGCCTCCTGCATTACAGAAGCTGTCACCGTTGCCGCACGGTGTCCGCTGATATCAATGCCGCGGCTCTGCATGACCCGCACCGCGTTTTCGCTTGCCGGACTGCCGTCCAGCGCATGAATCCCCGCGGACAGAACCTCGCAAATATCGCAGTTCTCCCGCAGCAGCCCCTCCGCCATGGGGCTACGGCAAGTATTGCCGGTGCAGACAAACAACACTTTTACTTTGTTCATTTCTGTTTCTCCCTTTCCTCCGTATGAATGATGTGAAATCCCGCCGCTTTATATAACCGGTTGCGGACGCTTGTACCCATGCCGCCCGTCTCCGGTGGTTCACACAATATCACTTCTGCGCCCAGCTTGTCAAACTGCCGCAGTGCATGGAACAAACATTTCGCCATGTCCTGTGCAGTTTCTCCCCAATGCAGCGTCAGTGTATTTTCATAGGAACTGCTGTTTTTCGCAAACACGCCGATTTTTTTCTCTGAATGCGTAACAATATAGCGCTGTATTTCCTGCCGCACTGCCGCCGCAGTTCCTTCAAACGCAATCACCTGCGCCTGCGGCGCATAGTGCTTATATTTCATGCCGGGCGCTTTGGGCTGAAACGACTCCTCCGGTTTCTTCAAAAGCCCTGTATCCAATGTGCACTCCGGTAAAATTTCCTGAATCTGCTCCAACGTGATACCGCCCGGGCGCAGAATCACAGGGTTCTCGCCTGTGATATCCACAATGGTGGATTCTATTCCCACCTGACACCTGCCGCCGTCCACAACGCCCCAAATCCGTCCGTCCATGTCCTGCAAGACGCTGTCCGCGTCCGTCGGACTGGGGCTGCCGGAACGGTTTGCGCTGGGCGCGGCTATCGGCACACCCGCAAGCTGAATCAGTTCTCTTGCCGTTTCATGCTCCGGAATGCGCACGGCAATGCTGTCCAGCCCCGCTGTTACAATGTCCGGAATCCCTTCTTTTTTCGGCAAAATGACCGTCAGCGGTCCCGGCGTGAAACAATCAAACAACTGCCGTGCCTGCGCCGTCACTTCCGCGAATGCTTCGGCTTGTCCCACCTGCGCAACATGAACAATCAAAGGGTTGTCCGACGGACGACCTTTCGCTTCGTAAATGCCCGCAACCGCGTTTGCAAGCAGCGCATTTGCACCAAGCCCATAGACGGTTTCCGTTGGAAACGCAACCAGTTCCCCCTGCCGAAGTTTTTCCGCCGCTTCCGCCAGCCCTTTTGTATCCGCCGCCGCAATCCGTTTTGTCATTTGCCGTTTCACCTCTTTTTACCATTACACATCATTACTTTATCTTACTTTGATTCCTTCACCCTGCTGTTTCCCTATGATACTATGAAATTGAATCAATAAATTCTTTTGCTTCGCGCAGAATTCTCTTTGAACTTTCAAACTGAAATGCGCTCATTGCTTCCTCATAACACAGCAATCTTGCTGACCGTAATTCTTCTTTTTGATAGATAATTTCCTGATTGTCATACTCCGCCGCAAAATAGATAATCTTTTTTATAACATCTTTTTTATTAGGAATCGCATGTTCATCAATAGTTTTGAAGCCTTGCAGCAAATGCGCTCTAATGCCGACTTCTTCATAAATCTCCCGAAGCGCCGTTTCTTCTTCTGTTTCTGTTCCTTCCATGTGTCCTTTAGGAAAACCGTAATATCCTTCCTGCTCTTCTACAATGACATAGTAAACTTCTTTCTCTTTTCGTGTAAATACAACAGCACCGCATGATATCTCATATTGCATTATCGGTTTCCCCCTTTGATTTTAACGACTGTTTCAGTAATCGGCAGTCGTCAGTCCTGTTGTTTCAATTTTTCACTTTGGTCGGCTGTAATCAACGCTTCAATAATTTCATCAAGCTGTCCATTGAGCACCGCTTCCAGTTTGTGCAGCGTCAGCCCAATCCGATGGTCTGTTACGCGTCCCTGTGGGAAATTATAAGTACGGATTCGCTCACTGCGGTCGCCCGTTCCCACCTGACTTTTCCGTTCGTCCGCAAGTTCCTGCGCCTGTTTTGCCTGCATCGCTTCATAGATACGCGACCGCAAAATTTTCATGGCGGATTCTTTGTTTTGCAACTGTGAACGTTCCGACTGGCACGCCACCACAATTCCCGTTGGCAGATGTGTGATGCGCACTGCCGATTCTGTTTTATTGACATGCTGTCCGCCCGCGCCGCTCGCCCGATAAACGTCAATACGCAAGTCTGTGGGATTGATTTCCAAATCCACTTCCTCCGCCTCCGGCAGCACTGCCACCGTTACCGTGGACGTATGAATCCGTCCGCCCGCTTCCGTTTCCGGTACGCGCTGCACACGATGTACGCCACTTTCAAATTTCAGTTTGCTGTAGACCATGTTCCCCGACACCTGAAACACAACTTCTTTAAATCCGCCGAGTTCCGTCGGGTTTTGGTCAATCAGTTCCGTTTTCCAACGATTCGCTTCCGCATACATGCTATACATGCGGAACAGACTTCCTGCAAACAGCGCCGCTTCATCGCCGCCCGCACCGCCACGGATTTCAATGATAACGTTTTTGTCATCATTGGGGTCTTGCGGCAACAGCAAAATTTTCAGTTCTTCAGAAATGGATTCGATGCGTCCTTTGGCGTCCTCCATTTCCAGTTCCGCCATTTCCTTCAATTCCTTGTCCGGCTTTTCTTCCAGTAATTGCCGTGCTTCCTCCAAATCGTTTTTCGCTTTTTTATATTCCCGATATTTTTCTACAATCGGTGTGATCGATGCCACTTCTTTACAATATTTTGTCCACGTCCCTGTATCGGCAATCACCTCCGGCTGACTGACTTTTTCGTTCAGGTCTTGATATTTTTCCTCTATAAAATCCAGCTTATCAAACATGGTGTTCCTCCTAAAGCAAATTTATCACGGCTCAAATAACGCCTGTATTTCATCTAATGTCATGGACGAAAGCATCACTTCGCCGTCCTCCACAACGGAATTTATCATCTCTTGTTTTTTCTCCTGCAAACGGCAGATTTTTTCTTCAATGGTGCCGCGTGTCACCAGTTTTACCACCTGCACAATTTTGTTTTGCCCGATGCGGTGCGCGCGGTCTGTCGCCTGATTCTCCACCGCCGGATTCCACCACGGGTCCACATGAATCACCATGTCCGCCGTTGCCAGATTCAGTCCTGTTCCGCCCGCTTTGAGCGAAATCAAAAACACGTCCCGCATTCCGTGGTTAAACGCATATGTCATGTCCAGACGTTTCACACTGCTCACGCTGCCGTCCAGATAGAAATGCTCCACTTCCATCCGTTCCAGCGTTTCGGAAATGATGTTCAGCATGGAGGTGAACTGCGAAAAAATTAAAATCCGCCGTCCCGATTGCAGCGCATTTTCCACCAATTCCACCAGCGCGTCCAGTTTTCCGCTTCCCTCCTGATAGTCCTCTATGAACATTGCAGGATGGCAACAAAGCTGCCGCAGTCTGGTGATAATCGACAAAATTTCAATGCGGCTTTTCTGGAATCCTTTTTCTTCTTCAAGCCGCACAATATCCGCTTTCGCCTGCGCCGCATATGCTAAATACAGCCGTTTCTGTTCTTCATTCAAATCGCAGACCATATAGCTTTCGATTTTTTCCGGCAGTTCTTTCAGCACGTTCTTTTTCAGCCGCCGCATGATAAACGGTTTAATCTGTTTTTGCAGACTTTCCAGCGCCGCACGGTCTTGATGGCGCACAATCGGTATTTCATACAGCCGCCGAAATTTTGTCCGTCCCAATAAGTATCCGGGCATCACAAAATCAAAAATAGACCAAAGTTCCGTCAGGTTGTTTTCAATGGGCGTGCCTGTCAGGGCAAAATACCCATTGGCGCGTATGCTTTTCACTGCCTTAGCGCCCGACGTATTGGGATTTTTGATGTGCTGCGCCTCGTCTATGATACAATAATCAAAGTTATGTTCCTGATAGTAATGCAAATCCCGCCGAATCATGCCATAGGACGTGATAATGACCTGATAATCGCTGATATCCTGCAATATCTGCCGCCGTTCTTCCGGCTGCCCATGCACGACTTTTACCTTGATATCCGGCATGAATTTTTCAAATTCCGCCTGCCAGTTGAAAATCAGCGACGTTGGCGCCACCACCAGCGAAGGAGTGCCGTGTTTTTCATATTCCGCCGCCAAAAAAGCAATCGTTTGCAGCGTTTTCCCCAGCCCCATATCGTCCGCCATAATGCCGCCGAACCCGCAAGCCGCCAGCATTTCAAACCATTTAAACCCTGCCACCTGATAGTCCCGCATCACGCCCCGCACCTGCTTCGGCGGCTGCAAATCCTGATTTTCCGGCTGAATGACACGTTCTATGAGCGCGCGGAACCCCTCGTCCGTTTGAATCCGGTGCCCTACTTCCATCATTTTTTCCAAGTAAAACGCGCGGTATGCCGGAACAACAACCGGCTTTTTCGTGTCCGCCGCCTGTATATCCAATTTTTGCAGCATGTCATAGGCGTTGCGCAGTCCCGTCGCCGTCAAATCCACAAATGTTCCGTTTTTCAATCGGTGATACTTTTTCTTGCTTTGAATATCCCGAAAAATCTGCGCCAATTCTTCCTGCGAAAAATCATCAAAAGAAAAGGAAAATTCCAACAATCCATCATTGTTGATACGCACCGCGCCGCTCGTTTTGGACGGCGCGTGAATCTTCAATTTGGTAAAACCGTCGCTGTAAAACACCTGCGCTTTTTTCTGCACGTCTTCCACGCCCTCGCGCAAAAACGCATAGAGCTGCGCTTCCTTCTCCAGCACAATTTTCCCTTTTTCCACAAAGAATCCCTGACCGGCAAGCAGTTTCATAAATGCGTTTTCACTGCGGCGGTCTCGTATCAAAACCTTTTCCGTATCCGGCAGTTCTCCCGCAAAATGATTAAACTGAATTGTGCCGTAGCAAAACAGCGCCCGTCCCACAATTCTACCGGCACGGTCTGCGTCTAAATACAGTTTAATCACCAATTCTTCCATGATGAGGTCTTGTTTAATTGTGTCGTCAATCTCCAATTGAAAACCTGTTTTCAGTCTCGGCACAACCTGCGCCACCAAAAGTTCCCGTTCTGCATCGTTAAAATCAATGCGATACCGTCCGTCGGCAAGAGACGCCTGATAAAGCAAAGAAACCATCATCGCCTGTGGCGTGCTAAGCACATAAACATCATCGTCATAGAGTACGGCGCTGCCGTCACCCGCCAACAGAACCGCTTCACTGAGTTCTTCATATCCCAAAACAAAATGCCCGTCTTGTTTTAATATTTGAACACCCAGCGGCAAATCCGCTTTCCGGATTCTGCTGTGCAGCTTTAGTCGCTGATTCAGATAGATTTCCACTTCTTTCGCTTTTGCCAGTTCCTGAAAAATTTTCTTTTTATGCGCCTCATCTATGAGCATTTTCCGTCCCATGGATTGTTTGCTGCGCACTGTATACAAAAGCTGCAAATATTCCATCAGTCCTGCGGTATCAGGCGCAAATGCAAACGTGGCAGGGCGGAAAACAAATTGTTTTCCAAAAGCGATAGATTTTCCTTCCTTCATGTGGGCAAAAAAATCTCCCATATCCTTGATGACATACATGCGATCCATGCCAATTTTCAGCGATAAATATGTCACATATCCATAATTTGTTTTGTCAATTTCCAGCACCGGCTGTATTTTGACAAAATTCTGTGCGGATTTGATATTCACCGCCGCGACCCCGCGTAAAAATTCTTTTTTGGCAAAGCGCCGTTTGTTTTGTTCTATTTCATCATTATTCACGGTCTCTGTCTCCAGCGCCGCGGTTTCCAGTACGGCGACCACATGCTTGCACATGATACCCCAATTTTGATAATAGGGGCAGTCGCACGTAAAAGATTGAATTTTTCTGCCATTATGCTGCACGTGAACCATATAATCCTGCGACCCCTGCACCACCGCACTCAGCCGCAACGGTTCATAAGTGATTTTCTTCACCTTGCCGCGAACCATATAGTCCCTGCCTCTGGTATAAACAGCAGGGTCGCCACACATTCGCCTGATTTCATCGCTTTCCATATTCAAATACATAAAACTGTTTCCCTCTTCTATTGCCTGATTGCCAATCTTATTCGCCCAAAAATGCCTTGTACCCTTTGAATCCCATATAAATATCGCCTTTACCCGCTACCTCATAGGGGGCGTGCATGGAAAGCAACGCAACGCCGCAGTCAATAACGTCAATATTCAAATTCGCCAGATATTGCGCCACGGTTCCGCCGCCGCCGCCATCTACTTTACCCAGTTCGCCAATCTGCCAAACAACGCCGTTTGCATTGAACAAATTCCGCACATAACCCGTAAATTCCGCACTTGCTTCACTGGATCCTGATTTACCGCGTGCACCGGTATATTTCACAAGCGCAATTCCGCGGTTGACAAACGGCGTGTTGCGCCGCTCATAGACATGGTTATACTGCGGGTCGTATGCCGCCGCAACGTCTGCCGACAAGCAGGCGGAATTTCCAAAACACCGCCGCAGATACAAGTCGTTATAGTCGCCTTTGCAAGCCGCAATCAGTTCCGCCGCCTTATCCTCAAAAAAATGCGACCGCATACCTGTATTGCCCATGGAACCGACTTCCTCACGGTCTGCCAGCAGACACACCGCCGTTTTTTTCGGCTGTTTCACTTCAAACAACGCCGTCAGCGATGTATAGGCGCAAACACGGTCGTCCTGCCCATAGCCGCCAATCATGCTGCGATCCAATCCCACATCATTCGACATGAACTGCGGAACCACCTCCAAATCACTGCTGACAAAATCCTCTTCTTCAATGCCATATTTCTCGTGAAACAGTTTCATAACCGCTTCCGTCACCTTTTTATCACCTTCGCCCGCCGGAATGTTTCCAATGAGGACGTTCAGCTTCTCTCCTTCAATTGCCAAATGCATTTTCTTTTGCATTTGTTCGTCCGCCAAATGCGGCAGCAAATCCGTGACCACCAACGCCAAATCATCCTCCGTCGTGCCGATTTCCACTTCCACCGTACCGTTTTTTGTCACAACGGTGCCATAGAGCGACAGCGGAATACACGTCCACTGATATTTTTTAATACCGCCATAGTAATGCGTTTTCAAAAATGCAAGCTGGTCGTCCTCAAACAGCGGAACCGGTTTTAAATCCAGCCGCGGCGAATCAATGTGCGCCGCCACAATGTGCATTCCCTGCGTGATATCCTCACTGCCAATCACTGCCAGCATCAAACTTTTTCCGCGGTTGTTCCAATAGATTCTGTCGCCCGCTTTGAGGCTCTGCCCTTCCTGAAATGCGCGAAATCCCTGTGCTTCCGCCAACTGAACCGCTTTTTTCACGCAGCGCGCTTCCGTCTTTCCATAGTCCAAAAACGCACGGTAGCCTGCGGCATAGTCCATGATTGCTGCTTGTTCCTGCGCGTCCGTCAATTCCCAAATATGCTTTTTTTCCATTAACATGTCATTTCTCTCCTTCTACTGACGATAGATTTTTTGATAGTTTTCATAATAGCCCAATACTTTTGTCACATATGTCCGTGTATCCGCGAACGGAATTTCCGCAACCGTGAGCTGCTCTTTACCCAGTTCCTTCTGCCACTGCCGCAAATTGCCGTCTCCCGCATTATATGCCGCAATCGCGTTGACCAACTCGCCGTCGTTATCCTCCAGCAATTTTGCAATATACCAACAGCCGATTTCAATATTGACCTTCGGGTCATAAATCATATCCGGCTGAAAATTTTCAATGCCAATCTTTTCCGCCGCCCATTCAGCGGTTTTGTCCATGACCTGCATGAGTCCCTTTGCCCCGACATGGGACTGTGCGTCCGTGCGGAAGCTGCTTTCCGCTTTCATCATGGCGTAAATCAAAAAATGGTCTACGTTGTATTTTTGGCTCATTTGCTCCACAATATCATAGTGCGGCATTTTATAAATCCGCCGCAATATCGGTTTTATCTGAAATGCCAGAACCAGCGCAATCACAGCAATCACAATTCCGGCAACAATTTTTCTTTTTTTAATAATGACGCCCACGCTGCACCTCCGTCCAGTTCTGAATTGTTTCTTCTAATTGATCCCATTCCCCGCTGTTGTCCACCACCAAATCGCACTGTGCTTTCCATGCTTCCATGAATGCCTGCGCGTCTATCCGTTGCTGTGCCTCCTGCGCAGAAATACCATCGCGCTTCATGATACGCCGGAGCCGCACGTCCTGCGCCGCGTCTACAAATACGGTTTTATCGCATAATTTCACCAGTTCCGGCACTTCAAACAGAACAGGCGCGTCAAGCACCACGTCTGCGCCGCCCGCCTTTTGCAGTTCCTGCCGCGTCAACGCCAAAATCTGCGGGTGGGTTATCTGCTCCAACTGTTTTCGCTTTTTTGCGTCTGCAAATACCAAGCTGCCCAGCGCGCGGCGGTGCAGCGTGCCGTCCGGCAAAAGCATTTCCTGCCCAAACACGCGGCAAATTTCGTCCAGTGTCGGCTGTCCCGGCGCCACCACCCGATGCGCCAATTCGTCCGCGTCTATAATATATGCGCCCAGCGCACGAAATATTTGGGCGGCGGCGGATTTCCCCGCGCCGGTATATCCTGTCAATCCAACGACCACGTGCTTTCTCACCTCTTATTTCGCTTCATACCAGCTTTGTCCCGTTTTCACCTCTGCTACCAGCGGAACGGCAAGCGAAACGGCGTTTTGCATACATTCGCTTAACATCTGTTTGACCTGTTCCACTTCGGATTTATGCGTTTCCACAATCAATTCGTCATGCACCTGCAAAATCAGTCTGGATTTCAGCTTTTTTTCCTGCAACGCCGCATGTACTTTCACCATAGCAATTTTAATAATATCCGCCGCACTCCCCTGAATAGGCGTGTTCAGCGCCACGCGCTTACCAAAGGAACGTTCTTGGAATTTTCCCGATTTCAGTTCCGGAATATACCGCCGACGTCCCAAAATCGTAGAAACATATCCGTTTTGCTCCGCTTCCTCCACAATGTCGTCCATATACTTTCGCACGCCGCTGTATTTCTCCAAATAGCCGTCCATATAGGCTTTTGCCTGTTTTTTCGTGATGTGCAAATCCTGTGCCAGCGCAAAATCGCTGATACCGTAGACAATGCCAAAATTCACCGCTTTGGCACTGCGCCGCATTTCACTGCTCACCAGTTCAGGCGATACGCCAAACACCTGTGACGCTGTAATGGTATGAATATCTTCCTCGTCGATAAACGCCTGAATCAGCCGTTCATCTCCCGAAATATGCGCTAAAACACGCAGTTCAATCTGGGAATAGTCTGCGTCCAACAAAATATAATCTTCGTCAGATACAGTAAACATGCGGCGCATTTCCCTTCCCAATTCTGTACGCACCGGAATATTTTGTAAATTCGGTTCCGTGGAACTGATACGCCCAGTCACCGTCACCGTCTGGTTGAACTTTGAATGGATTTTCCCGTCTCTTTCCAGAACGTTCAGCAATCCGTCGCAATAGGTAGATTTCAGTTTTGTGAGCGTCCGATATTCCTTCACATGCCCAATGATGGGGTGTTCCTCCTCCAGTTTGTCCAGCACCTCCGCATTGGTGGAATAGCCCGTTTTGGTCTTTTTCACCACCGGCAGTTTCAGCGTCTCAAACAACACTGTGCCGAGTTGTTTGGGCGAAAGAATGTTAAACGTCTCTCCCGCCATATCATAAATTGTCCGTTCCGCCCTTCCGATATTTTCCTCCAGCATGGCGGAAAACGCTTTCAGGCTTTCCACATCCACATGAAATCCTTCCAGTTCCATGTCCGCCAATACACGCGTGAGCGGCATTTCCACTTCTTCAAACAAAGTTTCCTGCTGGCGCTGCTGCATGAGCGGCACATATTTTTCACGCAAATCCAGTACCGCACCTGCACATTTTGCGCCATATTGCGCCAGCATCGTTTCATCGCTTTCCATCATGCTGATTTTGCTGCGTCCTTTGCCAAACAGCATTTCGCGGCTTTCAAAATCACTCAGCGAACCAATGTCATAGCTGCTGCGGGACGGGTCAATAATATATGCTGCAATTTCGCTGTCAAACACCACGCCGCGCAAATTGATTCCCGCTTTTTTCAGCAAAACATAGGCTTCCTTGCTGCCATGCGTATACTTTTGCGCGCCATTTTCAAAATAATCTTTTAAATCCTCCAATTCCAAATCGCAAAGCAAACCGGAATTGAAATGAAAATAATAACTGTTTTCTCCGTCATAGACCGATACGCCCGCCAAAACTGCGTCGTCGCACAGCAGATAAAACGAGGATTCGCCAAGTATCGGCACGATTTTTTCCGCTTCCTCCCGCTGCGTAACGACCACCGGATGATATTCCCGTGCCGGCACTTTTTGGTCTTCCAACCCCAGTTTTTTCACCAGACTTTTCAGCCCCAAACGGTTTAACAGTTCAAACAACGCCGGTTCATTATAGTCTTTTCGCCGCAAACTTTCCAGCGTCTCTTGCAGGGGTACACGGCGTTCAATCAGCCCAAGCGTGCGGCTCAAAAACGCACTGTCCTTGCCGTTTTCCAGCTTGGTTTTGACTGCACCTTTCATGTCGCCGATATGTTCATAAACCGCTTCCAGACTGTGATATTCCCCAATCAGTTTCAGCGCGGTTTTTTCTCCGATTCCCGCCACGCCCGGAATGTGGTCGGACGCATCGCCCATCAGACCTTTCACTTCAATCATTTCCTGCGGCGTGACGCCATATTTTTCCTGCACCGCCGCATAGTCCATAATATTCAGCTGTGTTTCTCCGCCGCGCGTGGACGTGAGATAGATTTTGGTCGTATCGGACGCCAATTGCAGCGCATCGCGGTCTCCCGTAACCACCAGACATTCCACGCCGTTTTCTTCGCACATTCTCGATACGGTACCAATGATGTCGTCCGCCTCATAGCCCTCCAAACTCAGCCTTGGAATGTTCATTGCCGCCAATGCCTCTTTTAAGAGCGGCAACTGCATAGCCAGTTCCTCCGGCATTCCCTTGCGTCCCGCTTTATACTCCGCATATTGTTTGTGGCGGAACGTCGGCGCGGGCAAATCAAATGCCACCGCAATATAGTCCGGCGCGTCCTGCGACAAATATTTCATTAAAATATTTAAAAATCCATAAATCGCGTTGGTGTAGACGCCTTGTTCATTTGTCAGCAGCCGCACGCCATAAAATGCACGGTTGATAATACTGTTGCCGTCCACCACTAATAATTTTTCCACGTTGTCACCCTCCGGTTATTTTATCATTTGGCACACAATTTGCCAAATCTGCTGCGCAATTTCTTCCACCGGCAGCGGATTTTCCCCGTCGCTGCACGGAATTCTCTGCCAGCTTTGCTGCTGCGCCACGTCCAGCGCTGTGTGGTAGGTTTCTTCCAAATAGCTGCTGCTGCGTTCATGGATATCCTTCGTTTCTCCTCCAGCTTTATTATGTCTGCCCGCCATCAGTTTCATACCAACCGCCGGCGGCATATCCAAAAACAAAACCAAATCCGGCTGCGGCAATCCCAGCCGCCCGTATTCATAGTCTTTCAGCCACTCCAAATACGCGCTCCGCTCCTGTAAATCCGCTATTTTGCACCCTTGATGAATCATGTTAGACGTGGTATAGCGGTCTGCCAGCACCAATCCGCCGCCCTGATAAAAGGATTCCCATTGCGTTTTATAGGAAGCATAGCGGTCTACGGCATAAAAAGAAGATGCGGCAAACGCATTCACCGCCGCCGGATTGCTGCCGAATTTGCCCGCGAGATACATTTTAATCAGCGCGGAAGAATCGCTTTCATAATCAGGGAAACAAACTTTTTTTGTTTGCACGCCCGCTTCCTGCAAACGTTCAAACAGCCGACCCGTCTGTGTCTCTTTCCCGCTGGCGTCCAGCCCTTCTATCACAATGAGTTTGCCCATGCTTCACCGCTCCCTCTTATAACTCTGCAAAATAACGCCGTTTTTCGTTTGCCTTGCCGCAGCTCATTTTTCCCTCCGGACAAGGACCGTTCAAACAAGGCGGTCCCGCCGTGGCAAAAACCGTCGGTGCAACCTCTTTCACCAATTTCAGCATTTGCACCGCGCAATCGCGGATTTCCCACTGCGCCCGTTCACAGCAGCGGTGTGCAAAAAAATTCAGCAAACTGCGCGCGTTAAACGTCGCCACCATTTTTGTTTCACAGCTGTTGGGCAAAACATAGCGCGCGTCCTCTATCGCCTTTTTTTCCGCCTTGCGTTCCGCTTCTTTTTGTTCCATTCCCTGCTGCAAAAACGTTTCGGTATGTTTTGCCTTTAAGATATCCGTCAGCGCATTATATTGTTCCATGTCTTGCCGCATGGCATTCAAAAAGATTTCATTCGCTTTTTTATCCGCCGCAATCTCCGGCGGCACCACAAATTCAAATTGCCCTTCTTTGACATACCGCTGAGATTTCACGCTGTAGGAAGCAATGCGGTGACGTGTAATCTGCGCCAAAAAGCTGCGGCTGACGCCTTCAATGCCAAAAGTGAAACTCATATGTTCCAGCGGGCTGCCGTGTCCCAAACTCGTTAAATGTTTCAAAAATTTTTCTGTTTTTTCCGCGTCCAGTCCCTCCATGATATTCTTCACACCGCTGCTGGAATAACACAGCTTGGCTGCCGCCGCAACCACCTGTTCCGGATTCGGTGTGTGCGCTAACAATTCAACTCTCATTTTTTATCGTTCCTTTCCGTACCAAACACACATTCTTAAGTCTGAAAGAAATTTTCGCAGATTGCCGTTTTGCAGCGAGCGGTGCTGTACAAAGGTACTGCCCCGAGCAAAAAAACAGTGAGATGCGGAAATTTATTCAGACTTACCTCCAAACATCTTCTCTTTTAAAACTACTAACAGAAAATGCGGCAGCGCCATCATACGACCGATACGCTGCGGTTCTTTCAGCAACCGGTAGAACCACTCCAGTCCCAGTTTGATGAAAATATCCGGCGCGCGCTTCACTTCTCCTGCCAAAACGTCCAGACTGCCGCCCAGCCCCATCACCACTTTGGCGCCTATCTCTTCGCGGTGCTGCCAAATCCACTGTTCCTGTTTGGGCGCGCCCAAACACACCAGCAGCAAATCTGGCTGTTTTTCCCGAATATCTGTTAAAATCAATTGTTCTTGCGCTTCATCAAAATATCCGTTTTGTGTCCCCACAACATGCACGCCTGCAAAACGGTGTTCTATTTCCGCTTTTGCTTTTTCCGCAACGCCTGGCTTGCTGCCAAACAAATAGATGGACAAATCATTCGTATGCTGCAACACATCTGTCAGCAAATCAAATCCTGCCACCCGCTCCGGAATGGGCGTTCCCAGAATTTTCGCACCATATACCACGCCGATGCCGTCCGCCGTACATAAATCCGCCTGATTTAAAATATCCTGAAATGCTTTGTTTTTCCGCGCCAGCATAATGATTTCCGAGTTCGGCGTAAACACCATATGAAGTCCCGGCTCCCGCAGCATTTCAAACACTTTGTCACGTGCGCGCACACGGCTGCACGCCGCCACATTTACCCCTAATATAGAAACTGTTTTCATGAAGTCTCCATCCTTTTTCTTTTGATTTTCGCACAAAAGGTCTTCTTTTTATTATAGTACAAATACATCTTTTCTGCAAGCCAAAATATTGAATTTTCTGAAAACTCTTGTAATTTTTTCTCATAGAAAAAGCGGAAGCCTTCGCTTCCGCTTTCCATGCTGTAGAATTACCGCTCCGCCGTCATTGCTGCTTCCAAATCAAAACATTCTTCCGCCACTTCCATTGGCACCGCGTCTTTTTCATAATAGATGTTCATATATGGATAATTCATATCTTTTTTGTGTTCCCGCACCCTGCCGCACAGCGCCCAATCCGAGGAAGTCACATTCAGAATATGCGTTTCCACTGGCACAAATACCTCGGTATACTGCATTTTGGTCAAAACGTGCTGCGGCATACCTGCTTCCTCCAACAATCGCATGATTTTTTCATCGTCCTCATAGACGCGTTTATAATCATAGAGTTCGCTCACGGTTCCAAACAGAAACACAATCATCATCATCGCAGCAGCAGCTTTTTTCAGCCGCACAGGTCGGTAGAACAAATTATCCAGCAACAGCCCGATACCAATCAGCGACGGGAATGTGTTACGCAGTCCGAACCATGCGTCTTTTAAGAAAAAGATAGGCGCATATGGCAGAACAATCAACAAGAGGCTTAACACAATCCCGCTGCCGCTTACTCGTTTGCTCTCCTG
Source organism: Clostridia bacterium (assembly GCA_022801925.1). Lineage (GTDB taxonomy): Bacteria > Bacillota > Clostridia > RUG12999 > RUG12999 > JAAWTG01. The sequence continues at coordinate 138,617 of JAAWTG010000001.1, read as the reverse complement.
CGCATCCCCGCCGCACGTTAATGCAAACACAATTGCTATGAGTACCACCAGTCCAATATATATGAAATTCTGATCGCTCACCACAAGCTGGAAGCCGCGCAGCGCGCCCTCCCACGTCAATTTGGGCACTGCCTGCATCCAAACTTCATAAAAATAGTGCCCGATTTTCGCCATCTGCTCCGGCGACCCAATGACCATGCCGCCACGGTTCGCCATCTGTCCGACCGCCGCAAACGTCACATACCAGCCGGCAATGACAACGCCATTGATTCCCGCAATCAGCCATTTTTTTGATTTCATTTTGATTGCCACGATGAAAAACAACAAAAAACTCACAATGCAAATTTGCTCGTAATATCCATAGGACAGCAGATTGAACAGCCATGCCGCAATCGTCCAGCTCACGCCTTTTTTCGTCAGACACCAAAGACCGACAGCAGCAAAAAACAGCGGAACAATAATGCGCGTTGACCCTGAAATCCAATAAGTTGCTTCCGTGCCGACCGGCGCAAGCAGATACACTAGCACAAAAAAGAGTCCGCAGCGGATACCCGCCTTGTTTAGCGCTTCATAAATCAAAATACTGCTGGCGCCGTGCATCAACGTGATAATAATAAATGCAATCCCCATATGTTCCCAAAATCTCGCCCAAACATATACGTCCGTCAGCACCGCGAGCGGTCGCACCGTATAATCTTGAAATCTTAATACCACCTGCGCAAACGGATTCCCCACTGTGGAATATAGACCATATTGGATATAATCGTCAAGAATGGGAAAATAAATTCCGCCGTAATATCCAATGCGCAGCAAAAGTACCGCTGCCACAAACACATAAAAAAACTGTCTTCTTTTCACGCCGTTTCCCCTTTCTGCTAGCCGTTTAACGCGCCAATTCCAGCACCGTCATTTCCAGCGCCGCCCAGTCCTGCTGCAAACCCGATTTAATATCCATATCCGCCTGCGCGACTGCCTGATACATGTCAATCAACCGTTTTCGGCTATACATGCGCGACTGCCCCATATATTTCGGTAAGAAGAATTCCCGCAGTCCTGTCTGCTTTGCAATTTCCTGTTTGGAATATCCTGCGTCCAGCAGCGTTTTCACGCGAATCAGTGAATCAATGTGACTACCCAGCAGCGTCAAAATTTTCTGCACAGGTTCCCGCAGTTCCTTTAGTTCCTCCAGCATGGTAACAGCCCCTTGCGTGTCCTGCTGAAACAATCGGTCCAGCATGTCAAACGTGCGCTCTTTCAGCGACGCCGTCACCATTTCGTCCACGTCTTCCCGCATGATTTTTTGCTTTTCGTGACAAAAAATCACCAGTTTATCAATTTCCGTTTTCAGCCGGCTCATGGACACCACTTTTTTATAACTGTTTTCTCCGCTGTCGCACCGTTCCGCCAAATATGCCGCCGTCTGCACAGAAATATCCACACCGCTGCGTTTGCATTCCCCTTCAATCCATTTGCATAAATCCGGCACTTGTAGATAGGCAAACTCCACATAGATTGCTTCTTTTTTAAGTTGTTTCACGCTGGCAAGTTTTCCGTCGCATTTGATTTCATCAAAAATAAGCGTCAAATAGGGCGGAAAATCCGCTAAAATATCCTGCACCAATTTTTTGGTTTCCTCCGACGCTTTTTCAAACAGTCCTGTTCCCGATACAATCACCAATTTATTTTCCGCCATCACAGGATAGGATTCCACCGCTTCCATCAACGTTTCCGCCGAAAATGCCTCTTTATCCAGCTTAATGATGTTAAATTCCTCCATGCCCTGTTTTTCAAACACGCGCACAAACTGGCGGATATAGGAATCCTTCAAATAGGTTTCCTCGCCTGTGAACACATAGATGTGGTTCAGGTCTGCGGTTTTTAACTGCTTTTTTAGCAAATCCAGTTCCTTTTTCATCTTCTCACCTGCTTTCCAATGCCAACTGCCCACTGCGGTTGAAACGGAACACAATATTGCCTAGGACATCTGTGCGTAATATTTCACTGCCATGATCTTTCAGCCGTTCCAACACCTCAGATGCAGGGTGCCCGTAAGAATTTTTTCCAACACTGACAACACTATATTGCGGATTAGTTTTGTCCAAAAGTGCGTTCCCGGTCCCTGTTTTGCTTCCGTGATGCGCCACTTTTAAAATATCGCATACCGGCACTGCCTCCGTATGTACCAACATTTCCTCCGCTTCTTCCTCTAAATCCCCCATAAAAAGCGCCGTATTTTTCTGATATGTTATTTGCAATACCATGGACAAATTGTTGTCGTTTGCCACATTACTGTTCCCACTGATGGGAACGGGCCAAAGCGCCTTAATCTCCATGTCCTCCACTTTATAGCTATCGCCCGCCGACACCAGCTCCACTGGCACGCCTTGCCGAATCGCCATTTGAATCAATTCTTCCATATCCTTGCTGCGAATATTCAGCTGCGGCACCGCGACTTTTTTCACTTTGATGCTGCCTAAAATTTCTTCCAGCCCACCGCTGTGGTCGCTGTCCGCATGGGAGATATAAATGCAATCCAGCGTATAGATACCGCGTTTTTTCAAATAATCCACCACATTGTTGGTAGTTCCCGTTCCCTTTTCGCCCGTATCAATCAAAATATGATGACGATTGGGCAGCCGCACCATACAGCTATCGCCCTGCCCGACATTAATAAATTCCATTCGGACGGTTTCCGCCGTCCAATATTGCAGTACGCAAAGCGACAGCGCCAATGCCGCTGTACAGCACAGCAGCAGCTTCATCTCCCGCACCCGTCTGCGCTCCGTGAGCATCCAGACTGCATATAGTGCAGCATAATAATATATATTAAACATCATGGGCGGTCTTGGCAGCGCCACGGTTGCATAAGGCAGTGCGGCAAGCCGCTCTGCAATATATAAAATCATTTTTGCCATACCGCCCAAGAAATATCCCATAAGACTGCCCAGCGGCGGGAAAATGCCGCCCAGCGTCGCCATGAAAAAGGTTCCAATAAATAGGATATTCAAAAGCGGCACCACTAATACATTTGTCATCACAGAAATGATGGAAACATCACTGAAAAACCATACAATAATGGGCAGTGTTGCAATGTTCGCCGCAACACTCATTGCAATGATTTCCGCCAGCATATCGGGCAGAAAATCAATCAGTTTTTTGATGGGTCCTGCCAAATAGACAATACCCAGCGTCGCTGCAAACGACAACTGAAAACTGACGTCAAACAATGAATAGGGATTGATGATGGCAACCGCCGCGGCAGCCGTCGCCATGGTGGTGAGAAAATCTTTTTTGCGTCGCAGCAAAACCGCCAGCATGGCAATGATACAAGTAATACCTGCGCGCAGCACAGACGGCGTGAAGCCCACCATGCACATGAAAAAGACAACTACCGCCGCTGCCGCTACCCCTCGCGCCCGTTTTTTCAGTCCAAACCGTTTGCACACATACATCACAAACAACATTAAAATGCTCATATGCATACCCGACACAACAACAATATGTGAAATGCCTGCGCGGGCAAAAATATCTTTCATCTCCGGTGTGAAGGAGGATTTATCGCCGAGCGTAATCCCTTTCAGCAGCGCGCCCGCATCTCCCGGCACAAATCTGTCAATCTGCCCCAGTACAAACGTTTTGATTTTCCACGGCAAGCCCGCTTCATTTTGATATACCCGAATCTGTTCTTCCTCACAGTACGTGGTCGCCGCAATACCGTGCGCACGTAAATAGCTTTCATAGGAGAACCCTTTTTCGTTCATCTGCCCCAGCGGTCTGCTGATAATGCCTTCTACCGACAAAACATCGCCGTAGCGCCACTGCGTTTCTCCCGCTTCTACGCTCACCAGCACCTTTTCGCGCGTCTGATGTTTTTTGCCCTCCAACTCCACATAACTGCACTTCACCGTGAGTTTTGTATGGTCTGTACCAATATCCGGTTCATTTACAATTTTCCCATAAATATAGACGTAATTTTCCTGATAAAGTTTCAAAAATTCCATTTTTCGGACAGATTGCCACTCCACTTCCAAACCGCCCGCCAAAAATGACAGACACATACACAGCAGCAAAATGAACCGGCGTTCGCGTCCGAGCAGCCCTTTGACCAGCACCACCAACAGTAACATGGCAAATAACGTCAAAAAGTCTGCCGCAAGATAGACCGACGCAAGAATGCCCAGCAGAAATAAAATAACGTTCCATAACAGCGCCCGCCGCATACTTTCGCCGCTCCTTTCTCACCAACTGTAACGCACAAAAGGCAGAGCATCGCCGCGCCCTACCTTTTGTACCCTTTGTTTTCTTTTGTTTGCTTAAGCAAAGAAGAGTCGAACCACATGCGCCGTGCGCGAAAAATTTTTCGCAAATGCCGCGTCAAAGAACCGCTTTCCATACGCCCAGTATGCAAAGGAACCTTTTCCTTGCCCCCGCAAAAAATTTTTGCGCGCAGCGGTTCTATGAAGTCTCCGAGAACAGATTTTTTTGTCAGCAAGGCAAAAGCACGCAGGAATACTGGCGTATTTCAAGTGATTTTAACGTAGCTGGCAAGGAAATCTGCCTCGGAGACCGCACGCGGTTCGACTTTTCTTTGCTTATCTTAATTTTGCGCCGCAGGTATTATCCAATGCTTCCACAGTGCGTTTCATAATATCGTTAATCGTTTCTTCCTCCAGCGTCCCTTCGTGACTGCGCATCACCAAAGCATATGCCACACTCTTTTTGTCCTCCGGCACCTGTTCGCCCTGATAGACGTCAAACAATTTCACTTGTTCCAAAACATCTCCCGCCACGCTGCGAATGACCTTTTCAAGTTCATAGACCGGAACAGTTTTGTCCACCAGAACAGCAATATCCCTTGTCACTGCCGGATATTTCGGCAGCGGTTTAAACTGTTTCTCTCCGTTTGCCTGCGCCAATATATCCGCCAAATCCAATTCTGCAAGATAAACTCGCGTTTTCAGCCCATAATTGCGTATCACAGACGGATGCACTTCGCCCAGCACGCCGCAGTCTTTCCCGCCAATCTCTACCGCTGCACAGCGGCCCGGGTGGAACATAAGATTGTCTGTACAAACCGTATAAACAGCGTCCTGCGCACCCAAACCGGCAAGCAGCGCTTCCACCGCGCCTTTGACGGTATAGAAATCGCAGTCGCCTCCATAAAATGCCATTGTGATTTTGTCGCGTTCCTCCGGCAGCTGGGCGCTGTCCTGCGGCAGATATACTTTGCCGATTTCAAACAAGTTCGCCTGGTCGTTACGCAAATTCAAATTGCGCGCTACCGTATCCATCATTGCGCCAATCGTCGTAGTACGCATAACCGATGTTTCTTCGCCCAGTGGGTTTGTGATACGCACCACGTTGCGCAAACCGCTGTCCTGTGGCACATTCAGCAAATCAAACATTTTCGGCGTTGTGAACGTATAGGTGAAAATTTCATACATACCCATACCGCAGAGCATTGCTTTTATCTGGTCTTTTTTGTTTTCCGTCTCGCTCTGTCCGCCCATGGTGGTTTCTCCGCGCAGCGGCGTGGTCGGCAGTTTGTCATATCCGTACATTCGCACCACTTCTTCCGCCACATCTGCCATTTCATGAATGTCAATGCGGTAAGTCGGCGCAAGACAAGTATCGCCGTCTATGGTAAATCCCAATTTTTTCAGCGCTTCCAACATAAAGGTACCGCTGATTTGCGTTCCCAAAAATTGATTGATTTTCTCCGGCACAAATGGAACCGGTTTGCGCGTATCTTTTGCGTGATTGACGTCAATCATGCCGTCGCACACTTTTCCCGCGCCCAGCAGTTCCACCAATTCACAGGCGCGGTTCAGCGCGTCCGGAATCATCTCTGCATCCAGTCCCTTTTCATAGCGGGCAGAGGATTCTGTCCGCAGTCCCGCTTTTTTTGCGCTGCGGCGCACGCGTGTCGGTTCAAAATTTGCGCATTCAAAGAGCACCGTCACAGCATCGTCCGTAATCTCGGAATTTTCGCCGCCCATCACACCTGCCAGTGCGACTGCTTTTTCCTCGTCGCTAATCACCAACACTTCGCTGTCCAGCGTATGCTCCGCGCCGTCCAGCGTCACCATCGTTTCGCCGTCTTTCGCGCGGCGCACCGTGATATGGTGTCCTGCCACGCGGTCTAAATCAAACGCGTGCATGGGCTGACCATATTCCAGCAAAATGTAGTTGGTGATATCCACAATGTTATTGATTGCACGGATACCGCTGTTTTTCAGCCGATCCTGCATCCATTTTGGCGAAGGCGCAATTTTCACGTTTTTCACAACGCGCGCCGCATAACGCGGACACGCTTCCGTGTCCAATACATCCACTTTCGCCATCGCATTTACATCACCAGCGCCGCCTTTCACTTCCGGCCCATGCAGTTTTATCGGTTTATCAAAAGTCGCTGCCGTCTCACGCGCCATACCAATCACGCTAAAGCAATCGGGACGGTTGGACGTGATATCAAAATCAATCACATTTTCGTTCAAATTCAGCGCGTCACGGATATCGGTACCCGGCGCAATATCCTCCTGCAAAATCAAAATACCGTCTTCACATGCGCCCGCATAGTCCTCCAGCGCCATGCCCAGTTCCTCATGAGAACACATCATTCCCATGGACAGCACACCGCGCAGTTTTCCTTTTGTGATTTTCACGCCGCCCGGCAATGTGGATTTATGCAGCGCCACCGGCACCAATTGTCCCACTTTCACATTGGGCGCGCCCGTTACAATTTGAATGGTTTCGCTGCCCACATTCAGTTGGCATACCACCAATTTATCCGCGTCGGGATGGCGTTCAATCTGTTCAATTTTTCCCACTACAACGTTTTTGATTTCGCTTCCGGCATTTTCAATGCCTTCCACCATAGACCCCGACATGGTCAGCGCATGTGCATATTCCTCCGGCGTCACATCTGCTATATCAACAAATTCCCCAATCCAACTCCAGGGTAATTTCATATTTACCACCTCAACCTTTCTGACCTGTTTTGTTCCGTCCGGCACAAGTCTTGCCGCCGCTTATTTTTCTTAGAACTGTTTCAGGAACCGCATATCATTTTCAAAGAACATGCGGATATCCTGAATATCAAACCGCCGCATAACGATACGTTCCAAGCCCATTCCAAACGCGAATCCGCTGTATTCCTCCGGGTCAATATCACAATTGCGCAGCACCTGTGGATGCACCATGCCTGCGCCCAAAATCTCAATCCAGCCTTCGCCTTTGCACAAACGGCAACCCTTGCCGCCGCAAGCAAAGCAGCTTACGTCCACTTCCGCAGACGGCTCCGTAAACGGGAAATGATGCGGGCGGAACCGAATCCGTGCATCTTCTCCATATAGTTGTTTTGCCACTGTTTCCAGCGTTCCTTTCAAGTCCGCCATGGTAACGCCGCGATCTACCACCAGTCCTTCAATCTGATGGAACACCGGCGAATGTGTTGCGTCTACCGCATCGCTGCGGTAGACCCGACCCGGCGCAATAATGCGAATGGGGGGCTTTTTCTGTTCCATCACACGGATTTGCACCGGCGAAGTCTGCGTGCGCAACAATATATTATCCGACACATAAAACGTATCCTGCGTATCGCGCGCCGGATGGTCTTTTGGAATATTCAGCGCTTCAAAATTATAGTAGTCCAGTTCCACTTCCGGCCCTGCCGCCACTTCAAAACCCAATCCAATGAAAATATCTTTCACTTCATTTAACACCTGCGTGAGCGGGTGCAGACTACCGGCGGAAAACTCCTTGCCCGGCATGGTTACGTCCAGCACCTCATTTTTCAGCTGCTGCTGCAATTTTAAATCTTCAATTTTTGCTTTTGCATCCGCTAATTTTTTCTCAATGTCTGCGCGCACCTCATTGGCAAGTTCGCCAATCACCGGTCTCTCCTCCGGCGTTAGTTTTCCCATTTGACGCAATACGCCGGTGAGTTCTCCTTTTTTCCCAAGGTATTTGACGCGCACCTGTTCAAATTCCGCCTTAAGGTCGCCGCTGCTTTTCACCAGCGCCGCAATTTCCTCCTGCGCCTGTTTCCCGATTTTTTCCAGCATCTCTTTCATCATGATTCACACCTTTCCGCATAAAAAAACACATCCGCCCCAACCAAGGGACGAATGTGCAGCATTCACACAATCCGTGGTACCACCCAAATTCCCATGCGCTTTACATGGGCACTTTTCTTGCGGATAACGCCCGCCTACGCCGCAACCTACCGGAGTTTTTAGGACCCGTTCAGTATTGGAGCTCCGAGGTGAACTTCGCGATTGCCGCAGACCGCAAGGAAACTTCCAGCAGATTATTTCCTCTCTCTTTCCGACTGACCGGACACGCTACTCTTCCTCTTCACAGCTTTTTTAAACAATTCACAAATTTCTAAAGATATATTCTATTTTACCATAAATTTTTCCATTTTGCAAGTGTTAAAAAATATTTTCTATGGTGGGCTGTTCTTTCTCCGCCATTTCCTCTAAAATACCCGAAAATAAATAGAGTTCTGTCTGTGCCATTTGATATTCCTGCTGCGCATAATATTGCCGGCATTTTGTCAACGCCATTTTTGCCTCGTCAATATGGTCATGCATTACGATATAGTCCAGCTTCTGTTCCGCTTCATTCCATGCATCGCTGATTTTCTCCAAACTCTCCCCCGCCTGCTGCGGCGCTGCCTCCATGTCTTGCAGCGTCTGCTGCACCTGCGCGCAAAGCTGCTCCACAGTTTTACCGATAAATCCGCACCAGCCGATTCCTGTGCCTAATACAATGGCGAGAAAAATCACTGCAATCCAAGTCCGCTTCATTTGTTATGCTTCCTTTCCCTTTTGTCGGTAGAGTTGATAATAGAATTTTTTGTTTTCGTCCAGCGTGGCAAAAAACACATCTTCAATCTGTTGTATTTGATGTTTGTGTAGCATTTGCAGCAATTCATCTTTGCTCATACGGAGTTTTTCCATTCCTTCTTTGTACAAATGCCGGTCTTTGATAACCATTTGCGGCAAACAGCTTTTTTCTGTCTGAACTCCCAACTCTTCCGCTGTCGGCGGTCGCTGGGAACTTTGGGGAATGATGCTCACGGTACCGCTGGTCTCCAAAATCACATACGCCACTTCACGAATATCCGTATATCCGTTTGTGCGCAGTTCCTCCATCACATCGTCAATGTTGTAGCGCAGTTTCCGCAGCGCTTCAATGTCAAACAAGCCGTCCCGCACCAAAATGCACGCTTTTCCTTCAAACAAACGGCGCGCTTTGGCACTTTTTAACACCACCACCGATATGAGAATTTCAATGGAAATCAACGTCATAATCGGCAAAATCCCATAAATGAGGGGGATATTCACATCCTGCATGGGAATCGTCGCAAGTTCCGCCAACATCATAGCAATTACAAATTCCGATGGCTGCAATTGTCCAATCTGCCGTTTGCCCATAATCCTCATGGCGGCGATGACCAGTAAATATAAGATAATCGTTCGCACAAAACTGATTAGCATAAAAAATCGTTCTCCTCCGCTCCGTTTTTTCAAAAGCTTCTACCGATTCTATTGACAAGTTTCTACAAAATATTGTACAATAGAAAGTGGTTGTCTGCCATATGATATATTGTAAAAGCAGACTGCTAAACGGTTTCAATAGGTATATATTTACCAATTCGCATTGATTTATGTAAAACCCGAACAAAATCCGTTTCAGATACGTCTAAGCTATATTGGTATAACGTGAAAGTTCCTTTCACGTTAGCCTCCGGCGGAATATAAGGCGCGTGCGAAATTTTGCTCTCCTTCGGCTCGCAAACGCACATGCGCAAAAAAAATCTCTTATCATTCCTTGCCCTGCCGATAAGAGAAATTTAATTTTTATTTGTGCCAATGCAGGGCGGCGGAATGGAGATTTTTATGAAAGGAGTTCTCTCATGAAAAAATTTTCCCTGTTACTTTCTATTTGTATGTTGCTTGTTCTGTTCACACTCCCTGCTGGTGCTGCCGAACTTATCAGTCAAACGGAAACGCGCCAAACCGTCACTTCCGGCGTGGAACTGATTGAACTCAAACGCATGACCACAGACGGCTGGCAGAACGTACATATTGTGCAAGCAGATTTAACGAATCCCAAACTCAGCTTATCCATGATATATCCCAAATCTGGCGCCGGCACGCTGCAAAATGTTGCGCAAATGGCGGATTCCTACGGCGCAGTTGCTGCTATCAACTCCGATTTTTTTGATTCCAAGGGCGGCGGAAAAGGCAGCAGTATCGGATATAATGCAGTAGGCGGTGAAACCATTTCCACACCGCCCATTGACGCGGAGTTTGCTTCCATTGGTCTGGACGTTATGGGCAATGTTTTACTGGAACATTTCAATCATTATATTGAAATCACTGCGCCGGACGGTACCAAAGAATATGCGCAGCATGTGAATAAATATAACGTATTGGGCGGCACCACCATATATACGCCCGCATGGGGCAAACAATCCCTTGGTGCAAGCGGCACCAAGGTAGAAGTGGTGGTGGAAAACGATGTTGTCACTGACATTCGTCTGGACAAACCCGCCGTGGACATTCCGCAAAACGGCTATGTCATTTACGGCGATATCACACAGACCAACTTTTTAACCATGAAACTGCAAGTTGGCGATAAAATCAGTTGCGATGTCGTAATTGGTCCGAACAACGATATGGACGTGGCGATTGGCGGCAGCACCATGCTGGTGAAAAACGGCGTGCGTACCGCTATCACGCTGAACAGTCCCGGGCGCGCGCCCCGCAGCGCCATTGGATTTGATGCCACTGGGAAACAGGTCTATTTCATTGCGGTAGACGGACGCGGCGCAGACGAAAGCATTGGCATGACATTAAATGAACTTGCAAACTTCTGTCTGGATTTGAAGTTGTTCAACGCCTTAAATCTGGATGGCGGCGGTTCCACGCAGCTTGCCGTCAAGTTTAAAAGAACGGATACTTCCACAGTGGTGAACCATGCTAGTCAATATCCTTACCGCGCCGTTTCCAGTGCAGCAGCAATTTTGACCACCGCACAGCGCGGCGTGTTGGAATCCATTTCCGCCACAGCCTATCAGGACAACGTATTCGTAGGAACCCGCGCCGGCATTGATGTATTGGGTGAGGACGAACTGGGATATGACATGGAAATTGATTCGTCTCAGGTAAAACTTTCTTTTTCCGGCGTGAAAGGTCGTTTGGATGGGAACTCTTTTTTCCCGGAAGAACCCGGCACCGCTACTATTACAGCAGAATATCAGGGGAAAACGGCAACCATGAAGCTGCGCGCCATAGAGGGGCCTGCTCGGATTGTTTTGTCCCCAAACTATATGAATATCACGTCTAACGCGGTATATCCGTTAGCAATTACCGGCTACAGCGCAGACGGTTACAGCGCGCCCATCAATCCGGCAGACGCTGTTTTAGATTGTCCGAACGACCTCATTGCTTTGGATTGGGGCGGCGTCCGCAGTCTAGGCAGCGGCATTGCTACCGCCACCGTTTCCATCGGTTCCGCGTCCGCCATGCTCTATGTCAACACCATGGGAACTTCTTCTATCGCACCGGAAAGCAAATATACCGACGGGTTTGAATCGTCAAACGGTACCGCGCTTCCTTATCCTGAAAATGTTATCTGTACCTATGAAATTTCAGGAGAACAAGCGCATTCTGGCAGCTACAGCGGCAAACTTGCCTATGATTTCCGGCAGGAGATAGAAGGCGTACAGTCTGCGGCAATGGAATTCAGCAATCCGCCCACTATCGCGAACCAAAACTCTAAAATCCGACTTTGGGTACACGCTGCTTCTTATAATCAACAATGGCTGCGCGTCATGCTGCGTGATGCGAACGGAACGGTTCACCGGCTCTCTTTGGCAGATTCACTCACCTTTGACGGCTGGCGGCAACTGGAAATGAACATTCCTTCCGACGTTGCTTTGCCTGCACAGTTGACCCGTATTTATTTGGTGCAGGACGATACGCGTTTACAAAATGCAGGGATTGTCTATTTTGATGATTTAGAGATTTTAGGCGGTGTGCCCTCCGGCACGACCACCTCCGGCGATCCGATTTATGGCAACTTGCCTGTGCAGCCTATCAATTATTTCGGCGGTCTTGCCTCCACCAACACGCTCATGGAGGGAATCGCGCGCCGGCAGCTCTCTGCCGCCATCACACAGCCTGCATTTTTGTTGGATTCCGCTGAGCCATTTGGAAATTTAAGCGTATTTACCAACATGCATAAATCTGTATCCGGCGGCGTCACCACACTGGAACTGCAAAACAATTCCTCCGGCATTTTGGAGGTAAATCCGGAGGGCTGGAAATGGCTGCTCGCTGAGGCGGAACAAATTTCCACACCTGCCGCGGTTCTTGCGCTGTCCAGTCCGCTGAATTTCACTAATCAAGATGAATCCGACCTATTCTATAGCACGCTGGCAAAACTGACGAACAAAGGCGTTCAGGTATTTGTTGTTTGGAAAAACGGTCATACGTCTATCAATACCGTGGATGGCGTACGTTACATCAGTTTGGCAGCGTTCACGCCCTCCGCCGCCGATCACCGGAACATTGCCGATATTTTGCAGGTCTACACCAGCGGAACCAGCGTAAAATATCAAATTGACCAACACGCGCTCTGGCGGTACGAATAAATCTAATATTCTATTCAATAACCGCTGCTCTTGATTCCGGCAAGCGGCAAAAAAACAAGCATACCGCCCTCTGTGGCGATATGCTTGTTTTTATAATAACGTTCCGTTGTTACATAGCACATTTCCGTTTCACAACATTTTTACGAAGCTGCTTTTGCAGGGTCTGCGTCCAATTCTTCCAGTTGTTTCATCATATCGGTAATGCCTTGTTTGAGCACCGTGAAACCGCTGGGCGTCCCATCTTTGATGACGGTATCATTCCGTTCATCATAGTCCGCATACTGCATAACGCTTTGTGTTCCGTCTGTCATGCGGAAGGTAATCGTGCAGCGCACCGCTCCCGGCGCACCGTTTGCATTGCCGCTTGCCCGCTGCCCGATAATGCTTTGGTATACCGCTTTACTGCGTTTTTGATTCGCGTCTTTGCCATTGATTTTGTAACGCTGTTCCTCAAACTCTTCGCCTACATCATTTTTATCCATGAAATGTTCCACGTCCAGCGTATAGGTTTTTCCTTCGCTTTCCACAACAACGCTTTGCACGTCTGAAACGTTCACCAAATGCATGAATTTTTCCATCAAAGAAAACGGATCCACACTTTTCAGCGAATCCAGCATTGTCGCCGGCATGGTAAACACACATGGGTCGCCTTCCGCTATGGCATAAACCCGCTGCACTGTTTCTCCTTCTTCTTTTGGCACATTCGCCCCAATGCTTATCTGATAAGAATTTTTAGAATCCGCTAACGAAACCACATATCGCGGCTGACTCAGCCCATAGACGGACAAATCCGCCGGTGCAAACGCCACAAATTCAGTTGCTGTGACGCTTGCCACGCTATCCAAAATTTCTTTAAATTCTTCCGCGCGCACCGCCTCATAATTGGGGTATGTCATCACATAAGTAGTCATGTTTGCATTGAGCAGATTGTCGTCCTCTTTCAGCTTACGCACGTCAATCACTTTTTGTCCGTTTGCGCTCAAAGAGAAAGTCTGGAAATCATCTACTGTAATGCTGCCAATCATGGTGTTTTTATAGGACAACGGTTTTGCTAACATGATATTTGCTTTATATCCGGTAATAACATATATCGTGTCTTTGCCTTCCAGCATAGCATAGTAGTTGTCGCTTGTCGGGACTTTCGCGCCGAGCAGCATAGTATACTGTGTACCGTCCTGCATGGACAATGTCGCTCGTGCGGACGGCGTTTCCAGCCCATAGTCCGCTTTTTTGCTCATGTCGGAAGTGACTTCCATTTCCGCTTTCATGTCCGAAAAATCATAGATGGTGTTTTCAATCTTTGTCGCAGTGAGTTTTGCTTCCTCATATCCTGCAATATACCAGACGTCCGCTTCTTTTGTAGTATCATTGCCGCTGGCGTCTTTCACTGTCTTGTTTTCTTTTTTCTTGTAGTATTTCAAGTTGCCGTCACTGCCGGATACGTCCACCTGCGCGGCATCGGCGGCAGACGCTTGAAAAATCTGGATTTTTTGCTGCGTCGGCTGCGGCTGTTCCTCCGTCTCCTGCTTTGGTTCCCATTTGGTCACAAGGAAATATACGCCTGCCAGCACTGCCAGCGCCACCACGCCAATGACAACATTCCGTATGGTTTTATTTTTTCCTGCCATTATAAATATCTCCTTCTGAACCAAATCACAATTCCAAAGACTAACAATGCAATCGGAATCAACACAACAATCACAATCGTAACCGTTGCCTGCGTCAGTGTTATTTTCATCGATTCCGTATTAACAAGCTTGGGACGAATACTGAGTCCCGACGGCTTCTCCGTCATCCACGAAAACGTATTGAGCGTTAAATCGCCGTTCGCATAAGTCGCTTCCGATAAAATATTCGGATATTCCACCGCCCAAACCGAGCCTGAAACAAACAATCTGGAATAGCTGCCGTCGTCATACTGTTTTTCCGCAATCGCTGCCACATCAAGCGGTCCCATCGTGTCGCCTTCTTCATAAGCGGCGGACTGCGCCCGCACATTCACTTTTCCATAAGAATCAGCGCCGGTTTTCAGCAGCGGCGTCACCTGTGCATACTGCGGATTGGTCGTATTTACGCTGAGGCTCATGGTCGGAAATGCCACATATGTCGCTTTTTGTGCAATCAAATTCGTTGTAATATCATGCTCCATAATCTCCGGCACCGGACTTGCGCCCAACTGCGTCATCAGATTTTTAGACTGGTCGCCTTCCACCACCAAATTATACATCGGCGTAATGCCCCATTCCGTCAAATATGCGCTCAAACGTTCCAGTTTATCGCCGCCGGGTGTAAAGATAAACGCTGCATTGCCACCGTTTTCCATATATGTCGCCAGACGGTTGCGTTCCTCCTCCGTGAAATCCTTTTGCGGTGCCAAAACAATCAGTGCATCTGCGTCCTCCGGCACATCATTGATAGACAAATTCACCATTTCTGTTAAATAATCTTCATTTTTCAGTGCGGTTTGCAGCTGACTGTTTTCCGATTCGCCATGTCCTTCTGTGAAATATAATTTCTGTTGTTCACCGGCGCCTGTCACATAATAGACCGCATTGGTGATTCTGTTTTCCAGCACAAAATTTTGTTGTTTCAGAAAATCTGTTGCTGTCATTTGTTCTGATGTAATAATTTTAAATTTGTCTCCGCATTCCACAATCAAACTGCCGTTGCTGATGGTATCGCCTTTTGCTTCAAACGGCTGAATTTTTGTCGGGTCTTTATAAGGGTCAATTGTCGTTACCGTCACATGACTGCTCAGCGCCTTGTAGCGATCCAAATATTTTTCTATCATGCTCGGCACCGACCCGTCTCCATAGATGGCATAAATCGTGATATCCTGATCCAGCGACTTCATGATATCATTTGTCTGCTGCGAAAATTCATATAAATTCTCTTTTGTCAAATCCACTTCCAGCGGCACTTTTGTATCAATTGCGCCCAAAATGAGGTTGACTAACACGGCGCCGACCAGCATCGCAATCATCAAAAAGGTTCCGTTTATTTTATATTTCAATCTTCCTTTTTTCACCGGTCAACACCTCCTTAACTATACCGCCGTTTATCCAGCACACGCACTGTTGCAAACAGGAATACGGCGATAAAACTCAAATAATAAACAATTGTTGTGACATTTAAAAGTCCCTGTGAAAAATCATTGAACCGGCTGAACAACAGCAGACTTTTCAAAACCGGCTGCAAAATCGGAATATTGATGCTGGGCACCAGCATTTCCAGCAGATACAGCACCAGCAAAATAATGCAGGTCATCACTGCCGATATCATTTGATTTTCTGTAATGGAAGAAACAAACAGTCCAATGGAAATCATCGCGCACCACAAGAGAATATATCCCAAATAGTTACCGATAATCATTGCCAGAGAAGGTTTTCCAAACAGAAAAAATATAACAGGGAAAACAAAAGACAGTACAATTCCTGCCAAAAATACCGTGCAGGCGGCAAAATATTTCCCTAGTACAATTTGCAGCAGACTGACCGGCGAGGTCAAAATAAGCTGGTCTGTTTTTTTGTTGCGCTCTTCCGACAGCAGCCGCATGGTCATAATCGGAATCAAAATCAGGCATGGAATGTTCAGATATGCCAGCATAAATCCAATTTCCATTTGACGACCGTAAAAAAAGAGTAATAGAAAATAACTAAAATCCAAAACAGCCATAATCGCTGCCACAATGATATATCCCATAGGAGAACTAAAGTAGGCACGCAGTTCCCGTTTATAAATCGCCGACATTATTTCTCACTCCCCTTTGCTGTTTTCTCCGCCACCGGCTCTTTTTCCTCCGACACAGGCATGTCCCCGCTGGTTGCTTTGAGGAACACATCCTCCAACGTCATTTCAAACGGTTTCATCATGTAAATCGGCAGATTTTTCTGCGCCAACGTGTCAAACAAGGCTTTGCGGATATCTGTTTCCGGCACGGATTCAATATAAACATCCACCGTTCCGGCTTCACGCACGCCCAGCACATCAATAAATTTCACGCCCTGCAGTCCGGACAGCGCATTTTTCACCTGATATTCGTCGCCGGCAATACGCAGCGTGAATTTGCCGCTGCGTCCCGTGCCGCGTTCCAGATTTTCCGTGGAATCCATTGCCGCAATCCGCCCGTTGTTGATAATAACAACATGGTCGCAAATGGCGCTGACCTCCTGCAAAATATGCGTGCTTAAAATAACCGTCCGGTTCAACCCGAGACGTTTTATCACATTACGGATTTCAATAATCTGTTTGGGATCAAGTCCAACGGTCGGCTCGTCCAAAATCAGCACTTCCGGATTGCCAATCAACGCTTGCGCCAATCCCACACGCTGTTTATATCCCTTGGACAGGTTCTTAATCAGTCTGCCCTTCACTTGCGTCAGCCCTACCAACGCCAAAATATCTTTCAAATGGTCTTGGCGATTGATTTTCACTTTTTTGAGATCATAGACAAACTCCAGATATTCCGTCACGGTCATGTCCATATAAAGCGGCGGATTTTCCGGCAGATAACCAATACGTTTTTTTACCTCGTCCGGGTCGTCCAGGATATCATAGCCGCACACTTTGACGCTGCCGGACGTACTGGAAATATATCCGGTCAATATGTTCATTGTCGTTGATTTTCCTGCGCCGTTCGGTCCTAAAAACCCTAAAATTTCACCGCGTTTCACTTGGAAACTGATGTTGTTGACTGCCGCTTTACTGCCATAGCGTTTCACCAAATTTTTGATTTCCACTACCACATGCGGCGGCGTTTTTTCTTCTTCTGCCGCTTCCATTGCGGATTCCGGCTGTTCCTGCATAGTTTCCGGTTCTGCCGGTTCCAGTTCCTCCGGTTTCTCTTGCAGGATTTCATTGCGGTCTTTTTCTTCCATGCCAATCCCTCCTGTTATTGTATCCCTTTCCATCTGCTGGCAGCGTCAAACGTGCTTGTACAATGGTTGCGCACGCCGTACGGACAGCTCATACAAACTGTTTACCACGTTTTGAAAAGCTGTCCCAAGCTCTGCCTACATTTGGTTCCATTGTATCTATATTTCATGAACGGACTATGAACGATTTGTAAATTCCACGACAATCAGGCTGCAAATAACGCACCATTTGCAGCCTGATATTTATTCTTCCCGCAGTTTGATGTGCAATTCCTGTAGCTGCGTTTCATCTACCAATGAAGGCGCATTGGTCATCAATTCTGATGCATTCTGCACTTTTGGGAATGCAATGACGTCGCGGATAGAATCACAGCCGGTTAAAATCATCACCAGTCTGTCCAGTCCGTATGCCATTCCGCCGTGCGGCGGCGTACCATATTGGAATGCTTCCATCAAATAGCCAAACCGTTCCCAAGCAGATTCTTTTGTGAATCCCAGCACGCGGAACATTTTTTCCTGTAGTTCGCTGTTATAAATTCGGATACTGCCGCCGCCCGCTTCCATACCGTTGATAACGATATCATAGGCTTTGGCGCGCACTTTCTCGGGCGCGCTGTCCAGCAATTCCAAGTCCTCGTCCATGGGAGAGGTGAAGGGGTGATGTTTTGCCACATAACGTTGTTCTTCCTCACTGTATTCCAGCAGCGGAAATTCTGTCACCCACAGCAAATCATATCTGTTTTTATCAATTAAATCGAATTTTCTTGCCAATTCCAAACGCAAATTGCCCAGTGCGTCAAACACCACTTCATCTTTATCCGATACGATAAAGACTGCGTCGCCTGTCTCCACCTGCAACGTGTCAAAAATCGCCTGCATTTCTTCTTCCGACAGGAACTTGGCAATCGGCGATTTCACGCCGTCCTCTTTGACGGTAATCCATGCCAAACCTTTGGCTTTGAACAGTTTCACCACTTCGCCCAGCGCGTCAATCTCTTTGCGCGACAGCTTGTCCGCCAAGCCTTTTCCGTTGATTGCACGCACGCTTCCGCCCGCTGCAATGTTGTCGGCAAACACTTTAAACCCGCTGTTTTTCACACACGCGGTAATATCCTGCAATTCCAGACCAAAACGCGTATCCGGTTTGTCGCTTCCGAAGCGTTCCATCGCTTCTTGATAACGCATGCGCGGCAGCGGCAACGTCAGTTCAATGCCCAGCATTTCCTGAAACATTTTCTGCAAAAACCGTTCGTTGACAGAAATGACATCGTCAATGTCCACAAAAGACATTTCTAGGTCAATCTGTGTAAATTCCGGCTGCCGTTCCGCACGCAGATCTTCGTCGCGGAAGCAGCGAACAATTTGAAAATATTTATCGAATCCCGCCAGCATCAAAAGCTGTTTATATTGCTGCGGCGACTGCGGCAGCGCATAAAACGCGCCCGCATGAACACGGCTGGGAACCAGATAGTCCCGCGCCCCCTCCGGTGTGCTTTTGGTCAGCATGGGGGTTTCAATTTCCAAAAAACCGTTTTCATCATAGTAATCACGCGCTAATTTTGTCAGTTGATGGCGCACCATCAAGTTACGCTGCAATTCTTTGCGGCGCAAATCCAAATACCGGTATTTTAAGCGGATTTCATCTCCTGCGTTGCCGTCTAACTGCAACGGCAGCGCTTTGGAAGCGTTCAGTATCCGCAGTTCCTCCGCCACCACCTCAATGGTACCGGTTTTCATTGCCGTATTGACGCCGCCTTCGCCACGTGCACGCACTTTTCCGGTTACTGCTACTACATATTCTATATGGACGCCTTTTGCTTTTTTCAGCAGCACTTCATCGGACTGTTCTACAACCACCTGCAACAATCCGCTGCGGTCGCGGACGTCCAAAAACACCAATTGTCCGATATCGCGCACCTTGGCAGCCCATCCCATCACTGTCACGGACTGCCCTATCATAGATTCCGTAATATCCGTACACAGCGCCGTCCGTTTCATTCCTTTCATCGTTTCCATCTATTTTGTTCCTCCCACGTTGGTTTGTTGTGCGATTTGTTTTAGTTGCTGTGCCACCGCATCCAACCGAACCGGAAATTCCTGTCCGTCTACCATTCGCCGCAGCGCAGCTTGTCCGCATTCCAATTCATCGTCTCCCAGCACCATAGTGAATTCCGCCGAAAGCTTGTCTGCATATTTCATCTGCGCTTTCAGGCTTCGTCCCATGTAATCACGCTGGCAGGAAATCCCCTCACCGCGCAATTGATATATCAGTTTTGATGCAAATTGGTTCGCTTCTTCTCCCAAATATGCCACAAAAAGCTGTGGTCTCTGTGGCTGTGGCAAAAACGCCTGTTCCGCTTCAATGCACATGAGCAGCCGTTCCAGACCTGCCGCAAAACCGATTGCCGGCGTTGGTTTCCCGCCGAGCTGTTCCACCAATCCGTCATAGCGTCCGCCGCCGCAAATGGTACTCTGCGCCCCCAGATGCTCTGATTTGATTTCAAACACGGTCTTGGTATAATAATCCAGTCCGCGGACAATTTTGTCATTCAGCACAAAATCAATGTCCATCGCCCGCAGTGTTTCCTGCAAACTTTCAAAATGCTCGCAGCATTCCTCACACAAGAAGTCTCGCAGCACCGGCGCACCTTCCACCAGCTTTTGGCACTCCGGTGATTTACAGTCCAGTACCCGCATGGGATTACGTTCCAACCTGTCCTGACATGTGTGGCAAAGCGCGTCTTTACACTCGCGCAAAAATTCTTTTAATGCTTCATTATATTGACTGCGGCAGGTAGGACAGCCAATACTGTTCAAATGCACGCTAAAGTGCTTCAACCCCACCGAGCGAATCAGTGAGACTGCAAGGGAGATGACCTCTGCGTCTATCTTGGGGTCGCTGCTGCCAAACACTTCTGTTCCAAACTGATGAAACTCCCGATACCGTCCCGCCTGCGGATTCTCATTGCGGTAGCAGGTAATCAGATAAAACAGTTTCAGCGGCAGCACGCCCGTCAGCAAAGAATGCTCCAGCACGCTGCGCACCACACCCGCCGTTCCTTCGGGGCGCAGCGTCATACGCCGTCCGCCCTTGTCCTCAAATGTATACATCTCTTTTTGCACCACGTCCGTTGTGTCGCCAACGCCGCGCGCAAACAAGTCTGTATATTCGAATACCGGAAAGCGGATTTCCTCAAACCCAAACCGGCTGCATAGCTGCCGGACAGTATCCTCCATGTGATACCATTTAAACATTTCCTCCGGTAAAATATCATGTGTTCCTTTGATTGCTCTGATTTTTTCCAAAATGTATTTTCCCCTTTTTTATCTTTCGATTAATAGTTTCATTTCGTTTTCCATTTGACGCAGACGCGCTTCCGCCACTTCTATATTTTCCGCCTTGGTTCCGAAATAGAATTTAATTTTGGGTTCTGTACCGGACGGACGCATTGCAACCCATGTATCTTGCTGCAAATCAAACACCAGCACATTGGATTTCGGCAGTCCCGTTTCCGTTACTGTTCCGGTCATAAGGTCTTTCACCGTGTTGTTATCATAGTCGGCAACTTTCACAACCTCAAGACCTGCCACCTGTTTGGGCGGATTCGCACGAATTTCCGCCATAATCTGTGAAATCTTTTCCAGTCCGTCTGCGCCTTCCAATGTCACCGACAACAGCCGTTCACGATAGGTGCCATATTTCTGATAGAGTTCACAAAGCCCCTGATACAGTGACATACCGCGCATTTTATACCACGCCGCCATCTCCGCAATCAGCATACTTGCAACCACCGCGTCTTTATCCCGCGCATGAGTGCCTGCCAAATATCCATAGCTTTCCTCAAACCCAAAGACATAGGTATGATCTCCGGTTTGCTCAAACTCTTTTATTTTCTCTCCGATAAATTTAAAACCTGTCAACACATTCATGACTTCAACGCCATAATCTTTGCAGATAGCGTCCGTCATACGGCTGGTAACAATGGTTTTAATCACAACGCCGTTTTCCGGCAGCGTATGGTTCAGTTTTTTGCCCGCCAGTACATAGTTCACCAGCAATGCGCCCACCATGTTGCCCGTCAGCGGCAAGTATTCTCCGTTGTCATCGCGCACTGCCACACCCACTCGGTCACAGTCAGGGTCTGTTCCAATCAGCATATCAATATCTTTTTCTTTTGCCAGCGCAATTGCCATTTCCAGTGCGCTTCTGTTTTCAGGATTGGGCGAGTCTACCGTTGGGAAATTTCCGTCCGGCTCCACCTGTTCTTTTACCAATTCCACGTGCTTCACACCAATGCGTTCCAGCACCTTGCGCACCGGAATATTGCCGCTGCCATGGATGGGCGTGTAGACCATCTGAAAATCTTTCATCACCTGCATGACTTCCGGATTGACTTGCTGTTTCACCACTTCATTCAAAAACGCCTCGTCCAGTTCGTCTCCAAACACTTTCACTTTGCCTGCCGCAATCGCTTCCTCTAAATCACACAGCTTCACACCACTGAAAATATCTGTTTTTTCAATATATTGCAGGACAGTATCCGCTTCCGCAAGCGGCAATTGCCCGCCGTCCTTACCATATACTTTGTATCCATTATATTTCGGAGGATTATGGCTTGCCGTAATCATTACGCCTGCTGCCGCACCATAATGCCGGACAGCAAAAGACAGTTCCGGCACCGGACGCAAGCGGTTTGATAAATATACCGCAATGCCATTCGCTGCCAATACGCGAGCAGTTTCCTGCGCAAACAGCGTGGAATTGATTCTGCTGTCATAGGAAATCACAACACCGCTGTCCATGGCTTCCTGTCCGCACGAAACAACAAAACTTGCCAATCCCTGCGTTGCACGGCGTACCGTATATATATTCATTCGGTTGATACCTGCGCCCAAAATCCCACGCAGACCTGCTGTTCCAAACTCTAAGTCTTTATAAAAACGTTCTTTTATTTCCGTTTCGTCCCCAGCAATTTCTTTCAGTTCCGCTTTCATTTGCGGTTCCAATGCTTCATATCCCAACCAAGCTTCATATTGCTTCCGGTAATCCATACTTCCAACCTGCCTTTCATTCCTATTAAAGTCATACCTTCATTATAAAATAATATGCAATAAATGTCAACGGATTTCCATAATTTTTGCCAGCCGTTATTCAGCAAAAAACGGCACTGCATTTCGCACCCACGAAACACAATGCCGCTCTTTCCCTGCTTTCAGTATAACCACTGTTATCAATTCTATTCCACACCAAACGTTTCAATGACAGCGCATCCTCCAATGTCCGTCCTTTTGCGCTGCCGCCCTCTGCCACACCGTTTCTTTTTAGCCGCGTTCTGACGACAGCAGTTCGCGCGACGCTGCAAGGTCAAATTCTTTTTCGATTTCTGCGCTTGGTTTTTTATCCAACAAACTGAACACAATAATGCAAATCAAAGAAATGGCAAATCCCGGAACAAGTGCATAGATGTCATATAATCCGCCCTGCATAAATTCAAATTTCAGCAGCCACGGAATACCAAAAAGTCCCGTTGCTTTGTATGTCCAGAACAGTGACACCAGTCCTCCGGAAACCACGCCCGCCAATGCGCCTTTCCCTGTCATACGTTTCCAATAGAGCGACAGCAAAATTGCCGGTCCGAACGCGCTGCCAAATCCTGCCCACGCATAAGATACCAGAGAAAATACCGTACTTTCCTCATCACTTGCCAGAACAATAGCAATCAACGCTACTGCCAACACCGTAATACGACTTGCCCACATCAATTCTTTTTCTCCTGCCGCTTTGCGAATATTATTTTTATATAGGTCTTTAGAAAACGCAGACGATGCTACCAGCAACATAGAATCCGCCGAACTCATAATGGCTGCCAAAATAGCCGTGAGCAAAATCCCAACAATGATAGGCGGGAAAAACCGGTCGCTCATTCCCATGAATATTTTTTCGCTATCCACTGCATTAATTCCCGGCATGACATAACGTCCGAGCCAGCCCACCAATACGCCGGCCGCCAGTGAAAATGTTACCCATACCATCGCAATCACAGTTGCAGGTTTAATTTCTTTTGACGATTTCATTCCCATAAACCGCGTTAAAATATGCGGCATTCCAAAATATCCGAGTCCCCATGCAATGGCAGAGACAACCGCCAGCACGCCGACTGAATCGCTCCCTTTTCCCGGAATGAGTGCTGAAAATTCATTCACAAAACTGCCCAGCTGCGCCGTATCCATGGAACGGAATGCAAATACTGGCACCAAAATCAGCGCAACAAACATCAAAATCCCTTGAATAAAATCTGTCCAGCATACCGCCAGAAATCCGCCCAAGAAAGTATATCCGATAATAATGATACTGCCAATCATTAACGCGCCTTGATAGGATAGCCCAGGGAACACAACTGTAAATAATTTTGCACCGGCATTAAATTGTGCCGCTGTATATAAAATAAAGAAAATCAAAATAAACAGCGCAGCAATCATGCGTAGCGTACTCTTATTACTGTGGAACCTGTTTGCAAAATAATCTGGTAATGTGATGGAATCACCGGCAATTTCCGTATAACGCCGGAACCGTCTTGCAATAATAATCCAGTTAAGCAAAGTTCCTATCAATAAACCAAGCGCTGTCCAAAATGCCTCTGCCATACCACCTGTTGACACATAGGCAAGACCCGGCAGTCCCATAAGCAACCAGCCACTCATATCAGACGCCTGTGCACTCAGCGCCCCAACCCAAGGATTTAAATTCCGTCCTCCTAAAAAGAAGTCTGAAATACCCGCTGTTTTCCGATATGTGATGCCGCCGATTACCAGCATGAGTCCCGCATATAGTATGAATACGGTTGCAATCACATAAATACTTGTCCTAAGTTCCATAACTCTTCTCCCCTCTTCCTCTGATGCCGTACACAGTAAATTCCAAAAAACGTCTCATTTTCCACTTCCATACGGCAATTCTAACTTTTTTTCTGGTTTTTTCCAAGCTTCGCCTTTTTCTTTCTTAATAATTATATGCATATTTCATTATTTTGTCAATAGACAGCTTTATTTCAACTAGTTTTACATGGTTTTTATTATCTATATTTCACAGTAATACAATTTTTTTGTATATACAATTCATTTATTTACTTAAATGTTAAATTATGTATATAAAAATGCATTTTTTAAATTTCTTGCAAGATTAGTAAATTTTCTTCTTTCCAAATCTCTAACAAGAAGATAAAAATCGACTAAACTTCTATAAGTTGGTTAAAATAAGTCATCACTTCAAGTTGTGTTCAAATTTATTGAAATTACCAAACCTGTTTTTTTACTATTGTATTTTACAAAAATTTATAATATACTACTTTTTGTATTCAGAATTAACAAATTTGAATACAAAATAATTTACTTCGCTATTTATAAATGGAGTTTGTATATTAATCAATCTAATATTATTAAATTGGAGGGACTAGAATGAAATCTAGTTTAGAAGTACTAATTCTAGAAGATAATTTGGAGGAGAGTAATAAACTGCAACATTATCTGGAAAGCCAAAACGGTATAAAAGTTGTAGGGTGTGCGGATGATGGCGCAGTTGGCTACAATATGATTCTGGAAACAGAACCTGACGTTGTTATTTTGGATATGGTATTGCCAACCTTGGACGGTCTTAGTATTTTAGACAAATTAAACAGTATTAATATGTCAAAGCGTCCTAAAATTATTGTTGTTTCTTCCTTTGGAAATGACAATTTAATCACCAAGACAGCTTGTGCTGGTGCAGATTATTACATGGCAAAGCCAATCGACTTCCCCACTTTCTACCAACGCATGGTTATGTTAACAGAACATTATGTGATATCAAAAACGCCAACCGCAGAATCCATGCTTCAAGGTAATCCTGGCGAGGATTTAGAGGTTACCGTCAGCAATATTATCAAAATTGTTGGTGTTCCTGCACACATAAAAGGTTATCAGTTTTTACGCGATTCCATCATTTGGACAATAAAAGACAATGAAATTATTAATGCTGTTACAAAAGAGTTGTATCCTGGCATTGCAAAGCGCTATAATACGACTGCTTCACGCGTTGAACGAGCTATCCGTCACGCAATTGAAGTTGCTTGGCAGCGCGGCGACTTAGAAACCATTAACAAACTGTTTGGTTATACCATTCAAGTTTCAAAAGGAAAACCGACAAACTCTGAATTTATTGCTATGATTGCAGATAAAATCCGTTTGCAATTAAAAACGAAACAAAACCATTCTGCCAATTCCTAATAGTTCCCTATTTTCTACATAAAGCGAAGGCGTCCGAACCTGTTTTCGGACGCCTTCGCTTTTTCTCTGAAATATACTAAATGCTCAGTGCAAACATGTTATTGTCTTGCGCAAATTTGCAAACAATCTATACTAGTATTCTCACCCGCATTTGATTTCATAAATAATAGAACTGTATTTATGATTTATTTCTTAATTGCGTTAGAATATTCGCTTGGCGTAATGCCAAATTGCTTTTTAAACAACTTAGAAAAATAGTGAATCGAATTAAACCCCAGCATTTCGGAAATTTGCGTAAAAGTATACTTTCCTTCCCGTATATACTCTTTTGCACGTTTCATTTTTTCTGCTGAAATATATTCCACCAAATGTTTCCCTGTATTTTTGCGAAATAGAGTGGACAGATAGCTGCTACTGACAGGAATCATTTTCGCAATCTCCGACACCGTAAGTTTTTTATCCAAATGATTTCTCACATATTGCATCACATCTACAATGATATCACTTTCAATGGTATGTTTTATTTCCGTATCCGTTTTATGAATGATGTGCTCCAGCCGCTGCGCCCGCAAAAGCCGAATTAAAATTTCTTTCAAATAGCACAAAATTAAATCATAACTATATATGCGCTGTGCCTCTTTTTCCTGCATAATTTTTTCCAAAAGATTTTTGATTTCATAATCACTTTGAAACACTGTATCCGACAGAAGTTCCGTCTCCCCAAGCTGCATGTCAAAAGTTACTGTCATATAACAAACCGACACATGTTCATCAGCATATTGTCTGTGCCGTTGTCCCGGTGCAAAAAGCATCAATTCCCCCTGCCGGAGCGAATATTCCTTCGTCTCCCCAATAACATTATACATAGATCCCTTATCAACATATGTCAGTTCCCAGCAGTCATGCTGTTCTCCTTTAAAATGAAATCCCAGCTCTTTCTCATGATACAGCAGCGTATATAGCCGCCCGAGTTCAAGTACCGGCGTAACTTCCGTTTGAATTTGCTGTTCTCCGATAGATTCTGTCTGAATGGCATCTGTTTCGGAAGCGATGGCAATTTGAGCAGAAGCGAGCAGCGGAATCACAAAAAAATAGATATCCGGCTGAATGACAACTGTTTTGTCTAACAGAAATGTTTCCAATTCTTCTGGTGAGATGCCACATAGCAGAACAGCGCTGCCCTCCAAAATATCCAGCAGAACCGGCGCACTACGGCTGATATATAAAAACGGCATTCGTTTCTCCTGCACGTCACGCTGTTTCATCAAAGTATAATGATGGTTCTGCATTGCAACTTGCATACCGCCACGTTCAATATACCCATAGCGTGAAAATGTTAAATTTGTTAAATTTTCAATCACCGGCTGCACCTCCTATCGCTCTTATCTGCTTTTCATTTTGGCATTGGCTAGGCATAAGAGAGTTGAATCCGCTTAGCACAAATCATTCTCATTTGGGGGAACTTTTTTGTTCTGTCCCTGATTTGTTTTAGCTAATCTGTCTCTTCGCTCACATTCCCAAAAGGGGTGCCGCGCTGGCACGACACCCCTTTTTTTATTTAAAATTCGCAGTTGCCAACCGTTCTTGGGAACGGTAATACATCGCGGATATTGGATATTCCTGTCAAATACATAATCAGCCGTTCAAACCCTAAACCAAATCCGGCATGTTTCGTACCGCCATATTTGCGCAAATCCAGATACCAACTATAATCTTCTTCATGCAAATCCAATTCTTTCATTTTCGCAAGCAACACATCCAGCCGTTCTTCACGTTGACTGCCGCCAATGATTTCACCAATGCCCGGCACCAAACAATCCATTGCCGCAACGGTTTTACCGTCATCGTTCTGGCGCATATAAAACGCTTTGATTTCTTTCGGATAGTCTGTCACAAACACAGGTTTTTGAAACACTTCTTCTGTTAGGTACCGTTCGTGTTCCGTCTGCAAATCCGCGCCCCAATAAACAGGATATTCAAACTTGTCTTTTTGTTTTTCCAACAGTTCAATCGCCTGCGTATAGGTCACATGTCCAAAATCACTGCAGACAATGTGATTCAGGCGTTCCAACAATCCTTTGTCCACAAACTGGTTGAAAAATTCCAATTCTTCTCTTGCGTTTTCCATACAATATTCAATCACATATTTCAGCATAGATTCTGCCAAATCCATGTCGTCCTGCAAGTCTGCAAACGCAATTTCCGGCTCCAACATCCAAAACTCCGCCGCATGGCGCGCCGTATTGGAGTTTTCCGCACGGAACGTTGGCCCAAACGTATAGACTTTGCCAAATCCCATGCAAAAAGTTTCCGCGTTCAGCTGTCCACTCACCGTTAAGTTCGCCGCTTTTCCAAAGAAATCTTCTTCAAAATTCACGCTGCCATCTTCTTTCAGCGGCGGATTTTTTGCGTCCAGCGTTGTGATACGGAACATTTCTCCCGCCCCTTCACAGTCGCTTCCTGTGACAATCGGCGTGTGCACATACACGAAACCATTCTCATTGAAAAATTTGTGCAGAGCATATGCCGCCACTGACCGGACACGAAATGCCGCAGAAAACATGTTGGTTCTGGGACGCAAATGCGCAATGGTACGCAAAAACTCCATAGAGTGACGTTTTTTCTGTAGCGGATAGTCCGGCGTGGAGGTTCCCTCCACTTCAATGGATTCTGCTTTGATTTCAAACGGCTGTTTTGCCTGCGGCGTCAGTTCCAGTTTCCCTGTTACCACCAGCGCAGAACCTACATTCAGTTTTTCTATTTCTGCAAAATTGCTGATTTTTTCCGCTTCAAACACCACCTGCAAACCTTTGAAAAAGCTTCCGTCATTGAGTTCAATGAATCCAAATGCTTTTGACGAACGAATCGTTCTTACCCAGCCCGCAATGGTTACAGTTTGGTCTGCAAATTCCTGTGTATTCCGATATAGTTTTTTGATTTCTGTCCGCTTCATAGCTACTAATCAATCCTTTTCATAAATATTAAAGTAAATTTATCTGATGTGCGGCGCACTGCTCCATTGTTTCGTCCGGCCACACAGATGATTGCACTTCACCGATATGCGCCTTTGATAACATATACATACATAGCCGTGACTGTCCGATTCCGCCGCCAATGGTATAAGGCAGCTTTCCTTCCAACAATTGCTTGTGGAAATCCAACTCCATTCTCTCCTGACAATTTGCTTTTTCCAGTTGTGTGCGCAGCGCTTCTTCATCTACACGCACTCCCATGGAGGATAATTCAAACGCGCAGTCCAGCAATGGGAACCAGCACAAAATATCTCCGTTGAGCGTCCAGTCATCATAGTCCGGTGCACGTCCGTCATGTTTTTCCCCCGAATCAAGTTTATCACCGATTCCAATAACAAAAATCGCGCCATATTCCTTTGCTGCCCGATTCTCGCGTTCTTTGGGCGTCAATTCCGGATAGCGGTTCTCCAATTCCTGCGCCGTGATAAACGTAAGCCGCTCCGGCATGTTATTTTTCACAGAAGGATAGCGATCACAAACATATTGCTGTGTCTTGCGCATCGCGCCATATATTGTCTCAACAGTTGTTTTCAACGTTTCCAAATTGCGCTGAGATTTTTCAATCACTTTTTCCCAATCCCACTGGTCTACATAAACAGAATGCAGATTATCCGTCTCTTCATCTCGCCGGATTGCATTCATATCCGTATATAATCCATAACCGGGCTCAAATCCGTATCGTTTGAGCGCCATCCGTTTCCATTTTGCCAGCGAATGCACAATCTCCACATTACTCCCCACTGCCGGTATATCAAACGACACAGGTCGTTCGCTTCCGTTCAAATTATCATTCAAACCGCTTTCCGGTCGCACAAACAGTGGAGCTGACACTCTTTGCAGGCGCAATGCGCCGGCGAGCTGTGCTTCAAAATAGTCTTTAATCAATTTAATTGCAGATACCGTATCCCTCAAACTAAGTGAAGAATGGTATCCCTCCGGCAAAAGTAGCTGTGTTGACATGCATCAAACCTCCTGTAGTCCATGATTTATGTAATCTCATATTTTTTCATTCTATCATAATCGTATCGCCGGTTCCGAGCGAAGCGTTGAAACGATTCGGCGGCGCTTTCTCATTCATGAAATCTTCGGACATACCCTCTGGGGCACGCGCGTGCCGAAGATTTCATACCCTACAGCGTTCGGAGTACCGCGCATATCCCTCCACCAAACTTCGTTTGGTCCCCCTCCCTTTGTATCCCTCCGCCAGCCTGCGGCTGCCACCTCCCTTTAGGCAAGGGAGGCGAGGCGGGAGGCAAATCGGGAGACTTTGACGGGACAAAGAGCGGAGAATATTTCTTCCCAAGAAAAGTAAGAGGGGGAGACTTTGTGCTTTACACAAAGTCGGAGGACATTTTCAAGGGAAGAAATATCCGTAGCGATAATTGGGGGATTCCGCGCGTGCCCCAGAGGGTAACAAGGGGGACGATATGACGGCGAGTAAAACAAGCCGGAATTAGTCCCCCTTTCGAAAACGCTCCTGCGTATATTATACCACATAATGGAAGATATATCAAATCTTTTTTCCTATTTTTCAGGAAATTCTGTTCGCCCGCCTATTTGTCTTTCCAATTCCACCATTTCAGTTTTTCAGCCTCATAGGTTTCATTCTCCGCATAATATACCGCCAACCGGTAAACATAAAGCAAACAGCGATCCTGCACAGCCCCTTCATATAGACAACTTTTTTGATATAGTTCCTCCGGGTCTTTTCCTTTTAAATCCGCAACGCAAGAGATACCAATGTTCATGAAGTCCTGCGCAATATTTTTTCCCACTCCCGGAATGTTTGTCAAATCACTCTGCATAGCTGTCAATCCCCTTATCAATATTTTCTCTTCTTCTATCCTACCATGATTTTTTCTCCGTTGCAAGCCTTCTATGCAAAAAAATAAGACCACCTCTTGCCGAAGTGGTCTCACCGTTTATTCTTGCTATTGAATCGTGTACCCGCCGCGTACCATCACCAATACTTCCGCCGCAGTCGCTTTCACACCGCGACCATCGCCAAGCGGTACAATCAGCAAATGGTTCGATGGCATTTGCCCGCCATCCGCGATGTCCACACCACCCGTCACATCAGAAAGACCGCCCTTTTGCGAAGCAATCACGTTTGCTGTTCCCATACGCAGAATCAGCTCTGTCCCTTTTTCTGCCATCAGGGTTTGTCCTTCTTTCAGCGTCACGACGTCATATTGCGGTACAGCTTTTTGATCTATGTAACTCTGTACCTTTGTCATGAAAATATTTTCCAGATA
The DNA here is from genome assembly GCA_022801925.1 of Clostridia bacterium. GTDB lineage: Bacteria > Bacillota > Clostridia > RUG12999 > RUG12999 > JAAWTG01. Next base: position 107,524 of record JAAWTG010000001.1, on the reverse strand, counting down.
ACTAACGGACACCACAGGGTCCTCTTCTGAACCCGGCGCGGCAATGACCACCACCGCAAACACTATCATAATCGCCAATGATAGCGTCATCCCTGCAAAAAACGATTTCTTCATTTGTTTTGCCCCCTTTAAAGTAGTTCCTTTTTGTCTGTTTGTTCCCTTTAATCATTTAAACCAAAACTGATATTAATTGCTTCGTTGACCTTTTCCATCAAAGTTTCATCTAAATGACCGATTTTTTCTCTGAGACGCCGTTTGTCAATCGTGCGGATTTGTTCCAGCAGAATCACAGAATCTTTGGTAAGACCATATTCTTCTGCACTGATTTCGATATGCGTCGGAAGTTTCGCCTTATTAATCTGCGACGTTATCGCCGCCGCAATGATGGTCGGGCTATACTTATTTCCCACATCGTTCTGCACAACCAACACAGGTCGGACGCCTCCTTGTTCTGAACCTATAACAGGACTGAGATCTGCATAATAGATATCTCCTCTTTTAACTATCACAATTATTCACACTCCGCCAATTTTTCCTCATATCCGTCTAATTGTTTGTTATCGGCTTCAAAACACATTTCGGCAATGGCAAGATTTATCTCGCCCATTTCCTGATATCCCTTTTTTAATCTTTCTTTAATCTCTAAGTTTTTTTTGTATTTAATATAATACTTCATAGCTTCCCGAATAAATTCGCTACGGTTTGTATTTTCTTGTAATGCCAGCGCATCTACTTCTTCAAGCAGAGAATTCGGAAGGGTGATTAAAATTTTCTTTAACTGCGGCAATCATTACGCCCCCTCGCTCCATACCTTTTACAGTGTGGATATTTTAAGCTTGAATAAAATACCAACCTCGGACCTTATGGGTGCTCCTTTTATAGTATATGCTTGTATTTGAAATTGTATCCTATTTTTTTGTAATACGGTCTAAAGTTTTCAAATACGACCCACGCCGCCTTTCCGTCTGTATTTTATCCTCCAACTTATCGCCCGTATATAGTATACTATATCTTTATGTAAATTGCAAATGCAATTTACACCAATTCCGCCGTCTTTTTACGCCAAAAAGCGAACCACATCGCATATGCTTCCTCCTTTCAAATAAATTCTGGGAACGCGTTTGCCAATCATACAAAACAACTCATAAGAAATCGACCCCATCTGCTGTGCGAGCTGCTCTGCCTGAACAGACAATCCGTTTTGATTGCCAATGATAACCACTTCCTCCTCCACACAAACAGTATTCCCTTCTGAAAGGCGAATCATACATTGATCCATACAAATTCTTCCAACAATTTGCGCGCGCTCCCCGCCTGCAATCATATGCGCCTTACCGGAGAGAATGCGCGGATATCCGTCCGCATATCCAATCGGAACCGTTGCAATTTTCACATCTTGTTCCGCTTCATAGGTGCCGCCATAGCTGACAATGCTGCCTTTTTTTACCGTTTCCACCCGCGTCACATGCGCTTTCACGCTCATCACCGGGCGCAGAGAGAATCCTTCCCGCCGCACCTCCTCCGATGGATAGGAACCATATAAAATAATACCGGGGCGCACCATATCCAAATGCATTTCCGGATATAAAATCGTTGCCGCACTGTTGCAGATATGCCGCAGACCGGGACGTATCCCACGCGCTTCCAGCTTGGCGCAAAATGCCATAAAACGGTCAAACTGCAACTGCGTATATGGATTATCCGGCTCGTCTGAACAGGAAAAATGGCTGAAAACCCCTTCCACTTCTACGCACGGCAAAGCCGCAATTTTCACGGCTTCCTCCACCGATTCTTCCCGCTCTGCCATCAGTCCAATACGGTTCATTCCGGTATCAATTTTCAAATGAATTTTTGCGGTCTTGCTCTGTTGCGCCGCCGCATGGCTGAGCGCCTGCGCATTTTCATAGGAATAGACCGCCACCGTCACGTCATACTTCACCGCTTCCGACAAATCCTCCCGCTCGGTATATCCCAAAATCAAAATGGGTGCTGAAATACCATGCCGCCGCAGCTGCCGCGCTTCATCAATACACGCAACACCCAAATATGCCGCGCCGCATTCCAGCGCAGTTTTTGCCATATGAATGCAGCCATGTCCATAGCCATCCGCCTTGACAACTGCCAGAATCTTTGCATTTGTAATCGCGCGGATTTGATTCATATTATATGCTGCTGCGTCCAAATCTATTTCCGCCCATGTTCTGCTGCCTTTTGTTATCATTTGCGTTTCCATGTTCTAACTACTCCTTGATTTCAAACAAACTGTCTTCCATTGGTTTATTTGGCGTAAACGATTTATATATGACCGTCATATACACTTCGCCGTCTTTGCCCAAAATATCCATCTGAACAGGATTCAGCGTTTTGCTGCTGACTTTCAGCCGCATATTGCTGCGGTATGGATTCGATAAACCTGTTTCCGTCTCCAGAACAATCATTTCTCCCTCCGCTGTGTTGTTCACACTGACAGAAGTGCTTTCTGATTTATAATAGAGCGAAAAAAAGGTGTTTAAAAACAAAAAATTGGAATCCCCGTTTTTCAGTTCCGACAATGTCAAATTCCCGCCGCTTCCCGGTTGTAAAATCTGCGCACGGTCTCCGTTAATCACGGTTTGCACGCCCTCCACCGGTTGCGGCGAAAGAACGTCGCTGCGCATTTTACCAGGGTCTTTGAAATATTGTTTTGCGACATAAACATTCTTGGAATGATTGGAAAATGATGTGACTTCCACTTCCGCCTCGTAAGAGACCATACTGTTATACGCCTGATACAGCCGTTCATACACATCATAGCTTATCTTCATGTTTGAGCATCCGCTGAAAGCCAGCATTATCATTAGTAACGATACACATACTGCTTTTCGCATCAAATTCCAGCAATCCTTTCCCGCTTACAAACAGCCGGACAGATGACGAATGATGTCCGTTGGCGCCATATAAGCCATTCCCAGTTCCACCGCCGCACGGTCACCCGCCATGCCATGCAGAAATGTTCCAACCGCCGCACTATTCGGAACACCGCGCGCTTCCAGCGCCGCAATGATGCCCGCCAGCACGTCGCCGCTGCCGCCCGTTGCCATGCCCGGATTTCCCGTCGGGTTTACATATACCGTCCCGTCGGGATATGCAATAATGGTTTTTGCTCCTTTGAGGACTAAGACCACGTCATACTGCACTGCAAACGTACGTGCCAGTCTCAGCCGGTCTTGTTGGATTTCTGCCACCGGCAATCCTGTAAGCCTTGCAAATTCGCCCGGATGGGGCGTTACTATCACAGGTGCCTGTTTTTCTTGTAGTATATTTATATTCCGGCTAACTGCATTTATGCCATCTGCATCAAGAATGATTGGAATTTCTGTTTCTCTCACCACTTGCTGCACCGCACGTTCCGTTTCCGGCGCACGCCCCAGCCCCGGTCCCAAAAGCAGTACGTCCGACTGTCTGCACTGCCGCCGCACCATATCCAGACACGATTCGTCCAGCTGATGGTCTGCCGGAAGGGGAACCGTCATCTGTTCTGTTAATTTCACCTCTAACACCGCATTCAAATTTCGCGGTGCCGCCACACGAATTAACCCCGCCCCCGTCCGCAGCGCCGCTTCCGCTGCCAAACAGGCAGCCCCTGTCATGCCGGTACTGCCCGCAACGATACACACACGTCCCATGCTCCCTTTATTTGCATCGGGCGCGACGGGTGGAAGCTGCAAACAATCTTCTTCCAGCAAAAATGTGTCTGCCGGCTCCATATTTGCTACATAGTCCGGCGTAGATATGTGGCAGACTGCCACTTTGCCCGCATATGCCGCCCCGGGCAGCACCGCCAGACCCGGCTTGCAAAATGCAAACGTGCAGGTCAAATCTGCTTTCACGGCGCATCCGCAAACACTGCCGCGGTCTGCGTCAATGCCGCTTGGGATATCCACCGCCACCACCGCCGCGCCGCTCTGGTTAATCCATTCTATCGCACTGCGGTACGTGCGGTCGGTAATCTCTCCGTGTACGCCAATGCCAAAGATGGCATCAACAATCACCGCGTCTGTCTCCAGTTCCGCTGGAAATTCCCCGCTGACGATGATTCCCATATTTTGCGCGATGTCATAATTCGTCCGCGCGTCAGGCGGCAATTCCTCACCATCATTCAAAAACACAATCTCCACTCTGCCGCCGCGGTTTTGCAAATGGCGCGCCATGGCGAATCCGTCTCCGGCATTGTTCCCCTTGCCGCAAACAATGATAAACTGCCGCCCGCCGAGCCTTCCAAACTGTTGTTCCATCGCATGAACCGCTTCTAGCGCCGCATTCTCCATTAACAGCAAGCCGCTGATGCCTGCCTCCGAGGTACAAAGGGCGTCCAGATGTTTCATTTGTTTCGCTGTGATAAGCCGTTTCACACTTCTCACCTTCTCCGCCGTCATTTTTTATTCTGCGGCAACCGTTACGATTCTGCAATCACCGTTGCCACGGCATACTCCCCGCAATGGGACACGCTCACATGAAAACGTGTCAACCCATGTGCTTGCGCAAGTGCCGCCGCGTTTCCCTCCAGCTGTAATATCACTTCTCCCAAATCGCCGCGTAGCACCTGTACCTCCCGCAGCAAAAAGCCGCGTACCCCCGTCCCCAGACTTTTGGCAAACGCTTCTTTTGCCGCAAAATTTGCCGCCACAGATTCCACAGGAAACCCACGTTCTTGCAGCATGGCGTGTTCTTCTTGTCCAAAATAGTCCTGCAAAAACCGTTTTTTCTCCATGCTGTGCGCAATCCGGCTGATTTCTACAATATCTGTCCCAAGACCCGCTATCATAGTTCCGCCACATCCTCCGGCGCCAAATGAACATCCTGCGGGCGGTAACGTTTAAAAATTGCCAGCATTTTGCGCGTCGGTTCAAAAATAATCATCGTCCGTTTTCCTTCTCTCATGAAAACGGCAAAATAACGCCGCGCCTCCGGATTGCCGGAAGAAATATCCATTCGCTCCACAATGTTCACATTCTGCTGCTCCCGCTGAAAATCAGGGTCGTTCACCGGCGCCATGATTTCAATCTCTTTTGCATTCAAAGAAAGTATCCGTGTACGTTTCCGTTTTGCGACAATCTTGTCCACGTCCATATCCGAGTTGGTGACAATATATTCAAATTCCACTTTTCTGCCTGAAATCAGTCTATATGCCAAAAACCAGACGCCGGCGATAAGCAGCAAGAAGAATTGTCCCACGATGGGCATTCCAAGCAAAAACAGCAACAATGCGCATGTCAGGACAATACCGAGCAAAATAATTCCAACGATAATAGCAACATCTTTTCCTGTTTTTTTTCGCTGCACTAAATTTTCATTAAAAAAATCCATTTTCTTTCTCCCTTTCGTTGTGTCATGATAGTATTTTATCACAATCCGCCTTGTTTCACAAGCCTATTCCTGCAAAATCTTTTTGTTTTTTTAGAAAACGCTTGCATTTGACAGCAAAACAATTTATAATGGACACATTACGAAAAATCAGCGGAGGAATTGATTCATGAAATTACATGCAAAACATACGCAAGCCGCCTGCTATGCAGGTTCCATGACGCAAGCTGCCAATGTCAATTTAGCGCCGCTTTTGTTTGTGACATTTCAGCAGCAGTTTCAGCTTTCTTTGGAACAAATCGGATTTTTGGTGACCTTCAATTTTACCATTCAAATCATTACGGATTTCTTTGCGGCAAAATTTGCCGACCGCATGGGATACCGCCCTTCCGTGGTGCTTGCACATGCCTGTTCCGCACTGGGGCTGGTCGGGCTTGGCATTTTCCCATTTCTATTTCCAAACGCCTATGCAGGTCTGCTTGCGTCCGTTCTTTTTTGCGCCTTCGGCGGCGGACTGCTGGAGGTATTGATTAGTCCTATTATGGAGGCGTTGCCGACAGAAAACAAAGCTGCCGCCATGGGGCTGCTGCACTCTTTTTACTGCATTGGACATGTGTGCGTTGTTTTATTGTCCACTTTGTTCTTCGTTTGCATTGGGTTGGAGCATTGGTACCTGCTGCCATTACTTTGGGCAATTTTTCCGCTGCTGAATTGCATTGCCTTTTCCAAAGTACCGCTCTACCCCCTGCCGGGCAGTGAACAGCCGCACAGTTTCCGCCGGCTTTTTGGTATCAAAGTGTTTTGGCTATTTTTGCTGCTCATGCTTTGCTCCGGTGCTGCCGAGCAAGCTATGGCGCAATGGGCTTCTCTGTTTGCTGAAACCGGACTTCACGTCTCCAAAACAACAGGCGACCTCCTCGGTCCCTGCCTGTTTGCTGTACTCATGTGGCTGTCCCGTTTGCTCTATAGCAAATTCGGCAGTTCCCGTCCTTTAAAATCTTTGCTTGGCGGCAGCGCTCTGCTGTGTATGGCAAGCTACCTGATTGCTGTTTTTGCGCCGCATCCGCTGCTGTCGCTGGCAGGCTGCGCTCTATGTGGTTTTTCGGTTGGCATTATGTGGCCCGGCGTGCTCAGTCTTTCCTCCCAGACCTGTCCCACCGGCGGTACCGCGATGTTTGCATTTCTGGCATTGGCAGGTGATATCGGCTGTGCCGGCGGCCCGGGTCTTGTCGGACTTATCTCCGATACTGCCGGCGGCGCACTGAAACTGGGACTGGGCTTTGCGCTGGTCTTCCCTGTCGTCATGCTGTTTGGACTGTTTATCCTTCGTAAAACCCATGCCACGTCATAAAAAGATACTACATAAACAAAAACTGACCTTCCCAAAGTAGATTTAAAAAATCCACCTTAGGAAGGTCAGTTTATCTATACGCTTTTTCTCAAATTTTAGTCTGCCAAATGGAATTTGTCATGGATTGCCGCAACCGCGCGCTCTGCATTTTTGCTGTTCACCAGCACAGACACTTTAATTTCCGATGTAGAAATCATATGGATGTTAATACCCGCGTCATACAGCGCCTCAAACATCTGCGCTGCCACGCCCGGATTGTTCACCATACCCGCGCCAACAATAGAAACTTTGGACACATCGCTGCGCTGTTTCAGTTCATGATATCCGATATAATCTTTTTTCTCTTCCAGCAATTTGATTGCTTTGTCTAAATTGCTTTCTGTCACTGTAAAACTGATATCTTTTGTGTCACGACCAATGGACTGCAAAATGATATCTACATTGATACCATGTTTTGCCAGCAGTGAAAATATTTTAAATGCCTCGCCCGGTGCATCTTCAATTCCAAGCAATGCAATTCTCGCCACGTCATTATCTCTTGTTACCCCTCTTACCAACATTTTTTCCACACTGTTTACCTCCTTCACAACTGTTCCCGGCTCCCGGTTAAAACTTGAACGTACCACTAAATTCACATTATATTTTTTCGCCATTTCTACCGACCTGTTATGCAGCACATTCGCGCCTAAACTTGCCAATTCCAGCATTTCATCATAAGAAATATCATCCAGTTTTTTTGCTTCTTTCACAATTCTGGGGTCTGTCGTATAAACGCCTTCGACATCTGTGAAAATTTCACACACATCTGCGCCCAACGCCGCCGCCAGCGCAACTGCCGTGGTATCGCTGCCACCGCGCCCCAAGGTCACAACATCATCCGCTTTGTTGATGCCCTGAAACCCTGCTACAATCACAATCCTTTTGGAATCCAGTTCATTTTTCAGCCGTTGCACCTGAATATTGTCAATTTTGGCACTGCCATAGTTGGAATCACATTTGATACCCGCCTGCCGTCCTGTCAAAGAAACAACCGGATACCCCAAACTTTCAATCGCCATTGCCAGCAAAGCAATGGAAATCTGTTCGCCTGTGGACAACAGCATATCCATCTCCCGTTTGGAGGCATTCGGATTGATTTCCTGCGCTTTTGCAATTAAATCATCCGTTGTATCCCCCTGGGCAGACACTGCCACCACCACAGAATTTCCTTCTTTATACGTATCGACAATTCTGTTTGCAACCCGCATGACACGTTCTTTGTCCGCTACGGAGCTGCCGCCAAATTTCTGTACAATTAACGCCACTGCTATTTCCTCCTCTATTTTAGTCTTGACATCTTACCCGCATCATTTGCTGTACACCCTGTATGCCGGCGATTTTCTTATGGAACTCGCCTTCCTTCATTTTTTCCGTGATAAACGCCGCTTCGCTGTCGTCTCCCGGCAGATAGTAGAATTCCACATCGCCAAAAACTTCTTTCACCCGCTGTGCCGCCGCACGATTCAGCCGCACATACATTGCGCATTCATTTTCTTCTGTGCGCTCCAAAATGTCCTTATCGCTCTTTTTCCAGATAATGGGGTGTGTCACCTCTTCATTGCGCGCACAGTCAATCACATCCGCCATCACAGCGCTTGCCGTCGGCAGTTTTCCTGCGCCGCGTCCATAGAACATCACATCGCCAATAGAATCGCCTTGAATCATGATAGCATTAAATACATCTACCACCCCTGCCAGCGAATGATTTTCCGGAATCAGCACCGGACTGACATATGCCATAATCTTATCGCCCATGCGTTTGCTGCACCCAATCAGCTTAATCACATATCCCATAGATTCCGCCAATTTGACGTCGTCCAGCGTGATTTTGGTAATTCCCTCTGTTGAGATTTTATCCGCATCCACCTGATATCCAAAGGACAAGGAGGACAAAATCGCAATCTTACGGCAGGCGTCTTTTCCTTCCACATCCGCCGCCGGATTCGCTTCCGCATATCCTTTCTCCTGCGCATCTTTCAGCGCTGTTTCAAAACTTTTGCCCTTTTGAAACATTTCTGTTAATATATAGTTTGTGGTACCGTTTAAAATACCAATAATTTCACTGATTTCATTTGCCGCCAAACATTGGTGCATGGGACGAATGATTGGAATACCGCCGCCCACGCTTGCTTCAAACATATAGTGCACGCCATGTTCCTTTGCAATTGCCAGCAGCTCTGCGCCGTGTGTTGCCACCAATTCTTTATTGGACGTGACAACGCTTTTTCCTGCTTCCAAAAGCTGCTTGGTAAATTCATATGCAGGGTGCAACCCGCCGATAACCTCTGTCACAATATCAATTTCCGGGTCGTTTAGCACACAGTTAAAATCCTTTGTGAAAAACTTTTCCGCTTCATGCCCCGGAAAATCTCTGATATCAACAATGCGTCCCAGTTCGACCGGTTTTCCCACTTTACGCGCAATACTGTCATGATTTTTTTTGATAATCTCATATACACCGGAACCAACGGTTCCAAATCCTAATATCGCTACCTTTGACATATCTGTTCCTCCCTCTATCCTCTTGCTATTGTATCCACTTTTTTCACGCCCGGCACCAATTTCAGCGCATCCAGCATTTCCTGCAGCCCCGCCGAAAGATGCGGTGTTTTCAGGGATATCGTCAAATCCGCCACGCCGTCTACCGGCAAATTCTGATTGATGGTGAGAATATTAACCTGCGCCTGTGCCAAAACAGCCAAAATTTCCGACAAAACGCCTGTGCGGTCTGTTAATATGAAAAACAACGTGACAACTTGCTCATCTTTCATTTCATAAAACGGAAATACGTAGTCCTTATATTTATAATATGCACTTCTGCTAATGCCCGCCATTTCTGCCGCTTCATGAACAGTAGCCGCCTGTGCGCTGCTCAAATACTGTTTGGCTTTTAAAACGCCATGATACACCTTAGGTAAAATCGTCATGTCTACCAGCATAAGCTGTTGTTTTTTCTCCATGCGTGTTCACCCACCAAAAACAAAAGTCTTTATATCGTATATCTTAACATAAATTGTATACAAAAGCAAGGGAGCGTATCCAAAATTATCATTATGAATAAAAAACTGCCGTTTTTTCCTTGCTTATTGGACAATATTATGGTATGATTAAAGGTAGAAACCTCAGAATGTAAAAAATTAACAATTGCAGAAAGGATGAACTCCATGCAGGATTTTTTGTTGTCCGTTGTTGTACCGATGTACTTTGAAGAAGAAGTTGTACAGGAGTGTTATAAGCGTCTGTGCGACGTTTTACATAACAAATACCGCTATGAATTGATATTTGTCAACGACGGCAGTACCGACAAAACACTGCCGCTTCTGGAGGAAATTGCAGCGGTGGACAAATGCGTGAAGGTTGTTAGTTTTGCTCGTAATTTCGGGCATCAGGCAGCCGTTACTGCCGGAATTGCCAAAGCGCAGGGCGACGCCCTCGTCATCATTGACGCTGACCTGCAAGACCCGCCGGAACTGATTCCCGACATGGTGAAACTCTGGCAGCAGGGTCATGAAGTGGTCTATGCAAAACGCAAAAAACGCAAAGGCGAAAGCAAATTCAAACTGATTACAGCTAAATTTTTCTATCGGTTTTTGGACGCCATGACGGATATTCAAATTCCAACGGATACCGGCGATTTCCGTCTCATTGACAGAAAAGTGGCGGAAGTGTTCAAAACCATGCCGGAGCGCAACCGTTTTATCCGCGGCATGGTAAGCTGGATTGGCTTTTCGCAGATTCCGATTGAATATGAACGCGACGAACGGTTTGCGGGCGAAACCAAATATCCGCTGAAAAAGATGTTGAAATTTGCCAGCGACGGAATCGTTTCTTTTTCCGTCAAACCCTTGCGGTTGGTTTTGCTGCTTGGATTTATTGCGACATTCATTGCATTCCTGCTCTTTTTATATGCCGTTTTAGGGAAAATCTTCTTTCCCGCTGCCACATCCGGCGGTTGGGCGTCCCTGATGGCAACCATTGCATTTTTCGGCGGCGTTCAATTGCTGTCACTTGGTATCGTAGGGGAATATATTGCCCGTATCTATGAGGAAAGCAAAGACCGCCCGCTCTATATTGTGGCAAAAGAAATTAATATGGATGAAAAAAATTAGAAAGGACGCGTTTAGAATGAAATATATTGTTGTATTGGGCGATGGTATGGCGGATTATCCTTTGGCGGCATATGACGGCAAAACGCCGCTGGAGTTGGCGCAAAAGCCGCTCATGGACAAGCTTGCCGCGCAGGGACAGCTTGGTCTGGTGAAAACGGTGCCGGAAGCATATAAGCCGGGCAGCGATGTTGCAAACCTGTCCGTTATGGGCTATGACCCGCACCGGTATTATACCGGTCGTTCTCCGCTGGAAGCTGCCAGCATTGGCGTGCCGCTGCAAGAAGGCGATATTACCTTCCGCTGCAATCTCGTCACGCTTTCGGAGGACGAACCCTACGAAGAGAAAATCATGGTGGACTATTCTTCTGACGAAATTTCCACCGAAGAAGCGCACACACTCATTGCCGATTTGGCAAAAGCGTTTGATACAGATGCGATTCATTTTTATGGTGGAATCGCCTACCGGCATTTGATGGTTTGGAACGGCGTATCGCTGGATTTTGAACTGACGCCGCCGCACGACATCACGCTGCGCAAAGTGACGGACTATTTGCCAAAAGGTCCAAACAGCGATGTGATTTTTAATTATATGAAACGCAGTTATGAACTGCTGAACCATCATCCCATCAACGAAAAACGGCGCGCCCGCGGTTTGCGTCCCGCCAACTCTATTTGGATTTGGGGCGAAGGGGAAAAACCACATTTGGATGCATTTGAAAAAAAATTCGGACTGCACGGCAGCGTTGTCTCCGCCGTGGATTTGGTCAAAGGTATCGGCGTATGCGCTGATATGGAAGTGATTGAAGTAGAAGGTGCAACCGGAAACGTTGATACCAATTTTGAAGGCAAAGCAAAAGCTGCGATTGACGCTTTGCAGCGCGGCAGCAATTTTGTCTATTTGCATTTTGAAGCGCCCGACGAATGCGGGCACCGCAATGAAACGGAAAACAAAATAAAGTCTATTGAATATCTGGACAGCCGCGTTCTTGCATATTTATTGCCGGAACTTGAAAAACTAGGTGAAGATTACAGTATCATGGTGCTTCCTGACCATCCGACGCCGCTTTCCTTGCGGACGCATACGCGCGACGCTGTACCGTTTTTGATTTACCGCAGCAATGATGTGCAGCAGCATGACCAGCGCTATTGTGAAAAAGAAGCTGCCAAAACGGGCATATTCGTGGAACCTGGTCATCAATTGATGAATCTGTTTTTGCAAAAATAAAGAGTATATTTTTCTATAAGGAGGTGATGCGCTTGTCTATTATACCAAAACGGCATGAAAAACCAATACGCTGTATTCTTTATATGGCGGCTATTATTCTGGCAGGATATTTCCTGTTGCCAAAAGTGTTGGTTTTATTTTTGCCGTTCATTTTGGCATTTTTGTTGTCCTCACTGATTGAACCGTTAGTCCGCTTTTGCGAACAGCGGTGCAAAATTCCGCGTAAAATCGGCAGCGCATTCATCTTGCTGCTGGCAGTAGCCGTTTTATCTCTGCTGATTGCCTTGCTGGTAAACAAGGGCATTAAAGAAATCAAGGAACTCATCACGCACTACAGTGAAATTCAAGCGAATTTCATGGAATACTATGACTATTTCATTACCTCTATGCGCTGGCTCTCTCCTGATGTGAAACAAATGCTGCAAGGTATCACCGCCAATATCACGGACTGGCTCTGGACGTTGCTGCAAAGTTTGGCACAGGGCGCTGTGAATTTCACTACAAGTTTCCTTTCGGGGATTCCAAGCGCCGTGATTGCATTTTTGGTATTTTTGCTGTCGAGCTATTTTATCAGCAGCGAACGCACCCAAATCATGCAACTGCTCAGAAAAAAACTGCCAAAATTCTTTTTGCATAATGCCCGCCGCATGAAGCATTCCCTGTTTTTTGCAGTCGGCGCGTATGTCAAAGCGCAGGCAATTTTAATGTGTATCACCTTTGTGGAACTGCGGATTTGGTTTGCGGTTCTGCACCAGCCCTATGCAACGCTGCTCGCGTTTGTCATTTCCTTTTTTGACGCGCTGCCGTTTCTGGGCACGGGCGGTATCCTTATCCCATGGGCGCTTATCTCACTTTTGACACATAATTATCTCAAAGCGGTTTTGTTAATCATCGCCTATGCGGCGGCGCTCGGTATCCGCCAATTTTTGGAACCCAAACTGGTTAGTATGCAAATTGGTATGCCGCCGATTTTAACCATTATGTCTATTTATGTTGGTCTGAAAATCTTCGGATTTATCGGCGTGATTCTTGGTCCTGCACTGCTGATTATTGTAAAAGATATGTTTGATTCCGGTATGATTCACGGTCTTTTTGCAGGCGACGAGGAATATGCATTGCAAAAATCACCCGATACAGATGATGCTTAATATTGTACGATACGCAGAAGTGCCGTTCTCTTTGAAAGAGAACGGCACTTTTTATTATATACAGAAAGAGACCGTATTTTTAAGACTTCCCCATTAAAAATTTAGTAGCTTTTTAATAATTCACTTTTTTTCATTTCAAATTCCTCGTCCGTAATAAATCCATCTTTTCTCAATTCTTCAAGTGACCGTATTTTCTCACTTAAGTCTATATTTTTATTTTCTTCATGTATATGCAAAATATTAGGCTGACTTTGCGTAAACGCCCATACAAGAGCAACCACCCAGCCGATGAACGACCACCCTAAAAATATATTTATTAATATTATCGGAACTTTCTGCAAATGTTTTTTCTTTACAGCAATAATTGTTGGCAATAAATAGAGTAATACTACTATTGCAATTAATAATAAAACTACCATCGGTACCATCATTCGACTCACTGGACTCACACTCACTGAACTCGCTGCCTCCGCTGCACCCATTTCCACAGTAATGCCCCTCCCCGTATCATTTATTATATTTTCAATGCAAATCATTTCACTTATGATTTGTTCGTTTATTACAAACATTGTATCACAACAAACAGTTGTTGTCAACAACAATTAATAAGTTTTTTATAGATTTCTCAAAAGTTGTTAGAATAGAAGTAACAGAGAATGCAATCCAAAACAGGAGGCGAACCGCTTATGCTGGAGAATATAAAACTGCTCCGAGAAAAAAATAATATCAGTCAGCAAAAACTTGGAGAAATTGTTGGCGTAAGCCAACAATCCATTAACAAATATGAAAATCATAATGTAGAACCGGATATCAATACATTAAAGAGACTGGCTGATTATTTCAACACATCTATTGATTTCATTGTCGGCTATACCAATATAGAGCGTAAACTCGAAAAAATAACCCCCACTGATTTAAATGATACGGAACTGCGTCATATTGAAAATTTCCGTCACTTGTCCGCAAAACAGCAAAAAAGTATTGATTTCATTATTGAAAATTATATCGCACTTTGACAAACATCTTCTTTTTATCATACGTCGCCTTTCAAGACGAGCAAAAAATCAAGACTTTATTAGGATATATGAAAAAACGAATCTGTGTTTCGTCTGTCTCACAGATTCGTTTTGTATTCTTTTTAAGAAGGCAGTCCTTCGCTCGGACTTGCCGACATCATGGAGTCTGCACCAAGTATTGCTGTCTGCGGCTGGAAAACTTCCTGCATTAATGTCGTAATACGGTCTACTGCCACTACCTGCACCGAAAAATGTGCAAACGTTTCCTGCCAATTGTCCGCCGGAATGAATACTTTTTCCGCGCCGGCATTTTGCGCCGCTTCAATTTTGGCATAAACACCGCCAACGGGTTTCACTTTTCCTGTCATGGATACCTCTCCCGTCATGGCGATATGGGAATCAATTGGTTTTCCTGTTGCCGCTGAATACAATGCGCATAAAATTGCAGTTCCCGCCGACGGTCCGTCCACCGGCATACCGCCCGGAATGTTGATATGGACATGTTTATGGCGAATGTCAACATGAAAAAATTTATATAACAATAAAATCGCATTTTGAACAGACGCTTTTGCCGTGGACATGCGGCACAATTTCCGGTTTCCCGATTCAATCGTCTCCTGTTCTGTAATACCACAAAGTTCTATACCGCTTCCCTCGCTAATATCCGCTTCAATTTCCATCAGTACGCCGCCGGACGTTCCTGTTACAGCAAGCCCATTCACACACCCAATTTCCCATTCTCCCGAAATGTCATGCTGCATACGCGGGCTATATTTTCCTGTTTCCGCAACCCATTGCGCATCCTCAAGCGTCACATTAGTTCGTCCTTCCACCATGGCGACGCTGCCTGCAATCTGCACCATATTCACAGCGTCACGTCCATTTTGACTGTACCGTGCAATATAGTCGCACACCCCACGGCACAGCGAAAATCCGCCTTTTGCCGCCGCATTTTCAGCGATTTTTTTCAGTTGCTCTATATCCAAGTCTTTGAAAAACACTTCCACACATCGGGAGCGGATCGCGGACGGAATCTCCTCCGGCGAACGCGTTGTTGCGCCAATCAACCTGAAATCCGCCGGCAATCCATTATCAAAAATATCTCTTATATGCCGCGGAATGTTGGTGTCGTCCATGTTATAATAGGCGCTCTCCAAAAACACCTTTCTGTCTTCCAAAACTTTCAGCAGCTTATTCATTTGAATCGGGTGCAATTCTCCAATTTCATCAATAAATAATATGCCGCCGTTTGCTTTTGTCACCGCGCCCGGTTTCGGCTGCGGAATACCCGCCGGGCCATAAGCGCCCGCCCCTTGATAAATCGGGTCGTGCACAGAGCCAATCAGCGGGTCTGCAATGTTTCGTTCATCAAACCGCATTGTTGTTGCGTCTGTTTCAATAAACCGCGCCTCCGCTCCAAATGGGGATAGCAAACTCTTTTTTGCTTCCTCCAAAACCAACCGCGCGGCTGCTGTTTTCCCCACACCCGGTGGTCCATAAATAATCACATGCTGCGGATTGGTGCCGCAAAGCGCCGCTTTAAGTGCCCGAATCCCCTGCTGCTGCCCCATGATTTCATCAAAACTGGTCGGTCGTGTTTTTTCAGTAAGCGGCTTTGTCAAACGGATTTGCCGCAGTTTATTTAACTTCTCCATTTCCCGTTTGCTTTGTGTTTTCACCGCATCTTTTGTCACGGATTTTTCTTTTAGCATACCCAAAAAATAAACGCCAATAATGAACGTAAATAATAATTGTACCAGCAATACTATTGTCGATAGCATGATTCATCCTCCATCTACTGCCATTGTCCGCCTATTTTCACTTAAGCGGAATCTTTTTTCAAATTTTAGTATTTACCGGAGCAATTGTTTTATCCTTGGCATTCGTTGGAAGTTTCAGGGAGGTTTTGTTCTACGATCCGTTTTGTTCTTTCCCATATTCATAGATTTTATATGATAAAATCCATGAAATATGCGATCTCCATATATGGGAAATCATGCGAATAAATAAAAAAACAAAGTACCATTGCTCCATGCAGGCAATATATCCATCTACACGTGGCAATGGTACTGTTTTTATCACAATACGTTTTTTCACATTTTCTAAAACTTTATGCTTCCAGCACCAGTTCACCAAAACATTCAGGGCGGTGGAAATCCGGCTGTGGCGCAACAATAGGATTCCAGCAGCCAAAATGCGGATGTACTGTATCATCACCGCATTTTTGTAAGTTTCCACCCATTACTGTTTCAATGGTTCCATACTGTTCTTTTAAGAAAGCAAATGGCACAAACAGTTTTAATGTCCAGCCATCTTTTCTAATTTCTTTTTCAATCTGGAACTGCGCCGGTACAATCGTATCCAAATTTTTTCGGTTGCCGCGCAATGGCCCTTTCCCAATGAGAATTCCGCCCGCCGCGCTTACCTCAATATTTAAATAGTCCTCGCTGCCCGTCGGATTTGGATTGAGAAACAACTCCACACAACTGTCTTTGCATACCGGTTCATTTATTCCTGTAAACCGCGCCAGCACTTCTGTTTCGTCACTTTGGAACAAAACTGCAATACCCATGTCATTATAGATTAATTTTGCTTCTGTTACCGGTTTATATCCATTTTCATCCCATGGGTATTGGTCAATGCTTAGCGCTGTAACGTTATCCCAACAGCCAGAATGCATCGTAATATTCGTTTCCTCTATTTTTTGAATTGTGTATTTTCTTTTCATATTGATATTCACCATTCCTCTCACCCTATTCCATAAAATGCACGGTTTCACTTTATGTAAAACGTTGTGTATTGCTTCTATGTAGGCATAAGATTCGACTTTTGTTTGCCTACTGACTTTTTCTCCGCTTCTTCGGGGTTTTCATCATTTTCATTCGGCATTTTCAGTAAAATAGGCTGCCGGAAGGGCAGCCTATTTTACTGATTTATCATTCGGTGTTTTTTTACGCCATCATCAAACTTTTTGGGCTATGCTTCTAGCGAGTCTGATTCTTCGTCCGCTTCCGGTTCACCCATTTCTTCATCGGCTTCTTCTGTACTATTTTCTTCAGTCTCGTCCGAAGGAACAATACTGTCCTCTACAACTTCATCCGGCAGCACGATATCATTCTCCGTCACTTTTTCCTCCGGAACTTCAGATTGTTCGTCGCCGTTTTGTTGTTCATTTGCATCACCGGAAGATATCTCTGTTTGCTCGTTCCCTGTCTCTACGTCCGTCTGTCCGGAAACAACATCACGATTCTTTATCACATAAGTAAACCGTTCTGTGCTTCCCGTTTGGAAAATGAACACATAATCTCCAACTTCTGCATATTCCATAAATTTCAGCGTCTTTTTGTCTTCATTCTGTGAACTTGGTTTATCGTTTGCGTTTTCAGGATCATAGCCATAAATCGTTTTATTTTGTACATTAACAGTAACATTTCTTAATTGTTCACTTATGCTATCATCATCGACATAAATTCTTGCCCGCATTTGCGCTGTAGTCCCATCCGGTATTGACGTAACTTTTCCCAGCACAACACGGTAATGCGCTTCTGTTTCATCATCATTATGCACATTGCCGCTTTCTTTCAACTGCAAGTGCTTTTGCTGATTCACACTGTTACGTTCACTCACATCAAAGAGGATTTGTATATTACAAATATTCTTGTCGTCCATAGTCTTACCGAACGTAATAATATCTCCTGTTTTTACCTCATAGAGCGGAGCACCTTCTTCCGCACCATAATGTTTTGCATTTAACACTTCAGACACTTCTGCTGTATATGTCATAGAAGATGATGTGCTAGCTGATGTAGATGCAGAAATCGTTTCAATCTTTTTCACCGGCTGACCGTCCGCATCAAGTGCGTCTTTGATTTCCTTTACAATCGCTACCGGAGAACTAACTGCTGCTGTTGCATAGGTATCTTCATAATAGATCACAACAACACCAATTTCTTCTCCACCCTCTGCTTTTGGAATCAAATAAGGCTCTACATTATAAGTCTCATTTGCTTTCAAATATTTCGATGCCAGCGAACTTAGTGTTCCAATCTGATAATATTGCGTTTCATACCGATTGTTTGGCAGTAAAATCACCGTTGCTGAAGTCGAAACTGTAAAATCAATTGCATTTATACTGCTTCCAAACCCTTTTTCTGAAGTCGTACTAATATATCTCTTCGCTCCATGTTCCGCTGTTCCGCCTTCTTGGAACAGATAGTTTTCTTCAGCCGGCACAACATCCAAGTTTTTAATCATCGGCAAATTAGAGTTTTTGGAGACGCCACTGACTTCAAAACGAATGGGCTGCGCCATTTCTGCGTTCACCATGATGTTCTGCGGTTTTCCTGCTTGAATCGGGGCAACATTGTCTTTCAGCATTTGCAAAATAGCGTCTTTTTTCACTGCTTTCCCATCAATTTTTGCAGTATTGCTAATTGCATATTGCTGCGTTTCCTTTTTCGTCTTGTTGCCACTTGTTACAATGCGCAAAACCAAATCGTTGCTCTGTGTATCCATCGCAGCCTGAATCAAATACCCTGCCGTATAACTCGGTTCTCCAATTTGCGCCGCTGCTACTTTTCCGCCCGGATCCATATATAACACGAGTTTTACGCCGCTTTCCTGCGCTTCTTCTTTGATTGTTTCCCAAACGTAATCCTGGAAATACTGGGATGTTGTATAGGTCACTCTGCTGGTATCCATCATGGTATATCCATTGACATCAATTTCCTGAATTGTGACAGTCTTTTTTGTCGTTTTGGAGGAAACACGAATAATGGTTTTAGACAAATCTTTGGGCTGTGCCAAGTAGACAACATCCCATGCACTCAGCGTCGGATTCGCCTCCTGCCCTGTTTCCGTCACCAGCTTTTTATCATCAAATACATAGGTTTTTGGCGTAGCATTTTCGCCTTCGCCGGTTGTTACAAATTTATCTTTTACCGTATATCTTTTATATTTGGAGTTTGCATCGTTCGGATTTTCCTGAACGCTTTCCGTCTTGCACTCTCCGACAACAATGGTTGTATATGCTTCAATGATACCATAATCGGCAGTACCGTTACCATCCGTATCCACCAACTTCACAGAACCCACTTCCGGCTTCAAATCTTCTTCGCTCATCAGCTGCTCCATGTTGTCTGTCATACCATATTCATTTCTGACAATGACTCCATTATACATAAATTGCATATTGGAAATATCATATTTAATGGACTTAGAAACCCATTTGCCGCCAACCTTTTCTTCATAGCGGAATATATTATTTTCCACCTTAAAAATCTCTTCTGCGTCTACCGTAACAGTTTGGGTGTCTTTTACATCCGCCTTCACAACCTGATAATTTACCGTAGTATCGTCTATTTCTTTATAGGTCAGTTTCACACGGTATCCAATCATATTGGTATAGCCGGTTTCTCCCGCTTTATATCCCGTGAAAAGTTTTATATAGGCACCGCTTCTGTCTTCTCTGAAAATCATATATGCACTGCTGATGCGACCATTGTTTTCAAGATAGGCAGTATCATCAATAAACGTATCATTCGTTGCTACAATGACGCCATAGGATTCCAGCGTACCGGGACGGATACTGTTGTTACCGCCGCCGCCACCGCCACCGCCGCCACTCGGACGACCGCTACCGCCGCCGGTAACACCTGTAACGGAAGACGTTCCTGTTGTAATCGGCTGCTGTGTATTTGGATCTACCTCTGGTACAGAAGAAGCATTATAAATAATTTGCGCCACTGCACCTCTTGTAACCTGTGATGAAAAGCTTTCCACAGAAATGGATTTTGTAATCATCAATTCATTAGCAACCGCTATGTATCCATTGGGCCACAAATCCATACCATTTGCGTCCGCCCGCGCCTTTGCCCGCAGTTCATAGCCGAGATAACAAGTTACCATTTTCAACGCTTCTTCATAGGTCACCTTGTTCTCCGGACGGAACGACCCGTCTTCATATCCCCGAATCACCTTTTTATTCACAGCTAATTTGATATATTTGGCTGCCCAGTGATTCTCACTGTCCACATCTTCAAATCCTGTTTTCACATCGCTATCAATATACTCAATGCCGCTGTTTTCCTTCAAACTCATCAGCATTTTTACAAATTCTGCCCTGTTAATCAGTTCATCCGGCTTATAGGTTCCATCGCCATAACCTTCAATTTTGCCCCAGCTTTCCAATGTCATAATGGCCGTCCCATATGTAGTTTCTTCCGTTACATCGCTGAACGCATATACCCCAGCCATCGGAATCAGAGAAACCATCATGCAAACGAACATCACAAAGGTTAAAACTCTCTTTTTCATTTCTCTCTCCTCCTAGTTTCACGTTCTTATCATCTTTTATATGAAACCTCTTTCACCCTTTATCCCTATTGATTTCATTTTATCATATTTTCAAATTAAAATCAACAAAAATTCTTCAGATTTCAAATTTCTATTCAATGTGCATTAATTTTTTTAAATTTTTATCATATAATACACAAAAAATCTTAAATTCCTTTATGCAGTAGGCTTCCCGAGCATTTCAATTTCTTCATTTTCCGCTTGTTTTCCTATGATTTTTTCCTGTGCCTCCAAACATTTCTAAATGCTCCGCACAGCACAATTCCTCTATTGATATCATGTATATAGAGTCCTATATCTTGCTTGACTTTTGAAAGATTCTATGATATTCTTTGCTTAATGATACTCATATTTTGGAGGGAATATTACGATGACACTTGACCAACTGCATCCGGGTGGAAGCGGAATCATTGAAACGGTAGGCGGCGAAGGTGCTCTACGCCGGCGGCTGCTGGATATGGGACTAACGCCTGGAACGGCAATCTGCGTACGGAAAGTTGCGCCAATGGGCGACCCGTTGGAACTGTTTTTGCGCGGCTATGTTTTGACTCTTCGCAAAGATGACGCTGCTAAAATCACATTAAAAGAGGTGGTGCTGTGATGGCATATCTTTTGGCGCTTGCCGGCAACCAAAACTGCGGCAAAACCACTCTATTTAATTGTCTGACCGGAAGCAATCAGCATGTCGGAAATTTTCCGGGCGTGACGGTTGAAAAAAAAGAGGGAACTGTTTTAAAACAAAAGGATTTGACACTGGTAGATTTGCCCGGCATTTATTCTTTATCTCCATACACTTCCGAAGAAGTGGTCACGCGCGATTTTCTTCTTGAGGAACATCCGCGCGCCATTATTAATATTGTTGACGCAACCAACTTAGAGCGAAATTTATATCTTTCTCTTCAACTCATGGAACTCGGCATTCCCATTGTCATTGCACTCAATATGATGGATGAAGTGCTTGCCAGCGGAAATGTGGTAGACTATGACAAACTTTCCAAACACTTAGGCGTACCGGTCGTCCCTATCTCTGCCAGTAAAAATGAAGGAATTTCCGAACTGATGCACCATATACGCGGGGCAGTGCAATCAAATACGCCGCCGGTAAAGCTGGATTTCTGCCGTGGGGCAGTGCATCGTGCGATTCATTCCATTTCGCATATCATTGAGGATCACGCACAGGAAGCCGGATACCCTGTCCGTTTTGCCGCTACCAAGCTGGTAGAAGGCGATGAGCCTATGCGTTTAGCGCTTTGCATTCACGAAACTGACCAACACATCATTGACCATATTGTTACCGATATGGAAAAAGAACTGGGAACAGACCGCGAAGCCGCGTTAGCGGATATGCGTTATAACTATATTGAAGAAATCTGCAAAACCTGTGTCATTAAACATCAGGAAAGCAGAGAACAAATTCGTTCGGAAAAAATTGACCGCATTTTAACGCATAAAATATGGGGTATCCCCTTATTTTTGGGTATTATGCTACTGGTATTCTGGCTGACATTTACCGTTATTGGCGCGCCGCTGCAAGATTTACTGGAAACCGGCATTGAAGCATTCACTGACCTGTTATCCCAAACACTCGCCGCCACACACGTCAGTCCTTGGCTGCAAGCATTGCTTATCGACGGCGTTTTTGCAGGCGTCGGCAGTGTTTTATCATTTATGCCAATCATTGTGGTGCTATTCTTTTTCCTGTCTTTACTTGAGGACAGCGGCTACATGGCACGAGTAGCGTTCGTGATGGACAAACTGCTTCGGAAAATCGGGCTTTCCGGTCGCTCTTTTGTCCCCATGCTCATTGGCTTTGGTTGCAGCGTACCAGCCATTATGGCAACGCGTACGCTGTCCAGCGAACGCGACAGGAAAATGACAATTATATTAACGCCATTCATGTCATGCAGCGCCAAACTGCCTATCTATGGCATGATTACCCTAGCATTTTTCCCGCAGCATGGTGCTTTGGTGATGATAAGCCTATATATCACCGGAATTGTGGTAGCAATTCTATCCGCTCTGCTGCTGAAAACAACATTATTTCGCGGAAACCCCATGCCTTTTGTGATGGAACTGCCTGCATACCGTTTGCCCTCCGCGCGTAGCGTGTTGCTGCACATGTGGGAGAAAGCAAAAGATTTTCTGCACAAGGCATTTACCGTGATTTTTTTGGCGGCAATTATCATTTGGTTCCTGCAAAGCTATGACTGGACATTTCACATGGTGGAAAACAGCGCTGACAGTATTCTAGCATCTATCGGGTCATTGATTACGCCTATTTTCTCGCCGCTGGGCTTTCACGACTGGCGTGCTTCCACTGCCCTGATTACCGGTCTGACTGCAAAAGAAACCGTTGTCAGCACCTTAACTGTTTTGAGCGGCGCTTCCGGCAGCGCGGAGCTGAGCAGTATCCTCTCCACTATTTTTACGCCGCTGAGTGCCTTTTCTTTTCTGGCATTTACGATTTTATATATGCCCTGCGTTGCCGCTTTCGCCGCTTCGCGCCGCGAACTAGGGTCTCTGCGCAGCGCACTCGGCGCTGCCGCCTACCAGACGGGCGCCGCTTATATCGTTTCGTTTTTGATTTATCAGATAGGCAGTTTTTTCCTGTAAGACATCGGTTTTCAGTGGATGGACTACTAATATAAAATTTATAAAAACGGCATGATTGCACAGTAGATAATCTGTACAATCATGCCGTTTTAATCGTTGAACCGCCAAAATATTATCTGTTTTTTAACTGTTCTGCTATCTGTGACACCACCTGCTCAATGTGCAATCCGTCACAAGATATCGTCATGTCTTGATATGTTTCATAAAGTTTTCTGCGCCGCTGTAAAATTTCTGACAACGTTTCTCCGTCTGTTCTAACAATACCGCGCGCTTCAAAATTTTTTATCCGCCGCGCGAGTTCCTCCGGCGACACCTCCAGATATACCACCGCACCAAACTGTTTTAAATGCCGCATTGCCTCCGCGCTATAGACGACGCTGCCGCCTGTTGCAACCACCTGCCCCGCAAAAGATTCTTCCACGATATGCCGTTGCTCACAATCCATAAAATAGGCAGCGCCTTTTTGGTCAATGATTTCTTGCAATAAGGCTCCCTCTTTTTGCTGAATCAATAAATCGGTATCTATAAACGGCATTCCTAACGCTTTTGCTAAAATAACGCCCACTGTGCTTTTTCCGGCGCCCGGCATACCGACTAAAATCACTGATTGCCTCAAGCCGCCCCCTCCGCTCCATCGGCTACATGAATCGCTTCAAACGTAAACCCATAATTTTTCAAATATTCTATGCATTCCGGCAGTGCATCCACCGTTAACGTTTTTGCTGCCGTATCGTGCATAAGCACAACTGCATCTTCATGCTTAATGGTAGTTTCCTGAAACATTGTCATGATATGCTCATGTGTATATGGTTTTCCGTCTGCATCACCATTGAGGGAATTCCAATCTGCAAAGGAATATCCCATTTCAGATAATATTTGTTTATATGGCGCTTTGGATTGTTCAAACGACCCGCCCGGAAACCGAAACAGTTTCTGCACATTCTCCTGTCCAATAATGCTGCCAATCAACTCAGTTGTCTTTTCCACTTCCTCTTTAAAATTTTCCGCCCTCGAATACATATATCCGTAGTTATGGTTATAACTATGATTTCCAATCGCATGTCCTTCCTCGAAAATCCGTTTTATTAGTTCCGGATGGCTTTCCGCATTTTTTCCCATTACAAAAAAGGTTGCTTTCACATCATATTGTTTCAAAATATCAAGAATTTTTGCCGTGTTCTCACTCGGTCCATCGTCAAATGTCAAAAATGCCTTTCTCTGCCCATCTTTTATAATAAGGCGGTCTGTAATATCCGCATCTGCTTTTCCCGGTGTTTGTACATCCAGCGGCGTCGGCGTATAGGTTGGTGCCGGCGTCTGCTCCGGCGTCTGCTCCGGTAAATTTGTTACCTCCGCCGAATCTATTGTACCGCTTCCATTCGCCACAGTGGCTACACTTCTATTTTTATAGTACAGTACCGCCCATGTTCCTACACCACCGATAGCAACCACCACTGCCACTATGATTCCAATCCAAGTCTTTTTCCCAAACCTCATAACGTTAAAATCTCCTCCTGAATCATATTTCACTTCATCTTGCGATATGTATTATAACATACACCGCTATTAAAACTCAATAGTTATACGCAAATTGTAACTATTTTTGCCGACTTGTAAAAAAGTTTGTCTATTTATTCCGTAATTTGTCACATTTTACAACATCTACATATCTCTTATATGTATGAATGGCTACCTACCAATATGTCAAAGAAAGGATGACGTTCTTATGAAAAAAATGCTTTTTGCTCTGCTCTTCTGCGTTTTATTATGCTGCGGCTGCACTCCGCAGCAAATACAGCAGAATCTCTCTGAACCACAAAATTCTGCTCCCGCACAAACGCCCGTGCCAACTTTAATGCCGCTGACAACCCTTGATATTGCCGGTCTGGATAACAAAACATATGGCTGGGGACTGAAAAAAGTAAAAAACGCCGCTCCCGAAGTCCCAAGCAGTATTATGACAACGTTAAAACAGTTTGACGCCTACTATTTGGGGGATACTTCCGCAAAAGTGTTATACCTCACATTTGACGAAGGATATGAAAACGGATATACCGGAAAGATTTTAGATGTATTGCGCGATAATCAAGTTCCCGCCTGTTTCTTTATCACAGGTCCCTATTTAAAAACGGAACAGGCATTGGTGCGCCGTATGGCTGCGGAAGGACATGACGTTGGGAATCATACGGTCAACCACCCCAGTATGCCCTCCGTTTCTGACAATGCAAAACTAAAACAGGAAATGACGCAGCTCAGTGAAGACTATTATAATCTGACCGGTCAAACCATGCTGTTCATGCGTCCGCCTAAGGGTGAATATAGCGAACGCACTTTAGCGCTGACACGGGAACTTGGCATGAAAACTATCTTTTGGAGTTTTGCTTACAAAGATTGGGATACCAATTTCCAGCGCGGCAGCGATTTTGCCTACAAGGAAGTTATGGACTATATCCATAACGGCTGTATTCTGTTATTGCATGCTGTATCCAAAGACAATACCGAAGCTTTAGACCGCATCATCAAGGATGCACAGGCACAAGGTTATACCTTCCAATCTCTGCGTGATTTACCATAATTCTGTTTTTTCTCCAAAAAGCTGTTGCAAAGTATGTGATACAATGCTATAATAGGTATTATAGTTATTTTTCATAGAATACTATTTTTGTATCAGAAAACACAAAAAAATAACATATCCTTTTGCGACCAGAATAATATCAGAAACAACGCTGCTTCTTGTGCTAGATATCAACACCAAGCAACACTTACTTTCAAAATTTTGATTGGAGAAAAAAGAAAGGTGGAACAGAATGGGTAAACTATTTGGAACGGACGGTGTCCGAGGCATTGCCAATAAAGAATTAACACCGGAACTTGCTTTTTCTGTAGGGAAATACGGCGCATATGTTTTGACAAAACACACCAGTCATCGTCCGCGCATTCTGATTGGAACGGATACCCGTATTTCCTGCGATATGTTGGAATGTGCATTAACTGCCGGAATCCTGTCTGTGGGCGCAGAGGCTATCGCGCTCGGCGTTATTCCAACGCCGGCAGTCGCCTATTTAACCAGATTTTATAATGCGGACGCCGGTGTTGTGATTTCCGCCTCCCATAACTCTGTTGAATTTAATGGTATTAAGTTTTTCAACAGTGAAGGTTTTAAATTAAACGACAACATAGAAGCTGAAATTGAAGACTATATTTTAAACCCTGATAAAGATATTGAACAGTTACCAGTCGGTACAGATATTGGTACGCTCACACGTGTATATACAGCGGAAAATGACTATATTCAGTTTGCAAAAAAGTCATCCGATATTGGCGACTTAACAGGGTTAACCATTGCTATGGATTGTGCAAACGGCGCCTCGTCTAAGGTCGCTCCGCAAGCGCTGCGGGAACTTGGTGCGGAAGTCCATGTCATTCATGATAAACCGGACGGTACCAACATCAATCTGAATTGTGGTTCAACGCATTTGCGCGCCCTGCGAGAATTTATGGCGGAACTTCGTATCAAAGGCACCCCCGCAGATATCGGTCTGGCATTTGACGGCGATGCTGACCGGCTGCTCGTTATTGACGAACAAGGAAACGATGTGAACGGCGATGTTGTTATGGGAATCCTTGCCATTCATTATAAGAAAAAGGGATTATTAAAACACAATACCGTTGTCGCCACTGTCATGAGCAATCTGGGACTAACCCTTTCTCTGCGCAAGCACGATATACAGGTAATTCAAACCCATGTCGGCGACCGCTATGTTTTGGCAAAAATGCTCTCCGATGACTATGTGATTGGCGGCGAACAGTCCGGACATATTATCTGTCTCAACCGCAACACCACCGGCGATGGGCTTGTTAGTGCAATTGGTTTGCTATCCATATTAAAAGAAAGCCGCCAGCCAATGAGCGAACTGGCTTCTTGTGTGGAAATTCTTCCACAGGTGCTCGTCAATGCAAAAGTTGCAAATGAAAATAAGTCAAAAATCCGTCAAAACGAGGATATTATAGCGCATATCAATGCGCTGGAAGCAAAATATAACGATAACGGACGCGTACTCATTCGTCCGTCCGGCACAGAGCCTTTAGTCCGCATCATGATTGAAGGTCAAACCCCATCCCAAATGCAAATAGACGCTGATATGCTGGCAAAAGTGATTTCAGACCGTCTGGGATAATTTTATAAAACAACTTTTATCCATAAATGTAAAAGAACGATATGCGCCCTGTCCTTTTTGGGGCGCATATCGTTCTTTTACATTTATGGAACTACATGCCTACCATAATATTGTTCTCTTTTTCGTGTTCAGATGCCAACAGTAACAATATCGCTATCTGACAATATACTGCCTTTTACACACTCAGCAATTTGGAGAAAGCTTCTTCTTTTGTGGGAACGAAAAATACATCTTTTCCTTGGTTGCTTTCATAGATGAAATCCTTTAATGGTTTATTTGTATATCTTGAATAGTCTCCATATATTGCGGCTTTCACATCATAATTGATAAATTTCTGCAAAATTTCTCCTGCGAGTCCTGTGCCTAAAATAAAAAAATCTTCTGCAATCACTTTTTTATGAATCACAATTTTATTTGTATCAATGCTATATTTAACGGACATTGCCAACTCCAATGCAGATTGTACATTGGTTCTTATTTTTTCATTACCGGTTACAAGCGCCAGTGTTTCACCGCAGTTTATTATTTTTTCAATCGCCATGTTTCACCTCCTATGTTTAAAAATTACAACCGCCGCCCCTTCAAAAGGTGCAATAATTATATGTATGTCCGATTAACAAAAGCGTACATGTTTTGAGGTGTCCTGCTCCAACATGCGTATATCCTCTAGCGCACACATATCCTCTGAAAGACGGGTACTTGTATAGTTATTTCCAAATTTCTCACCATTCCTGTAAAATCTTTTATTCCCTCATTATCTTTTTTCCTTTTGGAAAAAGTGTTCCTACTGCTCTTTTCTTAAATTTCAGCAAATACTTAACAAACTGAATATTTGTTATTTGGAAAATACATTTTCAATAATTTCAGGTAATATCTCGCTTCTGACAAATTTACGATATTCCTTTTCTTGTTGATTGCTACGGTCGGTCATTAACGATTTGTTAATAGTAGAATTATCCGACACGTTCAATAATGCCGCAATAGGTATATTAATCATTTTCGCAGCTTTAAACGCAGCTGCACTTTCCATATCTATGCTGTTATATCCCATTTCAATAATATTTTCTAAATAATTATATTGAGCCACTATTGTATCAATACAAAGAGTCTTGCCCAAATGCCATTTAACACTATTTATATCACAAATTCTTTTTGTTTCATTGATAAGAAACCTGAACAGGTCATTATCTGGATACTGTTTATCTCCAAAAGTATCATGAAACAAATTATTTGACAGATATCTACTCGCCCCATCTCCTGAAGCTGAATATTCCGGTATAATAATATCTCCTATATTCATTTCAGAAGACAGCGCGCCAACCGAACTCACAAATAAAATTTTCCTGCATTTTGTTAAGCCTAAAAGTAACAATGCATCCAACATCATAGGTGCGCCAAACCCGGTCTTGATATACGATATATGAATGTTTCCATGTTCTATGTTCCATATTTTATATCCAAATAGAGGACTTGATTGAACAATTTGATTGATTACGTTTGCTTGAAACAACCTTTCAGGTTGCCATCCTGGAGATACAATAACATTTTCATTTATGTTATCTGCAGAAATACCTAACGTATGAAAGCATATTTCTTCCATAGTTGCACCAAACATCTTCATATTTAACAGTAAGCTATTATAATCCATACTATTTTCCTCCCAAATTTGT
Source organism: Clostridia bacterium (assembly GCA_022801925.1). Lineage (GTDB taxonomy): Bacteria > Bacillota > Clostridia > RUG12999 > RUG12999 > JAAWTG01. The sequence continues at coordinate 78,478 of JAAWTG010000001.1, read as the reverse complement.
TAATCTGATTATATCACTTTCCCCTCTATTTGTCACTATAAAATGCAAAAAAGCCCATCAGTTACAAACGCTGATGGGCTTCTTCTATTTCACAAATATTCTCGCAGAATATATCTCTGTCCGAAAATTATTCGTTCACTTTTGTTACGATACCGGATCCAACAGTTCTACCGCCTTCGCGGATAGCGAAACGCAGACCTTCTTCAATAGCGATAGGTGTAATCAGTTCAACGTCCATTTCAACGTTGTCACCAGGCATACACATTTCTGTACCTTCCGGCAGAGAAACGATACCAGTAACGTCAGTTGTTCTGAAATAGAACTGCGGTCTGTAGTTGTTAAAGAACGGCGTATGACGTCCGCCTTCTTCCTTTTTCAGGATATAAACCTGACCATGGAATTTTGTGTGCGGATGAATGGTTCCCGGCGCAGCCAGAACCTGTCCTCTTTCGATTTCTTTTTTATCAATACCACGCAACAGAGCACCGATGTTATCACCAGCCTGTGCTTCGTCCAGCAATTTACGGAACATTTCGATACCGGTAACAACGATTTTTCTGCTTTCTTCAGCCAAACCAACCAGTTCAACTTCATCCTGAACGTGCAGAGTACCTCTTTCCACTCTACCTGTTGCAACAGTACCACGACCTGTGATTGAGAATACGTCCTCAACAGGCATCAGGAACGGCTGATCCATTTTTCTGTCCGGTGTCGGGATGTAGCTGTCAACAGCTTCCATCAGTTCAAGAATCGGTTTGTATTCTGCAGCATCAGAAGTAGTTGCACCACTTTCCAGAACTTGCAGAGCAGAACCTTTGATAATCGGTGTATCATCACCCGGGAACTCATATTCGTTCAGCAGGTCACGAATTTCCATTTCAACCAGTTCCAGCAATTCCGGATCGTCAACCTGGTCAACTTTGTTCATGAATACAACGATATACGGTACGCCAACCTGACGAGCCAACAGGATGTGTTCACGTGTCTGCGGCATCGGACCGTCAGCAGCGGATACAACCAGAATAGCACCGTCCATCTGAGCAGCACCAGTGATCATGTTTTTAACATAGTCAGCATGTCCCGGGCAGTCAACGTGTGCGTAGTGTCTGTTTTCTGTTTCATATTCAACGTGAGCCGTAGAAATTGTGATACCTCTTTCTCTTTCTTCCGGCGCTTTGTCGATTTGGTCATAAGCTGTGAAATCAGCTTTACCATCCATACCCAGAACTTTTGTGATTGCTGCTGTCAGAGTTGTTTTACCATGGTCAACGTGACCGATGGTTCCAATGTTGATATGCGGTTTGGTTCTCTCGAACTTTTCTTTTGCCATTTGTTTTTCCTCCCTTTACATTATCTTCTTCTTAATATTCAAAGTATATACATATATTGTAATATTAATTTCATAAAAAATCAAGTGTTTTATGAAATTAATTTAAGCACATCCAAAATTAGTCGTTTTTCGCACGCAACGATACGATTTTTTCCTGAATGCTCTTTGGAACTTCAGCATAATGTGCCGGTTCCATGCTGTATTGTCCGCGTCCTTGGGTGTTGGAACGCAAATCTGTTGCATAACCAAACATTTCAGACAACGGAACAAATGCATCAATTTGTTTCGCACCACTTCTGTCGTCCATGCCCTGAATTTGTCCACGTCTGGAATTGAGGTCGCCGATAACGTCGCCCATGTATTCCTCCGGAACAATGACAACAACCTTCATGATTGGCTCTTTCAAGACCGGACTAGCTTTACGGCAAGCTTCTTTGAATGCCATAGAACCGGCAATCTTAAATGCCATTTCAGAAGAGTCGACTTCATGGTAAGAACCATCATATAAAGTGACTTTCACGTCAACTACATTGTAGCCTGCCAGTACACCGGCCTGCATAGCGCCCTGAATACCAGCGTCTACCGCCGGAATATATTCTTTCGGAATTGCACCGCCGACGATTTCGTTCACGAACTCGTAACCAGCGCCCGGTTCCAAAGGTTCTACGCGGATTTTAACGTGACCATATTGCCCTTTACCACCGGACTGACGGGAGTATTTGTTATCCACTTCCACGTTTTTGGTGATAGTTTCTTTATAAGATACCTGCGGTTTACCAACGTCCGCTTCCACCTTAAATTCACGCAGCAATCTGTCTACAATGATTTCCAAATGAAGTTCACCCATACCGGCGATAATCGTCTGACCGGTTTCTTCATCTGTGTAGGTCTTAAAGGTCGGGTCTTCTTCCGCCAGTTTTGCCAGCGCGATACCCATTTTTTCCTGACCTGCTTTTGTTTTCGGCTCAATTGCAACACGAATAACTGGATCCGGGAATTCCATAGATTCCAGAATAATCGGATGCGCATCATCACAAAGCGTATCACCGGTTGTCGTGTTTTTGAGTCCAACAGCTGCCGCAATATCCCCTGCATAAACTTCTTTCAGTTCTGCGCGGTGGTTTGCATGCATTTGCAGAATACGTCCCAAACGTTCTTTTTGTCCTTTTGTGGAGTTCAAAACGTAGGAACCTGCTTCCGCCTTACCGGAATAAACACGGAAGAAACACAATTTCCCAACATATGGGTCAGTTGCAATCTTGAACGCAAGTGCAGAAAACGGTTCATCGTCACTGGAAATACGTTCATATTCTTCTTCGCTTTCATCTCCCGGAATGATACCCTTGATGTGCGGTACATCCGTCGGAGCCGGCATAAATTCAACAATTGCATCCAGCAATTTCTGAACACCTTTGTTTTTGTAGGAAGTTCCGCACAGAACCGGTACCATCTGCAAACCAATCGTTGCTTTACGGATACCTGTTTTGAGTTCCTGTTCGGTCAATTCTTCCCCTTCGAGGTACTTCATCATCAGTTCCTCGTCTGTTTCCGCAACAGTTTCCACCATTGCATTGCGGTATTCTTCCGCTTTATCCTTCATATCTGCCGGAATTTCTTCCACAGAAATGTCGGTTCCCAAATCATTAGTATAGATATAGGCTTTCATTTCTACCAAGTCAATCAGACCTTTGAAGTCTTCTTCTGCACCAATCGGCAGTTGAACCGGCACCGCATTACACTGCAGCCGCTCCTTCATCATGCTGACAACATTGTAGAAATCTGCACCCATAATATCCATTTTGTTTACATATGCCATTCTCGGCACACCATATTTATCTGCCTGACGCCAAACGGTTTCAGACTGTGGTTCAACGCCGCCTTTTGCACACAAAACAGTGACGGAACCATCCAGAACACGCAAAGAACGTTCCACTTCAACTGTGAAATCCACGTGTCCCGGCGTATCAATAATATTGATACGGTGCCCGTTCCAGACACAGGTGGTCGCAGCAGATGTGATAGTAATACCACGTTCCTGCTCCTGTTCCATCCAGTCCATTGTTGCAGCACCATCATGGGTTTCACCGATTTTATGCACCTTACCGGTATAGAACAAAATACGTTCTGTCGTGGTGGTCTTACCGGCGTCAATGTGCGCCATGATACCAATATTCCGCGTAACGTCAAGAGAATATTCTCTCGGCATGGAAATTCCTCCTTTTGCAGGACTGCCAAATAGCTAGTCCCACCCATTGCATCGCTCTTATCAAAAGTTCTGTTATTTTCGCGAATCTCTTCGTGTACGCATTACCATCTGAAATGTGCAAACGCTTTGTTTGCATCAGCCATTTTATGCGTATCTTCGCGTTTCTTCACTGCCGCACCTGTTCCGTTCATTGCATCCAGAATTTCTGCTGCAAGGCGTTCTTTCATGGTTTTTTCACCACGCGCTCTGGAATAGGTTGTCAGCCAGCGTAATCCCAAGGTCTGTTTTCTTTCCGGACGCACTTCAATCGGCACCTGGTAAGTCGCACCACCAACACGGCGTGCTTTTACTTCCAGCACAGGCATAATGTTTTCAAGTGCTTCTTTGAATACTTCCAGCGGTTCCCGACCGGTTTTTTCCTGGATAATTTCAAATGCCTGATACACGATTTTCTGTGCCACACCTTTTTTACCGTCCAGCATGATATTGTTGATTAATTTGGTGACCAGTTTACTGTTATAAACCGGATCTGCCAAAACATCTCTTTTTGCTACATAACCTCTTCTTGGCACTGTATCTTCCCTCCTTCATTACTAAAATGATCTCACAGGTACTCGAAAAAATTCTTTTTTTCGCTCGTGCCGCTACATGTTTAGGATTAGCCATTCATTTATAGTAATCCGCAGCCGCACTGAAATAGTCCTACTGTGGTAATAATCATCTCAAAAGTTTGACCTCACACTGCGTCTTATTTTTTCGCAGCCTTCGGTTTTTTCGCACCATATTTACTTCTGGACTGGTTGCGGTTTGCAACGCCTTGTGTATCCAGACTTCCGCGGATGATATGGTATCTTACACCAGGGAGATCTTTCACCCTGCCACCACGGATTAAAACAACGCTATGCTCTTGCAGGTTATGTCCGATACCCGGAATATAAGCAGATACTTCGATTCCGTTTGTCAGTTTTACCCTCGCCAGTTTCCGCAATGCAGAGTTCGGTTTTTTCGGCGTCATTGTTTTCACCGTTGTACAAACGCCACGTTTCTGCGGAGAACTCTGATCAATCGCTTTTTTCTTCAGCGAGTTCAGACCTTTTTGCAGAGCCGGTGCTGTGGATTTCTGTTCCACGGTTTTTCTTCCTTTTCTCACCAATTGATTAAATGTTGGCAATCTTTTCACCTCCTGAAAATAAAAATTTATGGTAAACAAAAGATAGGCTTAGGATATGGCAAAATACCCTAAACCTATCATATTGTATATCATTTGGCTCGTTTTGTCAATACCTTTTTTAGATTTCCATCAAATTTATTTCATTTGAACGGATTTCTTTGACGTCAATATTATTATATACGGACATTCCTGTTCCTGCCGGAAGCAGTTTTCCGATAATAACATTTTCTTTCAAGCCCACCAACGGGTCAATTTTACCTTTGATTGCCGCTTCTGTCAGCACTCTGGTCGTTTCCTGGAACGATGCCGCCGACAGGAACGAATCCGTTGCCAAAGAAGCTTTGGTGATACCCAGCAACACATCCTGGCATACCGGCGGATTCTTGCCTTCCGCTTCGCATTTTTCAACCAATTTTTCAAATTCGTAGCGGTCAACCATCGCACCCTGCAGCAGTTCTGTATCGCCCGGCTCCTCTATCCGCACTTTACGCATCATCTGACGGATAATAACCTCAACGTGCTTATCATTGATCTGCACACCTTGCAGTTTATACACTTTTTGTACTTCCTGCACCAGGTATTCCCGCACAGCTTCCGCCCCGCGGATACGCAGCAAATCGTTCGGGTTGATGGAACCTTCTGTCAGTTCGCCGCCCGCTTCTACCACATCGCCGTCTGCGACTTTCATATGCGCGCCATAGGGCACATTATATTCTGTCACATTACCGGTCTCATTATTTGTCACTTCTATGACGCGACCTTTTTGCGTATTGTTAATGGAAACCAAACCGGCTTCTTCCGCAATGATTGCAAGTCCTTTCGGCTTACGCGCTTCAAATAATTCTTCAACACGCGGCAGACCCTGTGTGATATCGTCTCCCGCGATACCGCCGCTATGGAACGTTCTCATAGTCAGCTGTGTACCAGGTTCTCCAATGGACTGCGCCGCAATAACGCCGACCGCTTCGCCGACATTTACCAGTTCGCCGCTTGCCAAGTTTGCGCCGTAACATTTTGCACAAACGCCAATGTCCGCACGGCAAGTGATGACAGAACGCACTTTGATTTCTTTGATACCTGCTGCCACAATTGCTTTTGCTGCATCAGCAGAAATCAATTCGTTTTTCGCCACCAAAATCTGTTTTGTCTTTTCATCAACAATATCTTCAAATGCCGTCCGCCCTACTGCACGTTCTTCCAGTGTTTCAAGCGGCTTTGCATTGCCTTCGCCACGTTTTTCCGCATAGATATCGCGCAATACCATGTAGTTTTTGGTGCCGCAGTCATCTTCACGGATAATGACTTCCTGACTGACATCAACCAGTCGTCTGGTGAGATAACCGGAGTCCGCTGTACGCAGTGCCGTATCCGCCAAACCTTTCCGCGCACCATGTGAGGAAATAAAGAACTCGATGATGTCCAATCCTTCACGGAAGGAAGATTTAATCGGGATTTCAACCGTCTTACCGGTGGTATCTGCCATCAGACCACGGATACCCGCCAGCTGACGAATCTGTCCCGTGTTACCACGCGCACCAGACGTTGCCATCATGTTAATCGGGTTATATTCACCCATGTTGTTCATGAGCGCTGTGGTGATGTGGTCAATCGCTTCCTGCCATACGGTAATCGTCCATTTATACCGTTCTTCATCCGTCATGAGACCTTGTTCAAATTTATCTGTGATATCATCGACCTGCGCCTGCGCACTTTCCAGATAATACGGTTTAGACGCCGGAATTTCCATGTCCGCGATACTAACGGTAATCGCGCCGCGCGTAGAATATTTAAAGCCCAATTCCTTAATATTATCCAGCATAACCGCCGTTTCTGTCAAACCATGTACTCGGATACAACGGTCGATAATTTTTTCCAGGTTTTTCTTCGTTCCTTTGAAGGTGATTTCCAAATCAAATTTGGTTTCTTCATTGCTACGGTCTACAAAGCCTAAATCCTGCGGTACTTTATCATTAAAGATGATACGCCCCACCGTTGCATGGATAATTCGGCTCTGCCGTTCTCCATCAAATTCTTTATATACCCGAACTTTAATCGGCTGATGCAAATCCACAATGCCATTATCATACGCCAAAACCGCTTCTCTTTTGGAAGAGAAGGTTTTCATTGTCAAATGACGGTATGTTGTGATGGTATTATCACCGTCAACAATCCCTTCCGCTTGCAAGCTGTTCGGCACTTTAAAGGTTTCATATTCTTCTATTTCACCTTTTTCAAACGCCTCTACCGCTGCTTCCTTGGTATCAAAGGTTTTCATTGTCAAACGGGCAATATTATACACTACGCCATCAATTTCAAACAAATCATGCAGACCGATATCCCGCCGTCCATAGGCTTCAATCGCTGCTTCCTTAGATTCATAGTGAATAGACGCAGACGTTTCTGTAATGGGTTTCGCGCCATCCAGTTCGCTTTCCCCTTTTGCCATAGTCAAATAGTAGCTGCCCAAAACCATGTCCTGTGTCGGAACAGTAACAGGCGTACCATCCTGCGGTTTCAACAGGTTGTTGACAGACAGCATCAGGAATCGTGCTTCCGCCTGCGCTTCCGGCGACAACGGTACGTGAACCGCCATCTGGTCGCCGTCAAAGTCCGCGTTATACGCTGTACATACCAATGGGTGCAGTTTGATTGCACGCCCCTCTACCAGCACAGGTTCAAACGCCTGAATCCCCAAACGGTGCAGCGTGGGAGCACGGTTGAGCAATACGGGATGCTCTTTGATAACTTCTTCCAAAACATCCCATACGGTATCGTCCGCACGTTCCACTTTCTTCTTTGCATTTTTAATGTTGTGCGCGCCGCCGTCTTTCACCAACTTTTTCATGACAAACGGTTTGAACAGTTCCAATGCCATTTCTTTGGGCAGACCACACTGATAAATTTTGAGGTTCGGTCCGACCACGATAACGGAACGTCCGGAATAGTCCACACGTTTTCCGAGCAAATTTTGACGGAAACGTCCCTGTTTCCCTTTCAGCATATCGGAAAGGGATTTCAGCGGTCGGTTGCCGGGACCTGTTACCGGTTTCCCGCGGCGACCATTATCGATTAACGCGTCTACTGCTTCTTGCAGCATACGTTTTTCATTGCGCACAATGATATCCGGCGCGCCCAAATCCAAAAGCCGTCTGAGACGGTTATTTCGATTAATCACGCGGCGGTATAAATCATTCAAATCAGATGTCGCAAAACGTCCGCCGTCAAGCTGTACCATAGGACGAATTTCCGGCGGAATGACCGGAACAACGTCCAAAATCATCCATTCCGGACGATTTCCGGATTCACGGAACGCTTCTACGACTTCCAATTTTTTAATAATGCGTACTTTTTTCTGTCCCTGCGCCATTTCCATCTCCTGACGCAGTTCCGCTGCCATTTCTTCCAGATTAATTTCACTCAGCAAGTCGCGAATTGCTTCCGCGCCCATTGCCGCTTTAAATTTATCCGGTCCATATTTTTCCAAATTATCCCGATATTCTTTTTCTGTCAGCAGTTCTTTTTTCTGCAAATGAGTTCTGCCCGGGTCGGTTACAACATAAGCCGCAAAATATAAAATCTTTTCAAGTGTCCGCGGCGTCATGTCCAAAATCAGTCCCATACGACTCGGAATCCCCTTGAAATACCAAATGTGGGACACCGGCGCCGCCAGTTCAATATGACCCATACGTTCACGGCGTACCTTTGCGCGTGTTACTTCCACGCCGCAGCGGTCACATACCAGACCTTTATAGCGAATCCGTTTATATTTTCCGCAGTGACATTCCCAGTCCTTGCTGGGTCCAAAAATCTTTTCGCAAAACAACCCATCTCGTTCCGGTTTCAAGGTTCTATAGTTGATGGTTTCCGGTTTCTTTACCTCGCCATGGGATAACGACCGTATTTTTTGCGGAGAAGCCAGCCCTATCTGTATCGCGTCAAAATTATTATACTCCAACAATTCTCAGCTCTCCCTTCGTTCTTTACCGTTTTAATTCCGTTTCCTGTTTGTTTACGATTGTTTTAGATATCCTCGTTCATGTCAGAGAATTCCAGTGGTTCCAGTCCGCCGATTTCGGACAGTTCATCTGCATCCTCATCCAATTCCTCAATCATAAACGCCGGGTCGGCAATATCATCCGATTCCTCAATTTCATCCAGCGTGAATTCTTCCTCTTCACTATCGTCATCGCTTTCGCCAATATGCGTCAGGAAGTTTTCCATACTGCTGGTATTATCATCTTTCCCCATGACTTGTTCCAATTCTTCCGGATTAATGTGTGGCACATCGTCTTCATCTTCCTTCAACTCGATTTCATTGCCCTTATCATCCAGAATCTTCACATCCAGCGCCAAACTCTGCAATTCTTTAATCAATACCTTAAAGGATTCCGGCACGCCCGGACGCGGCACATTATCACCTTTGACGATTGCTTCATAGGTTTTCACACGACCAACAATATCGTCGGATTTGACTGTCAAAATTTCCTGCAACGTATATGCTGCGCCATATGCCTCCAGTGCCCATACTTCCATTTCCCCGAAACGCTGTCCGCCGAACTGCGCTTTACCGCCCAACGGCTGCTGCGTAACGAGAGAGTATGGTCCTGTAGACCGCGCATGAATCTTATCGTCAACCAAGTGTGCCAGTTTCAGATAATACATATATCCAACAGTAACCGGATTGTCAAACGGTTCACCGGTTCGACCATCATACAGAACCGTCTTTCCGCTCTTATCATAGCCTGCCATTTCCAGTGCATTTTCAATGTCCTTTTCGTTTGCGCCGTCAAAGACCGGCGTTGCAATTTTCCAGCCCAACGCTTTTGCTGCATAGCCCAAGTGAACCTCCAGCACCTGTCCGATGTTCATTCGAGACGGCACACCCAAGGGGTTCAGCACGATTTGCAGCGGCGTTCCGTCCGGCAAAAACGGCATATCTTCTTTTGGCAGAATGCGGGAAATAACACCCTTATTTCCGTGACGGCCTGCCATTTTATCTCCAACGGAAATTTTTCGTTTCTGTGCAATATAAACACGCACCAATTGATTTACACCCGGCGGCAATTCATCGCCGTTGGCACGTTCAAAAATTTTCACGTCAACAATGATACCGCTTTCGCCATGCGGCACACGCAAAGAAGTATCACGTACTTCACGCGCTTTTTCCCCGAAGATTGCCCGCAGCAGCCGTTCCTCAGCTGTCAGTTCCGTTTCCCCTTTCGGCGTCACTTTTCCGACCAGAATATCGCCGCTGCGCACTTCCGCACCAATGCGGATAATACCGCGTTCGTCCAAATCTTTCAGTGCATCTTCACCGATATTCGGAATGTCGCGCGTAATATCTTCCGCACCCAATTTCGTGTCACGCGCTTCCGATTCATATTCTTCAATGTGAATAGACGTGAACACGTCGTCGCGTACCAATTCTTCACTAATCAAAACAGCATCTTCATAGTTATAACCTTCCCAGGTCATAAATCCAATCAGAATGTTGCGTCCCAGTGCGATTTCCCCATTATCCGTGGAAGGCCCGTCTGCAATGGTATCCCCTGCTTTGACTTCATCTCCCTTGCTCACAATCGGACGCTGGTTCACGCAAGTTCCTTGGTTGGAACGCATAAATTTAATCAGATTATAAACATCTGCCTTACCGTCTGTGTTGCGAATCACAATTTCACTGGAGGACACTTTTTCCACCATGCCATCGTTTTTCGCCAGAATGACAACGCCGGAATCTTTTGCCGCTTTATATTCCATACCGGTTCCGATAATCGGCGCTTCCGGTTTGAGCAGCGGCACAGCTTGTCTTTGCATGTTGGAACCCATCAAGGCACGGTTCGCATCGTCGTTTTCGAGGAACGGAATCATTGCCGTTGCAACGGAAACAAACTGTTTAGGCGATACGTCAATATAATCAATGTCTTTGGTCTCCACTTCCAAAATGTCGTGGCTGATACGTGCTGCCGTTTTCTTATTGAGAAAATGTCCTTTTGCGTCCAGCGGTTCATTTGCCGGCGCTACTACATAACCATCTTCTTCGTCTGCTGTCATATAGACAATTTCATCTGTTACAATGCCTTTTTCTTTATCCACTCTGCGATATGGCGCTTCAATGAACCCATATTCATTCACGCGTGCATAAGTCGAAAGCGAGTTGATAAGACCGATGTTCGGCCCTTCAGGCGTTTCAATCGGACACATTCTGCTATAGTGCGAATAGTGAACGTCACGCACCTCAAACCCCGCCCGTTCTCTGGAAAGACCGCCCGGTCCGAGCGCGCTGAGTCTTCTTTTGTGTGTCAATTCCCCTAACGGGTTGATTTGATCCATGAACTGCGACAACTGAGAACTTCCAAAAAATTCCTTAATTGTTGCCACAACCGGACGAATATTTATCAGGTTCTGTGGGGAAGCTACATCTAAATCCTGAATTGTCATGCGCTCCCGCACCACGCGTTCCATTCTTGCCAGACCGACGCGGAATTGGTTTTGCAGCAATTCTCCCACACTGCGCAGACGGCGGTTGCCCAAATGGTCAATATCATCCACATTGCCAACACCCATATCCAGCGCCGATACATAATTGATGGACGCCATAATGTCATCAATGGTAATATGTTTTGGAACAAGTTCATCCTGACGTTGTTTCAGCGCTGCCAGAATGTCCTCTTCCGTTTTATTTTCCTCTAAAATCTCTTTCAGCACAGGCTGATAGACCCGCTCGGTGATTTCCAGTTTGCTGACGTCAAAATCCAGCACATGCGACAAACTGACCGTGTTGTTGGAAAGCACAACCACTTCTGCGCCATCTACATTCAGCACCACGCGCGATACTCCCGCATCTGTAATTTTTTGTGCCGTTTCCCGCGTAATCACATCGTCCGTACCCGCCAAAATTTCCCCACTATATTCATCAATAATGGGCTGTGCAGGTTTATAACCGACAATACGAGGATTCATGCTCATTTTTTTATTCACTTTATAACGTCCGACACGCGCAAAATCATAGCGTCTGTCGTCAAAAAACATGTTGTTAATCAACGTTTTGGCGCTGTCAACCGTCGGCGGTTCACCCGGGCGCACTTTTTTATAAATTTCAATCAATGCTTCCGCTTCATTCGTCACGCTGTCTTTTTCCATTGTCGCCACAATCTTGGGATCTTCGCCAAACAATTCCAACATCTGTTCATTGGTTTCAATCCCCAATGCACGAATCAACGTCGTGACCGGCATTTTTCTTGTTTTATCCAGACGCACCGAAAAAATATCGTTGGAGTCCGTCTCATATTCCAGCCATGCACCACGGTTCGGAATTACAGTTGACGCATACAGTTTCTTTCCGCCGCGGTCATGTTCATAAGAATAGTACATACCGGGCGATCGCACCAACTGACTGACAATAACACGTTCTGCCCCGTTGATGATAAACGTTCCCTGTTCCGTCATCAGCGGAAAATCTCCCATGAAGATTTCCTGTTCTTTAATTTCTCCTGTTTCACGGTTGATTAAACGCACTTTCACCCGCAGCGCTACCGCATAGGTCGCATCACGTTCTTTACACTCTGCGATATCATATTTCGGCATCGTGTCGAAATAATAATCATAGAACTCCAGACTCAAATTGCCGGAATGATCCGTGATTGGAGATACGTCGTGAAACACCTCCCTTAGCCCATGAGTCAAAAACCAATCGTAAGAATTTTTCTGAATTTCAATCAAATTCGGCATTTCAAGTGCTTCGTTGATTTTTGAAAAACTCATTCTAGTCGTCTTCCCAAATTGAACCGGACTAGGTCGTTGCATGAAAAATCACCTCATTAAATAACAGATAAATACTATCTGCCTATTTGACAAAAAACTTTACCATTGCCTTCTCATCTTTTACTGCTTTCCAAAACTCCTGCACATTTCTTCTTCATCCATATGTTTCCAACCTAAAAATAACCTTCTAAATATTATCGCCTACTATTGATTTTTTTATTCATATATGTTATACTATAGAAAAGATGGATATTTATGTGCATAGAGACATATATAGCATTATATCATTATATCACAGGAAGTCCAGCAAGTCAAGAGTTGATTTTGATGAATTTGCATTTTTTTATGGTAAAATTTGTTCATGCAGCCAAATTATGAACAAATTGTTAACAATTAAAAAAAATGCTTCCTTTTCTAACCGTTCTATGTTATACTGTTATATATTGAGATAGTGATGAGTTATTTATGCTATTTTCTTTTTATTGATTGTAAATATACACCCCACAAATTGCCCGGCATACGAGTTGATGTATGACCGGGCATCCCCCTTTCTTACGTTTGTTGTGGGGCTTTTTGATAAATAGTGATATACAAAAGAACCGCTCGTACCATTCATGGCACAAGCGGTTCTTTTGTTTTGTACATCTGCGATGTTATTCTTCCTTTTTACTGTTCAGACTACCGCCCCTGCCGTTTCCAATCTTTTGCTAAAATATATCAAGGGCGCTGCCTGATAAATCGGAACTTACAATACGCCAAATAAAATGAATCCCACAGTGTTAATAGCAAAATTAGCAAACATATGAACAAACCATGACGGGTAAATAGTATCATTTAATTCATTTAAGTAATTAAAAATACATCCTCCTATCACCAGCCCCACAAGCAGCAAAATTAAAGCGCTTATATGAAACATTCCAATTAACATACCGACATGATATATTGCGAATATCAGGGAACTGAATAAATAGGCAAATTTTCTGGTCGTGTATTTTTTTAGCGTGATAAATCCATAACCTCTAAAAAAGAATTCCTCCAAAAATGAATTCATAAGTGAAATATATAACGATACATAAATGAAGTTATTGGCAGTAATCCCCATTCCCTCTGTTAAATTTGATGTAACATCGGAAAAGTCTATGATATTTCGCGCCAAAATATAGCCCAGTATAATAACCGTATAAACTGCAATTCCAAGGAATAATGACTTTAAAATCCCACTTTTTTGAAACCTGAATAATTTTTTAAATTCATTAAAATCTTTTTTGTTTACAACAAAAAAGATCATAGGGAAAACTAAAAAGAACAGGATTTTGATCGGTATTTTGACAAAATAATTGGGATGCACAACGGCGTCTATCAGACTAACTATGATAGAAAATATAAAAATTGATGTTACAATATAAGCGTTCTGCTTATTCATCATTTCAATTTCTCCTAATAAATAAATTTCTGCTTAAGTTCCGATGTGCCGCTTTGCACGTAGTCAATTTTTGTTTTCTGGCTGCAATCCGTAAAATCGCCGACGCCCTATCTTATCAACACAACATGCAAGCAAAAAAGAGACGTTGCAAGCAGCGTTTTATTCTAAATCAGGAATCATGGACGAGACATCATAGGCAATACTGAATTTTTTTGAAACATCACAAATACCGTCCCTGATTTCTGCGCGGCTATAATCATGCATTTCCAAAAATGTGTCTTCCAATTCGTTCACATGCAAATAAAATGCCAATGCAATTTCATATTGTTCTAAATCCTCAAAATCCAATTCTTCATATAATAAATTTTCTGCCTCATTGATTTGACCTTGTTCCACCATGCGGCAAAAAGTTTGCAGCAACTGTTCCTGTCCTGTGGCGCTTGTTTCGTCTCGTAATTCTACCGTCACCGTTTCTTTATTCAGCACCATTTTTACCAACAGTTTTGCAAGATTTCGGATTTGGTTCATGATATAGTCCTGTTTGAACATGGTTCCGCTTCCCTTCCGTTTTCCGAAAACGATTATTTTAAAATACTCTGCAAAAAGTCTCGCATACGTCCGCTTTGCGCATGTTCAAACACTTCCTCCGGCGTTCCCTGTTCCACAATGACACCTTCGTCCATAAAAATCACCTTATCCGCTACCTCCCGCGCAAATCCCATTTCATGCGTCACCACAACCATAGTGCGCTTTTCGCCGGCAAGCTGTTTCATAACACTCAGCACCTCGCCCGTCAGTTCCGGATCCAACGCAGACGTCGGCTCGTCAAACAACAAAATTTCAGGATTCATTGCCAGTGCGCGCGCAATTGCGACCCGCTGTTTTTGTCCGCCGGAAAGCTGAGACGGATACGCGTCCGCTTTTTGTGACAATCCCACCTTTTCCAGCAATTCCAGTGCGCGTTGCCTGACCGTTTCTTTGTTTTCTTTGCCCACCACCACTGGCGCTTCCATCACATTGCGCAGCACTGTCATATGCGGAAACAAATTGAAACTCTGAAACACCATACCTGTTTTCAGGCAGATACGGCGAATTTCCGCTTCCGGTTTGTAAACGCCGTTTTCCACCATAAACTCGTCATCAATGGCAATACTTCCCGCATCTACTTTTTCCAGATAGTTTAAGCAACGCAGCAGTGTACTTTTTCCCGAACCGGACGGACCGATAATCGCCACAACTTCCCCTTTTTGCACTTCGACAGAAACGGATTTCAAAACTTCCAGCTTTCCAAAATTTTTCACAATCTCCTCGGCTCTCAGCATCATAACAGTTTCCTCCCTTTTCTGTCCGGCTTATTTATAACGCCCTGTTTTGCTTGTGTTTTTCTCTCTGATGATAAAACGTACCGGCGTTCCTTTCATTTCAAACGCACTGCGGATTTGATTTTCCAAATAGCGAATATAGGAAAAATGCGCCAATTGTTTGTCGTTGACAAAAATCACAAAGGTCGGCGGCTTTGTTGACACCTGCGTACCATAATAAATCTTCAGCCTTTTTCCTTTATCAGACGGCGGCTGGACTTTTAACGTCGCTTCGTTAATAATATCATTCAGCGCGCCGGTTGTCACCCGCATATTGTTCTGCTGCACCACTTCTTGAATCAGCGGAAACAGCCGTTCCACCCGCGCGCCGGTTTTGGCGGAAATGAATTCAATCGGCGCATAGGGCATAAATGACAAATGCTCCTGCACCTTGATTTTCATGTTGCGCATGGTATTAGTTTCTTTTTCAATCTTGTCCCATTTGTTCACCACAATGATAGACGCTTTTCCTTTTTCATGGGCATATCCGATAATTTTCGCGTCCTGCTCACCCACGCCTTCATCGCCGTCAATCATCAGCAGGCAAACGTCCGCACGTTCCACCGCGGAAAACGCACGCATAACGGAATAACGCTCAATTGCTTCATCTACCTTTGCTTTGCGGCGGATTCCCGCTGTATCAATAAACACATAGGATTGTCCGTCCCGCTCGAATCTGGTATCAATTGCATCGCGGGTCGTGCCCGGAATGTTGCTGACAATGACACGATTTTCGCCCAACACCTGATTTACTAAGGAAGATTTTCCCGCGTTGGGACGTCCGATTACCGCCACATGAATGGCTTCGTCCTCCTCTTCTTCGTCCCACGCGTGTTCCAAATGGCTATATATCTCGTCGAGCAAATCGCCGATACCAAGTCCTTGCAGCGCGGACACTGCAACAGGTTCTATCCCTAAATTATAGAATTCATAAAACTCCGGCGGATTTTCTCCCGGCTTGTCTACCTTGTTCACCGCCAACACCAGCGGTTTTCCTGATTTTATCAGCATAGACGCCACTTCCGCGTCTGTTGCCGTGATACCTGTTTTCAAATCCGCCACAAACACAATCACGTCCGCCAAATCCACCGCCGTGTTCGCCTGACGGCGCATTTGCGACAAAATTTCATCTTTACTGTCCGGCTCAATTCCGCCGGTATCAATCAATATAAACGGTTTGTTTCTCCAGTCGCCTTCCGCATAAATACGGTCGCGCGTTACGCCGGGCGTATCCTCTACAATAGACACCCTGCGTCCGATGATTTTATTAAACAACGCCGATTTTCCCACATTGGGGCGTCCAATAATCGCTATAACCGGTTTCATATAGCAGCCTCCCTTCCGGTACAATAGTCTACAAATGCGAATCCGTCGTCCGGCACAATCTCCACAGGAACGCCAAATGCCTGCTCCAATTCCTCCAGCGTGGTATCGTCCAGCATAACGTCTTCGTCTGCTTTGAACATGTTTTCCGTCAGCAGCAGTTTTTCGCCCAGCGGTTTATCGCCCAGTCCCAGTTTCAAATCTTTGCCGCAAAGCAATCCTGCTACGGTAATCTCTTTGCCAAACACAGTATTTTCTATTTCATATACATGAATTTTCATATCGGTCCGCCGCATGAGTTCCTCCGCCATTTGGCGCAAAAACCAGCCCGCCGCTTTTCCCGTTGCAATGCTGACGCTGCGGCAGCGCACTTCTTCCGGTTCAAATTCCGCCATTGCCTGCTGAAATTCCTCCCGCATGGATGCGATCATCCCCACGCCGTTTTCAATCTGCGGAAATTCCTCATAATCCGCTGCCGGCGGAATCTCCCGCCCGGCTTTGATATAAAACTCATCCGCAAGATAAACAATGCGCGAACCATATTTTGACAGACTCATTTGCTGCCATTGTTCCACCTGCCGCACGGTCTCCAGCGCGGACTGTTCATCAAAAGAAGCGATTTCGCAAAGTCCCTGTCTGTATTCCGTTTTGCCAATCGGCACTACAGAAATGGAATGCACATACGGGTGCAGTGCGGTTAAATCTGCAAGCGATTTATCCAAAATTTCTTTGTCATTGAAGCCCGGGCACAAAACAATTTGTGCGTTCATGGTGATATGGTTTGCCGCAAAATCCTGCATGATTTCCATAATGTTGCCTGCAAACCGGTTGTGCAGCATGGTACAGCGCACCTGCGGGTCTGTGGCATGAACCGAAATATTGATAGGGCTGATACGCATTTCTTTGATACGCTCCAGTTCCGCATGACCCATATTTGTCAGCGTGACATAATTCCCCTGCAAGAAAGAAAGCGTTGTGTCATCGTCTTTAAAATAAAGCGTATCCCGCATCCCTTTCGGCAATTGGTCAATGAAACAAAAAACGCATTTATTTTTGCAGCTTTTCGCAGGCGCAAGCAGCGGATAGACAAATTCAATGCCCAGTTCTTCGTTTTCAGGATTTTCAATGTCTATTTCCTGCACCTCGCCCGATGCTTTTTCAATTTCCAGACGAATCAGCGTATCATGGGCAAAATAGCGATATTCCAAAATGGACCCAAGTTCCCAGCCATTCATTTTGCGCACAGTATCCCCTGCCGCAATGCCCAGTTCTTCCGCAATACTGCCCGGGCGGACGCCCGCCACTTCATGATAGTTCACCATAGCTGTTTTCTCCCCAATAGTTCTCTCGCCACCGTTTGCATTTCCTATATTGTATGACGCCAACACAAACAAATTTTAGCGTTGCACCCAAAATCTTCCGGTTGCAAACAGCGTTTTTCTTCCATGTAGAACAAAAGAGGGTCGTATTTTTCAATACCACCCTCCCAAAATACATTAGTCTTCCGTTGCGATTACTTCTTTGCCATTGTAATATCCGCAAGCGGCACACACTCTGTGCGGCATTTTAAACTCGTGACACTGCGGGCATTTTACCATTCCCGGTACTGCCAGTTTCCAGTTTGCTCTTCTTTTATCGCGTCTCGCTTTAGATGTTTTTCTTTTTGGTACTGCCATCTAAAACACCTCCTTTTATATTACTGCTTTTCCTGCCCCTTCCGGAAGCAGCGCAATTATTTTGTTTCGTCAAACAGGGTATCCAACACGGCAAGCCGCGGGTCAATCTCATTGGCGCAACATTCACACGCTGTCACGTTCCTGTCCGCGCCGCAATAAGGACACAGCCCTTTGCAGTCTGCACTGCACAAATATTTCGTCTCTGCCACTGCGTAAAAACCGTTCAGCACTATGTCATGCATGTCCAGCAAATTGCCTTCCAGCACAATCACTTCCTCTGACGTTTCCTCGTTTGCTTCCGACTGCTTGACAATCGTTTCCGCCAAAGAATAGGAAAATACCGCCTGCGCCGGTTTGCCACAGCGTCCGCACAACGTCTCCAGCCGTCCCCACGCTTTGCCTTCCAACTCCAGCCCTTTTCCAATGTTGGAAACCTTACCGCTCACCTGCACCGGAACTGAAAAATGTATTTGATTTCCCAAATACTGTATATCCTCCAGTTCTACCGCGCCTTCAAACGGCAGTTGATCTACGATGCCGCCCAGGACATTTTTCAAATCTAACTGCATATTCTCTCCTCCAGCCGCATACGCATATCATTTATTATACAACGTTTTCATTGGTTTGTCAATACAATCTTTCAAATATTTTCCGCGCCCAAAATCGAGCCAAAACCGTTGCTGTGTCCGTGGCAGATTGCCACTGCCAGCGCGTCCGCCGTATCGTCCGGTTTGGGAACACTTGCCAGACCCAGCAGCGTTTTCGTCATTTGCTGCATCTGCTGTTTATCCGCGCGTCCATAGCCCGTGACCGCTTGTTTGATTTGCAGCGGCGTATATTCAAAAATCGGAATAGATTCATTCGTTCCCGCCAGCAAAATCACGCCGCGCGCCTGCGCCACCGCCATTGCTGTTGTGGTGTTGGTGTTGAAAAACAATTCCTCTACCGCCATCACGTCGGGTTTATGTCGATACAGCAACAGCCGAAGTTCTTCATAAATTGTTTTGATACGGGAGGTCAATTTTGTTTTTGCCGGCGTGGTGATAGCGCCATAGTCAATCGTCCGAAAACGGTTGCCGGTATAGTCCACTACGCCGTATCCTACAATTGCCACGCCCGGGTCAATGCCTAAAATAACCATGTAATCCCCTTTTCCAAAAGCATAAAAGAATCCTTTCTTCCATGCTTATCTTTTGTCCAGTTCTTCTTTCAGCAATGCATTCACTGTCTGCGGATTCGCTTTTCCTTTGGAGAGTTTCATAACCTGACCCATCATAAATTTAATGGCGCGGTCTTTTCCTGCTTTATAGTCCTCAATGGATTGCGGATTCTGGTCTAAAACATCCTGCACCATTTTTTGCAGTGCGCCTTCGTCACTGATTTGCGCCAGTCCCAGTTCTTCCACAATTTGTTTGGGCGCTTTGGGTGTTTCAAACAGCGTTTCCAAAACTTTCTTTCCGGCGGAATTGCTGATAGCGCCGCTTTCAATGAGCTGCACCATTTCCGCCAGTTGCTGCGGTGAAAACGGAACATTGTCAATCAAAATATCCTTTTCTTTCAAGATACGGGAGATGTCGCCCATAATCCAGTTGGACGCGCCTTTGGCGCTTGCGCCCGCTGCCACTGCCGCTTCAAAGAATTCGGCAGTCGGACGGTATTCCGTCAAAATGCCTGCGTCATATTCCGGCAGTCCCAGTTCGCTCACATACCGCGCCCGTTTTACATGCGGCAATTCCGGCAGTTCCTGCCGGATTTTTTCCACCGTTTCTTTTTCGATACGAATCGGCATAAGGTCAGGTTCCGGGAAATAGCGGTAGTCCTGTGCTTCCTCTTTAGAACGCATGGACACGCTTTCGCCTTTTGCATCGTCCCAGCGCCTTGTTTCCTGTACTACTTGTCCGCCCGCTTCCAGCAAAGCGGTCTGCCGCGCAATTTCATATTCAATACCGCGAATCGCACCACGGAAGGAGTTGACATTTTTCATCTCGCTGCGCACGCCGAATTCTTTTTGTCCCTTGGGACGAATGGATACGTTCACATCGCAGCGGATAGAACCCTCCTGCATTTTACAGTCCGATACGTCAATATATTGCAAAATGGAACGCAGTGTTTCCAAATAGACTCTCGCCTCTTCGCTGGAGCGCAAATCCGGTTCCGACACAATTTCAATCAGCGGCACGCCGCAACGGTTAAAATCCACCAATGAATCTGTGTCCGAAGCGTCATGTAGCAGTTTCCCCGCGTCCTCCTCAATGTGAATCCGCGTGATACCAATGCGTTTGCTTCCGCTCTCCAGCGGAATGTCCACATATCCGTCCGCGCACAGCGGAATGTCAAACTGCGAAATCTGATATGCTTTGGGCAAATCGGGATAAAAGTAGTTTTTTCTGTCCTGTTTGCTAAGTTCTGCAATGGAACAATTTAGTGCACAGCCCGCTTTCACAGCATATTCCACCACTTTTTCGTTCAGCACTGGCAGCGTACCGGGCATACCTGTACAGACAGGGCAGCAATGCGTATTGATTTCTCCGCCGAATTCATTTTTACAGCCGCAATAAATCTTTGTCTTGGTGGACAGTTCGGCGTGCATTTCAATTCCTATGACCGCTTCATATTCGCTCATGCCTGCGCACCTCCTTTATGATAATCCGTCGCGCACTGGAATGCGTGCGCCGCACGGAGCAGCGTTTCTTCGCCAAACGGTTTGCCAATCAACTGCAATCCAATCGGCAAGCCTTTTTCATCAAACCCGCAGGGCAGCGACATGCCCGGCAGTCCTGCAATGTTCACCGAAACTGTACACAAATCCCCTGCATACATCTTTACAGGGTCGTCCGTTTTTTCGCCAATACCAAACGCGGTTGTCGGATAGACAGGGCTGGCAATCATATCATAGGTTTCAAACACCTTGTCGAACCCTTGTTTAATCATGGTGCGCACCTGCTGCGCTTTTTTATAATACGCGTCATAATATCCACTGGACAGCGCGTACGTTCCCAGCATGATACGGCGTTTCACTTCGTCGCCGAATCCCTCATCGCGTGTTTTAAAATACATATCCGTCAAATCGTCAAATTTCTCCGCCCTGAAACCATATTTCACGCCGTCATAGCGCGCCAAATTGGAACTTGCCTCAGAGGAAGAAATGATGTAATACGCCGGAAGTGCATAGTCTGTGATGGGCATGGAAATTTCATCACACTGCGCGCCCATGTCTGTGAGTTGTTTCACTGCCGCTTTCACCGCCGCGTCAACCGCCGCATCTGCGCCTTCAAAATATTCCCGCACCAGCGCAATTTTCATGCCTTTTACATCGCCTTGCAACGCTTTGGTATAGTCCGGATATGCAATGTCCAGCGACGTGGAATCCATTTTGTCATGCCCCGTGATACGATTCATGATATATGCCACATCTTCTGCACTTTTTGCCAGCGGTCCGATTTGGTCCAGAGAGGACGCGAACGCTACCAGTCCAAACCGGCTGACCGTTCCGTAGGTTGGTTTCAGCCCTGTCACGCCGCAAAAAGACGCCGGCAGACGAATGGAACCGCCGGTATCGGAACCCAGCGTGTAATATGCCATACCAGCCGCAACTGCCGCCGCGCTGCCGCCGCTGCTGCCGCCTGGCACTCTGTTCAAATCATAAGGGTTGTGCACCGCACCAAAATAGGAGGTTTCATTGGAGGAACCCATAGCGAATTCGTCCATGTTCAATTTTCCCAGCATAACGCCGTCTTTGCTTAAGCGTTCCGCTGCATAAGCGTTATAGGGCGGTACAAAGTTCCCCAGCATTTTCGATGCGCAGGTTGTCCGCACGCCTTTGGTACAAATGTTGTCTTTGATGGCATAGGGAACGCCCGCCAATGGTTCTATTGCTTCTCCCGCCACGATTTTAGCGTCTACTTGTTCCGCCTGTTGCAAAGCTTCTTCCTCGCAAACGGTGATATATGCATTAATGGAATCATTTTTCGCTTTGATTTGTTCCAAAGATGCTTTTGTCAGTTCCGCGCAGCTTACTTCCTTACTATGTAACTTGTCAGCCGCTTCTTTTGCAGTGAGCTTTAGTAACTCCACGATAGTCACGTCCTTTCTATTCTACGATTTTCGGCACTGAGAAACAGCCCGCCTGTTTGTGCGGCGCGTTTGCAATGATATCCTCGCGCGCATAGGACGGCTGCACCTCGTCCGCCCGCAGCACATTTTCCACCACAATGGAATGCGCCGCCGGTTCCACCTGCTCTGTATCCAGTTCGCCCAGCTTGTCCGCAAAAGCAATGATGTTTCCCATGTCCTGCGTCAGCCGCTGCATTTGACTTTCCTGTACATGGAGCCGCGCAAGACGCGCAACGTAATCCACTTCTTTTTCTGTGATTTTCATGGTTCTTCCCCTCCTGTATGTGTTCGCGGCAAAGCGTACCAGAATCGGTACGCCGCCCGTTTTATTCACAAAGTGCTTCAAATTCTTCTTCGCTCAAAATGCGCACGCCTAGTTCCTGCGCTTTTTCCAGTTTACTGCCCGCTTCCGCGCCCGCCAGCACATAGTCTGTTTTTTTGGAAACGCTGCCACTCACTTTACCGCCGAACCCTTCAATGATTTTTTTTGCGTCCGCGCGTTTGTAGCGTTCCAGCGTTCCTGTCAAAACAAAAGTTTTGCCCGCAAACGCTTCTTTTTGTTCCACCACCTCGCCGGTATAGTGCATTTGCACACCCGCTTCCGCCAACCGGCGGATAAAATCGCGGTTTTGTTCATCGGCAAAATAGTTGACAATGCTTTTTGCCATAATGCCGCCGATTTCATGAATCGCCGCAAGGGCTTCCTCACTTTTTTGCATCAGCTGTTCCATGGTCGGCACATGCATTGCCAGCAGCTTTGCGCCGCGCTCGCCGATATGGCGAATGCCCAAAGCGCACAGCACGCGATCCAGTCCTGCGGACTTGGATTTTTCCAGAGCGGCAAGCAGATTGTCCGCCGATTTTTCACCCATGCGCTCCAGCGAAACCAACTGTTCCGCCGTGAGATGGTATAAATCCGCCGCATCATGAATCAAATCATGCTCTAACAACAATTCTATCACAGCAGGTCCCAATCCGTCAATATCCATTGCGCCTTTGGAGGCAAAATGAATGAGGTTGCGCAGCCGCTGGGCAGGACAATTGCTGCCCTGACAACGCACCGCCGCTTCCCCTTCTTCACGCAGCGTATGCGCGCCGCATTCGGGACAGGTTTCGGGCATTTCAAAGATTTTTTCTTCTCCCGTCCGTTTTTCCGGCAGGCTTGCCACCACCTCGGGAATGATTTCTCCCGCTTTGCGCACAATCACCCTGTCGCCAATGCGGATATCTTTGTCGCGGATATTGTCAATGTTGTGCAGCGTGGCACGCGCTACCGTTGTACCCGCAAGCCGTACCGGCTGTAGCACGGCGTTAGGCGTGAGTACGCCGGTGCGTCCCACTTTCACAATAATATCTTCAACCACCGTTTCCTTTTGCTCTGCCGGAAACTTAAATGCCGCCGCCCATTTGGGATATTTAGACGTTGTCCCAAGCGTTTCCCGCAGCGCCAACTCATTCAGCTTCACCACCGCGCCGTCGATTTCATAAGAAGTATTGCCGCGCGCTTCTCCAATGGTTGAAATGTGACGGTAAATATCCTCCAGCCCTGTTTTGACTGCAATGTTGTCTATGACAGCAAAACCGCACTCACGCAAATAGTCCAGACTTTCAAAGTGCGTGGCAAATTCTTTTCCCTGCACTTGCTGCACATTGAACACAAACACGCGCAAACCGCGCTCCCGCGTCACTTCGCTGGAAAGCTGCCGCAGGGAACCTGCCGCCGCGTTGCGCGGATTGGCAAAAGTGCTTTCCTCCGCCGCTTCCCGCCGCGCATTCAGCGCTAAAAACGATTCTGTCGGCATATAGACCTCGCCACGCACTTCCAAAAACGCCGGTGCGTTTTGCAATTTCATGGGGATACCGCCCACGGTTTTCAGATTTTCCGTCACGTCTTCTCCCACCACGCCGTTGCCGCGCGTGGAGCCGCGCGAAAATACGCCGTTTTCATATTCCAGCGCAACAGAAAGCCCGTCGATTTTGGGTTCCACGCAAAACGCGGGCATGCTGCCCAGCGCCGTCTCCACTTTTTGCAGAAACTCTCCCAATTCTTCTTTGGAAAACACATCCATCAGGCTTTGCATGGGAACCGTATGTTCCACCGGCGAAAACTGTTCCGCCACCTTGCCGATAATACGGTGCGTCGGCGAATTTTCGTCGTCAAACTGCGGGAACTGCGCTTCCAGTTCTTCCAACTCCCGCAGCATGGCGTCATATTCAAAATCGGAAATTTCAGGGTTATCCTGATTATAATATTTGTCGCTGTGATAGAGTAATTGTTCCCGCAGCGACCGGATTTTTTTCTGTGCTTCTGTTTCCTGCACGTTCTATCGCCCGCCTTATCTGAAATTTACTGTACCGGCGCTTTGGTCGGTGAAGTCGGTTTTTTGGTGGACTCCGGCGTTTTTGTTGGCGTCGGCGTTGCTGTTGCCGTTGCTTTTGGCGTTGCCGTAGGAATCACCTGTGGAATCACATCAACCGCCACTTTCACTTCGTCCATCAGCGCTTTTGCCTCAGACTGTACCGCCGTTACCATTTTGTTGTTTTGATAGACCTGCACCACCAAATATACATTGACAACCGCAAGCACCAAAATGCAGATGGTGAATGCCGCAATCATGTTGGACACTTTTTTGGACAGCGCATGAAACACTTTGTTGCGCAGTTCCACTTCTTTGTCCACCGTCCGCGTCAAATTTTCCCGCAGACGCAAATCAATGCTGCGTCCCGTCATGTCATACAGGAAAAATCCTTTCATGCGCCGCCATTTTTCCTTGTCACCGATATACACCCGTTCCACATTGGCAACCGGGTCAAACATGAATAAAATATTGTCCGGTTCATTGAAAAAGCCTGTCTGAATCAAAATATCCTGTTCGGTGGGGTGCACGTCCGGATGGGTGCTATAGCTTCCCAAAATCTCCAAATGCGGGTACAGCATTTCCCGTTCCTGCTTGATACGCTCCCACGAATCCGTTGTGAACGACGGCGCTTCCACGCCGTCCCCGCCGGTATAGACCGCTTCCAAGAGCGCTGAAATAAAAATACCACCGTCTTTTTTCTCTCCCAGCAATACGCCGCGTGCACCGTCAGACGCGCCGCCTTTTCCGAATTTCAAAATCTTTAAATACGCAGCATATTCAATATATACCTTTTTTTCATCTTGTTGTCCAATTAAAATCGTCTGTTTGTTATCCATCTCAGCCATTGCCCTATCCTTCCTTTCCGCTTTTTCTTTCGCAAATGAGTTGCCGCATGGCTTCTACCGCCACTTCGATAGCGCGGTCTGTGTCATAAACAATGGCATCGTCCAGCCCATTGTCCCGCCGGATTTGATTCCCCATCACGTTCAGCACTGCGCCAACACGCACGCCAAGTGTTGCACCCACGACAAACAACGCCGCCGTTTCCATTTCCGAGGCAAGCGTTCCGCCCATGACCCATGCTCGGCGTTTGTTCTCCAGTTCGTAGCCCACCGGTTTTTTTGCGCCTTCATGCTCGCCATAGAAGGAATCCTTGCTTTCCACCACGCCCGCATGACAGCGATATCCTTTTTGTTTTGCCGCCTGCACCAGCGCATTTGCAATTTCCAAATTCGCTACAGCCGGAAATTCAATGGGCATATATTCCTTCGTAGTGCCTTCCATACGGATAGAACCGGTCGGCACCACCAAATCGCCGCCCAGCACCTCCATATGGTATCCGCCGCAGGTGCCGACACGAATAAACGTGTCCGCACCGACATGCACCAATTCTTCCAGCGCAATTGCCGCGGACGGGCCGCCAATGCCCGTGGAGGTTACCGCCACGATTTCGCCCTCCAGCTTGCCACGCCACGTCGTATATTCCCTGTTTTGCGCCACTTTTTCCGGCTGCTCCAAATGTTTTGCAATCGCCTCACAGCGCCCCGGGTCGCCCGGCAGAATCACATATTTCCCAATGTCGCCTTGTTTCACATGAATATGATACTCGCTGCCTTGGTTATAAATCACCGGCGTTCCCTCCTCCTTTTTTTATTCTACCCCTTGACTCACCTGATACAAATTTGCGTAGATACCGCCGCACGCCAAAAGCTGACGGTGCGTGCCGCGTTCCGCAATGCCTTCATCAGTCAACACGACAATTTCATCTGCATTTTGAACCGTTGACAGCCGGTGCGCCACCACAATGGTTGTGCGGTCACGGCTGAGGTCTTCCAGCGCCTTTTGAATCATGATTTCCGTCACGTTGTCCAACGCGGAAGTCGCTTCGTCCAAAATCAAAATCGGCGGATTTTTCAGGAACACCCTTGCAATGGAAACGCGCTGTTTTTGCCCGCCGGACAGCTTGATTCCGCGTTCTCCGATATAGGTATCATAACCATTTTCCAGACTCATAATAAATTCATGCAGATTTGCTTTTTTCGCCGCGTCCACAACTTCTTCTTTTGTCACTTCGTGTCCGTCCTGCCAGCCGCCATAAGCAATGTTGTCATAAATGGTGCCTGTAAACAAGAACACGTCCTGCTGCACGATACCAATATGCCCGCGCAGGGAATCCAGTGTAATATCCCTGATATCCGTTCCGTCAATGGTAATTTTGCCGCTGTCAATTTGGTAGAAACGCGGAATCAAGTGGCACAGCGTTGTTTTTCCGCCGCCGCTCGGCCCCACCAGCGCCACGGTGGTTCCTTTTTTGATTTCCAGTTCAATACCGCTGAGCACTTCCGACCCGTCCTCATACATAAAACTGACGTCCTCAAAACGGATGTTGCCTTCCACTGTTTCCAGCGGACGCGCCGTTTCTCTGTCCTGTTCCTCCTCGACCTCCATCAATTCCTGAAACCGTTTGAAGCCTGTCATGCCGGACTGGTATTGTTCTATGAACTGTACCAACTTGCGAACCGGAACCAAAAAGACATTGACATATAATAAGTATGCCACAAATTCACCCGCGTTAATCCAGCCATAATAAGTGAAAATACCACCTGCAATCAGCACCACCACATTCAGCAAATCAATGATAAAGTTCATGCCGGAAAAAAATTCTCCCATCACCTTATAGGAAAATTCCCTTGCCTTACAAAACGCTTTGTTGTTTTTATGAAATTTTTTCAGTTCCTGCTCGGTATTGACAAATGCTTTGGTCACGCGCACGCCCGCAATGCTGTTTTCCAGCGTTGCATTGACCTCCGCCACTTCCACGCGCGTTTTGGTGAACGCTTCGTTCATGCGCAACCGTTTTTTTATGGCAAACCAAACCAACACCGGTAAAAACGCAAAAATAATGAGGGTCAGCCACAAGTTCATGTTCGCCATCAGAATGAACGAACCCGCCAGCGTCAATATCGACAGAAACAAATCCTCCGGTCCGTGGTGCGCCAATTCCGACACGTCCATCAAATCGTTAATCATGCGCGACATGATAACGCCCGTTTTGTGATTGTCAAAATAGGTAAACGGCAGCCGCTGCAAATGCCGGAACACTTTTTCGCGCATATCCGCCTGCATTCTCACGCCCACCACGTGTCCGTAATATTGCATACAATAGTTTAAAACCGCTTTCATAATATAAATACCCAGCAGCACAATTGCCCAAACCAACAGCAACTGCATTTGCTTGTTCGGAATATAAATATTGATCATGTTGCGCGTAATCACCGGATAGAACAATTCGCTGATGGACACGATAAACGCGCAGCACATGTCAAAAATAAACAGGTTTCTATGCGGCTTATAATAACTGATAAACGCCTTCCACAAAATCTATCATTCCCTTTTTTCTTTTTTTCCATAACAGGCGCGGCAATTTCCGCGTCACTCCCATTTCAAACAGAAAGAGGCGGCGAATGCCATGCGGCAAGGCAGCTTTTCCAGTTTCCGCCAAATTCCGTATGTTTCACCGCCTGTATTTTTGTCATACCAACGCTTATATACCATGCTTCTTTGATACGATTGTATCATCTGTAATAATACTTTCAAAAAGCTGTTTGGAAGCCTCCGCGCGGTCAAGCATAATTTTCTTTTTCTGCATATTCTGCGGAATAACACGCAGTCCCAGATAGAGATCCGGTCCCTGATAGCCGCCTTCCGCTACAAACCGCGTACTTGTTATATTCACCAACAACGGACGGCTGCCGTCCTCGCTGTATTTCAGCCGTTCCGGCGCAATGTCCAGCTGCTGCACATAGTCCGTTAAATCTTGGAATACCTCCATATTGATATACCGCGCCATAGTGGTTTCATCCACCAAAATCAAGGTGCTGTCCCCGCCGGCAAACTCCAAATCCGCCTTGGTCATGGAAGCCAGCGCCATCTGCGCATCCAGCGATTCATTGTATATCAGCGTCTGGAAGGATACAATCTGTTTGCCGTCCTCGTTGATATCCGGTATTTTTTCCGCCGCATAGGCTTCCACGTCCGGTATCCATTCCTCGTCAAACAATCCGCCGCCAATGTGCATGATTAAAATATCAGGATTCACCCTTGTGACAAAACTCACGACGGTTCCGATAATCAACGCCGCCACAATCACGCCCACAATGGTATGTACCCGATAGTAAAACCAATAGTTGCGCCAAAACTCTTTATCTGTTATTTTGTAATATTTGGAAAAATCCTTATCCATATCTATCGGCTCCTTTTAGCGCGCCATAAACCTCTTTTTTATTGTTCCGCCTGTTTTTTCATCGCCGGAAACAACAAAACGTCCCGAATGGAATAGCTGTCTGTGAGCAGCATCACCAAACGGTCAATGCCGATTCCCAGCCCGCCCGTCGGCGGCATACCATATTCCAGCGCGGTGATAAAATCGTTGTCCAAATCGTTCGCTTCGTCGTCGCCTGCGGCTTTGAGTTCCGCCTGACGCACAAACCGCTCCCGCTGGTCAATGGGGTCGTTGAGTTCGGAAAATGCATTTGCATGTTCCCGCCCGACCACAAACAACTCAAACCGCTCGGTATATTCCGGCTTGTCCGCTTTGCGTTTTGCCAGCGGCGAAATATCCACCGGATGATCCATCAAAAAGGTGGGCTGAATCAGTTTTTCTTCTGCAAATTCTTCAAAGAACAGATTCAAAATGTCGCCTTTTTTGTGGTGTTCTTCAAATTCCACATGATGCTCTTTTGCCAGTTCCCGCGCCTGTTCCAGCGTTTTCACCTGGTCAAAATCCACACCTGCATATTTCTTGACTGCCTCCACCATGGTAATGCGTTCAAACGGTTTGCCCAAATCGATTTCCACGCCGTTAAACGTGATTTGCGTTGTGCCCAGTACCGTCTGCGCCACATGGCGAATCAGATTTTCCGTCAAATCCATCATGCCATAGTAATCTGTATATGCCTGATACAGTTCCAGCAGCGTAAATTCAGGGTTGTGACGCACGGAAACACCCTCGTTGCGGAACACGCGTCCGATTTCATAGACCCGTTCAAAACCGCCGACAATCAACCGTTTCAAATGCAATTCCAGCGCAATGCGCATATACATATCCATGTCCAGCGCATTGTGGTGCGTGATAAACGGACGCGCCGCCGCGCCGCCCGCAATGGAATGCAGCACCGGCGTTTCCACTTCCAGAAACGCCTGTTGATCTAGGAAATTGCGGATTTCCCGAATGATTTTAGAACGTTTTTCAAACGTATCGCGCACATCAGGATTCACAATCAAATCCAGATACCGCTGGCGATAGCGAATTTCCGTATCCTTCAATCCATGCCATTTTTCCGGCAGCGGCTGCAATGATTTTGACAGCAACGTCACTTCGGCGGCTTTGATGGAAATTTCGCCTTTGTTGGTGCGGAACACTTCGCCGCGCACGCCGACAATATCACCGATATCATATTTTTTAAACTTCGCATATTCTTCCGTGCCGATACGGTCTGCGCGCACATAGAGCTGAACGCGCCCGCTGCGGTCTGCCAAATCACAGAACGCCGCTTTTCCCATGCCGCGTTTGCTCATCAGCCGTCCTGCCACCGACACCTCTTTGCCCTCCAGCGATTCAAAGTCCTCTTTGACTTGCGCCGCCATGTGGTCGCGGTCATATTTCACCTGCTGAAACGGGTCACAGCCCTGTTCCTGCAATTCTTTTAGTTTTTCGCGCCGTACTTTTAATATTTCATTTAAATCCAATTCCGGTGTCTGTTGCTCACTCACGGTTCTCATCCTTCCCTTTATTTTTTCACAATGTCCAAAATCTCCATGCGGACAATTCCCTTGGGCACTTCCGCTTCCACCGTTTCGCCCACTCTTCTGCCAATCAGCGCCTGTGCAATGGGAGATTCGTTGGAAATTCTATTCTGCATTGGATTTGCGCCCAGCGTTCCTGTGATGGTATATTCCACTTCTTTTTTCGTGTCCAGATTTTTAATCCGTACCGTTACGCCGACGTTTACCGTGGAAAAATCCAAAGAGTCGGAAGAAATGACTTTTGCATATTTCAGACGTTCTTCCAAATCTTTCAGTATGGTTTCGTTTTCCGCCTGTTCTTCTTTTGCCGCGTCATATTCCGAGTTTTCCGACAAGTCGCCATAGCCGCGCGCCTGATTGATACGTTCCGCAATTTCACGCCGTTTTTCGTTTTTTAAGTAGTCAATTTGATTTTTTAACTGCTCCAGTTCCTCTGGGGTCATGAGAAATTCTTTTTTTTCTGCCATTGTTATGGTTCCACCTTTCTGTTTTGCTTCTATATTGACGAAAATCACCGTTTGAAACATGTATTTTCAGTATTCTACCATATTTTTATTATTATACCAAAAAGCCGCTCCCGTGTCAATCTGTAGTTTTGACGAATTCTGCGCTGGCGATTTCCCACTTTCTTTTTTTATTGCCTGTTTTGCCGATTCTGCCGAAAACCATTCCCTATGTTTGGGCAGTCTGCCGAAAATTGAGAAAAAAGGAATCCCCAAGGGCTGCTGTTTCGTCTAATGTTATATATACATAAAGAGGGGAGACGTTACATGAAAAAGCGCTGTATATGCACCGTTTTATTTTTGGCAATTCTGTTGCTTGTCAGTTTGTCCATTCCCGCGGCAGCCGATTTTGATACCTATTCCACCGGTCAGCGGCTGGAACTGCCCATCAATTATTCCAAAACATTGAAAGTGACGATTTTGGAAAAAGCCGCCTATACCTTTTCTTCGGAAGGCAATACCCATGCAGACATTTATCTGCACAGAGGTGCAGCACAGCCTTTTACCAACTACACCGCAAACAGAACGCTACGGCTCGTCTTGGACGCCGGAGAATACTATCTTCGTATAAAGCCTTCTCCTGTGCCCGCTTCCTCTGAACTCTACCTCTGTTCCTATGCGGAACCGGTTGCGGCAGAGGAACCTGTCACCTCTCCCGATAAAGAAATCCAACCGTATTCCAAGACTTGGA
Organism: Clostridia bacterium; assembly: GCA_022801925.1. GTDB lineage: Bacteria > Bacillota > Clostridia > RUG12999 > RUG12999 > JAAWTG01. The sequence goes on along the minus strand of JAAWTG010000001.1, from coordinate 46,755 downwards.
AGCTGGACGTCACGCCGGACGTCCGCCGCATTGACGGCGTGTCCTATATCTCTGTGCAGACGTTAGTTGACATGGGTGATTACGATGTCAAGCTGGGACGCGGCATGTGTGGTTATTACATAGCATGGCACGCCGCCAACTTTGATTTTTATCCCGAAAGCACAGACGTGCTGATAAACGGCGACTGGATTTCCATCATGCACGGAACGCGCGTTGTGGACGGCATTGCCTATTTACCGCTTGATTTTGTCCGTGAATATTTGGATTGTGATGTTTCTTTTGACCGTCGAAACGATGCTGTCACCATCACTGTACTGCGCGCTAATATTCCCAAATCCGATTCTGACAATAAGCCGACATGGAACCGCCGCTGCGAACTTGATTTGTCGCAGTGTTTATATGATTTTGACAATAATCAATATTATCTGTCGCCCTTCGTTTTGTGTGATTTCGGCGCAGTCTTTTCGCATCCCCAAGTCAACACAAAGCTGCTTTCATTTTATGACAACCACCGTTTATTCACACTCTACTATTCCGGCGACACCGGCTCTCATGTGGACGGAAATTTGAATTATTGTCATCCGCAGCCGGATACCGTGCTGCTGTCGCTGCCCAACGCCTATCCAACGCCCATTCCGGCAGTGATACATGAAAATGAACCATATATCCCACTGTCCTTCTTTACGCAAACACTCGGCTGGGACGGGCATGCCGAATTGAAGCTTGACAGCGACATTGCTGAAGGCACTTTAACAATAACGAGACCCGGCATTTGTGCTGCGTCCGACGCAGTCGTGTTCCACGACGACGGCGCTGCGCTGCCGCCGGTCAACCGTTTGCCCGTATTGTCCTGCACGGACGGCACGCAGATTTATTTGCTGCGCGGCAGCCATTATGGCGATGATGGTTATTCCTTAACGGTCACCACAGATTTTGTGACCGAAACGCCTTTACTGCTGCCCGATCTCAAACTATACAGCAGCTATTTGACCTCTCCGCGCGCCGCAGGCAACAGACTTTATATACATAATAGAAACATCCGCGGCAGGCTTTATGGCAGACCCAATTGGCGTGTCATCTCGGATAAGATTTCTATTTTGAATTTTGGAATGGAACAATGGACGGATACCACCGAGTATATCCCCTTCCGTGTTCTGTATCAGGACGGTGTCTATTATGGCTGTCAAAAACCAGACAGTTATTATTCAAACCCACCAATCGCTTACTATACTTCCAAAGACGGCCTTGCCTGGACTTTAGCGGGCGCTTCCGCGCTCCCTACTGCCGCGCACGAGGGCAACAAAGCCATGTTCTTTGATAAACCGTTTGCCGTCACAGACCCGGTCAGCGGTCTCACCCACATGAAACCGGGTCGCTGGGAGGGCGCCTATCACAACGGCTGGTATATCGCCCAGACAGACGGCGATTTATATGTTTCGCAAGACGGCGAGACCTGGCAGTATCTCACAGATTGCACACGGGAGCCTTATATATTTGACCGGATAATTCCGACAGATGACGGATTCTTTGCCTCCGGCGAAAATGTCAAAACAAAAGAAACGCTTTACTTTTTCATCAAACCGCGGGGCGATACTTGGGATATTGAAATTTTGCACGCGCCGAAGGATATGAATCCGCTTGAGTTTGACGCGCTCTACTATGTAAACGGAATACTCTATCAAACGAATGTACATGGAGACATACCCCTGGAAGATTAGTCACGTCTTTCGTGAAAAATGATCATTCCTTTCAAATAAAGCAAATAATATATCATATATTTTAGAAAAAGCGGGCGGGACAAATATTGTCCCGCCCGCTTTCTCATTTCTCTATCTGAATTGCCTAAACACGAATTTCCCACTCTCCGAAAGCTCGCTCTCGCTGATACCGTCACTCACATTCGCACCGCCCAACAGTGCGGCGGAGCTTTCATTTTTGTCGCACAGCGACCAGTTCGCCCAACTAATGCCTTGTTCGTTCATGAAATCTATCCACCGCTGCGCTTCCTCCAAATACACACCGCCATTGCCGTCCGCCGCGCTGGTTCCCCATTCCGACACAAATACCGGCAGTCCGCAGTCCACAATGCGCTGTCTGAGCCAATCGGTATGCGTACCTGCATAGAAATGGCAGGTATACATGATATTTGCGCCGCCAAGCGGATTTTTCGCCGCCTCGTGCAAATCCTGACTCCATGTGGGGCTGCCCACCAAAATAATACCGTCGCTGTTCGCGCGTATCACCGGTATGATTCGCTCCGCATAGGGCTTGACATTTCCATTCCATGTAATATTTCCGTTTGGCTCGTTGCATATCTCATAGAGCACAGCAGGGTTATCGCCATAACGTTGCGACATTTCCGTGAAAAACGCTGCCGCTGCGTCCGCAGAGGTAAGCGGGTCGCCATCAGACAGAATGTGCCAGTCAATGATGACATACATGTCCTGCCGGATAGCGCTGTCCACCGCGTTTATCAGCGTATCTTTCACCGCGCTGTTGCTCAGGTATCCGCCCTCGCCGGTATACATGGCGCAGCGAAACAGGTTTGCGCCATAGTCAGCAGTCGCTTTGACGGCGTTTTCCGTTGCGAAATTACTGAACCAATGCAGTCCGTGCGTTGACATGCCCCGTAATTGTACTGCTTCGCCGCGTTCGTTCATCAACTGTTTTCCTTCTACGTGCAGTTTCCCGTTTTCGCTCACGCCGCCCTTGCGCGTCTGCACCGGCTGCGGCGTTTCCACCACCGGCGGAACATATGGTTGAAGCCCGCCTTTGATGTTTGCGGCACGCATGATAATGGCGCAAGCCTCCGCGCGCGACAGCGGTTCCTTGGGATTCAAATTGCCGTTATTATCCCCCTGCACCACGCCTTCGCAATATGCCGCAATCACGCTGTCATAATATCGACCGTCCAGCTCTGCAAAATCCTGCACCGCACTGCTCACACGGTTATAATCGCCGCGTTTACCTGGCAAAAACGCCTGCATCACAATTTTAATGGCCAATTGACGGTTAATTGGCTCGTTATAGGTTTCTCCTGTAGGCGGAATTTCATCCCAGTCAAACAAACCGCTTTTCAGCGCTGCCTGCACCATGCCGTCCGCCCAGTGATTGTTTTGCCCGTTTTCTACTTGCAAACCGCTCACCCTACCGGTCACAGATACCAATTCTGCCTTTGTTATCAGGTCGGACGGACGAAATGTGCCGTCCTCGTACCCGTTCAGATATCCTTGGTTCGTCATGTCCGTCACATTGTCATAGAACCAGTGTTCCTGCTGCACATCTGAAAATCCATAAGTACACGCACACATTAGCAAAACCGCCGCAACTACTATGCAAAATACCGATTTTTTCATGTTATCACTCCTACTACCTATATTGTAACATAAATCTCATTTGTTTTCTACCCATTTCATCAAAAAAGCAGCCGGTCATGGAGATGTCCCACAACCGACCGCTTTTGATTTCTGTATTATTCCGCTATTTCCACCATATGAATGATTTTTTTCGGGCATTTTTCTGCACATGCCCCACATGAAGTGCATTTTTCATAATCGATTTTTGCCAAATTGTTTTCTACACTAATCGCTTCATATTCGCAGGCTTTCTCACACAGTTTACATCCAATACAGCCCGCGCTGCACACATCTTTCATGAACGAGCCTTTATCTTTGTTGGTACAGGCTACAAAATATTTTTTCTGTGCCGGTACCACTTCAATCAAATGCCGCGGACAGACGCTCGCACATTTGCCGCAGCCGTAGCATTTGTTTTCGTTCACTTGCGCCACACCGTCCACAATGGAAATCGCCTGATATTCACACATCTGCACGCAGCTTCCCAACCCCAAGCAACCATAGGCGCAGGCTTTGGAACCGCCCGCCACCTTGCTGACCGATTCGCAGTTCGCCAGTCCGTGAAACTCAAATTTCAGCGGGGCATGTTCGCAGTCGCCGGCGCATCTCACGCGCGCCGTTTTTCGTTCAAACGATGCTTTCACACCCATGATTTCCGACACTTTTTCCGCACATGCCGCGCCGCCTACCGTACAGGAAGCAGGGTCTGCCCCCTTTTCCACCACCGCCGTGGCAAACGCGCTGCAGCCTGCAAATCCGCAGCCGCCGCAGTTTGCACAAGGCAGCGTTTCCATGATTTTCTGAATCCGTATATCGCGTTCTACTTTAAATACCTTGGACGCCAGTCCCAATCCCAGCCCAAAAAGCACGCCGAGACCGCCCAGCACTAAAACAGCATATAGAATTTCCATTTTGATTCTCCCTCCTTATCAGCCCAGTTTCAGCCCCTGGAATCCGAAGAAAGCCAGAGAAATCAACGCCGCCGCAATCAATGCGCTCGGGAACCCTTGCAGTGCTTCCGGAATGTCGCTGGTTTCCAGCCGCTCCCGCACGCCGGAAAAGAGCACAATTGCCAGCGTGAAACCGATACCTGCCGACAGTCCGAACACGACTGTTTCCACAAAATCATATCCTTTTTGCTGCGTCAGAATTGCCGCGCCCAACACAGCGCAGTTTGTCGTTATCAACGGCAAATAGATCCCCAGCGAATCATAGAGTGCAGGAGACAATTTTTCCAGCGCCATTTCCACAAATTGCACCAATGCCGCAATCACCAAAATAAACGCAATGGTCTGCAAATATTCCAAATGCAGTGGTTCCAGCAAAAACTTTTGCACCAGCCATGTCATGGCGGAAGAAATCGTCATGACAAACATAACCGCGCCGCCCATGCCGACTGCTGTTTTCGTCTGTTTGGACACGCCCAGAAACGGACAAATCCCCAAAAACTTCACCAACACAAAATTTTCCACCAAAATAGCAGTCAGGGAAATGACCATGATATTTGTAAAATAACTCATATTTCCTTCCCTGCCTTTCTGGCGCTAATCGCTTTACGCACTACGCCTACAACTGCAATCACAATTCCCAGTGTCAAAAATCCGCCCGGCGGCAAAATCATAATCGTTGCGCCTTGGAACCCTTCTCCAAACAACGGAATGCCGCAGAAAGAACCGTTCCCCAAAATCTCACGCACAGAAGCCACCAAAATCAGGGAAGCTGTGAATCCCAGTCCCATACCAACGCCGTCCATCATGGAATCCAACACCGTATTTTTGGAAGCGAACGATTCTGCCCGCGCCAAAATGATACAGTTTACCACAATCAGCGGAATGAACACGCCCAGCGACTTATTCAGCGCCGGCACATATGCTTCCAGCAACATTTGCACCAGCGTCACAAATCCGGCGATAATCACAATATATGCCGCGATTCTGATTTTATCAGGTATACATTTTTTCAATAAGGAAATCACTACATTAGAGCCAATCAGCACAAACGTTGCTGCCAGTCCCATACCGATGGCATTGTTGACCGATGTTGTGACCGCCAATGTCGGACACATACCGAGCAGCAATACCAGCGACGGATTTTCGCGAATCAGTCCATTGATTAAAATGCTAAGTTTTTTATTCACCTGCCGCACCTCCCGCTTCTTCCAGCAGTGGACGAACTGTTTCCAGCGCAGCGTTCACGCCGCTTGTCACAGCGCGCGATGTGATGGTCGCGCCGCTGATTGCTTCAATATCCCCGCCGTCTTTGTTGACCTGTGCAGGTTCCGTGCGTCCGTTATATTGCTTTTTAAACTTATCCTCGTTTGCCAGCGCACCCAGCCCCGGCGTCTCACTACTTTCCGTAATGCTGACGCCCTGCACGCTGCCGTCTTTCGCGATACCAACCATCATCACAATCGGTCCGCCATATCCGCTCGGCTGCACCTGCACACAATATCCGGCGGTTTCGCCCGATGCGTCCTTGCCGGCGTAGATCGTTGTCACCATAGCGTCCGCACTCTCCGGTGCCATTTCGTCAAACGTCTGCGCCGCAGGCAGCACCTGCGCCAAGGCGTTTGTAATCTCTTTTGCCTTTGCCGCCGCAATGGTGTCTTTTGTGAAAACGTTTGCCACCGACAAAAGCAATCCCACCGACAGCGCGATAATGCCCAGCACGATACCCGGTTTTAAAACGCTGTTACCCATGCAAAAGTCAACGCCTTTTTTAACGCTACAACCGATTTTTTTGATAATATCTTTCACACTATCTACACTAAAAGAGTTGCTCATGCTGTTTCGGCACCTCCTTTTTTCCGTAAAGACGGTTTTTTCCGCGCATATCCATAGACGCGCGGCATGGTGTGCCGTTCCAAAAGCGGCGCCGCGACGTTCATCATCAAAATGGAATAGGAAACACCTTCCGGATAGCCGCCAATCAGGCGAATCACCGTGGTAATCAAGCCGCAGCCAATGCCAAACAGCAATTGTCCCAGCGGCGTTGACGGTGTTGTCGTATAGTCCGTTGCCATGAAAAACGCGCCCAAAAACAGTCCGCCGGAAAATAGATGATAGCCCATGATTTGCATACGTTCTCCAAATCCGCCATCGCTTCCGAAAATGAAGGTCAACACAGCAACCGTACCGATAAAGGCGGCCGGAATCCGAATTTTAATCACGCGCCGCGCCAACAGATACAAACCGCCCAGCAGCAGCAACACAGCCGAGGTTTCACCAATACAGCCGCCAACATGTCCCAGCACCAACTGCATCAGTTCCGGCATTTCTTCTAAATTGCCCGCTTTTAGCAATGCAAGCGGCGTTGCCGTAGTCTGCGCATCCATACCAAACAGCGATGCCGATACCCACGTTGTCATGTTGCCTGCAAATGCCGCCAGCAAAAAGGCACGTCCCGCTAAGGCAGGGTTCATGAAATTATGCCCTAATCCGCCAAACACCTGCTTGGCAATGATAATCGCAAATGCCGCGCCTATTGCCACCATCCAAAGCGGCAATGTCGGCGGCAAGTTATATGCCAAAAGCAGCCCCGTTACGACTGCGCTCATGTCTCCGATACTGATGGGCTTTTTAAACAGCCATTGCCACAACATTTCGCAAAGCACACATGTTGCAACAGAGACCAGAATCACCATCAGCGCGCGGATACCAAAAAAGAATACGCCGCAAACGCCCGCCGGAAGCAATGCAAAAATCACATCCAGCATAATGCCGCGGACGCTTTCTCCGCTATGTAAATGCGGAGAAGATGTTACTTGTCCGTTCATGGAATCCATTCTCCTCCCTTATGTTCTTGCAACCGCGTGCTGTTTTGCCATCCGGATTCCCTCCAGCAAATACCGGTGGGACGGACAGCTATAGGTGCAGCAGCCGCATTCCAAACAATCTGTTGCATGAAGCTTTACGCTCTGTTCCACATTTTTTCTGCGTCCTGCCACCGACAGCAGCATGGGCATCAAATTCATTGGACAGGCGTCCACACATTTTCCGCAGCGCAGGCAGGGACCTTCTTCAAAAATTCCTATTTCCTGCTCGGTTAGCAGCAGCAGTCCAGAAGAAGTCTTAATCACAGACGCGCCGAGGTCATATTGGCAATGCCCCATCATCGGGCCGCCCGCCACAATTTTCAGCGGTTCCTCCGCCGCGCCGCCCGCCGCTTCCACCAGCGCTTCAAACGGCGTTCCAATCCGCGCTTCCAGCACTTTCGGCTCTTTCACGCCGCCGCCCGCAACCGTGATACGCCGCACCACCGGTGGCATTCCGTCACGAATCGCGCGGCAAATGCTGATACAAGTATCCACGTTGTTGACAACAACGCCCACGTCAATCGGCAGTTTCCCGCTTGGTACTTCTTTGCCTAAAACGGTTTTGATGATATGTTTTTCGCTGCCCTGCGGATATTTTGTCTCCAGCAGCGCCACCTCAATTTCCGCAATGTCCTTTGTTTTGTCGCACAGCAATTGTTCTGCGTCTCGCTTGTTGTCCTCCACTGCGATAATACCCTTTTCCGCGCCTACCGCTTTCATCACGGCGCGCAGTCCATCAATCAGTTCATCACTGTAATTTAGCATGGAATGATGGTCGCTGGAAAGATATGGTTCGCATTCCGCGCCGTTGACAATGACCGTGTCGCAGTTTTTCCCTTTTGGAATGTCCAGCTTGATATGAACCGGAAACCCTGCGCCGCCCATGCCGACCAGTCCCGCTTCACGGATACACTGGCGGATTTCCTCCACGCTCATGTCCTCAAAGTTGTCCTTCGCAGTGATTCGTTCTGCCGGTGTGTCCTGAAAATCGTTTTGAATAACCACGCTCATCACCCGCGTGCCGTTCTGGTGCGGACGCGGCTCCACTGCCACTACCTGCCCCGAAACGCTTGCATGAACCGGCGCAGACAAAAACGCATCACTTTCGCCGATTTTCTGCCCCATTTTCACCATATCCCCTTTGGCAACCAACGGCTGACATGCCACACGGATATGCTGCAACATCGGTATGACCACCTCATTCGGCGGCGTCATCACCTCAAGCGGCTTTGCGGCGGTTTCCTGTTTGTGATAGTCAGGATGAATACCACCTTTGAAGGAATATAATCCCATAACACTGCCCCTTTCTTGTTTTTTCCGATAAAACCCTAATATACATTCACCATTATAACGCTTTTTTCGCCAAATTACAACCTTGTCCGCCGAATTTTCTAATTTCTGTTTTAAAAAAATCGTTTTCATGAAACTTTTTCTTGCAAATTACCGTATTATATAGTATAGTATTAATATCATTTAGGCTGTTTCCTAGCAAAAGGAAGTGAAATAAGATGAAAATTGAACGTATCTCTGATTATAAATTGAAAATCACCTTGCGTCCGGAGGATATGCTCCGCTGGAACATTTCCTGTGAGGCGCTTTCCAATCCCGACCCGGACGCCAATGAAATGTTTTGGGATATTTTACATCAGGCAGAAGAGGAAACCGGTATCGTGTTTGAAAACTGTAAACTCACGGTAGAAGCCTTACAAAAAGACGATTCCACCTTTATTATGTATATCACAAAAACACAGTTTCAACAGGAACACACCGCGCGCAGCGGACGGCGTTATAAGGTAAAATCCAAACCGGCAGCGCCGCGCCAAAGCGTTTATGCCTATCAGTTTGAAACCTTTGACGATGTATGTGCCTTTTGCACGGAATTTCCTGTTTTGCACGGCATTGCGGACGGTTATACAGATTTATTCAAATATCGGGACAAATATTACCTCGTTTTTCATGGTATGGGCGGCAGCAGGCTCTATCAAAACGAATTGGATAACTATATTTGCGAGTTTGCACAGCCGGTTGATGAAAGCGTTTTGTTTTATGATATCTTACAGGAACACGGCACTTGTATTATTAGGAACAACGCCGTTTTGTTGTTATATCAAAATTTTTAAACAAAGTTACAGATACTGCAAAAAAGAACACTGTGCGGAATTTGCCCTGCACAGTGTTCTTTTATAGTCAAATTTTATTTCTGACGTGCCAAATAGCGGTCATATGCCTGCTGTTGAATTTCAATTGCACGTTCTATTTTCAGGTTTTTGAGTGTTTCATAATAGCTATTAAGCGTATCCAAAGATTCCTGTCCCGAAACGAACTTCGCCAATTTTTCTTCCCGGAACGTATTGATATCGCTCATAATTTCAGAAAATTCTTTGTTTTCTTCCTCTGTCATTACTATCAGCGGTAACTTATGCTGTGCTGCGTCAGTCTGCGACCAAATGGTGACGCCATCTTTTTGTTCCTGCAGCGGATACATTTGGAACAGATAATCAGGGTCCTGTTCAAATGGTCCATTATAGCACCTGCGAATGTATTTACTCATTTCCTGACTGACAGATAGTCCGCCATTTTTACTGTTATCCAGTATAACGTCCGTATAGGTCGGCACGCCGTCTTTCATTTCATAAGAAATTCCTTCCCGTCCGAAATTATACATCATATGTCCTTTTTCGCTATATCCATAGTCCAAAAGGCGCGCTGCAATTTCAATTTCTTTACAAGATGTTGTAATTGCTGCACCACTGGCATTTGATTCTCCCGCCATTTGTCCTGTAAACAGTTTTCCGCCTTTGCTTTGTGCCACATAGGGTACCGGCTCCAGCGCCGCACCCGGAACTGCGTTTTTCAATCTCGGAATCCAACTGCCAAATCCACTGCCGTTATAACCGGCAACTGCTCCTGCGTCTCCGGCAATTACCAATGCCGAAATACGTTTGCTGTCTTCATCTGCAAACCCGCTGACAATGAGTCTATTTTTATACCAGTGTGCCATGGTTGTTACATAATCGCGAAACGCCGGTTCATATTATCCAAACTTCACGGTATCTCCGTCCAAATACCAACCGCTTTGAATGCCATATGCGCCCATGAATCCGCTCACCAAATTATCATGCTATTTTTTAAATGCATGACAATCGGCGCTTTTATGCCCATTTCTTTGAATTTTGTCAGTGCTGTTTCCTATTCGCCAATGGTTTCCGGTATTTGAAGTCCCGCTTTGTCTAACAAATCTTTCCGAACCATATATCCCATAAATGTGCGCAGTTTCGGGTCTACTGTGGTAAATGGATACATATAGTAGTTCCCGCTATCTGTTTGCAGTTGTCCTGCCACTTTGGGATTCTCTTCATAATATTTTTTCAAGTTCGGCGATACTTTATCCATTAATTCATTCAGCGGATAAATAATCTTATCTTTAATCGCTTTGTCCGGTCCACCCGTATAGTTAAACCAATCCGATTCTACAATATCGATCATATCTCTGGATGCTACCATCAGATATATACAATATCAATAAAACAGCGCCCCCGCTGGATACCATTTTCTCCGGCGGGGCGCTGTTTTATTGATAAAGCCGCTTCACACAGTTGTTGACATGATAATAGATTTCTTCCAAATCCACCTTAAAAAATTCACCTTTCCGATACAGCAGTTCGCCGCCGGAGAATACATACTGCACATCTCCGCCCTGCGCGCTGTATACCAAATTGCTGACAGGATTCAGCATTGGCTGAAAATGCGGGCGACTAGTGTCTACCGCAATAATATCCGCCCGTTTGCCCTGCAAAAGCTGTCCACTGTCAAAGCCCAGCAAATCGGGACGACACGCCATTTTCAGCGCGTCATAAGCGCCAATACAAATCGGATCCCCTGCCGCGCCGTTATGCACCACCGCCGCCAAATGCATTTCTTCAAACATGTTTAAATTGTTGTTGCTGGACGCGCCATCCGTGCCAAGCATGACCGGAATCCCTTTTTTCAACATTTGTGCCAGTGGCGCAATGCCGCTGCCCAGTTTTAAATTACTGTCAGGATTATGCACAATCACTACGCCGCGCTTTTTCAAAATCTCCAAATCTTCCTCATTCAAAAACACGCCGTGCGCCGCAATGGTGGGATTTTGAAAAAATCCCAGACTGTCCAGATACTGCGTCGGCGTTTTTCCGTGCTGCCGCAGACAATCCTCGTTTTCCGTCAATGTTTCCGACAAATGAATGTGCATAAGCGCGCCGTGTTCTTTTGCCAAATCGCTCATGTAGCACAAGGCTTTTTCCGTATTGGTATAAATTGCATGAACAGACAGCGCCGCCTTGACATTACCGTTTTTTCTGCTGCCGCAAACCTCCAGCAACCGTAGCGCTTCTGCAACGCGTTCGCTGGTTTCAATGGGTTCTTCATCAGACGGGTGTACCACGCTACGCGCCACAACGCCGCATAGACCGCTTTCTTCCGCCGCACGCACAACCTCCTCCATCAGCCAATACATATCATTGAAAAAAACCGTCCCGCCTGCCACCAATTCCGCCATGGCAAGCTTGCTGCCCCAATAAATATCCTCTTTCGTCAGTCTGTCCTCCACAGGAAAAATGTAGTTTGTCAGCCAATCCTGCAAATTGTGTCCGTCCGCATAGCTGCGCATGAGCGTCATGGGTAAATGCGTATGCCCGTTTGCCAGCGCCGGCATGACAATAGCGCCTTTCATGTCAATGGTTTCCTCCGCCTGCATGTCCTCCCTGTGCGCACCCACATAGGTAATGATACCATTCTCCATACAAAGTCCGCCGTCTGTAATGGGTTCCGTCCCGTCCATTTTTAATATCGTTGCATGTTTTAAATATCGTTTCATGTTTCCGCCTTTCCGCGTTTACCGAGAGTTCTCTCCCGTCCGCTGCTTCAGATTTTCTATCCTCTATTATACCTGCAATGGCTTTTATTTGCAAGACACGTTCTCTTTTTATTTGTTGTTTTACTTTTTGCCACTTGCTTTTTTTTTGTAATCGTGGTACAATGCTAAAGTTAAGAAAAATAAGAAAGAGGCAATAAACATGGCACAAATAACGGAAAAGAAAAAAATCACAAATGAAAAAATGGCGGCATTACTGTTTTGGCTTTGCTGGCTCGCCTATTTTTGTACCTATATCGGACGGCTGAACTATAATGCTTCCATCACAGAAATTTTACGCGCAGAAAATATTACCAAAGCACAAGCGGGTTTTATTAGTACATGTTCTTTTTTTACATATGGAATCGGGCAGCTTTGCAACGGCATTGTCAGCGACCGCGTTTCCTCAAAATGGATGATGTTTATTGGTTTGACCGTTTCTGCGACAGTGAACATTTTTATGGGACTGGCGCACTCAGTTGCATTTATGACTATACTCTGGGGAATAAACGGTTTCGCACAATCTATGACATGGGCGCCGATTATTAAATTATTCTCTGACTATCTTCCTGCACGCAGCCGCGTGAAAGCAAGTGTGAATATTTCCACTTCTTACGCTGTCGGAACGCTCGTCTCCTATCTGCTTACCGCTGTTTGTGTCGCTGTTATCAACTGGCGTGCAACATTCTTCTCCGCTGCAATTTTCATGTTTGTTGTTGCAGCGATTTGGTTTGTTGGTCTCACCAAAGTGGAACGCCACAGTGAACGCCATGGCGTGATAGAAGAATCCGCACCAATGGATCCCGCTTTTGTTCCGGAAGAAAATGTTTCTTTTCGGCATTTGATGATGGCGTCCGGTATGCTATTCATCGGGATTGCCGTTATTATGCATGGTATTTTGAAAGACGGCGTCACAACATGGGTTCCGACCTATGTTTCCGAAATTTTCCGGATAGGTTCCTCTGCCTCCATTTTGGCGTCAACACTGCTTCCCATTATTAATCTCTCCGGTGTATATACCTCTTCTTGGCTAAACCGGCGATATTTTAAAAACGAAATGATAACCTCTGCATTTTTCTTCATTTTGGCAATAGCAGCATTACTTTGCCTGATTTATTTTGGTGAGGTCAATGTTATTTTGGCGGTTCTGCTGCTGTCGGTTACAACCTCCTCCATGGTTGCCATTAACACTATGATTATCTGCGTGATTCCGCTACATTTTGCCAAATCCGGAAAATCTGCCAGCGCGACCGGCGTCCTCAATTCTTTCACTTATGTCGGCAGCGCTGTTTCCAGCTATGGTATCGGCGCCATTTCCGGCGCAATGGGCTGGAACTTCACCATTTGGGTGTGGGTTGGTATCGCCGTGGTTGGACTTGTTTTTTGTATCGCCACCAGCCGCCGCTGGATTCGTTTTAAAAACGCAAACGCATAAAAATATGATGTATCTGAAATAACAAAAGAAACTCCTGCATGTGCAGGAGTTTCTTTTGTTATTATAATTCTTTTAACACACTCACACCATATCCGTCCAGTTTTAATGTATTCCGGACGGTTTGTTCCGTTTCCATATCAATATAATTTTTCTCTAATACAACCTGCACCGGCGCACCATTATAGTTTTCCACAAACAAATACCGTTCTCCGCCGCCCTCACGCACATGCGCCGTCACGCCCTCCGGCAAATTCGGCAGTGCGCGCGGAATTTCCAGTTGCTGCAACAGTTCTCCATAGAGTACATCCACATATTCTCCGGTATCCCGACATGCTATATAATATGCCGTTCCTTTGCCGTAACTGTTTTTGCAGACCGCCGGTTGTCCTGCATAAAAATCTTTTTTGTAGGTCGCCAATACCTCCGCTGTAGACGGATGGACAATTTCGCAGTAGTCGCAGACGGCATATTTTGTCCCGTCCGGCAGCACCAACGCATTGCGTTCTTCCGGATAGAGCGTATCAATCTCCTCCGTCCATAAACCGAACACTTCTTTTAAATCCTCCGCCGGAAGCCCACCCAGCCAGCACAAGTCGTTTTCGTCCGCCGTGCCGGTCAGATAGGTGCATACCAGCGTGCCGCCCTGCGCCACATATTGTTTCAGCCGCTGAATCGTTTCCCGTTCCATCATATACATCATGGGCGCAATCACCAGCGAATAGGCACTGATATCCTCATGAAAATCCAGCACATCCACGCTCACGCCGCGTTTCCAAAGCGGCGTATAATGCTTCAATGTCGTTTCTATGTATTTTTTATCCTCGTTTTGCAACCCTTGCAAATCGTCCAATGCCCAGCGGTTTTCCCAGTCATACAACACCGCCACTTTGCTTTCCGGCATGGTTCCGACAATACCGTCCAATTTTTGCAAGAGACCGCCCAACTCAGCCACTTCACGGAACACACGCGTGTTCTCATGTCCGCAGTGGTCTACCACCGCGCCGTGCAGCTTTTCGCTGGAACCGCGGCTTTTGCGCCACTGAAAATATTGCACGGTGTCGCTGCCATGCGCCACTGCCTGCATGGACGACAGCTTATGCATACCGGGGCGTTTCAGTTTGTTATACGGTTTCCAGTTCACCAAACTGGGCGTGCTTTCCATCATCATAAACGGCTTATGCAGAAAACTCCGGTTCATGTCATGCAAAAACGCCGTCTGCACCGCCGTCGCAATGTTGCTGTCCGGCATATGCCAATTCGGATAGTTGTCCCATGAAACTACGTCCACTTCTTTGCGTAATTTCCAGTAGTTCAGCCCCGGGTAAAATCCCATGAAATTGGTCGTCACCGGTACGTCCGGCGTCATCTCCCGCAGCGGCGCGGTTTCGTTATGCATAAAATCCGCCGTCTGGTCTGTGACAAACCGTTTCCAGTCCAAATTTTGTCCGTGCACATATATTTCACCAATCGGCGACGGCGATTCAATCTGTTCCCATGAGGTATAACGATGGCTCCAAAATGCCGTCCACCACGCATGATTCAGCCGTTCCAAATCTCCCCCGTATTTCTTTTTCAGCCATTCCCGAAACGCTGCCTGACACAACGGGCAATGACATTCTCCGCCATATTCATTGGAAACATGCCACATGCCCAGCGCAGGATGGTCTTTATATCGTTCTGCCAAAAGACGGTTGATTTTCGCTGTCTTTTCCCGATAGACCGGTGAAGTGAAACAGTGGTTATGCCGCACACCAAACAGCGCGTGCTGACGGTCGGGTAAAACCCGCAGCAGCTCGGGATATTTATCGCTCATCCAATGCGGACGCGCGCCGCTCGGCGTTGCCAGCACCGCTTTCCCGCCGTTTTTCGCAATGTTGTCCATTGCCGTGTCCAAAAAAGAGAAATCAAAAACACCCTCCTCAGGCTCCAGCACTGCCCACGAAAAAATACCGACCGACATGGTGTTGCAGTTTGCCAATTTCATCAGCCGCATGTCTTCCTGCCAGATTTCCGGCGTATCTTTCCATTGTTCCGGATTGTAGTCCCCGCCGTGCAATATATGGGTAAATCCGGACATAATGGGCTTCCGTTTTTCTTTCATTTTATATTCCTCCTTGCCAAATCGTTCCCCTTATAGTATAATGATATTGCAATCATATCACAAAAAGAAATGCATGTAAATAGAATCATTTTGCATATCATAGGATAATATTGCACAGAAAGCAGGTTGAGGCTATGTATTTTCCCATGGTCGGCGAACAAGAAAAAATCCTGCCGCTGTACCTCGCTGGTACAGGACGGCAGGAAAATCAAGAATCTATTATCCGTCAGGAAGGCTTTCCCTATCATCAGCTTATTTTTGTAACACACGGCGCAGGTGTTTTGGAATATGAAGAAAAAACCGTCACACTATCAAAAGGCTGTTTTTGGTTTATCCGTAAGGACACTCCGCACAGCTATCACGCAGCTGCAGAACCGTTTACTACGCGCTGGGTCTGTTTTGACGGCAACGGTGCAGAAGGACTGCTGCAATATTTTGCATTGCCGCCCGTCTCCGTCTTTTTCCCCCGCCGCCTATCTCTGCTGCACCAGCAGCATCAGTCCTTGCTGGAAGCAGCGGCGCAAAACGCTCCTGCTCCCTTCCTGTCTGCCCGTCTCTATTCGTTTCTCATGGACGCACTTTCGGAAAAAAATGCGGCGGCAATAAACGATTTGGAGCCTTTGCGTACTTGGATTTGTGAACACTATGCGGAAGACCTCACGCTGGACGACATCGCTGCGCAGGCGGACATGAGCAAATATGCCCTGTGCCGCGCGTTTCGCCGCGACTATGCCGCCACACCGTTTTCTTTTTTGCACAGCGTACGCCTGCAAAAAGCAAAAGAACTGCTGGTGATCCGCAAAGACCTCACTGTCCGCGAAATCAGCGCGCTTGTCGGCTTTCATGACCCTGTCTATTTCGGTCGTTTGTTCCGGCGGCAGGAGGGCGTCACGCCAAATACTTTTCGCCATCATTTTGGATAAATGATAACCAATTTAAGGGAACGTATCTCCTCCCATGGCTGGATACGTTCCCTTTTACTTTTTCACCCGCCCCACCATGTCGTCCATGGTGACACCAAAAATATCCGCTAATTGGATAATACGCTCTAAACGAGGTATATTTTCGTTATATTCATATTTTTGCACACCAGATTCGTTGCTCCCGATTAAAGCGGCAAGTTGTTTCTGTGTCATATCATTTTGTTCCCGCAATTCTTTCAGCCGCTTGTGAAATGGTACTACTTCCTCCATATAAACAACGTTGTTTTCTCTGCCACGCGTTAGATACTCCACAGAAGTATCCAGCCCCTTTGCAAAGGCAATTAACTGTTCAATAGACGGTTTATTATACCCATACTCAAATTTTTGATAATTTGTTGCAGACATCTGAATAAAAGCACCAACTTGACTCTGCGTTAATGCTTTTTCTATTCGCAATTTTCTTAATTGTGCAGCGACCAAAAGCATTTTATTCAACTTCTTTCAAAAAAATTTCTTTTTTCTCTTGACACATAAAAGTTAGAGTAGTATAATGGTATTACTCCGATTTTTATGTTTTATTTTTAGAAAGGATTGATATTATGATGAACAATCAACTCAACGAGCAAATTGAACAATTCATTCAGGAACGCTATGCAGAAGCATACGAAGCGTTCCAGCAAACGCCGGAATATAAACGCTACAAACAGAGAGATAAGGCAGTATCCTCCATTATTGATCTCGCCAATCCGAAGCATTCCGACCTGCTGGAAGGATATTTTTCTTCCCTTGAAATGCTCAATTCTCTTTTTGAACTGTTTCTCTACCGACGTGGTTTCTCCGATTGCCTGAACTACCTCAAAATCCTCGATTCCCTCTCCTAAACGGAAGCGATACCACTCTATAGCACACAGTGCCTCAGAAAAAGTAAAAGGCGAGCGGGGCAAAAGCGAAGGATATTTCTCCTATGCTTCTCCCGCTTGTCCATATTTTCCGCGCAGCAACCCAAGCACCTTTTCAAACTGCGGCGGCACCGGTGCAGAAAACTCCATATATTCTCCGCTTTTGGGGTGAATAAATCCTATGCAAGCGGCGTGCAGCAATTGTCCATTCGTTTGAAACTTTTCCTTGTGCGCACCATAAACAGGGTCTCCCACCACCGGATGTCCCAAATGATTCATGTGGACGCGGATTTGATGCGTCCGCCCTGTTTCCAAGCGGCATTCCACCAATGTATACGGTCCCAGCCGCTCCAAAACACGGTAGTGCGTCACCGCTTCGCGGCTGCCTTGTTGCCGCGACACACACATTTTCTTGCGGTCTTTGGGGTTGCGTCCAATGGGCTGATTCACCGTGCCCTCCGGCTGCGAAAATCCGCCTCGCACCAATGCCTGATACCGTCTTGTCAGCGAATGTTCTTTAATTTGCGCCGCCAACGACACATGCGCTTCATTCGTTTTCGCAACCAGCAGCAGTCCGCTGGTATCCTTGTCAATGCGGTGGACAATGCCCGGGCGCAGTACGCCGTTGATACCGGACAGATTTTCTCCGCAATGATACAGCAATGCGGACACCAACGTTCCCTCATAGTTTCCCGCCGCCGGATGTACCACCATGCCCTGCGGTTTGTTAACTACCAGCAGTTCGCTATCCTCATAAACAATGTCCAGCGGAATGTTCTCCGGCTGGGTTTCCAGCTTGCGCGGCGGCGGCACCTCCACCTCCACGCAGTCGCCCTCTTTCACCTTCACGTTCGGCTTGACAGAGCGTCCGTTCACCAACACGCGCCCTTCGCCTGCCAGCGTCTGGACATAGGAACGCGACAGCTCCGGCAGCAGTTCCGGCACTACCTTATCCATACGAACGCCCGCCCATGCGGCTTCAATGCAGATTTTTTTCTTTTCCACCTTGTTTCTCCTCAAAAAACAACATATAAATCAACAGCAATCCTGTTCCGCCGACCACCCACATGTCCGCAACATTAAACACCGGAAAATCTATAAACAACACGTCAATAAAATCCACCACATAGTTCAGCCAAATGCGGTCAATCAAATTCCCGATTCCGCCCGCCACAATGGCTGAAACAGCAAGCCAAACGGCATGTGCGCACGGACGTTTCACAATCATGAACACCACCAGCGCCGCCAGCAATACTGCCGTCAAAACCGTAATAAAATTCACTCTCCCAGCCAACGCGCCAAAGGCGATGCCTGTGTTTTGCACATAGGTTAGCTGCGCCACATGCGGCAAAAACGAAACGGAATCTCCCGGCTGCATAGACTGCCGAATCAACCATTTTGTCCCTTGGTCTGCACAGAGCAGCGCCGCCGCAACAATTCCATAAATCCAATACAGACCGCCGCGTTTTGTTTGTAATCCTGTTTTCACTGCAATATAAATCCTCCCTGTTCCATACTGAAATATTCTCCTTTGCCGCCGACAATCACATGGTCAATCACGTCAATATCATTGGCTTCCAGCGCTCTAACCAGTTCCTTTGTCAATTCAATGTCTGCTTGAGACGGTTGCAAATTGCCGCCGGGATGGTTATGTGCCAATATAACGCTCTTGGCTTCCGTCCGCAAAGCAATACGCGTTACCTCCCGTTTATCGACCGGCGCATAGTCCACCGCGCCTTTTGCCACTTTCACCATCTTTATCACGCGGCGCTGCGTATCCAAACATATGACATAAAACGATTCTACTTTTTCGTTGGGAATGTTATCGACTGCATAACGCCCCACATCATGGCAAGTTGCCAAAACCGGTTTTTCTGCCCATTTCTCCCGATTGTAACGTTGCATCACTTCGCGGATAACGGAAAACAACAACGCGCTGTTCGCCGTCATTTTTCCCGCGGTCATCAAATCTTCCAACGCCATATCTATCAGTTCTGAAATGCTGCCGATTTCCCGCAGCAATTCTTTCGCTTTTGGTTTGGTATCTTTTTGCGGCGTGGTATAAAACAGCAAAAGTTCCAGTAATTCATACTCCTGAAAATGTTCCAAACCGCCTGTGATAGCACGTTCTTTCACTCTTCCTCTGTGTCCTGTATAATCCGGTTTCTTTTTATATCCAATCACAACGCGTGGAATATCCTGTAAATCCTCAATTACCTGCACATCTACCAGATAGTTTTTCATGATACGCACCACGTCGTCCGCTTGTCCGATACCGATTTCCACTGCCAAAATTCCTTTGGTTTTCAAAATGCGCGCGGCATTTTTCGCAATGGTCTCATAGAATACCAGCCCATCTTCGCCGCCGTCCAGCGCCAAATGCGGTTCATATTCTTTTACATCTTTCTCCAGCTTCGCAATATCCCGTGTAGGTATGTATGGCGGGTTCGCCGTAATCACATGAAAGCTATTTTCCTGAAACGGCCATGTAGCGCGCAAATCTGCCTGCACTGTCTGCACACGTTTGCCCATGTCCAGACGCATACTGTTCTTTTTCACAATCTCCAGCGCCTGCTCCGAAATATCCACGCAGCACACGCTGGACTTTTCCAATGCGTGCGCAATACTGATACCAACGCAGCCGCTTCCGGTGAACAAATCCAGAATTTTTGCTTTTTCCGGCGCCTGGTCAATGACCCATTCACAAAGTGTCTCTGTTTCGGGACGGGGAATTAAAATGCCTTTTTCCACCAAAAAATCCAGTTTCATAAATT
This sequence comes from Clostridia bacterium, assembly GCA_022801925.1. GTDB lineage: Bacteria > Bacillota > Clostridia > RUG12999 > RUG12999 > JAAWTG01. The sequence goes on along the minus strand of JAAWTG010000001.1, from coordinate 26,562 downwards.
CCTTATGTCCCACAACATATGCCGTAGGTTCACCCTTGGCACGCCGTGCTACCATTTCGCTGAATTGCTCCCGCACACTCCGGCTGCAAGGGGCTTCCAGACGCAATATCAGTTCTGCATCATCCACCTGCAAGCATTCACGCATGAGAATACGCGCCTCCCGCAATGATTCTTCGCAGGTAGTGTCTAATATTTTGCTTGCCTCTAAAATCACATCTTTGATTCGATTACCATTTATCATCTTCTCTATTCCCCGTACATACTGCATTTAAGGACGAAATCGCCACTTCAATCTGACTGGCGTCCGGTTCGCGGGTCGTCAACCGTTGCAGCCAAAGTCCCGGCTTGTTCAATATCTGCACAATTTTATTTTCACTGCGTCCCGCCAGTTTGATGAATTCATAGGTAATTCCTGCAACAACAGGTAGCAACAGAATTTTGATACCCATGCGCACCAAGATGTTGTTCCATGAAACTACTGAAAAGACCAATACACTGATAATCATTACCATAATCAAAAAGCTGGTTCCGCAGCGCGGATGAAACCGCGAATATTTTTTAACGTTTTCCACCGTCAATTCTTCTCCGTGTTCATAACAGGCAATCGTTTTATGTTCTGCACCATGGTATTCAAACACACGCTGAATGTCCTTCATGCGCGACACAAGAAAAATATATAAAATGAAAATAGTCATGCGCACAAGCCCTTCTACCAGCGTTTTAAGTAAATCGCTCTGCACAAACGGACGCAAGAAACTGGTAATCGCTGCCGGCAGCAGAATAAACAGACCGACAGAAAAAATCAGCGCAATTACAACAGACACATAAATCAGCGCGTCCTTGCTGAACACCCGTTCAATAAAATCGTCAAATTTAGAGGGTTTATAGGCTTCCTCGTCTTCCTCCACATCATATTGGTCAGCGGAATACATCAGCGTCCGCACGCCCAGCACCATAGAATCAATAAAATTCACCACACCGCGGATAACAGGCAGTTTCAAAATCTTTTTCCGGCGCACCTGCCCGATATCGTCCACCTTTAACAAAATTTCGCCGCTTGATTTACGCACCGACGTCGCAATTTTTTCCGGCCCGCGCATCATAACGCCTTCAATGACGGCCTGTCCGCCAATACTGGTTTTATGCACTTGTTTTTTCTCTTCCTTTTTCATCATTTGGCTCCTTTTTACCCCTGCTTTAAAATGTCATTTATCTGCACAATTTCGCCTCTCGTAAAATATAGATTTTGCAGCGCATCTACATTTTCTTCAATTTGCAGCATGGAACTTGCCCCGATAATCGCCGTCTGTACGCGGTTTTCCCGCAGCACCCATGCCAGCGCCATTTGCGGCAGACTTTGTCCGCGCGCGTCCGCGATTTCATTCAGCTGACGAATTTGCGCAACAGTTTCCTCCGTAATCTGCGTGTGCATTCTCGTCTGCTGTTTTCCGGCGCGCGAATTGGAGGGAATTCCGCTTAAATATTTCGTACTGAGCAGACCTTGGGCAAGCGGCGAAAAAACAGCGCAGCCCATTCCGCGTTCCTCCAGCACATCCAGCAATTCTTCCTCAATCCAGCGGTTAAACATGGAATAGGACGGCTGGTGTATCAAACAGCGAACACCCATCTGGTGCAAAATTTTATACGCTTTTTTCGTCTGTTCCGGTTTATAGTTGGAAATCCCCACATATAACGCCTTTCCCTGCCGCACCACGGTCGCCAGTGCGTCCATAGTTTCCTCCAGCGGCGTATTTTCATCATATCGGTGGGAATAGAAAATATCCACATAGTCCAGCCCCATCCGCTTAAGACTTTGATCCAGACTGGAAATCAAATATTTCTTGCTGCCGCCCACGCCATACGGGCCGTCCCACATGGTATAGCCCGCTTTGGTCGCAATAATCATTTCATCTCGATATGCGGCAAGTTCTTCTTTTACGATTTTTCCAAACGTTTCCTCTGCGCTGCCCGGCGGCGGTCCATAGTTGTTCGCCAAGTCAAAATAGGTAATTCCGAGGTCAAACGCGCCGCACACCATGTTTTTAGCTTTATTCAAATCCTGCTCCGCCCCAAAATTCTGCCATAACCCAAGCGCCAGACGCGGCAGCAGCAGTCCGCTTTCTCCGCAGCGGATATATTGCATTCTGTCATAACGTTCACTGCTTGCTTTATACAATTTTATTCTCCTTCCAGTTCCACGTGGTCAATCATAATCGCGGCAAAATCCGCGTCCGTCTCCAGACACGCGCCGCAGTTGTCGCATAGCTTGTGTTCATAGAAATCGCATTTATCGCATTCGCCGCAATCCGTGCAAATCCCATAACCCAGCAGGCATTCTTTTTCTTCTCCCATTTCTCCGCGCCTCTATTCCACTTTATTAATCTGTGCTTCTTTCCATTGTTTTTTGAATTTAATGGGCGTCATACCCGTTGTTTTTTTGAAAATATCATTGAACCGCTGCTGGCTGGAAAACCCTACCGCCAGCGCAATATCGCTCACCTTCATATCCGTGTTTTTCAGCATGTCTTTTGCCGCTTCCACGCGTGTGCGCAAAATATAGTTTTTCGGACTGATTTGAAATTGGTTTTTAAAACTATGGGCAAAATAACTGTCGCTGATATAGATATAACGTGCCACATCGGACAGCGAAATATCCCTGTTATAGTTGTTGTCAATATATTCCTTCGCGCTTTCCAGACTTTCTTTGAGATTCACACTGCGGTTGCGCGTGGTTTGCTGCCATTCCTGTTTAATGGTGCGCGACAGCAGCACAAACAATTCCATCACCAGCAGATACGTCAAAAAGTCGCTCCATTCCTCTTTTTTCTCCCGTTCATACAAAATGCGGCGCATGGTGCCGATAATGTCATTTTTCGGCCCCAGCTTGAGCGTGATAAACCGTTCCTTTTCCATGGATTCCATGCTGTTGATGAAATCGGTCAGGGACGTCACTTCCTCCAGCTGCGGGTCTGTATGTCCCGGCAGATAAAAACTGAGTACGATAAATTCACACGTTTTCGACTTTACTTGAAATTTGTGCCATTGGCGTGGCTTAATAATTACAATACAATTTGGTTCCAGAGGCACAAAGATGTCGTTAATCTGAAAGATTGCACTGCCCCGTTTGATGTAAACCATTTCAAAATGGTCGTGAATATTCTGATCCATAGACCAAGACGTATCGTGGATTTTTTCCAGCGATTTCACAACGACTGGAAAATAATTCAAACGCCCCGCAAATTCATTCCACGCAGGCGGCATAACGTCTTTATTCATAAATCCCCAGTCCCCCTTTTGCCAGCTTTTCAAATCTCTGTTTCTATCATACTCCTTTTTCCCCTTTCTTGTCAACCGTTTTCATTCATTTTTTTGGCAGAAAAAATGAATTTCGTCAAATATACTATTTTAGTGGTATTCGGATAGCCGGTTTTCTACCTTAATATTGAACATATTTATTTTTTTAATGTACAAATTGTAAAAATTAAGAATTACCTCTTTACAAATTGGTAAAGATATGGTATGATAGAAAGCGGTATGAAAAGTCCCTTGGCTCCGGCGGAATGGATTCTCCAACCTCTGCCTTAGCTTAGCGGATGTGTGAAATAGCTTATTTCATACATGATACCATAAAAATAATTGGAGGTGCGAAACATGAGATTTTCTAAAGAAGACAAACAGGAAGTCATCAAAAAATTCAGACTGAGCGAAAGCGATACCGGATCCCCTGAGGTTCAGATTGCGATTCTGACAGCAAGAATCAACATGCTCAACGAACATTTGCAGCTGCACAAAAAGGATAACCATTCCAGACGCGGTCTGCTGAAACTCGTTGGACAGCGCCGTTCTTTGCTGAACTATCTGACCAAAGTAGATGTAAACCGTTATCGTGCGATTGTCGAAAAACTGGGTCTGAGAAAATAATCATAAGACGCAGGTATTTTAAAGACATAGCGTGAAAATAGGCGGAATAAGGCAGGTCTTAGCGCCTGCCTTTCTTTGCATTCTTAACCGCTTTGTTCTGGCAAACATTTTATCATGGCGCCGCGGCAGGGTAACCGTCATGTACAGATTAGCAGTTAGATAAGTTTTTAAATCATTTTAAGGATTTATCTAAGTGCTAAACTATACATTTCGTGTATTCCCTTCCGTTCCGTGACCATGCGACAAAAGAAAGGAAGGAATTAACATGAAACGAGTATTTGAAACAACCCTTGCCGGTCGTCCGCTGAAAGTGGAGACCGGTCAGTTGGCACAGCTGTCAAGCGGCAGCGCTTTGGTGCGCTACGGCGACACTGTTGTTCTGGTCACAGCGACCATGTCCGCAAAACCGCGGGAAGGCATTGACTTTTTTCCGCTGAGCGTAGATTTTGAAGAAAAACTATATTCCGTTGGGAAAATCCCCGGCGGATTTATCAAACGCGAAGGGAAACCTTCTGAAAAAGCCGTTTTGGCGTCACGCGCCATTGACCGTCCGCTGCGTCCCTTGTTCCCTAAGGATTTGCGCAACGATGTTGCAATTGTGGCAACGGTAATGTCTGTGGAATATGACAATGCGCCGGAAATCGCCGCTATGGTTGGCGCAGCCTGCGCTTTGGAAATTTCCCACATTCCGTTTAAAGGTCCTGTTGCAAGCGTCAATGTCGGTCTGGTGGACGGCGAACTGATTATCAATCCGACAGACGAACAGCGCAGCAAAAGCGATTTGACATTAACTGTTGCAGGTACCATGGAAAAAGTTGTTATGATTGAAGCCGGCGCGCGCGAAGTGCCGGAAGACATTATGCTTGAGGCAATTCTCAAAGCACACGGTGAAATCAAAGAACTTTGCAAATTCATCAAACAGATTGGAGAGGAAATCGGCAAACCCAAGCTGGCGTATGAAGAAAAACACGTTGATGAAGAAATGTATAACGAAATCAAGGATTTCGCTATGGATAAAGTAAAATTCGCACTGGATACAGACGATAAAACTGTTCGTGACGAACGTCTGCAAGTTGTCACAGAAGAGATTTTTGAACATTTCGGCGAAAAATATGAAGGTCTGGACGCTGAGGTTGGCGAATGTTTGTATCAACTGCAAAAATTTATTGTCCGCCGCTGGCTGCTGGACGAACAAAAACGTGTTGACGGTCGCGGTATGAATGAAATCCGTCCGCTCTCTGCGGAAGTTGGTCTGCTGCCGCGGACACACGGAAGCGGACTGTTCTCCCGCGGACAGACACAGGTATTAACCGTTGCAACACTGGGACCGCTGGGTGACATTCAGAAGCTGGACGGTATTGACACCGATGAATCCAAGCGCTATATGCATCACTATAATTTCCCGTCCTACAGTGTTGGCGAAACGCGCCCTTCCCGTGGCCCTGGACGCCGCGAAATCGGACATGGTGCATTGGCGGAACGTTCTTTGGAACCGGTGATTCCGTCTGAAGAAGAATTTCCTTATGCGATTCGTTTGGTTTCGGAAGTGCTCAGTTCCAACGGTTCCACTTCCCAAGGGTCTGTCTGCGGCAGTACGCTGGCGTTGATGGACGCCGGCGTACCGATTAAAGCGCCGGTTGCCGGTATTTCGGTTGGACTGATTACGGAAGGCGACCGCTTTATGACCATGCTGGACATTCAAGGATTGGAAGATTTCTTCGGCGACATGGACTTCAAAGTGGCGGGTACCAAAAAGGGTATCACCTCCATTCAAGTGGACATTAAGATTGACGGTTTAACGCCGGAAATCATCAAAGAAGCATTGGAAAAAACGCGTGACGCAAGATATTATATTTTGGACGAAATCATTTTGAAATGTATTGACAGCCCGCGCGAAAACCTGTCGCCGTATGCACCGAAGATGTATACATTGACAATTCATCCCGATAAAATCCGTGATGTTATCGGCAGCGGTGGAAAAACAATTCAGAAAATCATTGCTGAAACCGGCGTGAAAATTGATATTGAAGACGATGGTCGTGTGTTCATCGCAGCCGTTGACGACGATGCTGCACAAAAGGCAATTGCCATGGTCAACGGCATTGCAAACGACCCTGAAATCGGACAGGAATTTGACGCAACCATTACCAAAATCATGACGTTCGGCGCATTCGCAGAATTTTTGCCGGGCAAAGAAGGACTCATTCACATCAGTAAACTTGCAAAAGAACGTATCAACAAAGTGGAAGACGTTGTGAGTGTGGGTGACAAAGTGCGTGTCCGTATCGCTGAAATTGACCGCATGGGTCGCATTAATCTGGCAAGAATATTAGATTAATTGGCGCAGCCATTTTATCAAAAAGGCGGAAACGAAGCAACGGCTTGGTTTCTGCCTTTTTCGGATTTTATACCCCACCGCAGAAAAATTGCGGTATACGCAAAAGATTGGAGTACACATATGATTGTAACAAAGACTTTACCAAACGGTATCCGGTTGGTATATGAACATCTTCCCTATCTGCGCAGTTGTTCGCTGGGCGTTTGGGTCGCAAACGGTTCCCGCCACGAAACGCCTGAAACGGAGGGCATCTCCCATTTTATCGAACATATGCTGTTCAAAGGAACAGAAAACCGCAGCGCACGCGAAATCGCGGAACATATGGACGATATCGGCGGATATATCAACGCGTTTACCGCGCGGGAATGCACTTGTTTTTATACCAAAACGCTGGATTCCCATTTGGAAGAAGCAATGGATATTTTATCCGATATGGTTTCCCATCCGCGTCTTGCTTCCGATGATTTGGCGCTGGAAAAAGACGTCGTGGCGGAAGAAATCCGCATGTATGAGGACACGCCGGAGGAATTGGTGCAGGAAACGCTCAATTCTCTTTGTTTTCCCCTGCACAGCATTGGCAAAAATATTTTGGGCACCGAAGAATCTCTCGCTTCCTTCACAGCGGATTCCATACGCGATTATATGCACCGGCACTATGCCGCCGGCAATATTGTTGTTGCCATTGCCGGCAGCTTTGACCCTGCCGCCATTACAGAGTTGACTGCGCAGTATTTCAGCCATTATCCGCATACCGATTCGTTTCTGCCCTGTTGGGAACCGCCCGTCTATCATACCGGCGTGCAGACGAAATATAAAGAAATAGAACAGGCGCATTTGGCGTTTTCCTTTCCGGGACTGCCGGCGCGTGATACGGATATTTATGCACTGCTCACCGCTTCCAACATTTTGGGCGGCGGCATGAGTTCCCGCCTGTTTCAGTCCATTCGCGAGGAAAAAGGGCTTGCCTACAGCGTTTATACCTATCCCACAGCCCACCGCGACAGTGGATATACCGGTATTTATGCCGGCTGCAACCCTACTCATGCCGCGCAAGTAGAGGAACTGGTGGTGCAGGAAATTGAAATATTGCGGCAACGCGGCGTTACGGAAAAAGAACTGCGCCGCACCAAAGAACAAATGAAAAGTTCGTTCATTTTGTCTGAGGAAAGCACTTACAGCCGCATGAGTCAAATTGGCAAACAGAGTGTCATATACGGCAACGTGCGGGACGAAAACGAGTTGCTAAAACAAATCGACGCTATCGCCTGCGATGATGTGAACCGTGTCATTGAAACGCTGTTTTGCTTTTCTGACATGGGTAAAGCCTATGTATTGCCAGAGCCAAAATAAAACACACCATCACCCAAGGCATATTTTTCATTCACACGGATTTTAATTGGCAAGTGGTCAGAAATTTCCGCATTGTAGATATATGATTATTGATGTCGTCCGCTCTTGAAAGGAGTATGCACATGATAGAAATTGTATTTAGCGACAGTGCAGCCGGAAGTTTAAAACAGGCACAGCACTATGGTTCAGGCAGCTATCATGCGTGTTCCAGCGTTTTCATCATCCATTCGGACGGCAGAAAACCGACCAAATGGGAATTATGGCGCGAAAAACACAAAACAGACCAACGAGAACGCCGCACACGAAAAAAAGCCGTGCCGCTGGGCGGCGCTCCCGCCGACGTCTTTGGATTTCCGTTAGCGCTCAGCGTTGGCAGCATTGCGGAAAACGACTTTGATGTGCAGCGGCAGCAAACGCTGAAGCAATTGGATCATGTCCTCCCCAGCAATATAGGAACCCAGACCGCGCAGGAACTGTTGCATCAGGTAAAATGCTCCCTTCAAACCGTTTGTACACGTACGGCAGCAGGAGAAGCTATCCGCATTTGGTGCAGCAACCAGCCGGATGAACTATGCGGAATGTATTGGCTCATGGCACAGCTCAGCCGTCTTAAATCGTTTCGCGCACCGCTATATCTCATTTGGTTACCGGAATGGGAAGTCACCGAAAATCAAACTGTCAGACACGCAGCGGGTTGGGGCGAGGTTGCGCCCGAAGAATGGGGTCGGTACCTTCCCTTACAACGACCTGTCCCGGCGGTATTGCGCCAAAGTTATGCTGCACACTGGCAAACACTACAAACAGATAATGCTGCGCTGCGGGCAGTTATAAACGGTCAGCTGGTGAGTGTACCGGAACCATTCTATGACGATTTTATTCTCCGAGAAATTGCATCGGAACAGGAAGAATTTCAAGAAGCCATGGTAATAGGGCGCATTCTTGGAAAATACCGGCTTGGTATCAGCGATGGTTGGATTGCCTATCGCATAGAAGAAATGATTCGCCACGGGATACTGGAAATTGTTTCAGAAGCCGAAAAAGATTCGCTTTCCTACCGGCGCATACTTCGGAAAACGCGTTAAAAATTGCTTTGCACAAAACTGAATGCAGCTTCTAAAAATGACAAACATTTACTCTCATATTCTCCCCTCTTTTGGCAAACAATATCTATTGTTACATCAAAAGAGAGGGGCGTGCATTCCATGGAAGCAAAAGATTTAGCTTGGAATTTATTTTGTCAAAAAGGACATATTTCTGATTATCTGTTTTACAGCAGCCTGTCACAGGAAGATGAGGAGGAAGCACATGCCGCTAATCAAAACGACCGGACTGGTGATTCAGCATACGAACATAGGGGAATATGACAGAATGCTCAGCATACTGTCCCCCACACTTGGCATGATACAAGTGTCCGCCAAAGGCGCCCGCAGTATGAAAGCGGGACTACATAACGCTACACGCTGTTTTTGCTACGCGGAATTTATTCTGTATCCTGCCAAAAAAGAAATCTATTCTCTCAAATCTGCCGCGCCGCTGCAAGTTTTTCTGGAACTGGCAGAAGATTTAGACCGACTTGAAACAGCAACCGAAATTGCAAAATTTGCGCGGTATCTCTGCATTTCCGCTGACTATGCCAAACCCATGCTACGGCTGGTGCTGGGCAGTTTCCATCTGCTTTGCCACGACGCAAATCCAAAACAAGTGCAACTCACCTTTCTGCTAAAGGCAGCGCAAACTGCCGGATTCACGCCTGATTTCAGCACGTGCGCCCGCTGCGGCAGCACAGATGCATTGGTGTGGTTTGACACGGAAAATGGTACGTGCCTGTGCAGTGGATGCGCCACAAAGAAAAACCTATCGCCTTCCTTGCTGGCAATGTTCCAATATATTCTCAACGCACCTGTGCAGCGTTGTTTTGCCTACCGCGCGGAAGACGCGCTGCTGGCGGCAGCAGACCCGCTGCTTTTCGCCTTTATCCGACAGCATATCGGTTATTTCGGCAATGCAAAGAAAGGTCGTCGCTGAAATATCAAATGTCTTTTACCTTGTTTTGCTATTTTTCAATCACACTGACAGCCATTTTAACAAAATATTCACGGAAGAACGGCAGCTTTGCAAGTGGTTTTAAAAAAGGTCGCAGCGGCACTTCCTTATAATATACGGGCAAGATATGTAGTTTGTTTAGCATTTGTTTATAACGTTTTAACGTCATTTTATTGATATATGAAAAATATTCTTCTCCATTTTTGTCTTTTGAGATTCGGAAGGAAACGCGTTCTGTTCCATCAGGTAAATTGCATACCAATTCTTTATACGCCTTTATCAAAGTTTTATCGCTGAAGAACAGATGAACCCATGGAATAAAAATCACATCGCTTAAATGCGCTCCAAACGGGTGATTATAGGGAGGAAAATTGATAAAAATTCTCCCTCCTTTTTTCAAAACGCGTAGCACTTCTTGTAAAACAGCTTCCGGTCTTGCAACATGTTCCATCGCATCATTCATGATAATTGTATCAAAGCTTTCGGGCGGAAACGGAAGGTCGGAAGCGTCAGCCGCAAAAAATTCAAATTTCTCCTGCAAATTTAAAGTCTTTGCAAGTTCGAGCGCCTCCTGTTTATATCTTGCAACGATATCAATACCGATTACTTTTTTTGCGCCGCAGGAAGCATAATAAAGAGATTTACCTCCCGCGCCGCAGCCAATATCCAAAACCTCTTTTCCGCAAAACATTTCTTCTTTGGTGAGATAATCCAAATAAAAACTAATTGTATCTTCTCCTTTTTCATACTGCCACATTGAATATGTTTGAACGCCGTCATTAGACAAATTAAAAGGATGTACAACCGGTTTAAAACATTTGTTCCAGAATTTCAATAAATTTACCATAGCTTTTCACTCCAGTATTCGTCTTGATACTATAAATTTTTCGATTATCCATCGGATTTTCTCTGTTTTTGTCCAATTAAATACTAACAGATAATATAAATAATACTAATAGTATATTTTAAAACAACTTATTTGTCAAGTCAAATTATTTAGATAAAAAAAATGCACAAAAAAAAGCGCAGCAGTCATTAAAACTGCTACGCCGCAAAAAGTCTGATTTTTAAGAAATATATCAACGGTATTCCAGTATTTTTCAAATTTTTTACAAATATTTCAGCACTGATTTTAAAATATCCATCACAGCCATTCTTGTTTCTATCGGCTTATCATGAATTAAATTTTTAAATTCTTCTATAATACCTTCATCTTTAGGAATAATAGTTTCTGATAACAGATAATCAATAGTGACACCCAAACAGTTGGAAATTTTAATCAGCGTAATCAGCGACAACGACCTCTCACCGCGTTCAATATGCCCGATAAACGCAGGGGTAACATCGACCAGCTCTGCCAACCGCTCTTGTGTCAATTGACGCTTCCGCCGTTCCTCCTTGATTCTTTTACCGATTTTATGAAAATTTACTTTATCGTAATCACCCGATAATTTATTTGTAAGCATAAATAACAACTCCTTGCATACTATTTATTAAACTACAAGACATTTTATATTGTAAGCTACTGCAAGTAGTATTAAAACAAATAATTAGTATTAAAACAATTGCTGCATTTTATTCAGTGTCAAATTGCTCCAACCACATAAAAAAAACTTTATAGGAAATAGTATCAATAAACAGTTGAAATGCCTACCAGATTATTTTTGCTGAAGCAAGCACGTGAGAAAACCGAATCATAATTTGCCTACTCTTTCATAAATCCTACAGAAAAAAAAACGGCGAACATGAATTTATTCTTGACATTTTCCTTATTTTTGTATATTATATAAGTTGAGTGTATTTGGTGAAAAAGAAAGATTTTTCCATTCTTTTTTGTTTCATAAAGTACACTCCATGATAGGATAAAGGGCGAAAATATTTTTCCTTTTGTTATAAGAGCTCTGCCCGGCGGACAGGCCCGGCATGCTTTCATATAAATATCATACAGTTGGAGGTAATCACAAATGAGTAAAAAATACGTTTACCTGTTTACGGAAGGCGACGCAAGCATGCGTAACCTCCTTGGCGGTAAAGGCGCCAACCTGGCAGAAATGACAAATCTGGGATTTCCGGTACCGCAAGGCTTCACGGTAACAACAGAAGCTTGCACCAAATACTATGAAGACGGTGAAACCATTGCACCGGAAATTATTGACGAAATTTTTGCACAACTTGCAAAAGTAGAAGAAATCGCCGGTAAAAAATTCGGTGATCCTGAAAATCCGTTTTTGGTATCCGTTCGTTCCGGCGCAAGAGCTTCCATGCCCGGCATGATGGATACCATCCTGAATCTGGGACTGAATGATGAAATCGTTGAAAAATTCAAAGAAAAAACAGACCCGCGTTTTGCCTATGACAGCTACCGCCGGTTCATTCAGATGTTTTCCGACGTTGTTATGGAAGTGCCGAAGAGTCAGTTTGAACGCATCATTGACGAAATGAAAGAAGCAAAAGGCGTAACGCAGGATATTGAACTGGACGCAAACGACCTGAAAGAAATGATTGTGAAATTCAAAGCATATTTCAAAGAAGCAAAAGGCTTTGATTTCCCGCAAGACCCGAAAGACCAGTTAATTGAATCTGTGAAAGCTGTGTTCCGTTCCTGGAACAACCCGCGTGCAAATGTATACCGCCGCATGAACGATATCCCCTCCAGCTGGGGTACTGCTGTTAACGTGCAGGCAATGGTATTCGGTAACATGGGTAATACCTCCGGTACAGGTGTTGCTTTCACAAGAAACCCCTCCACCGGCGAAAAGAAACTCTATGGCGAATATTTGATGAATGCACAGGGCGAAGACGTTGTGGCTGGTATCCGTACGCCGCAGCCTATCTCCGCGCTGGAAAAAGAAAATCCGGCTGTTTATAACCAGTTTGTTGACATTGCAACAAAACTGGAACAGCACTACAGAGACATGCAGGACATGGAATTCACCATTGAAAATGGTAAATTATATATGCTGCAAACCCGTAACGGAAAAAGAACGGCTGCTGCTGCACTGAAAATTGCAGTGGATTTGGTGGCTGAAGGTATGCTGACAAAAGAAGAAGCTATCTTAAAAGTGGAACCCAAACAACTCGACAGCTTGCTGCATCCGCAGTTCAATCCTGACGCGCTGAAAAAAGCGACCGCTGTTGCAAAAGGTCTGCCGGCTTCTCCCGGCGCTGCTTGTGGCCAGGTATATTTCACAGCAGAAACCGCTGTTGCTGCTGCACAGAGCGGACAGAAAGTTGTTCTGGTTCGTCTGGAAACCTCTCCGGAAGACATTGAAGGTATGGACGCTTCCGAAGGTATCCTGACGGTTCGTGGCGGTATGACCTCTCACGCTGCTGTTGTTGCGCGTGGTATGGGTACTTGCTGCGTAGCTGGTTGCGGCGACATCAAAATTGATGAAGATGCAAAACTGTTCACTGTTGGCGGTTTGACCATCAAAGAAGGCGATTTCATCTCCATTGACGGCAGCACCGGTAACATCTACGGTGAAGCTGTTGAAACCATGAACGCTGTTATGACAGACGATTTCAACAAATTCATGGGCTGGGCGGATGCAATTCGTACATTGCAGGTTCGCACCAATGCAGATACACCGAAAGATGCGGAAACCGCATTGCACTTTGGCGCACAGGGAATCGGTCTGTGCCGTACCGAGCACATGTTCTTTGAAGAAGACCGTATCAGTGCCATCCGTCAAATGATTCTGTCCAAAACATTGGAAGACCGCGAAAAAGCGTTGGCAAAACTGTTACCTTATCAGAAAGGTGACTTTGAAGGCATTTTCAAAGCAATGAAAGGACTGCCTGTCACAGTTCGTCTGCTGGATCCCCCGTTGCATGAATTCCTGCCACACACAGAAGAAGAAATGGCAGACCTCGCAAAAGAAATGGGCGTAACATTAGAATCCATCAAACAGACTTCCGCAGACCTGCACGAATTCAACCCCATGCTGGGACATCGTGGCTGCCGTCTGGCTGTTACCTATCCGGAAATCGCGGCAATGCAGACACGTGCTATTATCGAAGCTGCTATCAGCGTTGGCGGAGATATTGTTCCTGAAATTATGATTCCGTTGGTTGGCGATGTGAACGAACTGAAATATGTGAAATCTGTTGTCACCAAAACAGCAGATGAAATCATTGCAAAAGCCGGCGTGAACATGACCTACAAAGTAGGTACCATGATTGAAATTCCGCGTGCTGCTGTCACAGCGGACGAAATTGCAAAAGAAGCAGAATTCTTCAGCTTCGGTACCAACGACTTAACCCAGATGACATACGGTTTCAGCCGTGACGACGCTGGTAAATTCTTAGATGATTACTATGATAAGAAAATCTTTGAAAGTGATCCGTTTGCAAAATTGGATCAGGATGGTGTTGGCAAACTGGTTGAAATGGCTGCAAAACTGGGACGTCAAACGCGTCCTGACATCAAACTGGGTATCTGTGGTGAACACGGCGGCGACCCGTCCTCCGTTGAATTCTGCCACCGTACCGGTCTGAACTATGTATCCTGCTCGCCGTTCCGCGTGCCGATTGCAAGACTGGCTGCGGCGCAGGCAAAAGTAAAAGAAGGATAATTCGCTGCATTTCATAAAAATGTAGATGAAATCTGTAACATCATCTGTTTCCTGTGCTGTCCTTATGGATAACAGGAATCAGGTGATGTTTCTTTTTTAAGGAGGTTTCAAAATTGGACATTGCAACATCAGTAAATGTATTATTTGGCTGCGGCACCATGATAGAACAAATAGAACGGATTCGCCGTGCCGGTTTCACATGTATGGATATCAATTTCGGCGACTGGTCCGGCGACTATTCCCCATTTCCCGATTCTCCTTTTGTACAGGAGCATTGGGAAGATTGGATTCAGGATATCAAAACATATGGGCAAAACCATGGTATTACTTATGTGCAAGGTCATGCCCCCATTTATCCCATTTTCAGCGAAGGCGAAAAGAGCGACCATCTATATAAACAGGCAAAGCGCAGCATTCAGGCTGCCGCCATGCTGGACATACCATGGCTTGTTTTCCATGCGGGTACCTTCCCGGGCAGCTTTGACGCCGCACATACGCAAGCATTGAAGGACGCCAACCTTCGTTGGTTTGAACCGTTCGTGCAGCTTGCGGAAGACTCCGGCATCGGCATCGCAATTGAAAATATGGCAGACCAGTTTGGTCGCTATAGCGGCATGGAAGGGCTCTATACTGCCAAAACAGAAAATCTCATAGACCTTGTGGACAGTTTGGGTTCCCCCCATGTCGGCATCTGCTGGGATACAGGACATGCACATATTCAAGGGGTGTCACAGCCTGACATGCTCCACATGATTGGCAGTCGTCTCAAAGCAGTGCATATTCAAGACAGCAACGGGAAACAAGACCAACATACCGCCCCATTTTACGGAACTATTGAGTGGAAGCCCATCATGCAGGCACTCCATGAGATTGCATTTCCGGGTCCCTTTACTTTTGAATCCCACATGTTGATTCGCCCTGTCCCTAATACCTGCAAAGATGCCGCCTTGCAATTGTTATATGCAATCGGCAAAGAGTTAATCTCAGAAAACTTTATTGCTGACTAATTTCCTATAGTGATAAAATGATGTTTTCCCATTAAAACCATGCCACGCAAACAAAGAGGGCGGTGTTATTTCGCACCGCCCTCTTTGTTTGCGTTCCTCTTATCCCCAATAAAATGTTTTCTCTTTCACTTCTGCCGTCATTGCAATTCCATTAAGCAATCCGCTATGTCCTCGTTCCACCGGACTCTTCCCAATAAAACTGCTTTGGGGACCTGAAACCGCTATTCTTTTTTGTTCCAAATCAATTTCTATCATTTCATACATCGTATCTGCCAATGGTACTACATACGGCAGCCACCTATGTTTCCGAAACACTTCCTCTGAGCAATAATCCGTACATTCTTCTGCTGTTAATAAGTGTGTTGTTTCCCCAATCCAATGCTGTGACATACTAATCACATCCAAAAAATGAATCCCTTCTTGTTCTGTCAATCCATCCACATGATTATGTCCGTTGATACATACTGCAATTTTATTTCGGTATTGCTTTAAAATTGCCAGCACCTCTTCTTTGTCTCCTGTGTTTTCCATGCCCTCATGGCTAAACAACACGCACGGCAGTTCTGTCTGCTCCAATACGCCGAGCAGCCACCGCCTCTGCTCTGCGCCCAAAAATTCACGTTGTTTGTCAAAATAATTCCGGTATGCATAATCATAGCATATACCGTTTCTCTCAAAATGGTTCGTATCCAATAGTATAAACTGTACGCCTTCAAAAACAAAGGTATCATAGCTCCGTTTCAATCCGTAGAATTGCATCACTCCGCTTTTGTCGCTTTCGTCCATATCATGATTGCCCAATACCATACAGTGCGGCACAGGACAGCTTCTCCACATATCAGCAACCCACTGATTTTCCGGCCCTGGCGCGGCAAAATCCCCCAAATTTACAATCATATCCGCATGTTCCCGCCGCGCTGCTGCGAAAAAGTCCGTCAACCGCCGCTGCGCTCCCGGTACCAAATCCACATGTAAATCCGCCATCACTGCCAATTTCATGTCCCGCACACTTCTTTCATCACTTGATATGCCTACTATACTACAAAAACAAACCGAATACAATGGGCAGCTTCCACAATTTTTCCGGCATGAAACCATTGTTTCGCTGTTCTGTCTTCTGAATTCTTTTTTATATACAGAAAATAATTTGACAAACAATTGCACAAGATATAAAATAGTAGATAGCAAATATTTCAATAAAAGGGGCGACCTATATGCAACATGGTTTTATCAAAGTGGCGGCAGCAACACCACAAATCACCGTTGCCGGCTGTCGGACAAACTTAGGCGAAATCAAAAAACAAATAGATTTAGCGCAGCAACAAGGCGCACATCTTTTGGTGTTTCCCGAACTGTGTATCACCGGCTACACCTGCGGCGACCTATTTCTGCAATCTCTGCTGGCTGACGAAGCGCAGCAAGCGCTTTTGGAGCTTGTCTCCTATAGCCACGGCATACAAGCCGTCATTGTTGTCGGACTGCCGCTGCGCGTAGGATACCGACTATACAACTGCGCCGCCGTGATTCATGACGGCAGTCTTCTGGGCATTGTACCAAAAACGCATATTCCCAATTATGGCGAATTCTATGAAAAACGGTATTTCACGCCCGCGCCCGCCGATAACACCACCGTTACCATCGGTGCGCTCACCTGCCCCTTTGGCGCAAAACTGCTGTTTTCCTGTAAAGAACTGCCGGAATTTACGGTTGGCATTGAAATCTGCGAAGACGTCTGGGTTGCGAATCCGGTTTCTAACGACCTTGCACCGGCCGGTGCTTATCTGATTGTAAATTGTTCCGCCAGCGATGAGACCATCGGGAAAAGCGATTATCGACGCGCCTTGGTGCAAAACCAATCTGCACGCCTACTCTGCGGCTATATTTATGCGGACGCCGGAGACGGAGAATCTACAACCGATATGGTATTTGCAGGTCACAATATTATTTGCGAAAATGGTACTTTGCTCGCAGAAAGCCCTCTGTTTCAAAATCAATTGATATGTACGGAAATTGATTTGTTTCGTCTGCGCCATGAACGGCAGCGCATGAGCACCTATACCAATGCCGCGCCACCCATCGGCTATCAAACAATTTCTTTCTCCATGCCGAAAACAGAAACGGCGCTGACCCGCATGGTTTCACCGCGTCCCTTTGTGCCTGCCGGTGCAGCAGATCTATCAAACCGCTGCGAAGAGATTCTGGCTATGCAATCACAGGGACTCAAAACGCGGCTGCAGCGTTCCTACAGCAAAACGGCTGTTGTCGGTATTTCCGGCGGTCTGGATTCCTGTCTGGCGCTGCTGGTAACGGTTCGGGCAATGGATCAGCTCTCCTGCCCGCGCAAGGATATTGTGGCAGTCACCATGCCCTGTTTCGGCACGACAGCGCGCACCAAAACCAATGCGGAACTGCTTTGTGAAAGATTGGGCGTCACGCTGCGCACCATTGACATTGCCGCCGCCGTAGAGCAGCATTTTTCTGATATCGGTCATGCCGCAGACGATTATTCCGTTGTATTTGAAAATGCACAGGCGCGAGAACGCACGCAAATTCTAATGGATATTGCCAACCAAACCGACGGTATTGTGATTGGCACCGGTGATTTATCGGAACTCGCACTGGGCTGGGCGACTTATAACGGCGACCATATGTCCATGTACGGTGTCAACGTATCTATTCCCAAAACATTGGTGCGTCACATTGTCGAATATGAAGCAGCGCAAGCGAAAGATACAAAACTGAAGGAAGTATTGTTAGATATTTTAGCAACGCCCATCAGTCCGGAATTACTTCCGCCCTCCGGTGATGATATTGCACAAAAAACGGAAGAAATCGTTGGTTCTTACGATTTGCACGACTTTTTCTTATACTATGCGATTCGTTTCGGATTTCCGCCCGCAAAAGTATTGCGGCTGGCAGACTATGCGTTCGCAGGGCAGTTTGACCATGAAACCGTTTTATCGTGGCTCAAATTGTTTTACCGTCGCTTTTTCTCACAGCAATTCAAACGTTCCTGTCTACCCGACGGACCGAAAGTCGGGTCTGTGGCGCTCTCCCCGCGCGGCGACTGGCGTATGCCCAGTGACGCCAGCGCAAGCGCATGGCTGGAGGAGTTAGAAAAGTTATCTTGAGATAACTTTTCTAACTCCTCCCTGCGCCGCAATGACAATCTGACTCAAATACCAAAACTCAAATCGGCGTACGTGATACGCCGCCTTTTTTACATATATATTGGGAGGAAATTCATATATGCAAACAAAAAAAGAAAAGCAAGAACTGGATTTACTTCACGGTTCGCTATGGAATAAAATATTACTATTTGCGTTGCCGCTTGCTGCAAGCAGTATACTCCAGCAATTATTCAATTCCGCGGACGTTGCAGTGGTGGGACGGTTTGCCGGCAGTCAGGCGTTAGCGGCAGTCGGCAGCAACGGCGCTGTTATTAATTTATTAGTCAACATATTTGTCGGACTATCCGTTGGCGCAAATGTGATGATTGCAAGGTTCCTCGGTGAAGGCAACACCTCACAGGTACGCAAAGCTGTACATACAACCGTACTCGTGGCGCTGCTCAGCGGGCTGCTCATTATGATTCTGGGACTTATTATCACGCGTCCTATTTTGCAGCTCATCCAGACACCGCACGACATCATTGACCTTGCAACCGTTTATCTGAGAATTTATTTTCTCGGTATGCCTTTTATGATGCTCTATAATTTCGGTTCGGCAATTCTCAGAAGCCGCGGCGATACGAAAACACCATTTATTTGTTTGCTGATATCCGGCATTATCAATGTGCTTTTAAATTTATTTTTTGTGATTGTTTGCAAACTAAGTGTCGCAGGCGTTGGAATTGCCACCGTCATCTCAAACATCATTAGTGCCAGCCTGATTCTTTGGTTTTTGACACACGAAAAAGGAGCACTTCGGGTCAATTTACGCCGTCTCAGAATGGATGTTGATATCCTAAAAAGCATTGCAAAAATCGGGCTTCCTGCCGGACTGCAAGGCGTTGTATTTTCGCTGTCCAATATTTGTGTGCAATCCGCGCTGAACTCGCTCGGTTCCGATACTGTTGCAGGTTCTGCGGCAGCATTGAATTTTGAATATTTTGTTTACTTTTTACTGAATGCCTTCACTCAGGCATGTGTCACATTCACAGGACAAAATTATGGCGCCGGTGAATATGCCAGATGCAGACGTGTCACACAGCTTTGCTTGCTGATGGGATTTGTTTTTTCCACCTCTTTAAGTCTTATATTTTTCTTTGCAGGCAAAGGCGCATTGCATTTTTACACAACGGAAACCGCTGTGATTGAGATAGGACTTGTCCGCATGAAATATTGTCTCGTCATGCAATTTATCAGCGTCTTTATGGATGTGCTCTCCGGTAGTATGCGCGGTCTGGGATATTCCCTGACGCCTGCATTGATTTCGTTTGCCGGTTCTTGCGCTTTCCGGCTGTTGTGGGTCTATCTCGTGTTCCCGCTGGCGCCGTCGTTTGCTACGCTGATGTGGGTCTATCCCATCAGTTGGCTCATCTCATCGGTCGCTTCTATCGTCGCCTATTTCATTATCAGGCGGCGTGTGGCGAATCAACAGCCCAACACCACTAAGACACTCAGCGCATAACGTAATAATCCAATCAGAATATAAAATAACGCCGGAATGATGTATCAGCACGATGCTAATATATAATTCCGGCGTTTTGTTTATTGATATTTATTCGCAAAAATGGTTTATCTCAGCTAACTTTTTATAGATAGACTGAATAAATTCCTCTTTACTCTTGGTGTAAGCCACTCGATTCTCTGCATAGTTTTCCGCTAGTTTTTGTTTCAACGTTTCATACTGTTTAGCTTCCTTCAAATGCTGATTTAAGTAATCCCGAAACCCTACCAATTGATAAAACCCTTTTTCGTTCCTATCATAGCAATGGATATGCTGTAAAGACAGCCCTTGCTCGCTGCGCAGCACAAAGAGATGATGCGATTCATTCTCCCCTTGTTCTCCGCGGTATTCGTACCCTTGCTGCACAAGCGCCGGTATATCCATAAGCTGGATAGAATGCAGCTGCACAGCAATATCAAGAATTGGTTTAGCGCAGATTGTTTTAATTGCGGTACTGCCAACGTGTTGAATATCTATCACATTCTGTTGCCAACAACGCTCCAGCCAGTTTTTTACTTGCTGAAATTCTTCTTCCCAAGCCGCATTATGAGGAAGTAATCGGACTTGATACCTTGCAACGCCCTCCATCGCACTCACTTCTTTCATTTCGTAACTAAACTTTATATACATGAAAAGCACTGCTATATTGTTCAAAAGCAATCATAGCAGTGCTAATTATATTTTTCTATGTAATTACCGGTCAGACGACATCCACGGTGGAATTTCAAACCCTTCTTCATCTTCTCCGATTTCATCTGCTTGTCCAGCCGCTGAAGTATTTGTCGGTGTATAATCACGACCTTTGTTGCTGAACTGCTGAATAAAGTTTCTATAATCTGTTGCTTTATTGTCCCGCGGTACAGTCGTTTGTTTTGCCGGCTGCTGCTGTGGCGGCGCCTGAACTGTTTCCTTTTTTACTACCTGCTGTCTGCCCATGCCAAACGGCGTAGACACTTCATGGTCAAATCCTGTAGCAATAATCGTGACAATCAGTTCATCATCCAAAGATTCATCAATACCCAGTCCATAAATAAACGTGGAATCTTCATCAATGTCTTTCTGTACAATTTCTGCCACCGCATTGGCGTCAAACATACCGAAGTCGTTGCCGCCCACAATATAAAGCAGTACATATTTTGCCCCATTGATAGATGTTTCCAGCAAGGGGTTGTCCACTGCCTGACGAACTGCTTCCTCCACTTTTTCTTCGCCTTTTCCATGACCAATCCCCATATGCGTCAGACCCTGATCCTGCATAATTGTCTTAATGTCTGCAAAGTCCAGATTGATACATGCTGTATTTTTAATGACGTCTGAAATTCCCTGTACCACCTGACGCAGTACATCATCCGCCATTTTAAACGCTTCTGTCACAGTCGTCTTTTTATCTGCAATCATCAACAAACGGTCATTGGGAATAATCACAATAGAATCCACATATTCTTTTAAAACGTCAATGCCTTCTTCCGCTGCTTTATAACGTGCACGACCTTCCACAGAAAACGGTTTTGTTACAACCGCAACGGTCAACATTCCCATTTCTTTGGCAATTTGCGCCACAACAGGCGCCGCACCTGTTCCTGTTCCACCGCCCATACCGGCAGTGATGAACACCATATTAGCGCCCTGCAGTGCTGCCGCGATTTCTTCCCGACTTTCTTCCGCAGCCTTTTTTCCAATCTCCGGTTTTGCACCGGCACCCATTCCACCTGTGATTTTTTCACCAAGCTGCAATTTTTTATTTGCCTTGGAACTCATCAACACCTGGTGGTCTGTGTTCACTGCAATAAATTCAATATCTTCCAGCCCTACTTCAATCATTCGGTTTACTGCGTTATTTCCGCCTCCGCCGACACCGACGACCTTCATTTTTACAATATTATTTGAAACCACATCAACATCGATCATAGACTCGCCCTCCCTATACTCTATTTTATCATTATACAATACTTTCAAGGATAATACAATACAAAATTTTAAATTTTTTCCACCTTTTTAAATTTATTCAGCAAAAGTCTGCGCATAATCGCAAAATTGTTAAACATTCTTGTGCCGAAAACCAGTATTGCCGCCAGTCCCAAATCCACATCCAAGCGTTTTCCTAAGAATGTGAGTCCCGCTGCCAACAATGAATTTCCAAAAAATCCTGTTATGAATACTTTTAAACTAAAATTCTTTTGTGCAGATGCCGTAACCGCGCCAAACACCGAATCCAGCGCTGCCAAAATCGCAACTGCAACATATTTGGAATATTCCGGCGGAATGTGGAAATTCACAGTATATCCTGCAATAATGCCAATAATCAGTCCAATGATTGGATACATCGTCTAATTTCCTCCATTTCCTGTCTGCTTTACTTTTTGTGCATATTTAAAGGTGACAGCGCCTTTATACGCCGGAATCGCCACTTTATCGCTTATTTGAATATCCACGGATATGCCGTAGCTTTTCAGCACTTCTACAATACCGTCTTTAATCAAAAGTCCTGCTTCTAATGTTTTGGAATCACCAATCGCTTTGATAACAAACGGCGGGGCAATTCTTGTATTGTTTACCATCACCGTTGGCCCCACACATCGGATGGAACTGGTAGAGACCAGTCTCTCATCGTTCAGCGATACCACCTCTGCACCGGAAGCTAACAGTTCATTGATAATGGTTCGCAAATCGCCTTCATGAATGATGGAATTTTGTGCATCCTGGAGTGCGTTCTGTTCTCCTGTGGCATCTTTTAAAGTCACAACCACGCCGGTTCCTTCCACTGCCGAAAGTCCCGCTAAGGTCTCCGCCATATTCACCTGTTCCATCAAAACCTGCGAAACATTTCCGTTTTCTTCCGATATTTTTCTATACTGCTCCACTTCGTTTTTCATCTGCATGAGCTGACTATATAACTCTTCATTTTTCGTTTTTTCTTTTAATAAATCCTTCTGCAGTTCTTCTGCGCGTTTCACTTCCGTATTGCTGCTCGCGTAGTTGATAGTCACGCTTTTAAGCTGCAACGAAACCACAAATCCCAATAAGAGACAAACCGCCGTCAAAGCAACTTGTCTGCCGATATCCGTTTTTTTCATATTCGGCATAATCCTTTCCCAATCTATCTCATTTTATTATTATCTCATTTTATAAGTACAATGCATTCTCAATGCTACATATCTCTTGTTGCATTTTGTTTCAGGCTCGGCTTTCTATACGGCAACAGGCTAACTTTTTTCCCGTCTGTTTATGAAATATCATAAATCGCCTGTCCTGCAATTCTCAAATCTACCGTTCCGGGCACCTGTAGGTTTATTTGCGGCAATACGCTGGAAAACATGGCAATTTTATATTCCAACTGGTCTTTAGAACCACATTTTGCAATCACTTGTCCTGATGTTTGCAGCATAATTTCCTGCAAATTCGTGGTATCTACCTTCGCAATGGTACTCGTAAGTCCGTTCGTTTGTATTGCATTTAAACAAGTGAGTACCGTTTTTAATCGTTCTTCCTCCGCCACCGCAATGATTTCTCCAATCACAAACGTCTTTACTCTTACGCCTTCCACCACCGGTATGGCTTCATTTTTTTCCTGTGCCGTCGTAATAACCTTTCCTGTCCCATCGATTCCAATAAAGCCGTCCGTGAATTTAATATATCCCACCATTGTGGTTTCTTTAATGACAATTTCCAGGCGGTTGGGAAACTTTGTCTGCACAGCAGCGTCCGCAACATAAGCAATTTTACGAATCCGTTCCTCCAATGTCTGCTTGTCCACACGCAGAATGTGATTTCCCATTTCGTCCTGCACTGCATTCATAACCGTTTCCCGCGGAATGTTTTTCAGTCCACTAATATCCACCTTGGATAATCGAAACACTGGTAGACATAATAATACACCAGCGAGTAACATCATGATGAAAAGGAACTTTAAAATCGTAACACTTGTCCTTTTCTTTCGCCGGTGTTTCGGGGAGGACCCAGCATTTACTTTTCTGTTCATATCCGCTCTCCTACCCTGTCCAAATGACTTTTCCATATTATAATATACACTTTTTATATTATAACATATTTATATGTTGCCGTCAATGACATTTCTGTCTCATTTCTCCAACAATTTTTTCACGTTTCCTGTCCATTTTTTCATGCACATTTTGATAAATTTCAAAATAAAATGAAACCTCGTTCTGCAAGCATTCCAATATATTTCCTATCTACAAATTTTCAGCCATATCAAACAAAGAACATGGGATTCCAACCTGAACAGCCTGAATCCCATGTTCTTCCTTTATGTTTCAGCCTACAAATTCAATAGTAGGCATTCCCTTTTTATTCTACCGTAACCGATTTTGCCAGATTTCGCGGTTTATCAACATCACATTCTTTTCCCACTGCAATATAATAGCTGAGCAATTGTAATGGAAGAATTGCCAGCACCGGCGCAAACAACGGATTCACTTCCGGCAGATAAAACACATCGTCAAAAACACTTGCCGGAAATCCTTCTGTTAAAATTCCTAGTACATATGCCCCTCTGGTCACCACTTCTTTAACGTTGCTTTCCATTTTACCGCGCAGCCGTTCATTTGTACTGACTGCAATCACGACTGTGCCTTCTTCTATTAAAGCAATGGGACCATGTTTCAATTCTCCACCGGCATAAGACTCCGAATGAATATACGATATTTCTTTTAATTTCAGTGAACCTTCCATAGCAACCGCATAATCCAGTCCCCGTCCAAGATAAAAAATATCATTTTCCTGCAAAAATTTGTCCGCCAGCGTATGCAGTGATTCTGCCGATTCCAGCACTTGCGCCGTCAACTCCGGCAGTTGCAGCATTTCCTGTTTCACCATTTCACATTCCTCTTCTGAAAGCGTCCCTTTATGCTCTGCCAAGAATAACGCTAATCCATAGAGCGCAATGAGCTGCGTCGTGTATGCTTTGGTAGACGCTACAGCAATTTCCGGTCCGGCATGGGTGTAAAACACATGGTCTGCTTCCCGCGCAATCGTGCTTCCCACCACGTTTGTCACTGCCAACACACGGCAGCCGCGCCGCTGCGCCAGACGAAGCGCAGCCAGAGTATCCGCCGTTTCGCCCGACTGGCTAATCACCACCAGCAAAGTATCTTTGTCAATAATCGGATGGCGGTAACGAAATTCCGATGCAATGTCCACATCCACTGGAATATTTGTCAGCCGTTCAATGACGTTTTTCCCTACCAGTCCTGCATGGTATGCCGTACCGCAGGCAACAATAAAAATCTCCCGAATGTGCGCAATATCCTGATAATCCACGCCGTCAAACACCACCGGCTGTCCCGGCGCAACGCACCCGCGCAATGTTTCACGAATTGCCTGTGGCTGTTCAAAAATTTCTTTTAACATGAAATGGTCGTAACCATCTTTTTCCGCCGCATTTTCATCAAATGTGACATGGTAAATACTTCGCTGTATCGGTTTCTTTTCCATGTCATATAATGTAACGTCATTTGCCGTCACAACCGCAAACTCACCGTCCTCCAGCAAATAGACGTCCCGCGTTTCTTTCAGTACCGCCGGAATATCAGACGCGACAAAATTTTCATCTTGCCCCAGTCCCACAATCAGCGGACTGTCTTTGCGCGCCGCAACAATTTGTTCCGGATGCTGCACATGCATGACGCAAACCGCAAAACTTCCTTTCAGCTGCTGCGCTGCTTTTTGCACCGCCTCCAGCAACTCTCCCTGATAATAAAAATCTATCAAATGCGGTATCACTTCCGTATCCGTTTCAGACCGGAACCGATACCCTTTTTCCATCAAAAATGTTTTGAGTTCCTCATGATTTTCGATAATACCGTTATGCACAACCGCAATGGTTCCCGCTTCGTTGCAATGCGGATGGGAATTTTCTACTGACGGCGCGCCGTGCGTTGCCCAGCGCGTATGCCCGATTCCCGCAGTTCCATTTAGTTCCCCATTACCGGTTGCCGTGCAAAGATTCTCCAGCCGTCCAACCGCGCGTTTCACATGCAATGCGCCGCACTGCAGCACAGCGATTCCCGCCGAGTCATATCCGCGATATTCCAGCTTTTTCAGCCCGTCCAATAATAATTCTTTTGCTTCTCTCTGTCCAATATATCCTACAATTCCGCACATGTTTTATTCTTCCTTTCCGATTACGTTTTCCGCTCTTTTTCCAAAAAAAGAACGCAATAAGATAAGGCTGTCCTGCAAATTTGGGTATGACAAAAAAGCCGTCCCATTTCAGAAGTTTCATCACCTCTGTACGCCGCAGCCTGATTTACGTAACGATTCGGTTTTAACACCAGATTGATGTTGTGACACAAATCACTTTGTGCTTTTATCAATCGTTAACGGTAGTGCGATACCGTGGGGCACCCGCCGAAGATTCGATACTCCCCATCCTCGTCAACTCACGCGTCTGCATGAGTTCTGGCGCTTTTGAATACGTTTATACTCCTTTCTGAATCATTGCTGCCATGCAGGATGCCGAATCGTCTTTCGCCTGCAAAAAGAAATCCTTTTGCACAAACCCGCTTTGCAACAAAACTCAATAATACTCCTATTATATACAACAGCCTCCCAAAAGTCAACCATTTTTTTGCTTTTTCAAAAAATCTTCATTATTATCGCCAAATATGCCGCACAAAAACGGAGCAGAAAATTTTCTGCT